>CAWBVR010000024.1:0-131919 GCA_963792235.1 Vulcanimicrobiota bacterium
GTACACCGCCGCATTCACCTCGGCCCTGCACGCGCAGGCGCTCAAAGAGGCGAACTTCCGCGCCGTGATCGACTACGCGTTCGGCAACGCGTCGATCGTGCTGCCGCAGGTCCTTGGCGCCCTTGGGGTGGAGCAGATCGCGCTCAACGCGTACTTCGACGCCGGCAAGGTGCGCACGTTCCGCGACGACCGCGAACGGCATCTGTCGCAGCTCACGTCCGTCGTCACCTCGCTCGAGGCAAACCTCGGCGTGCTGATCGACGCCGACGGCGAAACGGTGACGCTCGTCGACGACGCCGGCAAGATCATCGGGCGCAACCGGCTGATGGCGCTGCTGACGCTGCTCGTCGCGCGCGCGAAGCCCGGCGCGCGCATCGCCATGCCGCTCACCGTGCCGACCGTCGTCGAGCGCATCGCCGAGGACAACGGCGCGACGATCGTGCGCACGCGCAGCGACCGCCGCTCGCTGATGGCGCTCGCCGAGCGCGAGGGCGGCAATCTCGCGTTCGCCGGCGGGATGAATTACGAGCTGATCTTCCCGGAGTTCCAGCCGGCGTTCGACGGCATCTACGCGACCGCCAAGATCATGGAGCTGCTCGCCGCCGAGCACCGCAAACTCTCGGAACTCGCGGCGATGATCCCGCGCTGGCACGTCGCCGGGCGCGTCGTACCGTGCCCGTGGGACCGCAAAGGGGCGGTGATGCGCTCGCTGCACGACGAAGCGTCACACGGCGGAAACGGCAAAGTGGAGACGCTCGACGGCATCCGCTTGCCGCGCGACCACGGCTGGGTGCTCGTGCTGCCGGATGCCACGGAAGCTTCGGTGAACGTGTGGGCGGAGGGCACCTCCGACGAACAAGCCGCGCATTACGCCGACGAGATCGCCCAACGCGTGCGCGCTATTGCAGCGGGCTAGCGCACGCCCGACGCACGGTTGCCGGCCGAGCTAGCGAGAGTCGTCACACTTCGCCGTAGGCCGGCGAATTTTTCGAAATGTTAGCAGGTCGACTTCTGTCGGACCCAGATTACTCCCAGGCGCCGGCGCTGGTGTGAAGAGCGACCGGAACCTCGTACTTAGAAAGTGGAGTGGGTGTATTACATGAATACTCGGAAGCGGGTGTATTCCGCATTGTTCTCAGCTAGCGCTGCGTGCGCTATTCTGGCGAGCGGCCTCGCCGGATGCTCGGGCGGCGGCGGTACGACCGCGCTCGCGCCCGTCACGCCCGCGCAGACTGCCCCAGCGCCCGCGACGTCGGGTGAGGAACGCATCGTTCAAACCGTCGAAGCGAGCGGCGGCGCCGGTTCGTTCAGCGTCTCGCACGAATCGGCACACGGCGTACCGATGCAAGGCCAGCCGATTCGCACCGTCGCCACCGGGCAGCGCGCCGTGCGCACGGGCGGCATTTACGATCTCGCGTACTACGGCGGGCCGTACCTGACCAGCGCGGGGTCCTACAACCTCTACGTCAACTGCGCCGGCACGTGCTGGGGCTCGACGTCGCCCGGCACGACGCTGAGCCGTCTCGCGAGCAGCTCGTTCGTGCACATCATCGACCAGTATACCGGTTCCTCCGCGAACGGGCGCTATCCGTACAGCGGCGGCTACCAGGTGAACTACAACACCTCGGGGACGCTGCAGGATCAAGACATCTACAACATCGTCCACGCCGTCGCGGTCAGCACAGGTACCGGCTACGGTAAGATGTACCACGTCTTCCTGCAGTCCGGCGTGCAGCAGTGCAGCGCCAGCGCGGGCGGCTGCTACGCGCAAAACGGCGGCTACTGCGCTTACCACGGCAGCGTCGACTTCGGCGACATCGGCCACACGCTCTACTCGGTCGAGCCGTATCAAGCGATCAGCGGCTGCTCGAGCCCCAACGGCCGAGTCGTCGACTCGACCCTCTCGACGCTCTCGCACGAGTGGTTCGAGACGATCACCGATCCCGACGTCGCAGCGAACAACGTCGCCTGGTACAACAACTACGGCGGCGAGATCGGCGACATCTGCCGCAACAGCTACGGCAACGTCTCGCTGAGCGGCTACTCGTACAACATTCAGAAGGAATACACGAACGTCCACAGCGCGTGCTCGTACTCGACCTAACCTGACCGAAAACCGGGTGGCGCAGGGGGAGCGGGGTTCCCCCTGCGCATAACCGAGCTCATCGTCGCGTGCGGTCCGAACGCTACCGCGAAGGCGCGTCGAAGCGGATCGTTTCGGCGCGGTAGTCGAGCACCAGCGTGTAGCGCCTCAGCACGCGGTCGCCGAGGTTGATCGCGACCGTCGGATTCGCTTCGGCGCCCGCCGTTGCTTCGGTCAACAGCAGCGGGACGTCGCGGATGCGCAAGGCGCCCAGCCGCAATTCCCCGGCGCGCGCGACGGACGCGCGCACGGCGCCGCCGACGCCGCGGATCGCGTCGCCGCCCGGCGCGGCGTTGTAGCGCGCGACGAGGTCGTGTGCCCGCACGAACGGCGCGTTCACGTCGGCCCCGCTGATGCTGCCGGTATCGATCGTGACGGCACAAGGCAGACCGTCGAGCGCGCCGTCCACCTGCGGCTGGCGTTCGTCGAGGATCATGGGAACGACGACACCGTTGCCCGCGAACGCGCGCGCGGCGGCGCCCAGTTGCATCACGCCGTTGGCGAAGTCGATGCGGGCCGCGAACCGCGCGAACAGCTCGTAACCGACGATGCCGTCGAACGGCGCGCCCGCGCCGAAGTCGAGCACGAGGAACGGCTGGTCGCGCAGTTCGGCCGCGCCGATGCGCACGCTGCGCGCGTTCGTGTAGCGCACGTTCGCGAGGCCCGCGCCGGCGCCGCCGACGGTGCCGCTGCCGACGACGTTCAACCCGGCGCGCTGCGCGGCGTCCGGCGTGATGGCGTTCTGCCCGCCGGTGTCGAGCAGAAAATGCAGGGGCGGCCCATGGTTCACCGAGACGTCGATCACCGGCGCGCCCGACTCGCCCGCGATCGGCACGCTTGCCACCCCGCGCAGCGTTGCGTCGTGCGGTTCCGGCGGCGGCGCGAACGCTGCGGCCGGCACCGTGGAGGGCGTTTCGACCGCGCGCACGCGCGCCGTCCACGTCCCGTTCTCCGACGCGTTCGCGATGGCGAACGGAACGACGAGCGCCCCCGTGCGCCGGTAGTCGTCGAACGACGCGCGCTGCGTCTGTTCGCCGACGTGCAAAGCGACGGCGGTCGCGCGGCCGCTCGCGGGATCGAGCGTGACGACGGGCGCGCGCGAGCCGCAGTCGCACGGGCCGCCGCCGGACGACTGCGCGAGCAGCCGCGACCACGCGCGAATCGCGCCGCGTTCGTCGACGTTCCCTTCGATGCGCGGCATCCCGGTCGCATCTGCACGCCAGGCGCGCAGGCCGTCCCAGCCTTCGCGCTCCGACACCGGGCCGGCGTCGAACCGGCGCACGAACCGTCCCAGCGTACGATCGACGAGGATCTCGCCGCGGCCTGGTACGCCATAGACCATGACGTTCAGCCGCAGCCGCACGAAGCGCGGTGACTTCGCAGCGGATGCGGCGCGAACGACCGGTGTGCCGGGGATCGGCCCAGGGTCGGGAACCGCGCTCGCGGGCGGGGGTGATGCATGGAGTGCGAGCGCGGCCGTGACGGCCACGAGGATCGTCACGGGCCCGCGTTTAGGCGAAGAGGCTCAGCGTCCCCGCCGTTTTTGAAAGTTGCCGTTGCTCGGCCCGTTGCTACGAAATGTCTGCGAGTTGCGAGCCGGCGCGAACCGCCGCGGCGCGGCGAAGGCCGGCATAGGCGCGTGAAGGTTCGTTGCCGTGGGCTCGGGGAGCGACGGAACTTTGTTGCGGTCGATGCGGCGGCCGACCGCCTTCTCGATGTCGCGGAACAGCCGCTCTTCGTCGTGCGACACGAACGTGATCGCGTCGCCGGTCTGCTCGGCGCGCGCCGTGCGGCCGACGCGGTGCACGTAGTCTTCCGGCACCATCGGAACGTCGTAATTCACGACGTGGCCCAGGTCCGCGATGTCGATGCCGCGCGCCGCGACGTCGGTGGCGACGAGCACGCGCAGCTTGCCGCGCTTGAAGTCGGCCAGCGCGCGCGTGCGCTGCGCCTGCGAACGGTCACCGTGGATGCGCTCGGCGGAGACGTTGTGCTTCTCCAGCGCCAGCGCAAGCCGGTTGGCGCGCGCTTTGGTGCGCGTGAACGCGATCGCGCTGTAGATGTTGTTGTCCTTGAGCAGCTCGACGAGCAGATCGGTTTTGCTCTGCTGCGCGACGGTGTATGCGACGTGCGTGATGCCGGCGGCGGTCGTGGAATTGCTCTGCGGCACCATCTCCACGCGCACCGGATCGTGCAGCAGATCGCGCGTCAGCTTGAGCACTTCGGGCGCGATGGTCGCGGAGAAGAACAGCGTCTGGCGCTTGGCCGGAACCTTTGTCACGATGCGCTTCACGGCGGGCAGGAAGCCCATGTCGAGCATGCGGTCCGCTTCGTCGAGCACGAGCACGGCGACGTCATCGAGGCGGGCCTTGCCTTGGTTCATGAGATCTTGCAGGCGGCCCGGCGTCGCGACGATGATCTCGGTACCGCGCGCGAACGCAGCGATCTGGCCGCCAAAACCGACGCCGCCGTAGATCGCGGCGACGCGCAGCTTCGCGCCCTTGCCGAGCGCGTCGAAGTGCTGCGCGATCTGCGCGGCGAGTTCGCGCGTGGGCGCGAGCACGAGCGCGCGCGTCTTGCCGCGCGGCAGCGTCGCGAGCTTTTCGAGGATCGGCAGCGCGAACGCCGCCGTCTTGCCGGTGCCGGTTTGGGCGCTGGCGAGGACGTCCTTGCCCGCGAGGGCCGGCGGGATCGCGGCAGCCTGAACGGGGGTCGGGGTGGTGAAGCCGAGCTCGCGCACGGCTTTAAGGGACGCCGGGCCGAGGCCCAGCGCGTCAAAAGTGGATTGCATCGATTCTTTCGAAAGCGAGGCGCGAGGTCGATCGTCTATTTCGAAAGATCGCGCAGGTGAGACGCCGCGCGGAGCGGCGGGTCACGGGAAGTGACGCGTCAGTATATCACTACGGCACGGGAAGTCGAACAGACGTTTGTCGGCGCGCGCAGGGGACACCGACGGCTCGCTTGAACCGCACTCTAGGGTGGACTTCCGATTCTCGGGAGACAGGGGCGCGCTTCAAACCCCTGCGAGTTCCGCCCCTTTCCGGGGGATGCCGTCGATGAACTATAGGAACGCCCGGTGGGCCGCTCGCGCGATCGTCGCGGTCGCAGTGCTCGGGTTTGCAAATCCCGCTCAGCCACGGGCGGACGCCAAGCAGCTAACGCCGGCGGCAGAGGCCTCGCACGACGTCAAGAGGTACGGCGGCACGGCTGTGCCGCCGCAGGTGCGCATGAGCTGGGAGAGCTTCATCAGCGGACCGGCCGGTGCAAAGCGTCTCGCCAGCCTGAACAAAGCGATCACAAAGATGAAATCGCTCAACAGCGCTCCCAAGACGTCGGCTGATTACCGGCGGAGCTGGGAGTACTGGGCAAACATCCATGGTTATTACGGACCGAAGAGCCCGTCCGGCCCCGTGGCGCGGCAAATCCAGCGCCTCCAGAATATCGGCGATCCGGCTGGCGTCGCCTATTACGACGGGACCACCGGCCCTGCCATCGTCGACCAGCTCCCGCCTGATGCAATCGCCACGCTGATATGGGCCACGTGCCAACACTCCCGCGGGACGCAGGCGAATTTCTTCGGGTGGCATCGCATGTATCTGTACTACTTCGAGCAAGTGCTGCGCTGGGCCGCCCAAGACAACACGCTGCGCTTGCCCTATTGGGACTACACGAATCCGGCGCAAGTCGCCGTTCCGGCACAATTCCGGGACACGACCTCCGAATTCTACGACGTCAAGCGCGACGCGAGCATGAACAGCGGGGCGTCGACGCTCGACCCCGCGAGCACCAACGTCGACACGTCGCTGTCGAATGCGGACTATTTGAGCTACGAGCTCGACATCGAGGGGAACATTCACGGTTACGTGCACTGCACCGTCGCTCCGTCGAGCGGTTGTCCCGTGGCGCACATGGGTGACGTGCCGGTCGCCGGCAACGATCCCGTGTTCTATCACCATCACGCCAACATCGACCGTCTGTGGTCGTGCTGGCAGCATCTGCACACCCAGTCCACGACCGGCCCGTGGTACACGCAGAAGTTCACCTTCGTGGACGCGACAGGCACCCAGGTCACCAAGCCGGTGAGCGACTTCGTCTTCGAATCCAAGCTCGGTTACGTCTACGACAACGAGAGCAACTGCAGACGGCCGGGGGCGACGCCCTTGAAGAACCGCGCAGCACGTCCGCTTGCGGACGTTCAAGTGAAGACCCTCGGCTCGAAAAAGGCCGTGGCCATCACCAGCCCGCAGACCGCCGTCGACATCCCGGTCCCCAAGCCGAACCTCACCAATGCGCTCGCCGACCTGAACACCGCGCAGACGACGCAGCTGGTCCTACGTGACGTGGCGGCCGACGCACCGCCGGGCGCGCTCTTCAATGTCTATGTAGCGAAAAAATCGAATCCCACGGTGCGCCAGCGCGTCGGCACGATCTCATGGTTCGCTGTGTTCGGCACCCATCACGGCGACAGCGCCCCGGTGCACCGGACCCTCACGTATGATGCGACCGCGGCGCTGCGCGCTTTGGGCGGATCGTCATTGGTCAGCTCGGGCGTGACCGTCATCTTCGAAGCGACCAGCGGACGCGTCCCCAGCGGCCAAGCCAAAGCTGACGTACGAGCGGCGGCGACCGAGTTCCGGGCTGCGTCGAACGTCCGCATCGGCGAAGTCGACCTCCGAGCGGCCCCCGCCGGCAGATAGCCAACCGGGGACCGGTGAAACGAACGCCTTTCCGCTCTCGGCGGGAAGGCGTTTTTTTCATGAGATTTTCGCTCTGCCCGGGTCGTACGGTGCCGTCGCTTCGCTCGACTGCGTTCACCGCAGTGGAGGCTCTCGATGAACGCTACAATCGCCCGCCGGATCGTTCACGCGCTGGTTGCGGTCGCCCTATTCGGAATTGCGATCGCCGCCCCCCCGCAGGCCGATGCCAAGCAGGCACTAAACCCCGGCATCGTGCTCGGCTCGTCCAAGGACGTGGCCATCAGGGGCCCGCAGACCCGCATCCACATCGACGTTCCCACGGCCAAGCTCCGCGGCGTGCTCGCCGATCTGGACACCGCCGGAGCCGTGAAGCTGGTGCTGCACGACGTGACGGCGGACGAGCCGCCCGGCACGCAGTTCAACGTCTATGTGGCAGAACAAAGCAATCCCGCTGCGCGGCGGCACGTCGGCACGATCTCGTGGTTCGGCGCTTTCGATTACGGCGCCGCGGCTAGGCGGACGCTCACCTACGACATCACCAAAGCGCTGCGCGAGCTGGGCGGTCCGGCAGTGGCCGGCGCGGGCCTGGCGGTCGTCATCGAAGCCACCACCGGACGCGTCTCGACCGACCCGTCTACCGCGGAGCAGCAACGTATGCTGGCCGCGCAGCGGTTTCGGGTCGCCTCGAACCTGCGCATCGGCAGCGTCGAGCTGCGCGCCGCTCCGCGCGGCACGTAGCTAGCCCGTCGCGAGCGCGTGCAGCGGCGGGGGCGGGGCCGCTCGCAATTGCGGGTGCGCGGAGCGCCGGAGGCCGGCTTCGAACGCGGCCAGCGTCTGCGGGCGGCCGAGGAGAAATCCCTGGGCTTCGTCGCAGCCCAGCGCGGCGATGCGGCGCAGTTGCGCGTCGTCTTCGACGCCTTCGGCGATCACTTTGAAGCCTAGCCCGTGCGCGATCGCGACGATGGACGAGACGATTGCTTCGTCGTACTTGTCGTTGACCACGTCGCGCACGAACGCGCGATCGACTTTGAGCACCGAGAGCGGCAGCCGTTTCAAATAGGACAGCGAGCTATAGCCGATGCCGAAGTCGTCCATGGCCACACTGACGCCGAGTGCGTGCAGCCGCCGGAGCACCGGCAGGACGCTGTCGTCCAGCGCAACGCTTTCGGTGACCTCGACCGACAGCGCGCAGGCGGGCAGGCCGTTGTCCGCGAGCGCCTGCGCCACGACGTCCGGCAGGTCGGGCTCGCGCAGGTCGCGCGACGACACGTTGACGTGGACGCAGAAATCCGGCACGGCGGCGCGCAGACGCGCGGCTGCTGCGCACGCCTCGCGCAGCACCCAGCGGTCGATCCCGACGATCGTGCCCGTCTCTTCGGCCAAGCCGATGAACGTGTCCGGCGCGATGAGCCCGCGCAGCGGGTGGCGCCACCGCACCAGCGCCTCGCAGCCCACGACGGCGTTCGTCTCGAGCGACACGATCGGCTGATAGCGAAGCTCGAGCTCGCCGCCCGCGACCGCGTTGCGCAGGTCTTGCTCGATCGACAGGCGGTCGACGGTGACGGTCTGCATCGACGGCTCGAACATCGAGAAGCGGTTTCCGCCCATCCCCTTTGCGCGGTACATCGCCGCGTCGGCATGCGCGATCAGCGACTCGGCGTCTCGGCCGTGCGCGGGGAACACGGCGGCGCCGATGCTCGCGGTGACGTACAGCGCGCGGTCCGCCGCGGTGATCGGCTCTGCGAACGCGCGCAGGATGCGCTGGGAAACGTTCTGGATTTCAACGACGTCGCCGCCGTTCGCGAGCAGGATGATGAACTCGTCGCCGCCGGGCCGCGCGACGATGTCGCCGTCGCGAACGACGCCTTGCAACCGGGTCGCGACCTCGCGCAACACGTCGTCGCCCGGGTTATGGCCCAGCGTATCGTTGATGGTTTTGAATCGGTCGAGGTCGACGAACAGCACGGCGAAGTCGCGGCGGTCGCGATCGGCGTCTGCGATCGCCGTCGCGAGGCATTGCTCGAGCGACAGACGGTTCGGCAAGCCGGTGAGGCGGTCGCGATGCGCGGCGTCGAACAGCACGTGCTCGGCGCGCTTGAGCTCGGTGACGTCGATCGTCACGCCGACGGCCCCGACGACGTTGCGCCGCGCGTCCGACAGCGGCTCGATGTGATGGCGCAGCCAGCGATCGGCGCGCAGGCGTTCGAGGCGCGCCGGCTTGCCCGCGAACACGTCGCGCAAAATGCTCGCGTCAAGAAGCGTCTCGGATGAGTGAGACAAGGAGCGCGGCGGGATCGAGTCCCAGCTCGTCCAGCGCGCCGCCGGAGATCGTCGTGAAACGGCCTTCGCGATCGGTGGTCCACAGCACCGCGTCGACGTGCTGCGTGACGAGCTGCAGCCGCTGTTCGCTCTCCTCGCGGAGGCGCTCGGCGCGCGTGCGCTCGCTGACGTCGCGCAGAGAGATCAAGGTTTCCGTGGCGGCCGCGTGGATGCGCAGCTCGATCCACGTTCCGGTCGCCGGAAACGCGTGCGTGCGCTGAACGGGCAGCGCCGTCCGCCGCGCTTCGCGAATCTCCGGCACGAGCTCGGACGCAAGCGGATCGACGATGCGGTCGAGGCGTTGTCCGACGAGGGTGCCTGCGGCGCCGTGCAGCAACCGCTCCGCCTCGGCGTTGACGTGGGTGATGACGAGGTCGTCGTCGACGATATAGAGCCCGTCGCCGACGGCTTCGAGGACGTTGAGTCGTTTCTCGGTGGCGTCGGCCGCGACCGAGCGCGCGGCTTGCACCGCAACGCTCGACCGCCGCAAACGCCGCACCAAGACGGCAACCGCGAGCGCCGCGCAAAGCGCGACGCCCACGGCTGCGATCAGGAGCAGGGTCAGGCCAGGCAACGCCGGCGGCCCTCCTCGAGGAGTGCCGCTCGGGATGTAACCCCGAACGCCCCAAACACGGCCGCGATCTGGTTCTCGATCGTGAACATGCTCCTGCTGAACCGGCGCGATAGCTCGGCCGGGTCCGCTCCGCCCCAGAGGGCGCGAGCGATTTGGCGCTGCAGCGGGGTGAGCTCCGCGGGCATCGCTTCTTCGCGTGCCAGGGCGCCCTCCGCAAACGTCGCCAAGGGGCAGTCCGGATAGAAGCTCGCATGGTGGACGCTCGATGCGCGCCACCGCTCTTCTCCGGTGAGTTCGGCGAGCGCCGCTGCGGTCAGCGAAGCCCGGTAGTGGAACGAGGCTCGGTCGAAAATCGCATACGCGTCTTGCAGCGCTGCGATTGCGGCGTCACGCCGTCCCTGGGTTTGCTCGATGCGGCCCAGCGCGTACTTCTCGTGGGCGGCCGCGCGCACGTCCTGATGGAGCGCGAGCGCGGGGTCCACGTTTTCCGTACCGATCTGGGCGTACATCGAGGCATACCGCTGCGCCCGCGGCGCATCGGTCGGGGCGTGGAGCACGGCGAGCGTGACCAGGAGCTGGCGCTCCTCGCCATGCGAGTTGCCCCACGTCACGTCGTACGTGAGCGCATCGGCGTGAGCGAGCTCTTCTGCGGCCCAGAACTCGTTTCCGGAGATGCGTGCGACATACGCGCGGTCGAGATGGGCCGTCAGTCGACAGGCCGAGGACGGAGCCAATGTGCGCGCGTCTTTGAACGCCCACTGGGCTTCCGCCGCCCGTCCTCGCAAGAAGACGTCCCACCCGAATGCGCGGGTCGCGGTGTAGTGATGGAAGGCGACGTCGGGCGTCCACGCCAGCGCATCGGACGCGCGGCGGGCTGCCGCGACGGCGTCTGCATTGGCCGTTTCAAAACCGACTTGCGCGAGCGCGTGAATCGACGTTGCCAGCGTCGCGACGTCCACCGGCTCCGCCGTCGGCAGCGTGGCGTATTCGACGGCACGGCACAGATCGGCGATGTGAGCGGCATAGTCTTCGTTCCCGGCATGCAGCCACGCGCGGTAGGCATAAGCCGCCGACGCGATGCTGGGGTCGGGATGCGCGAGCGCGATCGCGACTTCGGGGGCGCTGGGGTCGCACTCGCGACGGAACCACCGCATCCGGAGATCGTGATACGCCATGGTATGGATCCCGTCTGGAACCGCGTGCGCGAGCGCGCGCGCTTCCGTGTAGCGGGACGCTGCTTGGGAAAAGCTGCGGACCGCCGCATGCGCCTTCCCGAGCTGGATGTTGAAGTGGAACCGGCCCGCCGGCGAAGATGCGAGATCTTCGATGGTGGTCAGGTAGCTCACCGCGCCCACGGGGTCGCGGCGACCGATCGTTTCTGCCTTGACGATGACGGCCTGCTCGGCAAACTCTGCCGGCCAGTCCTCACAGCCTTCTAGGAGCTCCAGTGCGGCGTCGTACAACGCTGCACGCAAAGCGACGCGTGCGTCGCGGAGCGATTCAGCGACGAACACGCCCATGGTGTCCGGCATCTGAAGCTCCTAGTCGCGCAGCGTAGCGAGTGAGAGTTGGGTGTTCGGCCCGACGACCGCGTACACCGATGGAGCGGCACCTACGTCGGCGCCGGAGGCGGTGACGGTGATGCCGGCATTCGTCGTGAACGTGTTCACGACGCTGACGGTGTAGCCGCCGGGGTTGATCCCGCGGATGTGGTACGAGCCGTCCGCCGCGGTGATGGTCGCGTTGGCGACGACGCCGTGCGCGTCCGTCGCGATCACCGTCGCGTTGGAAACCGGCTGGCCCGCCGCGTTCGCGACGGTACCGTTGATCGTCGGCGATCCCATGCCGCCTGCCACGGTCGGCGTGAGGTACACGACGCCGTCGGCGAGGTTTGCGGATTGGAACACGTTGAAGTCGAGCGTCGCGTGCAGGTCGTCGCCGCCGTTGCCGGTGACGGTGAGGGGCACGTTGACCGCCTCGATGGTTTGCGCCGGATCCCACCACGGGTGGTTGGGATCGGTGAAGCGCGCGGGGTACGTTTGACCGTTGTACGTGACGGTCGTGGTGGCCGGATCGAGCAGCAGCTGGACCGACGGATACGTTCCGGCGGGCAGCGACCCGCTCCCCATTGCGAACGACAAGGACTGCAGCTGCAGCAAGTCGACGACTTGGGGATCGCTGTTTGCGATCAGCTGCCACGAATCGCCTGCGGAATCGATGGCGTCGACGCCGACGATACCGGCGTTGAACTTGGCGTTCGCCGCGTTCGCTCCGATGAGCGGCGCGTCGAAGAGGCTGATCGAGAGAGAGAACCGGAGGCCGGGCGCACCGCCTAGGAAGTCCTGCGGGCTGCGGCCGTTCTTGAGATGCCGAACGTGGGTCTGATGCGTTTGGCCGGACACCGCGGCGGCAGGGACCGCCGTGGCCGTCCCATGCGAACTACCGCACCCGCATAAGGCGAGCGCGGCTGCGATTCCAGCCGAGAGAATGAGCTTCATCCGTGAAATGGCTCCAAACGGAGACGGCGGCGACTGAACGCCGAGGACTCGACGAGAGTCCGCCGTTCGATCAAACTGATCGAGCGAACGTACCGTGGTGATGCGCCCTACTGCCCAGCGGCGGGCGCGAACCGCGGGTACACCATATCGCGAAATGTGATGCAACACCCGTCTTTGTCGGTTAAGAATACGCCGTACTTTCGCACGAAAACTTTGCAGGCAGACGCGGCGCGCGTGCGTTGACGATTGAACGGCGACGCGCTTAGTACGGGCGTATTACGCGGCAGCTTGCGCAGTGATTCCGTCGACGCGTCAACGTGCCGCGCGTGCGCTTACCGGCCGCCCGAGACGTCGACGATCGTGCCCGTCACGTAGGATGCTTCCTTCGAGAGCAACCACAGCACCGCAGCGCCGACTTCGTCCGCCGTGCCGATGCGTTCCATCGGGATCGTCGGCGTGATCCGCGCAACGCGCTCGGGTCGCCCGCCGCGCGCGTGAATCTCGGTGTCGATGAGGCCCGGCGCAACGGCGTTCACGCGAATCCCCTCGCGCGCGACCTCTTTCGCGAGCCCGCGCGTGAGCGCATCGACGGCAGCTTTCGACGCCGCGTAGTGCACGTACTCGCCGGGCGAGCCAAGCCCGGCGGCGCGCGACGACACCACCACGATCGCGCCGCCGGAACCGCCGCGCGCGGTCGACATACGTCGCACGGCCTCGCGCGCGCACAAGAACGCCCCGGTCACGTTGACGGCGAGCACGCGCTCGAGCGTGGCAACGTCGACGTCCTCGACGCGCGTGAACCGTCCGGTGATGCCGGCGTTGATCGCGAGCGCGTCGAGGCGCCCGAACGCGTCGTCGACCGCGGCGAATACGCCCAGCACGTCTTCTTCGCGCGCGACGTCCGCTCGGACGATCACCGCGCGCCGCCCGGTGCCGTTCACCTCCGCCGCGACGTTTTCGGCGGCCGCGCGGTCGTCGGCGTAGGTCAACGCGATTTCGTAGCCGGCCGCAGCCGCCGCGCGCACGATCGCGGCGCCGATCCCGCGGCTGCCGCCGGTGACGAGCATGACCGGGCCGTTTGCATGCGGCGTGTCCATCGATCAGCCTTCGGCGCGCGGCAGCTGGTTACTTCGCGATGGCGTTGACGTACTCGATCTTGCGGCCGAGCGACTCCAGCGCGTGCGCCCACGTGTAGCGCGCGGCGGTTTCGGCGCCGTTGGTGCGCAACTCGTCGGCGAGGTTCGCGTCGTCGAAGAGCGCGCACAGGTACGTTGCGAGCTCGCGGCCGTCGCCGGTGTCGCAGACGATCGCGTTGACGAACGGTTCGGCATATTCTTCACCGGTCGCGCCGCACACGACGATCCCGCCTGCCGCCATCACCTCGAGTCCGACCAGCCCGAACGGCTCCTTGCCGCTGTTCGCGAGCACCACGTCGGCCGCGGCGTACAGCGCGTAGAGCGTCGGCTCATCGAGGAACGCGCGGACGTGCACGACGGCCGCGTCGACGACGGCGAGCCGCTTGGCGAACTCGCGCCAATCGCTGCCTTCGTACGCGAGGCGCTCGACGGTGAGCCCGCGCTCGCGCGCGCGGCCGAACACCACGTCGCCGTACGGCTCTTTGCCACCGCGCACGATCAAGCGCGCGTCGGCGCCCGACGCGCGCACGTCGGCGAGCGCGTCGATCGCCTGGAGCCAGTTCTTGTCCGGATCGAAGCGGCCCACTTTCACGCACGTCGGGCGCTCGCCGAACGCTTCGCGGATCGCTTTGGTCCGTTCGGGATCGGCGCCGTCGAGCAGCGCGGGATCGATCCCGTTGGGGATGACGAGCGCGTGCACACCCCACTGCGCGAGCTCGAACTTCATGTACTTGCTGACGGCCGTCACCGCCGCGGCGCGCGTCAGCGTGGGCCAGTGGATCTTCTCGAAGCCGTACGTGTTGTTCGCGTTCCACATCAGCGTGAGGCCGCCGCGCACGCCGCGCTCGCGTGCGAGCCGGTCGATCGCGATCGCTACGTTCACGGTCTGCCACTCCTCGGCGATCACGAGCACGCGCTCGCCGCGCGCGTGCGCCGGCGCGACGAGCTCGTCGACGATCCACGGCGGCAGGCTGATCCCCCAGTCGTGCACCTTGCCGGCTTCGCCGTCGTACGCGTTGCGCGGGTGCTGCGCCGAGATCCACTGCGACCAGCGCCGCAGCGTCACGCCGGGATCGGTGGTCTGGACCGCCTCGAGGTTGGGATCGCCGAGGAAGAACAGCTGCACGTCGTGGCCCGCGGCGCCGAGCGCGCGCGCGAGTTGCGTGACGCGCGTCGCGAGCCCGCCGATGGACGCGTAGCGGTCCGGCCCCTCGAACGAGAGGATCGCCACCTGACGAGGGATCATCCCGCCTCCTACGCGAGAACCGCCGCGAATACTGCCGCGTCCACGTTTCCCCCGGTCAGCACCGCGGCGACGCGCTTGCCGCGCAGCCGGTCGCGCTCGGCGGCGATCGCGGCAACCGCCGCGGCACCGGCGCCTTCGGCGACGTTGTGCGTGTCGGTGAAGATCCAGCGCATCGCGTCGCGGATCGCCGCTTCCGGGACCGCGACGATGCGCGCGGCGCCCGCGCGGATGACCGCGAGCGCCGCGGGATTGGTGGCACGCACGGCCATGCCGTCGGCGACCGACTCGGCGAGTTCCGTCTCGACGCCCCGACCTTGTTCGAACGCGCGCGCGTACGCGGGGAACCGCTCGGTGACGACGCCCACGACTTCGGTGTCGAGCCCGAGCAGGTCGCGCACGGCGATGACGGCGCAGATCCCCGAACCGAGCCCGATCGGCACGTAGACCACGTCGAACGTGCCGGCCGCGAACAGCTCGCGCGCGTACGTCGCAACGCCGGACACGAGATCGCGGTGATAGTTCGGCACGAACTCCGCGTGCGGATCGGACGCGACGAGCGTCTCGGCGTATGCCTTCGCTTCGTCGAAATCGCGCCCGTGCACCACGAGCTCCGCGCCGTGCGCCCGCATGGCCGCGTTCTTCTCCGAAGAGTTGCCGTGTGGGATGACGAGCGTCGCGCGCAAGCCGGCGCGCGCCGCGGCGAACGCGACGCCCTGGCCATGGTTGCCGCGCGTCGCGCTGACCAGGCGCGTCACGTGCGGCGCGCGTTCGCGCAGCGCCGCGACGTACGTCAGTCCGCCGCGCACTTTGAACGAGGCGAGCGGCGTGTGGTTCTCGTGCTTGAGATGGAGGTCGACACCAAACCGCTCGCACAGGAGCGGCCAGCGATACGCCGGCGTCACCGGGACGACTTCGTGCACCAGTGCCGCCGCGCGATCGACGTCGGCGAGCGTCAGCTCGGGGGGAATGGTGCGCGCGGTCATCGCAGCGTCGTACGCGAGCGCCGCGCGAAATACTGCTGGCCGCAGACGCGTGTTGCCACAGAGGTCGCGCCTACGAGCGCCGCGGAAGCGAGCGCGATGATCTCCCCGCTCGCGCTCGCCGCCGCCATCGCGCTCACGCGCTCGGGCCAGGCCGCGCCGGCGCCGGACGTTCGCGTGATCCGGGCCGGCGCCACGGCGCAGCGCTACGTGCGGCTGTTCCAAGACATCGAAGTCGACGGCGTGCGCGGCACCGAGACGAGCCTCATCGACCTCGCGACCGGGCGATACGCCGAACGCCTCTCCGCTGGACCGCTTTCGTCGAGCGACGGCTTCGACGGCACGCGCTCGTGGAGCGCCGACGCCACCGGCATGCCGATCGTCGAGGGCAACGCTCAAGCTCGGCTCGACAGCCTCGCGTGGGCGCACTTCGTGGGACGGCGCGGACCCGAGCAACCCCGCGTCAGCACCACGCGCAACCGTCGCGGCGAGCTGGTCGTGCGGTTGCGGTACGCAGGGCTGTCGGCGCCGATCGACGTGACGCTCGACCGGCGCACGGGCTTGGTGAGCGAGATCGAAGACGATTCCGGCGGCGAGCCGGCGCACGCGCGCTATGGCGACTACCGGCGCGCCGGCGACGTCGTCATCGCATTCCGCCAAGAGCTCGCGACGCGCTTCGGCGTCGCGCGCGAACACGTCCGCCGCGTCGAACCGCTCGCGACCGTGCCGGACGGCACGTTCGATCCGCCGCCGCCACCGCACGACGCCACGCTCGACGGCACCACGTCGATCCCCATGGAGATGCGCCGCGGGCATCCGCTGATCCCGATCCGCATCGACGACGGGCCGCCGATCCGCGTGCTCTTCGACACGGGCGCGTCGAACGACGTCACGCCGAGCGTCGCGCGCCGGCTTCGCCTGAACGTGGTCGGCGACGCGAAAGTTGGCGGCTTCGGTGCCGGCGTTGTACCGCGGCGCTACACGACCGCCAAACGCCTGCGCATCGGCAGCGCGGAGCTGCGCGATCAGCCGTTCGCGGTGATCGCGGGCGACAGCGACGGCATCGACGGGACGATCGGCTGCGAGGTAATGCTGCGCTTCGCGGTGCGCTTCGACTTCGCACGCAAGCGCGTCGACCTCACGCGCGACGTGCGCAACTTCGGCCTCCGCGACGCATCGATCCCGATGCGGTTATCGGGGTGCGAACCGGAGATCGACGGCGCGCTCGACGGCATGCCGGGCGCGCTGGGCATCGACACCGGCGACGCGAACGCGTTGCTGGTCATGGCACCGTTCGTCAAAGCGCACGGGCTGATCGCGCGCTACAAAGCCGACGAGTTCATCGCAACGGGCGCGGTCGCTGGCTTCGCGGCCGCGTTACGCGCGCAGGCGAGCACGGTGCAACTCGGTCCCGTCGTGCTGCACGACATTCCGCTGGAACTGAGCATCATGAAAAAGGGGGCGGCGAACGATCCGAGCGAGCTCGGCAACGTGGGCGTGGAAATCCTGCGCCGCTTCGAAACGGTCTTCGACTACCGCAGCAGCCGGATGTGGCTGCTGCGGTAATTGCGTCGCGCCTGCGCGATCAGGCGGTCGCGAGCGACCGCAGGACGTACTGCAGAATGCCGCCGTGGCGGTAGTAGTCCGCTTCGTCCGGGGTGTCGATGCGCAACAGGGCTTCGAATTGTTTCTTTCCGCCGCTCGCGTCCGTTGTGGTGACGTTCACGGTCATGCCGGGCTCGAGTTTTGCCGCCACGCCTTCGATCGCGAACGTCTCTTCGCCGGTGAGGCCTAGCGACTCGCGCGTGTCACCGGTGCGGTACTGCAGCGGCAAGATGCCCATGCCGATGAGGTTCGAGCGGTGGATGCGTTCGAACGACTCCGCGATGACGGCCTTGATCCCCAGCAGGTACGGGCCTTTCGCCGCCCAGTCGCGCGACGAACCGCTGCCGTACTCTTTGCCGGCGAGCACGATGAGCGGCGTGCCATCGGCACGATAGCGTTCCGACGCGTCGAAGATCGACGTCTGCTCGTTCGCCGGAAGATAGCGCGTCACGCCGCCTTCGACGCCGGGCACCAGCAGATTGCGCAGGCGGATGTTCGCGAACGTGCCGCGCACCATCACCTCGTGGTTGCCGCGCCGTGCGCCGTACGAGTTGAAGTCCGCGGGCTCCACGCCTTTGGACATCAAGTACTTCGCCGCCGGTGACGTTTTCGAGATGTTGCCGGCGGGCGAGATGTGATCCGTGGTCACCGAGTCGCCTACCATCACCAGCACGCGCGCGCCGGTGATGTCCTTCACGGCGGCCGGCTGCTTCGACATCCCGTCGAAGTACGGCGGGCGCTTTACGTATTCTGATTTCTCATCCCACGCGTAGCGCTCGCCGGCCGGAACGTTCATCGACGACCAGCGCTGGTCGCCGGCGAACACGTCCGCGTAGCGGCGGCGGAACAGCTGGTCCGACACCGCGGCCGCTAACGCGGCGTCGATCTCCGCGCTCGTCGGCCACAGATCTTTCAGGTATACGTCTTCGCCGGTCGCCGTGCGGCCCAGCGGTTCGGTGGTGAGGTCCACGTCCATGCGCCCGGCGAGCGCGTACGCGACGACGAGCGGCGGTGACGCGAGGTAGTTCGCGCGCACTTGCGGATGGATGCGGCCCTCGAAGTTGCGGTTGCCCGACAGCACCGCGGCGACGATGAGGTCGTGCTCGGCGACCGCGTGCGCCACGTCCTCGCCGAGCGGGCCGCTGTTGCCGATGCACGTCGTGCAGCCGTAGCCGACGAGGTTGAAGCCGAGCGCGTCGAGATATTCCGTCAGTCCCGCCTTGAGCAGGTAGTCGGTGACGACTTTCGAGCCCGGTGCGAGCGACGTCTTCACCCACGGTGCGGCCTTGAGCCCTTTCTCGACGGCTTTCTTCGCGAGCAGGCCCGCGCCGATGAGCAGCGCCGGGTTCGACGTGTTCGTGCACGACGTGATCGCCGCGATGACGACGGCGCCGTCGGAAACGTCGGTGCGCTGGTGCGCCGCGACGGCCGTGCCGCCGCCTTCGCTCGCGAACCGGTCCACCTGTTTGCCGTTGCCGCTGCCGCGCGCGTTCTGCCACTCTTCCAAAGCGAGGTTGAACGTGCGCTTCACGTCGGTGAGCGGGACGCGGTCCTGCGGCCGCCGCGGGCCGGCGAGGTTCGGCACGACGTCGCCCAAATCGAGCGCAAGCGTGTCGGAGAACCGCGGCTCGGGCGAGTCGTCGCTGCGGAACATTCCCTGCGCCTTCGCATACGCTTCGACCAAGTCGATCTGTTCTTGCGCGCGTCCCGTCAAGCGCAGATAGTCGAGCGTCAGCGCGTCGACCGGGAAGATCGCCACGGTGGAGCCGTACTCGGGCGACATGTTGCCGATCACCGTGCGGTCCGCGACCGGCAGCGACGACAAGCCGGCGCCGTAGAACTCGACGAACTTCCCGACGACGCCCTTCTTGCGCAGCATCTGCGTGATCTGCAGCGCCAGGTCGGTTGCGGTCACGCCTTCGCGCAACTTACCGGTGAGCTTGAACCCGATCACGTGGGGGATCAGCATCGTCACCGGCTGCCCGAGCATCGCCGCCTCCGCTTCGATGCCGCCGACGCCCCACGCCAGCACGCCCAAACCGTTCGCCATCGTCGTGTGCGAGTCGGTGCCGACGACCGTGTCGGGGTATGCCACCGTCGTGCCGCCCGGGTGCGGCTCGCCCGCACCGCCGGCGCCAAAGATCACGCGCGCCAAATACTCGATGTTGACCTGGTGCACGATCCCCGTATCGGGCGGCACCGCGCGAAAACCGGCGAGCGACGACTGGCCCCACTTGAGAAACGCGTAACGCTCGCCGTTGCGCTCGAACTCCAGCTGCGCGTTCTTTTCGAACGCGTCGGGCGACGCCCACACGTCGACCTGCACGGAGTGGTCGATCACGAGCTCGACGGGCTGCAGCGGGTTGATCTTCTTCGGATCGCCGCCGAACTCGGCGATCGCGTCGCGCATCGCCGCGAGGTCGACCACGCACGGCACGCCGGTGAAGTCCTGGAGCAGCACGCGCGCCGGGCGGTACGCGATCTCTTTGCTCGACGGCGCACCGGGCTGCCACGACGCGAGCGCCGCGACGTCGTCCTTCGTCACCGAACGCCCGTCCTCGTGGCGGATCAGGTTCTCGAGGAGGATCTTGAGCGAGTACGGGAGCGTGGCGAGGTCGTAGCCGGCGCCCAGCGCGGCCAGCCGGAAGTAGGTGTACTCGCGGTTGCCTGCGCGCAGGGTGTCGCGGGCGGAGAAGCTGTTCGGATGGCTCATGGCATCGGACTGCGTTCGGCGGAGCGCCGGAAGGGTGCTCCCGCCCGCTGTACGCAGTTCGTTGACACCTGTTCCGGATTCCGGGACAATGGCGCGGTGCGCGATGACCTTCGCCCGGCGCTGTTCGGCTCGGTCCTGCGGGACCGAATCCTCGCCCGCCTCGCCCTGAGCGAGAACGGCCTCCACCTGCGCGAGCTGGCGCGCCAGATCGACGCGAGCCCCACTGCGGTGCACCGCGCGGTCATCGCGCTGGAACGGACCGGGGTGGTGGTGTCGCGCGAGATCGGCCGCGCGCGCGTCGCCGTGCTGAACCGGCGCTGGTACGGCGCGGTCGAGCTGCGCGCGCTGCTGGAGCGGCTCGTGGACGCGTATCCCGAGGTGCGCGAGCGCGCCGCAACGCGGCGCGAGCGGCCGCGGCGGATCGGCAAGCCGCTGTGACCCGCCTCGCGGCGCACGCAACGCTGGCCGACGTGGCGTTCGCGGTGTGCACCGCGCTTGACCGGGCGGGCGAGACCGCCGTGTTGTGCGGCGGCAGCGCGGCGGCGTACTACGTGCCCGAGCGCTATCAGTCGCTCGACGTCGACTTCGTGCTGCACGTCGGCCGCGCGCGCGTGGTGGTGGACCGTGCGCTCGAGTCGATCGGTTACGAGCGCGCCGCCGAGGACTTCTACCGCCATCCCCAGCTGCCGTACACGATCGAGTTTCCGATCGGGCCGCTCGCGATCGGGCGCGAACGCGTCACGGCGTGGCGCACCGACCATCGCGACGACGCGCTGCTGCACGTGCTCGCGCCGACGGACGTCGTGCGCGACCGCTTCCTGCATTACTGGGCCTGGGGCGACCGCTCGGCGCTGGAGGTCGCGCTGTCCGTCGCGCGCGGCCGGGCAGCCGATGTGGACCTCGCCGCGTTCCGCGCGTGGACGGAGCGCGAGCTCGCCGCCGACCGCTCCTACGATCCGGAGCGCGTGGCTCGGTTCTTTCGCGCGCTCGCCGAGTGAGTCGGGTTTTCGGGCGGACCCGCGCATGGTTGCGTCGCGCGCGGGAAGGATGCGAGGGTGACGATTCGTGCACGCGCGTCGGCGCTCGCCTTTCTGACCGCCGTGGCCGGCACGGCGGCGGTCCTCGGCGGCGGCGCGGCCTGCGGCGGCGGCGCCACGCGACGCCTGCGCGGACGCGTTGGGGTACCAGCGGACCGCAGCGGGCACGACCGTCACGCGCCAGGCGGCATACGACGCCGCCGTCGCGGGCCTCACCATCAACCAGTCGTGCGCCAACCCGCAGCAGCGCTTCGTCAACGAGGCCTATCTGCTGTCGGTGCGGGCCGCGGCGGCGCACGACCTCAACGTCGGTGACTGGCGCCGCGACCTCGCGCGCGCGAACCAGCTGCTTACGCAGTGCACGACCACGCCCGGTCTCGCCGGCACGCGCACCGCGGAAGATTGCCGAACGCAGCTCGCTTACAACCGCCACTACGAGGGGACAGTGGCTGCGCCCAGCGCCGCGGCGTCGCCCGCGCCTGCATCGCCCGCGTCTGCGTCGCCCTCGCCGAAGCCGCCGGGCTGAGGGAACGTGGCCGACCTACGGAGTAAGCAAAAGCTGTGATCGACCGCACTCGACTTTCCGCCCGCGCAGTGCTCGCATTCGCCCTGCTGCTCGTGACCGGGGCCGCGGGTGCGCCCGTCACCGCCGCCGAGGATCAGACGATGATCCGGCTGCATTCGCCCTGCCATGCGGCCCTGGTGGAAGAGCAGAAAGCCGCGGGGCGGCTCAAGACGCAGTACGCGTCGCAAGATGATGCGCTCAAGACGCTGGACCAAGTCAACGCGGGCCTCGACTGGAACGAACACGCCTGCGGGTCGCTTGCCAACCGGTCGCAAGAGCAGAACGACGTGCGCGGCCAGATGTACCTCGTCAACAAGGCGTTCTTGTATTCGCTGCGCGGGGAAGCGGAGCGCGTGCTCGGCCGGCCGAGCGCGTCCACGGATTTTGCGCTGGCGAAGCCGCTGCTGCAGCAGTGCTCGGCGTGGTCGAAGCTGCCGCGCAACGTGCGCGACAACTGCCGGACGCAGATCGCGAACAACGACAGCGCGCAGCGTCCGGCCAAGAGCAACGCCGCCGATCCGTGCCAGGTCGCGCTGCAAGCCACGCGCGACGCCGGCGAGGCGCTCAATCGCAGAGACACGGCGAGCTACGAGACCGCGTACCGCCGCGTGAACGACGGGCTCGCCGCCAACAAGAATTGCACGAAGTTCCCGCAGATGAAGCTCGTCAACGACGCGTACCTGCGCTCGTACAAAGCCGTCGCGGATCGCGACCTCAACGTCCCGTTCGCGCGCGACAACGACATCCCCAACCCGGCGGATCCGTTCAAGGTGCCCAACGACGAGCTCACGCAGTGCGGTGCGTGGCCCGCGTCGGTGCCCGACAACGCCGCGGTGAACTGCCGCTCGCTGCTCGACATCAACCAGCACCGGCTCGCGCCGGCGTACGCGGCGCAGGACGCGCTCGCCGCGGGCCCCCCGGTGGCCGCGATGGAGTGGCCGTACCCGATCGCCGCCGGCTACACGTGGGACACGCCCGGCAACAACCGCGAGAACGCGGTGTTCGCCGACGAAGAGGATCCGCGGGCCCGGCGGCTGGGCCCCGGCTGCGAAAGGGCAGGAAGTGCGGCGTGACGCGAGCGGCGACTTCGTGATCTTCTCCGCCGTGCGCAACTGGAAAGACTTGCACACGATGTTCGACTTCAGCGCGAACAAAGAACCGGTCGGTCCGGACTTCTTCAAGGACAAGATGCTGCTCGTCGCGGTGCAGCGCAAACCGAACCAGCGGTGCGACATTCGCGTCAACAACGTCGCCAACGTGTCGCGCGAGGCCGGCACCGTCCCGGCCGTCCGCGTCGACTACACGCTCGTCTGCGATCCGCCGGGGACCCCCGCGAACACGGTCGTCAAAGTCGTGCCGTTCGCCAACAGCAACGGCCAGGTGTCGTTCGTGGAGGACGGCGGCAGCGGTCCCAGCGGCGCGGCACCGGCCGTCTCGCGCTGATGCTAGGCTGAGTCCGTGGGGACCATCGCCCGCTCGAAAACCGTGCGCGGGTCGGCGTCGCGGTAGCCGCGCACGCGCAGCACCGAATCGCCCGACAGCAGCTCCCACAACGGATCGACCACGAGCTGGCGCCGCCACGACGTGAGGTTGACGACGTCGCCCAAGCCTTCGGGCGTCTGCGGCGCCTCGCGCGCGATCCGCTCGAGCGCCGCGCGCGGCAGCAACAGCGTGGTGGGCACGTCGTTCTCGGCGGCGAGCGCACCGACGAGCACGGCCATCGTCGACACGAGCGCTTCCCGCTGCGGGCCTAGCGGCTTGGGCGCGCGCGGCGGCAGCTCGTCGTCGGGGATGGCCTCGCCGCGCTTCACGGCCTCGATGATGCGCTCGCCGAGGTTGCGCCGCGTCCCGGCGTCGATGCGCCGCAGCTGCGACAGCTCGTCGACGGACTTCGGGCGCAGTTGCACGAGCCCCACCATCACGTCGTCGGGCAGCACGTACTTGAGCGGGATGTTGCGCTCGCGCGCGTAGCGGTCGCGGAGCTGCGCGAGCTCGTTGAGGATGCCCAGCTCGCGGCGGTTCATGCGCGCGTTGCCGGACACGCGCAGGTACAGGCGCTTGGGGTCGTTGCGGTAGGTGCGAAGCTGGGTGAGCGCCGGCATCTCCTCGTCGGCCCACGGCTCGCGCCCACGCGCGCGCAGCCGCTCGCGCAGCACGTCCTCGAGCGTGAAGAGATAGCGCACGTCGTCGACGAGGTACTCCACCTGCTTGGGGGTGAACGGCCGCGTGCTCCAGTCGCTGACCGTCTGCGACTTGCGCAGCGTCACGCCGCACAGGTCGCGCACGAGATCGAGCAGCGAGATCGACAGGCCGTAGCCGGCGAACGCGGCGGCGACTTGCGTGTCGTACACCTCGCGCGGGAGGGCCTCGAACGCGTCGGCGAGGATGCGCAGGTCCGACGACAGCGCATGCCCCACGATGCGCGCATTGGCCAGCGCGTCGACGAGCGGGCGGAGATCGCGCAGCGCGAGCGGGTCGACCAGCGCGACGCCGTCGTCGAACAGGAGCTGCACGACCATGAGGTGCGGCGTATACGACTTCTCGGTGTGGAACTCGGTGTCGAGCGCGACGCGCGGCGCCTGCGCGATGCGCTCGCACGTTTGCGCGAGCGATTCGGGCGTGTCGACGAGCGTGACCGCCTGGCCGGAACTCGCGGCGGGGTTCACGGCTTCACCGTCGGAAGCGGGCTGTGCGCGGGCGTCACGTGTGCGCGCGGGCGGCGGTGCGGAAAGCGGATGTGATGCTTCTCCATTGAATTTTGCACGGGCACGAACACGTGCGCGTCGAGGTAATCGGAGGCGGCGTTGCCGAACACCGCGAGCACGGTGCAGATCGGGACCGCGACCGCGCACATCGTGTAGATCTGGCGAAAGTACCCCACGCGCAACGCCGCGGCGGTTTGCGTTGCGATGGTTCCGCCGAGGCCGGGGATCACGCGAATCACGATCAGGAACATCGGCGAACCGATGCGGAAGCGGCGCGCCCACGGCGGGAGCCGCTCGACGTTTTTCTTCACGTCGAACGCGGCCGACGTGCGCAGGGCGACGACGTAGCCGATCACGGCGGCAAGCACGAGCCCGACCGCGTTGACGATCGAGCCCCACACCGGTCCGAACAGGATGCCGTTCATGATCGCGAGCGCGTCCGTGACCGAAAACGGCGCGGAGGCGACGATCGCGAACACGAGGATCGCCAGCGGCATCGCAAACGGTCCGATTTGGGCGAGCACGTGCTCCACCCACTGCCGGTGCGAGACGACGAAAAACGCGAGCCCGAACGATGCCAAGAGAATCGATACCGCTTCGAGGCGGCGCAGCACACGGCCCAGACGAGAGGTCACCGCATGCTCTCTTTGCGGCATCGGCCTGTTCGCCTTCGCTGCGGGCGAGCAAGTGCGAACGATTCGTGGAAACCCCAAAATTCGGGGTTGACCCTCCCGCACGGCGAGAGTAGGATGAGGTCACCTCGAGGTAAGCACCACGACATACGGGAGGGCGGTTTGACGTCGCAAGATCCACCCGGTAACGAGGCACCGACCGGCTGAATGCGCGCCGGCGGTGACGAAGCGACATCAATCGAATCTCAGCGCAACCAAGCATCCGAAGGCAGGAGGGCGGCATCAACTCGATGACCGAGGATCCACCGAAGGAAAAATCGTCGTAGCGACCGGTTGGCCGCCGCGACATCGAACAGACTGAAAAAGGGCCACGCCGATCGGCGTGGCCCTTCTCGTTGCAGCGGCGGCTGAGTCGTTCTAGTGGAAAGCCGCCAGCTTGACCGTGGTCGCGCCGAGCGCCTGCGCGAGGTCGTAGTGCGCCTGGTTGGCGATGCGGTGGTAGTTCGCATCGGCGGCGGCGCCGAACTTGCCGTCGATGTGGCCCATCACGGCCTCGTGAATCTTGTTGGTCACGAGGTGGTCGAGCTGGACGCCTTCGTAGTACGTGCCGCCCTGGAGGCCCAGCGTCACGACGCGCACCGCAAGCGTTTTGCCGTGCAGCTTGGGCGACGGGAACTTCACGCCGGCCTTCGTCGCGATCGCGACCGCATCGTTGACGGCGAAGTTCTGAACGGCGACGAACGAGCCGACCTTCGCGGCGCCGTACTGCTTGGTGAGCTTCGCGACTTCCGCGTTCGCCGTCTTGGCGCCGGCGAGCGCCGTCAGCGCCTTGACCAGCGAGAAGTGACCCGGCGCGCCGCCGGCGGTCACGAGCGAGATCGCGGCCTGCAGGTCGGGCGAGCCCGTGTACGACGTGCCGTCGCCGCCGGCGGTGCCTTCGGGCATCCCGTGATCCGGCCCGGTCATCGCGCCCATCGCGCCGCCCTTGTGCATGGAGCCGCCCATCGAGCCGCCCATGGCGGGGGCCGGGGTGGACATCGACGAGCCGCTGCTCATCGGCATCGGGGACGTCTGCGCGAACGCAGGGGTAAGACAAAGTGCGGCAAGTGCCGCGCCGGCCGCTGCGGCCGTGAATCGTTTGATCAAAATAATTTCTCCGGTTGGAAGTGTGCGCCAATGTAACGGACGCCGCCGGAGATCAGATTGTCTCGATGGGCGCGACCGACCGGCGGTCGCCTGCTTCTTTGCTTGCTTGCGAGGCCGATCGCGCAGCGCATGCTGCGACGATTACTGCTGGACGGTGATGGTGTCCGCTTCGATCGTACCGTCGGGGTCGGCGTGGCCGTTGACGTCCACGTACCGGCCCGCGCTCGGCGTCGCGCCGCGCGGGTTGATCACGGTGCCCTGGTGCAGGCGGACGTTCTTGTAGCAATTGTTGCCGCACTGGATTTGCATGTCGAACCGCTTGAAGTACGCGACCGTGCCGTGCGCGTTGTTGCGGTTGTTGGTCGCTTCGCGCTGGAGGATCTGCGCACCGACCCCGATGATCGTCTGGATGATCCCGGCGTTGGGGGTGTTGGGCGGCAAGGTCGGGACGGCGATCGGAGCCGGCGTCGGCGACGTCGACTGAGCTCCCGCGAGTGTGGTCGCACCGAGACCGAGAACCAAGGCTGACGTGAGGATCAGAGACGGACGCATAGCAGGAGAGGAACGCGGCTGGGCACGGAGAGGGTTCCGGTGAACGGGCAGGAGGTTCCGGTCAGCGACGCAGCGACCGTCATCGTCGGGCGCGATACGAGCGAGGGCTTGCAGGTATTCATGGTGCGCCGCAACGCGCGCGCCGTATTCTTGCCGGACCAGTACGTGTTCCCGGGCGGGCGCGTCGACGACGCGGACCGCGACGCGGCCGCGCGGCGCCTGCGCGGTTCCGCGGGCGACGTGGATCCGGCGTACGTGATGACCGCGGCGCGCGAGACGTTTGAAGAAGTCGGACTGCTGTTCGCCGAGCGCCCCGTACACGTTGAGCTGCTCGCGGGGTTGCGTCAGGCGATGCACGCGGGCGACGTCACGTTCGGCGACGTGCTCGAACGCCTCGACGTCGCGATCGACGCCGGCCAGCTGCAGTATTTCTCGCGCTGGATCACGCCCAAGGCGGAGCTGGCGACGCGACGATTCGACGCGCGGTTCTTCGTCGCGCGCGCTCCGGAAGATCAGGTCGCCGAAGCCGACGCGAGCGAAGTGCTCGACGGGCGCTGGATCACACCGGCCGGCGCCCTCGCGGCGAACGCGCGCGGCGAGATCAACCTCATCTTCCCGACGATCAAGCACCTCGAACGCATCGCGCCGTACCGAACCGTCGACGAACTGCTCGCGTTCGCCCGCACGAAACCGATCGTGACCGTGTCGCCCGACGTGCAGCCGGGGCCGCGTTTCTTGCTGATCCCGGAGCTGGAGAACGCATGGTGAGCGCGAGCGAAAGCGGCCGCCGCGCACAGCTCAGCGAGCGCGTCACCCGGCTGCGCGCGAACAACGCATCGCCGATGACGCTCGACGGCACCAACGGCTACGTCGTTCGCGTCGGGCCGCGCGCGCTCGTTGCGATCGACCCTGGTCCGGTCGACGACGCCCAGCGCGACGCGTTCGTCGCCGCGGCGCGCGAGGCGAACGCATCGTACGCGGCGATCCTCGTGACGCACGGCCACCCCGATCATTTCCCCGGCGCCGCGCCGCTGGCCGCCGCAACCGGCGCGCCCGTCTACGCGCACCCGGACGCGCGCTTCCCGCACGACCGCGTGCTCGCCCAAGGCGAACGGCTCGTTTACGACGACGCGGCGTTCACCGTGCTGCACGCGCCGGGCCACGCGCGCGATCATCTCGTGTTCGTGCTGGACGAAGAGCGCGCGCTGTTCACCGGCGATGTCGTGATCGGCACCGGCACCGTGGTCGTCGCGCCGCCCGGCGGCACCATGCGAACCTACCAGCGCACCCTGCACCGCTTGCGCGACGAGTACGGCGACGCGCGCGCGATCTACGGCGGCCACGGCCCCGAGGTGCGCGACGTGCGCGCCAAGCTGGACGAGTACATTGCGCACCGCGAAGCGCGCGAGCAGCAGATCGCGGCGGCGCTCGGCGGCGGCTTCGACACGATCCCGGCGCTCGTCGCGCACGTCTACGCCGCTGTGGATACGCGCTTATGGCCCGCCGCAGCGCGGCAGGTCCTCGCCTACCTGCTCGCGCTCGAAGCGGAAGGCCGCGTGCGCGCGGAACGCATCCCGCGCGAGCCGACGCCGCAGGAAGCGGCGCTGCTGAACCCCGACCTGTCGAAACTCGGCGACGACGCCGGCGCCGACGTCATCCGCGTGGAACTTGGCTACGGCAACGCGGAGCCGCTGCTGCGCTACGCGCTCGCGTAGCTGAAAACGTTAGTCGACCGCGGCCGGTAGCCGAACCGCGCAGCACCAGGCCGCGATGACGGTGATTGCAAGCAGGATCGCGGTCGCGGCGGCGATGCTCGCGTACGCGCCGCCGCGCGCACCCGCAACGATCGCGGATGTGAACGTCGCAGACGTCAGCACCCACACGACCGTGAGGCGCCCGCCCGCGCCGGGCCCGTAGCGGTCGATCGTCGCCGGGTAGAACGTGTCCACGGCGAGGACGACGAGCCGCAGGGCAATCGGGACGAGCGCGATCGCGGGGATCACGGCGAGCGCGGGCAGCGGGTTGCCGAGCGCGACGCCGAGGCCCAGCGCCAGCCCGATCAGCAGCAACGCGGTTCCGGCGGCGTCGCAGAAGGCCCACGCCGCGAGCGCGAGCGGCGACGTACCGATCGCGGCGCGCCACCACGGCGAGCGCAGGGTCGCGGGCGCGGTCGTGCCGCGGACCGACGCGTCGAGCACGAGCGACAAGGCGCCGATCACGACCGCCATCGCGACGAGCTGACCGCCGGTGACG
Organism: Vulcanimicrobiota bacterium; assembly: GCA_963792235.1. Classification (GTDB taxonomy): domain Bacteria; phylum Vulcanimicrobiota; class Vulcanimicrobiia; order Vulcanimicrobiales; family Vulcanimicrobiaceae; genus Vulcanimicrobium. Next base: position 28,802 of record CAWBVR010000024.1, read on the forward strand.
GCAGCGAAGCGCGGCGCGACGAACCCGGCGACGCCGCCGAATGCAAGGCGATCGAACGGCACGAGCGTTTCACCGCGCCGCGCGGCGACGAGCCAGCGAGCCGCCGCGAGCCCGCGCGGAACCGGCATTCGCGACTTACGCGCGGAAGCCGCGGCGCCGGCGACCGGCAGCGCGGCGGCGCGCGGCGCAAACGCGGACGAAACGAGGACCGTCGCGGGCGCGAGCGCGGTGACGACGAGCGCGAGCGCGACGATCGTTCCGGCGCGCTGCGGCGCGGCCAGCGCAATCGCCGCCGCGACCGGCACCGTGCCGAGCGCGATGAGCAGCGTCGCGCGGATCGTGAGGATCGCCGTCGTCGCACGTTGCCCTGTGCTGGTATCGACGCCGGCGTAGTGCCACCAGGTCGCGTCCGCAGCGCGCGTGCCGTAGGTCAGCGGCGTGCGCGAACCGACGAGCGCTGCGAATGCGAGGATGCCCGCCGCGACCGCTGCGACGAGCAGCGGCGACGGCGACCACGCGCCGAGATCGCGCGACGCGACATCGGACGTCGCGACGTCGAAGGCGATCGCCACGGCCGCGAGCGCACCCGTCGCGAACCATAGGGCGCGCCGCGACGGGCGCATGGCGATGCGGCGCAGCGCGGCCAACACGACGCGCGCCTCCAAGCGCAGCAGCATCGTCACGCGGCGACGCGCATGTACGCGGCGCGCAGCTCTTCGAAGTCGGTGAAGTAGTTCGTGGTTTCGTTCAAGACGATGCGGCCGCGTACGATCACCACGATGCGGTCCGCCACGTCGTACGCCGTCACGAGCGCGTGCGTGCTGATCACCAAGCCCGCGCCGCCCGCTGCTAAGTCGCGGACGAGACCGGCGAGGGCGTGTTGCGCCGCGGGATCGAGCCCGGTCGTCGGCTCGTCGAGCAGCACGACATCGGCGCGCGCGACGAGCGCGCCCGCCAGGCACAATCGCTGGCGGTTGCCCTTCGACAGCGTCCCGGCGGGCCGGTCGCGCAGTTCCGTCAACCCGGTGCGGTCGAGCGCGCTCGCGACGACGGCGTCCGCGCCGGCGAGACGGCGGCCGGCGGCGACGAACGCCAGATGCTGCGCCGAGGTGAGGTCCTCGTACACGATCGGGATCTCCGGCACGTACGCGACGTGCCGTTCGCGCGCGCCGCGGCTCTCGTCGCCGGCCACCCGAACGATCCCAGCGGTCGGCGCGAGCAGCCCCGCCACGCACGTGAGCGTCGTCGTCTTCCCGGCGCCGTTGGGCCCCAGCAGCGCGACGATCTCGCCCCGCGCAACGTCGAGGTCGATGCCCGCGACCGCCTCGATACGGCCGAACCGCCGCACGAGCCCACTCACCGAGAGAACGGGGTCAGCGTTCCTCATCGAGCGGGTTCTACCAACGGACGGGCGACGCGTTTCAGTCGACGGCGAGGATGATCTTGCCGAACTGCTCGCCGCTGTTCATCTTCTCGGCGGCCTCGACGACGTCGTCCATCGCGTACACGCGGTCGACCGCCGGTTTGATCGCCACTGAGCTTGTCGAAGGGTCGAACTGCGCCAGCATCTCGGCGAAGTCCCGCGGCGAGCCCATCGACGAGCCCATGATGTCGAGCTGGCGCCAGAACACCGAGTACGGGCGAATCTTCGCGTCGCCGAGCGTGCCGCCGTAGATCACGACGCGGCCGCCGTAGCGCGTGACGTTGATCGCCTTGGACAGCGTGTCGCCGCCCGCGGAGTCGATGACCAGGCTCGGCCCGCCGTCGATCGCGGCGACCTCTTTGTCCCACTTCTCCGTGGTCTTGTAGTTGATCGCCACGTCGGCGCCCATCGCTTTCGCGCGCGCGAGCTTCGCGTCGCTCGACGACGTCACGATCACCTTCGCGCCGATCTTCTTGGCGAACAGCAGGGCGAACGTCTGCACGCCGCTGCCGACGCCCGTGATGAGCACGACGTCGTCTTTGGTGCAGCGCCCGCGCGACACCAGCGCGCGGTACGCGGTCACGCCGGCGAGCGGGATCGCGGCCGCTTCGTCGTCACTCAGCGACGGCGGCGCGGGATGCACGCTGCTTGCCGGCACCGCGATGTACTCCGCGAACGTGCCTTGGTGCGGCATGCCGAGCACGTGCGCGGTGCGCTGCCAGATGCGCTGATCGGGTCCCCAGCCTAGCGTCGGGTCGATCACCACGCGCGCGCCGACCGGCAGGCCTGTCGCGCCGTCGCCATGCGCGGCAACGGTGCCCAGGCCGTCGGAACCGGGGATGCACGGCAGCTGAATGCCCGGATAGAGCCCTTGGCTGATGAAGACGTCGCGCCGGTTGAACGCGGCGCGGCGAATCTTCACGAGCGTCTCGCCCGCGGCGGGCGCGGGATCGTCGACCTGCTCGACGCGGAAGTTCTTGGGACCGTTCTCGCGGTCGATCTCGTGGAGTCGTACGGCTCGCATCGAGCGTGCCTACGCGGCGGAGGCGACACGCGCCTCCGGGTGTTCGCGGCCCTTCAGCCAACCTAGGCATGCGCCGACCGGGAGCCGCCGCCGCTCTCGCCAATAAGGTCGGCAAAGAAAATCCTCGCGTTTGGAGGGGACTTGGCTTTTCCGTCAGTCAGCCTCGGGCCGCCGATCGCAAAACGGCTGTCCCGCATGGACGTTCAGATCGAGGCGAACCGCTGCCTCAACTGCTACGACGCGCCGTGCGTGCGCGCGTGCCCCACCGCGATCGACGTGCCGCGCTTCATCGGCCGCATCGCCACGGGCGATCTGCTCGGCAGCGCGCAGACGATCATGGACGCCAACCCCGTCGGTGCGAGCTGCGCGCGGGTGTGCCCCACCTCGCAGCTGTGCGAGGGCGCCTGCGTCTACAACGCCGACGAGAACCCGATCCGCATCGGCGACCTGCAGCGCTACGCCACCGATTGGGCGATCCGCGAGAACGTCACGCTGTTCGAAGCGGGGCCGCCCACGGGCAAGCGGGTCGCGGTCATCGGCTCCGGCCCGGCGGGGCTCGCGGCGGCGCGCGATCTCGCGCGCATGGGCCACGCCGTGACGATCTTCGAGCGCGACGCCGCGCCGGGCGGGCTCGACACGTACGGTATCGTGCCGTTTCGCCTCCCCGCGGAGATCGCGTTGTGGGAAGCGGAGCAGGTGCGCGCGCTGGGCGTCGAGATCCGTACCGGCGTCACGGTCGGCGCCGCCGGCGCCGCGGCGCTCGGCGAGAGCATCGCCGCGGATGCGATCCTCGCGGAGTACGATGCGGTGGTGCTCGCCGCCGGCATGGGCAACGTGCCGCGGTTGGGGATCGAAGGCGAAGACGCCACGGGCGTGTGGGACGCGCTCGACTTCATCCGCATCGCGAAGTCCGGCGGGGACGTGGGCGTGCTCGGCGGCACGGTCGCGGTGATAGGCGGCGGCAACACCGCCATCGACGCGGCGACGTGCTCGCGGCGCCTCGGCGTGCCGTCGGTGACGATGTACTACCGGCGCGGCGCGGAGCGCATGACGGCGTACGATTTCGAGCTGGAGTTCGCGCAGGTCGAAGGCGTCGAGTTTCGCACGTTCACGGTTCCGAAGCGCATCGTGGTCGAGGACGGCCGCGTCGCGGGGCTGGAGATCGTGTCGACCGCGCCCGACAACAGCGCGCGCCCGCTCGCAGGCACCGAGCGCGTCGTGCCGGCAAATACCGTGATCCTCGCAATCGGACAGGTGCGCCACGTCGCGCTGCTCGACGCGTTCGGTGTCACGCACGACCTGAACGGCATCGCGTCGGTCGACGACGCGATGCGCACGAACCGCCCGAACGTCTTCGCCGCGGGCGACTGCACGTTCACGCCGGGCGGCATCGACGCGATGGTCGTCGAGGCCGCGCAGCGCGGCAAGGTCGCGGCGCGCGGCGTCGACGGTTACCTGCGCGCGGAGGGGTGCTGATGGCCGATCTCTCGATCGATCTCGCGGGAATTCGCTCGCCCAACCCGTTCTGGCTCGCGTCGGCGCCGCCGACGAACTCCGGCTATCAGGTGATGCGCGCGTTCGCAGCCGGCTGGGGCGGCGCGGTGTGGAAGACGCTGGCGCTCGAGCCGATCGTCAACGTCACGTCGCGGTTCGCGGGACTCAACATCGGGCCGCAGCGCATGGCCGGGATGAACAACATCGAGCTCATCACCGATCGTCCGCTCGACGAGAACCTGCGCGAGATCGCCGAGTGCAAGACGGCGTATCCCGACCGCGCGATCGTCGTGTCGCTGATGACGGAGTGCACGCGCGAGAGCTGGCACGAGCTCGTGCGCCGCTGCGAAACGGTGCCCATCGACGGCTTCGAGCTCAACTTCGGCTGCCCGCACGGGATGTCCGAACGCGGTCAGGGCGCGGCGGTCGGCCAGGATCCCGAACTGATCGAGCTGGTGACGCGCTGGGTGAAAGAAGCCGCGCACGTCCCCGTCATCGTGAAGCTGACGCCCAACGTCACCGACGTGCGCTACCCCGCGCGCGCCGCGGCCAAAGGCGGTGCCGACGCGATCAGCCTGATCAACACGATCAACTCGCTCATCGGGGTCGACCTCGACACGTGGCTCCCCGTGCCGCACGTCGACGGCAAGTCGTCGCACGGCGGCTACTGCGGCCCGGCGGTCAAGCCGATCGCGCTCAACATGGTCGGCGCGTGCGCGAAGGACGCGCAGGTCGGCGTCCCGATCTCGGGGATCGGCGGGGTCTCCGACTGGCGCGACGCCGTTGAGTTCATGCTGATGGGCTCGACCAGCGTGCAGGTGTGCACCGCGGTGATGCACCACGGCTTCCGCATCGTCGGCGACATGATCGACGGGCTCAACAACTACCTCGACGCGCGAGGGCTCGCGTCGGTGAACGAGCTCATCGGCAAGACGGTGCCGCGCTTCGTGGACTGGAACGATCTCAACCTCGACTACAAGATCGTCGCGCGGATCGACCCGGACACGTGCATCCGCTGTAACAAATGCTACATCGCGTGCGAAGACGCGGCCCATCAGTGCATCGACCGGCCGGCGGACCCGCGGCTGAATCCGGTCGTCGACGAAGAGCACTGCGTGGGCTGCAACCTCTGCGCAATGGTATGCCCGGTCGTCGACTGCATCGAGATGGTGCGCGTCGATGCCGGCGACAGCGTCCACACCTGGAGGGAGAAGCTCACATCGGTACCATCGTAAGGGGCGGAACGGTCGTCACCGCGACCGACGTCTTTCCGGCCGACGTCCTGATCGAAGACGGCGTCGTCACCGCGCTCGCGCGCAGCATCAACGAAGTGGGGCACACGACGGTCGACGCGTCGGGCGCGTACGTGTTCCCCGGCTTCATCGATCCGCACACTCACCTCGACATGCCGTTCGGCGGCACGACGACGATCGACGACTTCGCGAGCGGGACCGTCGCGGCGGCGCTCGGCGGCACGACGACGATCGTCGACTTCGCGCTGCACACCAAGGGCGACTCGCTCGCCAACGCGCTCAAGACGTGGCATGGCAAGGCCCACGGCAAAGCGGCGATCGACTACGCGTTTCACCTCACCATCGCCGACGGTCGCGCCGAAACGATCAACGAGATCGCTGAGATGATCACCCGCGAGGGCGTGAACTCGTTCAAAGTGTTCATGGCGTACAAGCACGTGCTGCAAGTCGACGACGAGACGATCTTCAAGGTGCTCAAGGCGTGCGCGAAGGCAGGCGGGCTCGTGCAGGTGCACGCCGAGAACGGCGACGTCATCGAGGTGACCGTCAAGGAAGCGCTGGCAGCCGGCAACACCACGCCGAAGTACCATGGGCTCACACGACCCGTCGAGCTCGAAGCGGAGGCGACGTCGCGCGCGATCCGCCTCGCGGAGGTCGCGGGCGCGCCGCTGTACGTCGTGCACGTGTCGTCCGCGATGGCGGCGGACGCGATCAGCGACGGCCGCAAGCGCGGCCTGCACATCTACGGCGAAACCTGCCCCCAGTATCTCGTGTGCGACGCCAGCGATTACGACCGGCCCGGTTTCGCGGGCGCGAACTACGTGATGTCGCCTCCGCTGCGCGAGAAGCGCGACCAGAAAGTGCTGCTGCAAAAGCTCAAGAACGGCGAGCTGCATACGTTCGGCTCCGATCACTGCTCGTTCAACCTCTGCGGGCAGAAAGACATGGGTAAGGACGACTTCTCGAAGATCCCCAACGGTGCGCCGACGATCGAGGACCGCGTCGCGATCCTGTACGAGCACGGTGTCAACAAAGGCGTGATCGGCCTCAACCAGTTCGTTGCGCTCGCCTCGACCAATCCCGCCAAGCTGTTCGGGCTGTTCCCGCGCAAGGGCACGATCGCGGTCGGCAGCGATGCCGACATCGTGATCTGGGAACCGGACGCGGAGCGCACGATCTCGGCCAAGACGCACCACATGGCGGCCGACAACAACATCTTCGAAGGCATGACGGTGCGCGGCCGGCCGCGCTACGTGTTCTCGCGCGGGCGCAAAGTTGCCGACGGCGACACCTTTACCGGCGAACCCGGCGCGGGCAAGCACCAGAAGTCGTCGCCGTTCCGCCCCGTGCAACTTTAGCTTCGAACAGCAAAGGAAATCTCGCGTGAGCGACACTGACATCGTTCGGATCGGCCTGGTTCAGGCGCACCACGACACGGACGGCGCGGAGCCCGTCGAGGTGCACAAGCGCGCCGCGATCGCCAAGCACGAGCAGATGATCCGGCAGGCCGCGCAGCGCGGCGCGCAGATCGTCTGCCTGCAGGAGCTCTTTTACGGGCCGTACTTCTGCACCGAGCAGAATCCCAAGTGGTACGAAGCAACGGAAACGGTTCCCGACGGCCCGACGACGCGGCTGATGCAAGACTTGGCGCGCGAGCTCGAGATCGCGCTCGTCGTGCCGCTCTACGAGCGCACGATCAGCGGCGTATACTACAACACCGCGGTCATCATCGACGCCGACGGCAGCGTGCTGGGTATCTACCGCAAGCACCATCTCCCGCAGGTCGCCGCCGGCCCGCAAGGCTGCGGCTTCTGGGAGAAGTATTATTTCAAGCCGGGCAACGCCGGCTATCCGACGTTCCAGACGCGCTACGCGCGCATCGGCGCATACATCTGCTACGACCGGCACTTCCCCGAAGGTGCGCGAATACTCGGGCTCAACGGCGCCGAGATCGTGTTCAACCCGTCCGCGACCGTCGCGGGCTTGTCGGAATATCTCTGGAAGCTGGAGCAGCCCGCGCACGCCGTCGCGAACGGGTACTACGTCGGCGCCATCAACCGCGTCGGCTTCGAGACGCCCTGGAACATGGGCGAGTTCTACGGCCAGTCGTACCTCGTCGACCCGCGCGGACAGTTCGTCGCCGTCGGCTCGCGCGACAAGGACGAAGTCGTGATCGGCGACATGGACCGGCGCGTGATCGACGAGGTCCGCAACACCTGGCAGTTCTACCGCGACCGCCGCCCCGAGACGTACGGCGAGATGGTCGAGCTCTGATTCGGTGACGACGCAGGGCGAGCACGACGGCATCGTCACGCTGACGCCGGATGCGGCGCGCAGGGCGTCCGCGAACGCCGATCTCTGGAACGACGACCTGCGGCCCTGCACGCGCGGCGAGCACTCCTGGCGCGCGTCGCGCTTCGCGAGCTTGTGGATCGGGATGTGCTTGTGCATCCCGACCTACTCACTCGCCGGCGGCATGATCGATCTCGGCATGAGCTGGTGGGAAGCCGTGCTGACGATCCTCGTCGGCAGCGCGGTGGTGCTCGTGCCGATCCTGCTCGTCGCGCACGCCGGCACGCGCTACGGCATCCCCTATCCCGTGTTCGCCCGGTTGTGGTTCGGCACGCGCGGCGCGCACCTGCCGGCGCTGGCGCGCGCGATCATCGGCGCGGGTTGGTTCGGCATCAACGCCTGGTTCGGCGGTCTCGCGCTCGACGCGATCGTGGGCCGTTTAGCACCCGGCTGGGGCGGGTTCGGCGCGCACGTCGCCGTCGCGTTCGCGGCGTTCTGGCTGCTCAACGTCGCGATCGCGATGCGCGGGCCACAAGCGATCGGGCGGCTCGCCGCGATCGCCGCGCCGACGCTCGCGCTTGCGGCGGTCGCGCTGTTCGCGTGGGGGCTCAGCGCCGCGGGCGGCGTCGGGCCGATGCTCGCTGCGCCGCCGAAGCTGCACGGCAGCGCGTTCTGGATCGCGTTCTTCCCGTCGATGATCGGCGTCGTCGCGTTCTGGGCGACGCTCGCCCTGAACATCCCCGACTACTCCCGCTACGCGGTGTCGCAGCGCGCGCAGCTCCGCGGCCAGCTCGTGATGCCCGTCGTGATGGCGCTGTTCGCGTTCGTCGCGATCGCGGTGACGTCGGCAACGGTCGTGGTATACGGCAAGCCGTTGTGGAATCCGGTCGAGCTGCTGCTGCGGTTTCCCACGCCCATCGTGCTGATCGGGGGCGTGCTCGTCATCCTCTCGTCGATCACGATCAACGTCGGCGCGAACGTCATGGCGCCGGCCCGCGCGTTCGAGAACCTCTGGCCGAACAAGATCACGTTCGCGACCGGCGCGATCATGACGGGGCTGCTCGCGCTGCTGATGCAGCCGTGGTTCGTGCTCGAACGCTTCGGCAACTACATCTTCTTGTGGCTCGGCACGTACGGCACGCTGCTGGGCCCGTTCGACGGCATCGCGATTTGCGACTACTGGCTCGTGCGCGAACTACGCCTCGACCTGCTTCAGCTCTACTCGCACAACGGCCGCTACGACTACGCGGGGGGCTGGAACCTGCGCGCGGTCGCCGCGCTGGTCGTCGGCTGGATCCCGCCGCTGATCGGCCTGTGGTTCGCGCCGCTGCACTTCCTGTGGTCCGGCGGCTGGTTCTTCAGCATCATCGTCGCCGGCCTCGCCTACACGGCGTTGATGCGCACGGAAAAATCCCGCCTCACCGACGCGGGATACGAGGCGATCACCGACCGCGACACCATCGAGCGCACGGCGGCGGCGAAAGCGACGCCCGCGTAGCGGCTAGTGCATCCCCGCCATGCCGTGCATCTCGCCGTGCTCGTCGCGGTGCACGGCCCAGACGCGCGCCGGGTCGGTCTCGTTCGGCCACACATGCACCATCCAGCCGAAGATTTGCGGCTGCCAGCGGCCGCCCGCCGCAGCGCACGCGTTCGCATCGGCGATCGTACCGCCCAGCCCGAACCGCGGATCGCGCCCGGCCCCCGCGGGCGGGAAGCAGATGCGCACGTGCCGGTGCCAGCGCGCGACGCTCAGCGGGACGTCCGCGTCGAGCTGCTGTTCCGTCGCGCTCTTGGACGCCGTGTACATGACGCCGACGAGGTGCAGCACGTCGCCGTGGCGCTCGTAGATGAGCGACGTCGGATGCTCGGCGTCGAAACGTCCCATCCACGCTTCGAGCGCCCACGCGTCCTTCGTAAAGTGCTCCGTCGGTAGCGGGACGTTCGGCAAGAACTTCTTGAAGCCGTCGCGCTCGGCGTCGGCGACCGCCGGATAGCGCGCCATGATGCGTTTTGCGGCCGCGACGATCGCGTCGGCGCGGGCGCGATCCTCCGGTTTCACGGGCCGGGTCACCGTCACGTCCATGTGACCGCCCATGGCTTCAGCGGGCGCATCGGCGCGACCGCGATGCGGCACGACGACGATCGCGAGCAGTACGGCCATTGAAAGCAGAGCAAATGGTTTCATGCGTGGCACCAGCGAACGGAGGGGTCGGGACCGTCCTGGGCTGAGAACGATGGGGCCTGCCGATCGCGTTGCGTTCTCACGGGAATCACATCGACTCACCCGCTCGCTGCGTGCGCCTCTTCCAGATCTCCCACCGCCGCGTCGATCGTTGCCACCGCTTCGTCGATCTGCTCGTCCGTGATCGTGAGCGGCGGCGCGATGTGCAGCACGCTGTAGCGGCCGAATGCGTACGCGCCGCGCTTCTTCAAGCTCGCGAACAGCGCCGGCATCGCGCCCATCGACTTGCCCTGCCACGGCACCAGCGGTTCGCGCGTCTTGCGATCGCTCACGAACTCCAGCGCGAAGAACGCGCCGACGCCGCGCACGTCGCCGACGAGCTCGTGGCGCGCGCGCACCCCTTCGAGCCCGGCGCGCAGCCGCGCATCGATCGCACGCGCCCGCGCGAACAGATCGCCGTCGCGATAGGCCCGGAGCGTCGCGATCCCCGTCGCCATCGCGAGCGGGTGGCCCGAGTACGTGTGCCCCGCGGGCAGCGGCTTCTGGTCGAACGCGCTCGCGAGCCGCTCGCGCAGCAGCACGCCGCCCAGCGGCACGTAGCCCGACGTCACGCCCTTCGCGAACGTCATCATGTCGGGCACCACGCCGAAGCGCTCGCCGCCGAACGCCGCGCCGGTGCGGCCGAAGCCCGTCATCACCTCGTCGAAGATCAGCACGATCCCGTGCGCGTCGCACAGCGCGCGCAACCCCGCGAGATAGCCCGCCGGGAACACGATCACGCCGTTGGAGCCGATGACCGGCTCGAGGAGGATCGCGGCGACGTGGTCGGGATTCTCCGCGGCGACGGTGTCGGCGACGTGCTGCAGCGCGCGGCGCGTCTCCTCGGCGGGATCGTCGGTGAAGAACGGGCTGCGATACGGATACGGCGCCCAGAAGTGCACCACGCCCGGCATCACGTTGGACGGCTCGTTGTACCAGCGCCGGTTCTCGCCGGTCAGCGTCGCCGAGCCGGCGCCGGAGCCATGGAACGAGCGGTAGCCCGCGAGCACCTTCGCGCGCCCGGTGACCGCGCGCGCGAGCTTGATCGCGTCCTCGTTCGCCGCAGCGCCCGAGGTGGTGAAGAACACGCGCCCGCCCTCGTCGCCCCACGGCGCCAGGCGCACCAGCGCCTCGCCCAGCTCCGCGCGAACGTCGTTGAACCAGCTCGGCGGGCTGAAGCACAGCCGGTCGACCTGCTCGTGCATCGCGGCGCGCACCGCCGGGTGGCCGTGGCCGAGGTTGACCGCGATCAGGCCGGACGTCAGGTCGGCGTAGCGGTTGCCGTCCTCATCGTAGAGATAGATCCCCTCGCCGCGCACGATGACCGGCGGCTGGAGGCTCCCCTGCGCGAGCCACGGCGTGAGCACGTAACGTGCGTGCTTTGTCTTGAGCGCATCACCGGCAGCGATCATGGGCGGACCCTCCTGCCTATCGCGTACGCCGCGGCCGGAGGGGACTCCGCCTAGCAGCGCCGCTTGGGCGTCGCGCTAGCGACGCCGCTTGGGCGTCGCGCTAGCGACGCCGCTTGGGCGTCGCGTTAGCGACGCCGCTCGAGCGGGGCGAAGAGCGCCGGCAGCGCCAGCGAGAACCCGGGCAGCGCGCCGTGCGCGATGACGTCGGCACCGTGCAGCACGCGCACGCCGCGCGCGTCGTGCAGCCGCACCGAACGGTCGCGCGGCTCCACGACGATCACCAGCACAGCACCGGTAGCAAGATACACCGCGATCTTGTGCTCGACGTTGCGCGCGCGGTCGTCGGGCGAGAGAATCTCCACCGCGACGTCGGGCGAAAACGGCGGCGCTTCGAGCTCGCGCCCTTCGAGTCCGGCGAGCCGCGCATCGGACACGTACGACACGTCGGGTACGAGCGGACGGCGAATCTCGCCCGGTGGCGCCGGTCGGAAGCGCCACTCCGTCCCCACGTCGCCGCGATCGTCGGCCCACGCGGCCAACGCGGTCGCGAGCGTTCGCTGCAGCAGCGCGTGCGTGCGGACCGGGCTCACCTTGCGCACCGCGCGGCCGAGGATCCATTCGGTTTCCGGCTTGGTTTCCGCCAGAACGATTTCGTGTATCGACATGGGCTCACGCATGGCTATCACGCATGCCTATGCAAAAGCAATACCTCAGGTGAATCGCCTGAGGGTCACGCTAATGCGGTAGTCCGAACAGCGTCTGCACGAGCAGCACGGTGCGCGCGATGAGGCCCGGGACGAACTCGCCGAACGCGTACAACGCGGCGAGCGTATGGATGGGGCCGACGATCACGAACGGCAGACCCGCCAAGATGATGATCATGATCCAGCCGACCAGCGGCGCGAACGCGCGCAGCGGGCTGCGCGCAACGACGGTGCCGCCGACGAGATCGCCCAACCGGCGGTGCCCCGGCAGCAGCGCAAGGATGCCGCCGATGAGGAGCAGGTCGATGGGCCGCAGCAGGCTGCGCACGAACGCGCGGCCGAGCCCGGCGATGCCACCGCGCACGCTGTACACGTGCAGTCCGAATGCGAGCTTCCAGATCGTCGTGCCGAGGAACGCTTCGCACACCCAGACATACACCAGCGCGACGGCGGCGCCGAGCGCAAGCGTCGAGTCGAAGCCCTGCTGGGTGTTCGTCGGCAATCCCGTCAGCGGGTTGATCGCGACGAGCGAGTACGCGAGCGTCGTGACGAACACGGTGATCAGCGCAATGTCGAGCACGAACGCGAAGAAGCGCGACACCACGTAACCCAGCGGGTTCCCGAACACGTACTGCGGGCGCTCCCGGACGGTGGTCGTCCGCGGCGGCAGCACCGTGCCGGTGACCGGCCCCGCGACGGGGACCGCGGGCGACACGCGAACCGGCTCGGGCGATCCGGCGGAGGGCGGCGGCTCGACGACGCCGTGCTCCACGCGGGCGCGCGGCGGCGGCGCTTCGACCCGCGGCATGGCAACGGTCGGCTCGAGACCGTCCTCGGGCGGGGGCGGCGGCGTCTGCATACGCTAGACGTACCCGTTAGCGCCCCCGATCCATGCCGGGCAGCGTACCCTAGACGAAGCCGCTCGCCGCGGTCGCCCCCTTCTTGCGCAGCTCCGCCTGGCGCAGCTCGACGCGGCGAATCTTGCCCGAACGCGTCTTGGGCAGCTCGTCGACGAACTCGATCGCGCGCGGGTACTTGTACGGCGCGGTCACGCGCTTGCAGTGCTCCTGCAGCTCGCGCACGAGCGCGTCGCTGGGCTCGTAGCCCGGGCGCACGACGACGAACGCCTTGACGATGTTGCCGCGGTCCGCGTCGGGCGAGCCGACCACCGCGGATTCCATCACCGCGGGATGCTCGAGCAGCGCGCTCTCCACTTCGAAGGGGCCGATGCGGTACGCGCCCGACGAGATCACGTCGTCGGCGCGCCCGACGAACCAGAAGTAGCCGTCGTCATCGACTTGCGCGCGGTCGCCGGTAAGGTACCACTCGCCGCGGCGTGAATTCTTCGTCTCGTCGTCGTTCTTGTAATACCCGCGGAACAACGACGGCGGATCGCCGCGCAGCGCGATGTCGCCGACGTCACCCGGCTCGCACACGTTGCCCTGCTCGTCGATCACCGCGACTTCGTGGCCCGGCGTCGGCTTGCCCATCGAGCCCGGCCTCACGTCGAGGCCCGGCCGGTTCGCGACCAGCAGCGTGTTCTCGGTCTGTCCGTAGCCGTCGAGGATCGTCAGCCCGAAGGCCGCTTTCCACAGCTCGATCACCTCGGGGTTGAGCGGTTCGCCCGCGCTCACGCAGTGGCGCAGCTGCGGCAATTTCCAGCGCGTGCCGAGCTCCGGCAGCTTCGCCAGCAAACGGTATTCGGTCGGCGCGGAACACAGCACGTTCACGCCGAGGTCGCGGATCATGTTCATGCGCTCTTCGGGGACGAACGCGCCTTCGTGCAGCACGATCGGCGCGCCGATCGACCACGGGCCGAGCAGCACGTTCCACAGCGATTTCGCCCAACCGGTGCCGGCCGTGCACCACACGAGGTCGTCGCGCTTGACGTCGAACCACACCGCGGCTTGCATGCGCTTCGCGAACGTGTAGGCGACCGCGTGCACCACCCCCTTCGGGTCTTTCGTCGTGCCGCTGGTGTACACGATGTACGCGAGATCGTCCGCTTGGGTCTTCTCGCCGTCCCAAGGCTGCGCGGTTGCGAGCAGCGGGTCGGTGGCGGTCCACCCGTCGCGCTCGCCACCGGCGAGCAAGTACGTCTTCACCGTCGTGGCCTCCGCGCGCATCGCGTCGAACTCCGCCGCGTTGCTCGCGTGCGCGACGACCGCGACGGCGCTGCTGTGATTGGCGCGATACAGCAAGTCTTTCGCGCGCAGTTGCTCCGCGCTCGGCACGGCCGCGGCGCCCATGCGCAGCAGCGCGGTCATGCAGAACAGCCAGTCGGGAATCTTCGGCAGCACGACCACGACGCGGTCGCCCTTGTTCACGCCGGCGTCGCGCAGCACGGCCGCCCAGCGCTTCGAAGCGTCGGCGATCTGCGCGAACGAATACTCGCGCTTGGCTCCCGCGGCGTCGATGAAGACCAGCCCCACGCGGTCCTCCTGCGCCAAGCGGTCGATGACGTCGCGCGCGAAGTTGAACTCGGCGGGAACGTCCCAGGTGAACGGGGCTGCGGCGGTCATGCCCGAGGATTCGCAGGGTGGCCCGGCGCACCCGCTCTCATGGCTCGCTTCGATCCGGCCCGCATCCTCCGCGCCTCGCACATCCACATCGGCGACGGCATCCGCGTGCGGGGCGTCCCCGCCATCCTGCTCGGGGTGTCGGCGATCGTCGCGGTTGCCGGCGCGTCGCGCGCCATCCGCGCCGCGGCGCCCGCGCTGCCCGACGTGTTGCGCGAAGCGGCGAAGCTCGTCGGCGCGATCCGCGGCGACCGCGACGAACAGCGCCGCCTCAACGCCTAGCGGGGCTCCGGCGAAGCCCGAACACGCACTACCACGGCGCCGTCACGCGGAGGACCACGCGGCGCGGCGCATTCCATTGCGTCGTGTTGAATCCGTTGTTCACCTTGATCAGGTAGCGGTGGTCCAGCAGGTTGTCGACGGAGAGCGTGTAGCCCAAACGCTTCGCCGCGCGATCCGCGCCGCGCCCGAACGACGCATCAACGATCCAGTGCGCCGGTAGCCGCCCCTGACCGTTCTCGAACTGCGTCGGGAAACCGGTGCCGTACTCCGCTTGCAGCGTCGCGAACGTCTTGAGATCGCGGCCGAACCTGCGCGTGTAGAACCCGTTGCCCGACCAGCGCTGGTCGTGGTCCTCGGGCTGCAGCGTCAGGTTCGTCTGCGCGCTCGGGTCGAACAGGAACGTGCCGCCCGAAACGCCCGCCGCTTCCGCGCGCGAGTATGTCAGCGAGACGCCGGAGTCGGCGTGCGCGGACGTCGCGTCGAGACGCCCCTCGAGCCCGCGGACGCGGCCGATCGCGTTGTTGAACACCGCGAACAGCGGCGTGTTCGCAAGCTGCGTCGTGTCGAGCACGTTTACCGCGGTGCGCTGGAACGCATTGAAGTACGCGCGCAAACCCGCGTGAAACGTGTGCGCGGCGCCGAGCTCGACGTACGTGTCGCGCTCCGGGCGCAGGTCGTACACGGGCGCTGCGGCGGATGACGTCGATGTGACGACCGCGTCGCGGCGCACGTCCTCCAGCCCCGGCGCCGCGTAGAGCCGGCCGTAATACGCGTGCAGCACCGTGCCGGGCGCGACCTCATCGTTGATCTCCAGTCGCGGGCTGAGCTGCGAGCCACCGGTGAAGCCCGTGCTGTGGTCGTAGCGCACACCGGCGTTGATCGCGAGCCGGCGCGTGACCGTCCATTTGTCCTCCACGTACACGCCCGTTTGGGTTCCCTTGGCCGCGACGTTGTCGGCGAAATCGTCCGCACCCGGGATGCGGATGAGCACGTTCGAGCGGAAATTCTCCTGCTGCAGGTCGGCACCGATCTTGAGCGCGTGCCGATCGCTCGCGCGAAACGCCGACAGGCGCAGCCCGGCGTACGACGCGACGCGGTCTTGCAGCACGCCGTTTTGCGGTGTGAGCGAGCCGTCCGGGGCGACGACGTTGGCCAGCACGTCGCGATCGAGGTCGCCGTCGTACGCGACGCGGTTCCAGCGCACCCAAGGCACGATGCGCACGTAGCCGTTGCCGTCCTTCGAGGTGTGCGTGAACGACAGGCTGGCGAAGCGGTCGTACTCGCGCTGCACGTCGTCGGTCCCCGGCGCGGCGACGTAGGGCGAGCTGGGCGCGAACGCCGTGTTGATCGGTATCTGGAACGACGCATACTGGTTGGAGACGTCGGCCGCGAGCACGTCGCGCTCGCCCATCGGCAGCGCGATGCGCAGGAACTGGTCCGATGCCGCGGACGCGTCGTGCTGCGCATCGAGCGACGGTGTGTCCAGGCCGCGGTTGGTGCGTTGCGCGTTGAGCGCGAGCGAGAACTGCGCCCGTCCGGCGGTGAGATGCTGAACCAGGCGCGCGTCGGACGAGCCCTGCTCGCCCGCCCCAAACGTGAGCGCGCCGCCCGCGCCCTGCTCGGTTCCGCCGCTGATGACGTTGACGATGGCGCCCTGCCGCGAGCCGCCGAACTCCGCCGGAAACGCGCCGGTGAAGATCTCGACCGCCTGCGCATTGCGCGGGTCGATGAGCTGCGCGAAGTTCGAGCTCGTCGATTGCGGCAGCGGCGCGCCGTCGAGCTCGTAGGTCAGCCCGTGGAAGCCGTGCGCGACGGGCTCGTCGTAGGAGAACCGCACGACGCCGGGGACCTGTTCGACGATCGCGTCGAGGCGGTCGTTGCGCGGTAGCGCCGCAAGCCGCCGCGCGCCGAACGTGTTCTGAGAAACGGGCGTGCCGCGCACGCTCGTCGTGGTCGCGGACGTTTTGCCGATCACGGCCGTCGCGACGAGCGCGACGTCGACGATCGCGTCGCTCGCGACGTCGACCGTCGCGATCGCTTCGCCGGCGGGGGTGGACGCGCGCACGGTATAGTGGCCGAACGGGACGCGTGCGAACGCGAAGCGCCCGTCCTCGCCGGTGACGGCCGTCTGCGCGGTGCGGTCGTTCGACAGCGTCACGGTGGCATGCGCAAGCGCGCGGTGATCGGCGCGCGTGAGCGTGCCGCGCACGAGCCCGACGACGTCGGCGCGCGCGGGCACCACGCTCCCTGCGAGCGCAATGGACGAGCAGATCAGCGCAGCGAGCGCGCTGCGAGCGGAAATCATGATGGTTGCAAAAGCTCCGGTGAACGAGCGCCTGAGTGCGGTTGAAGCGCCGGCGAGCGGCGCGTGCGATCAGCGCAGAACCGGAGGTGCGCGCGACGGCCGGCGGCGGCCCGAACCGATGCGGGCGGGGACGAGCACCGGCTCCCAGCGGAGGGCCCACGGCGCACCGGCGCCGGGGACGAGCAGTCGGAACGCGGCGGCGATGGCCACGGCGAGCCGCCGCGCGAACCCGAGCACCACGCGCGCGGCGCCCGCGAAGGCCAGCGCGCTGACGAACGCGCCGGCGAGGAGCAGCAGCGCGAGCGCGCTGAGCGCGGGCAGCTCCCGAAGGTTGCCTTCGTTCGCGAGGATCGCGACGAGCGGTATCGCGGCCGCGAGGCCGATGCCGCCGGTGAGCGGGCCAACCCGAATCGCGGCGATCCAGCGGGCCGCCGCGACCAGGACGGCGGGGGCGCCGGCGCGGGATGCGACCAGCACCACCACGGCGAGCAGGCACACCGCTGCGGCGGCGGCCGCGGCCAAAAGCAGGATCGGACAGACGCCGTCGGCCGGTGGGACCGCGGCCGCCATCGAGCCGGCACCCATCGTCACCCCGCCCATCGCCTCGGCGTGGTGGTGGACCAAGACGCGATGGCCGCAGAGCGCCGCGCCGGCCCGTGCGAGCGCGGCGACGCCCACGGAGGCCGTTGCGGCGCCCGCGGCGAGGAGGGCGAGCGCGCCGCGTTGCGCGCGGTCCGTCGTCCGCATGCTGTCCTCGGAACGTACACGGCTGGGCGTCAGATGACCTACGCGACCGAGGCCGGCCGTGACTTGGCGGGTGCCGTGTGTCAGGAGGTCGTACACCCCGCGCTCGTGATCGACGCTGTGATTACCGCGATGCTGCGCCAGACGATGCCCGATGCCCAGGTGCAGGTGTACGACATGACCGGCACCATGGACCATCTGGAGGTGTTCGTACGCTCGAAGGCATTTGCGGGCGTCTCGCCGCTCGACCGGCACCGGATGGTCGAAAAGGCGCTGGCCCCCGCCAGAGCCGACGGGCGCATCCACGCGCTCCAGATTCGCACCGCGACCCCAGAGGACACCAATGGCTGACCTGCAGGACGAGATCAAGCGCGAGCTCGCCGACAACCCGATCCTCGTCTACGGCAAAGGCACCAAAGCTGCGCCGCGCTGCGGCTTCACCGCCGAGACGATCCAGTTCTTCAACGCCTTCGGCTACCCGTTCGAGGTGGTCGACGTGCTCGAGAACATGCCCAAGCGCCAAGCGCTCTCGGAGCTGACCGATTGGAACACGCTGCCCAAGGTGTTCATCGACGGCCAGTTCTACGGCGACACCGACATCCTCGAGCCGATGGCGCGCAGCGGCGAGCTGACGAAGCTGCTCGAGAAAACCTTCGAAGGCAAGGGCGTCACGCCCACCATCCAGCTGCGCTAAGCAACGCGTGCTGGAGCTCTACGCGCCGGGGAGCGAGGCCGAGTGGCTTCGCTCCTTTCGTTTCAGCGTCGCCGTGCGGCCGCGGTTCTGCGAGACCGACGCGCTCGGCCACGTCAGTAACACGGTGTACACCGAGTACTGGGAGCTCGCGCGCTTGCGCTATCTCGAGACGATCGGCGAAGCGGACGACGCCCCCAAGCGCATCCTGGCGTTCAACCACATGGCCGTCGAGATCGCGTTCCGCATGATGAAGCCGTGTTTCTACGACGAAGCGCTGCTGGTGCACGCGCGTGTCGCGGCGCTGGGGCGCAGCAGCGCGACGATGGAGTACGCGCTGACGTCCGCGCAGGGTGACGACGTGCGCGCCATCGCGCGCATCGCGATCGTCTCCTCCGCCGACGACCAGCACGCGACGCCGTGGACGCCGGGCCAGCGCGCGAAGCTCGAAGCCTTCGAAGGCCGGGCGCTCTGACCGAAGGACCGCCGCCGCCGCGCGCTCGTTGTCCACACACTGTCCACAGGGGTTGCGCTCATTTCGCCATTGGGCCGAACAGCCCGGGCCGACATTTGACGCATAATTGAGGTTTAACGCAAGGAGGCTACGCTTGGCGAGGCTCAATAGGAGCCGTATCCCACGCCTGAAAGGAACACCCGTGCGCACACTCCTACGTGCGAGCGCGGCCATTGCTTTTGCGTATCTGAGTATGGTCGGACCCGCCAGCGCGGCGACCACACCCAGCGTCGTAGCGCAAGCCGCCGCCGCCACCGGCACGTTGAACGGCCGCGTCCTCGACCCACGCGGCAACCCTGTCGGCGGCGCGGCCGTCTCGGTCGCCGGGCCCAACCCTGCACCGTCCGTGACGACCGACAACGACGGCCGCTTCTCGTTCTCACTCGCTCCGGGTGTCTACACGGTCAGCGTCAACCGCGGCGGTTTCGCAACCGCGCAAAACGACGTCGCCATCGTCGCCGGCTCCGCCGTCACGCTCACCGTTCCGCTCCAAGAGCAGAACCTGCAGAGCTTGCGCGTCATCGGGCGCACCAGCACCAATTCACAGCGCGCGCAGCTCAACGTCTCCGAGTCGTCGGTGTCCACGCTGCCGCCGCTGGAGATCACGCTGCGCCAGAACAACACGCTGACGGACACCGTCGCCACGATGCCGGGTGTCGTCGTGCAGCGCACGTTCTCGGCGACGCCGAACACGAACTTCGTGGTGCGCGGCGCCGGGCCGCAGACGCGCGTCACCGTCGACGGCCACGCCGTCAGCTCCGGCATCTTCGGGCAGTGGAACACGAACTACGCGGCGTCGGGAATCTTCAACGACGTCGAAGTCGTCAAGGGCACCGGCCTCAACGGTGCGATTGCCGGTGAGTCGGCGGTCGGGACCGTCAACCTCCGCACCCGCGACTTCACCGCGAAGAACTCCTACGGGCTGCAGCTTGGCGGCGACAATTACAGCGGCGGCATCTACAATATGTACGCCGACGTGAACTTCCTCAACAACAAAGCCAGCTTGATCGTCGCGAAGTCGTTCATCGGCTTCAACGGCCCCTGGAACAACGTGTTCGCCAACCGGGCCGGGCTGACCAATTCGGCGGCGATCCAGCCGGGCCAAGGAGTCGTGCCCGGCATCATCGGGCTCGACCAGTGGCAGGGCGATTTCTCCAACCGCTATTCGCTCCAAGCCGAGTTGGCCAAGCTGCGCTACCGGTTCAGCGAGACCACGTCGGTCACGCTCGAATACTTGGGCATGCAGGGTCAGTACCAGCCGCAAGGCGGATCGTACGCGGCCTACCTGGGTCAGATGACGCTGCAGGCTTGCCAGCAGTCCGGCGCGTTCAAATCGTCCCTCGCCGCATGCGGCTCGCAAGCCACGTACACGGCGCCGTACACCTTTGGCAGCATCGGGAGCACCGTCCCCGCGTACACGTGGTTCCCGAACTCCTTTATCCAGAACAACGAACCGCAATTCGCTGCGGAGTTCCGCACCGCGATCAAGAACGACACGCTGCTGTTCCGCCCGTACACGCACCTCATCAACCGCTACATCAGCGGCGTGCGCGAGAACAACTATCCCGGCAACGCCGCCGGCTGGAACGTCGTGACCAACGCTGCAAACTGCCAAGTGAAATACATCGCACCGAATACGAACCCGACCCCGGCGCCGGGCGTGCCCGCAACGGGCGCGGCCGGGCCTTGCTTCGGCGCGAACACCGGCCCGAACGGACCGTCCTATATCGGAAACGACCCGACGAACCATCAGTTCGCGACGACGTCGACGCCGCTGACATGCTCGCCGACCCCCCCGTACACGTGCTTTACGACGCGGACAGGCATCCAGAACGACGGCACGTTCGGGTACGGCACGCCGTTCAGCCAGCCCGAGTTGGACCGGCTCAACGGCTACACGCTGAGCCTCATCCATCCCGCCGGCAACAACATCTTCAACTTCAGCGTCGATTATCGCAAGGACTTCGCGCAGTCGGCAAGCAGCGACCAGAGCGGCGCCGCGCCGGGCTGCAACTTCGTGATCGGTTCCGTCACCGGGGGGAACGTGTTCCAGCAGAACGGCGCGAACAAAGGCAAAGTGTACCCGGGCAACGAGACGTGCTCGACGGTCGGGTTCACCGGTCCGTACGCGATCTACAACTTGCTGCCACGCTCGGCGATCGGCACGCCGCCGACCGTCTCGACCTATACCGACTTCGCGCTGACCGGCACGTTCCAGATCAGCGAGAAGCTCCGGCTGGCGATCGGAAACTATTTCGAGCTCTACAGACTCAACGCACAGATCGAAAACCCGGACGTCCTCGCGGCCTACGCCGCGCTGGGTAACGCGCAAGCGTCACCCGTCGCGCTCGTCCCGCGGACGCAGAACTACAGCCACTACGATCCGCACGTCGGCCTCGAGTACCGCGTGAACCGCGACCTGAGCCTGCGCGCCAATGCCGGTTCGTCGATCACGCAGCCGTGGCCCGGTATCGTGTCGGGCTTCGGGTCGATCACGATCCCGAACGCGGCGAACGGTGGCAACTACACCAACACGATCCCCAACTTCAACCTCAAGCCGGAGACGACGGTCGCATACGATATCGGCGGCGACTACCGGCTGCGGGACGGCGGCGTCGTGTCGATGGACCTCTACGACCTCACCATCCACGACGTGTTTCTTTCGAACACGACGAACCTCGGGACGATCGCGAACATCTGCGGGCCGGGGAACGGCGTGAACCCCACGGCGCTGTGCCTGCAGACGAATCAGATCAACGGACCGATCCAGCGCAGCTACGGGCTCGAGGCGCAGGTCTACAAAAATCCCGTCAACGGCTTGGGCTACTACTTTTCCGGGACGCTCTCGCGGACGTACTTGGACCAGCTGCCCCTGAGCATCTACTTCTCGAACAACGCGGCCAACAACGGCAACTTCAACGTCAACGGCGCGCAGCTCTTCGGCAACCCGTTCTTCAAGGCGTACGCGCAGTTGCTCTACGCTCGCCCGAACGGCACCGCGTACAGCCTCGGCGCCGACTACGAAGGTCCCGACAACTCGACGTTCAGCTTCCCCTTCATGATCTGGGACGCCGCAGCGCGCGTGCCGGTGGCCAAACACCTGCAGCTCCAGGTCTCGGCACAGAACCTCTTCAATTACAACACCGGTTCGGCGCTCGGGCGCAGTCTGAGCAACCAAGGCAACATTCAGCCGCAGCTTTATCTCGACAAGGCCTCCGGGCTACTGCTGCCGACCGGCGGGAACGCGAACGTCAACGCGCTGCCGCCGCGCACGATCCGCATGTCGCTCAACATCACGATGTAACCCGCTCCGAAAGCCTCCCGAAAGAAGCCCGCCGCGTTCCGCGCGGCGGGCTTTCTTTCGAGTGCGGCGAACGTCGCGCGCGTGCCGCGACACTGGCTGCTCAAGACCGAGCCCGACAGCTTCTCGATCGACGATCTCGAACGCGTTGGGCGCGAAGAGTGGTCGGGCGTGCGCAACTTCACCGCGCGCAACCTCATGCGCGAGATGCGCGTGGGCGATCCGGCCTTCTTTTACCACTCCAGCACGAAGCAGCCCGGGATCGCGGGTGTCTGCGAAGTCGTCGCGGCGGCGCACGCCGACTCGACGCAGTTCGACCCTGCGAGCGAGTACTACGATCCCCGCTCGGCGCGCGACGATCCCCGGTGGTGGTGCGTCGACGTGGGCTTCGTGCGCAAGCTGCCGCGCTTCGTGACGCTCGAGGAACTGCGCGCGATCCCCGCGCTCGCGTTCATGCCGCTGCTGCGCAAGGGCCAGCGCCTGTCGGTACAGACCGTCTCGCCGCAGGAGTGGAAGCGTATCGTGAAGATCGCCGGCGCTTAAACGGTCTGGTAGCGCTTCAGGAAGATCTGTTGTGAGTCGACGCGCTGCTCGCCCGGGAGCACGCCGCGGCGCTCGTAGCCGCCGTCAGGCCGCAGGATGCGCGCCTTCACGTTGTCCGCGAGCGATACGGCGAGGATGTCGTCGCAGATCACCTCGCGCAGCACCGGGTCGAGCACCGGGACGACGGTCTCCACGCGGCGGTCGAGGTTGCGCCCCATCCAGTCCGCGCTGCCGATGTAGACCTCCCGGTCGCCGCCGTTGGCGAACACGAACATGCGCGAGTGCTCCAAGAAGCGCCCGACGATGCTGCGCACGCGGATCGTCTCGCTGACGCCGGGCACGCCGGGGCGCAGCACGCACATTCCACGTACGACCAGATCGACCGGCACGCCCGCGCGCGAGGCGCGGTACAGGTGCTGCACGATGCCGGCGTCGCTGATCGCGTTGAGCTTCGCCACGATGCCCGACGGGCGGCCCGCTTCCGCGTGCGCCGTCTCGCGGTCGATCAGTTCGGTGAAGCCGCTGCGCAAGCTGGTCGGCGCGACCATGAGCTGCTCGTAGCTGTCGGCTTTCGAGAAGCCGGTCAGCGCGTTGAAGAGCTGCGTCGCATCGGCGCCGAGGTCGGCGCGGCACGTGAACAGCGAGAGGTCGGTGTACACGCGCGCCGTCTTGTCGTTGTAGTTGCCGGTGCCGAAGTGCATGTAGCGCCGGATGCCGTCGGGCTCGTTGCGCACGACCAGCGTGACTTTCGCGTGCGTCTTGAGGTGTGCGAGCCCGTACACGACGTGCACGCCGGAACGCTCCAGCATGCGCGCCCAGTGGATGTTGTTCTCTTCGTCGAAGCGCGCCTTGAGCTCGATGAGCGCCGCGACCTGGGTGCCGTTCTCCGCAGCGTCGACGAGCGCTTGGACCACGGGCGAGTTGCCCGACGTGCGGTACAACGTCTGCTTGATTGCCAGCACGTTGGGATCGTTCGCCGCCTGCTGCACGAACTGCACCACGGGATCGAACGACTCGTAGGGGTGGTGCAGCAGCAGATCGCCTTCGCGGATCACCGCGAACATGTCGGTCTGCCCGATCAGCCGCTTCGGGATCGTCGGCGTGAACGGCGGGTCGTGCAGCGCGGGCTCGTCGAGGTTGACGAACGTCCACAGGTCGGCGGTGCCGAGCATGCCGTCGACCTCGTAGCAGTCGCCCTCGTCGAGCTCGAGCGCTTCGAGGATCTTTTTCTTGAGCGCCGGCGGGATGCCGGGCTCGACTTCGAGCCGAACGGGCTCGCCGAACCGGCGCTTGCGCAACTCGGACTCGATCGCGCGCAGCAGATCGTCGGCTTCGTCTTCCTGCAGATCGAGGTCGGCGTCGCGCGTGACGCGGAACAGGTACGAGTCGTTCACGCGCAGCCCGGGGAACAGCGCCTCGAGGTTGTGCGCGATGATGTCCTCGAGCAGCACGAACCAGCGCTGCCCGCGCGGCGCCGACTCCACCGGCACGAAGCGCGGCAGCGAGCCCGGCACCTTCACGCGCGCGACGTAGCGAATTGGCCCGTCGGGCGTCGTCTCTTCAAGCTCGACGGCCAGCGAGATCGACAGGTTCGAGATGTACGGGAACGGATGGCCCTTGTCGATCGCCAGCGGCGTGAGCACCGGGAACACGCGCTCTTCGAAATAGCGCCGCATCGCGCGCGTCGTCGCGGTGTCGAGCTGGTCGTAACCCAGGATGCGGATGCCATGGCGCTCCAGCGCCGGCAGGATTTGGTTCTGCAGGCAGTCGGCCATGCGCGCCAGCGACCGGCGGAGGTGCTGGCTCACCAGCTCGAGCTGCTCTTCGGGCGTGTGGCCGTCGTCGGAGCGCTTGTGCACTTGCGCCGCGAGCTGCTGCATGAGCCCGGCGATGCGGATCATGAAGAACTCGTCGAGGTTGGTGCCGTAGATCGCGACGAACTTGAGCCGTTCGAGCAGCGGGTTGCGCTCGTCGAGCGCCTCTTCGAGCACCCGGTCGTTGAATTCCAGCCACGACGTCTCGCGGTTGATGAAGAGCGAGGGGTCGTCGAGGGGGATCGGCGCCGCTGCTGCTGCCGCCGGTGGGCGGAGCTCGGAGCCGATCTGCGAACCGGAGAGCATGGTTCCCGAGTGGTTCGGCGCGTGAGCGCGGACTTCATCGCCCACCTGGGCACGCACGTCGCGCTGGCGGGGTCGGCCCTCGTCCTCGCCGTCGGGATCGCGATCCCGCTCGCGGGCCTCACCGCCGATCGGCCGCTGCCGCGCGGGCTGCTGCTCGCGCTCGCCGGCGGCATGCGCGTCGTCCCCTCGCTGGCCATCCTCACGCTCGCGCTGCCGCTGCTGGGGCTCGGATTTCGCCCCGCGCTGCTCGCGCTCGTCGTGCTCGCGCTGCCGCCGATCCTGGTGAACACGGACGTCGGGCTGCGCTCGGTGCCGCGCGCCACGCTCGAAGCGGCACGCGGCACCGGCATGACCGAACGCCAGATCGGCACGCGCGTGCGCTGGCCGCTGGCGCTGCCGGTCGTGGCCGTCGGCGTGCGCACCGCGACCGTCGAGGTGATCGCGTCGGCGACGCTCGCCGCGTTCATCGGCGGCGGCGGCCTGGGCGACTACATCGTCGGCGGCTTGCAGACATCGGATCTCGGCCAGCTCCTGCTCGGCGCCGTCTCGGTCGCGGCGCTCGCACTTCTCGCCGACGCCGCGCTGGGCGTGGCGCAGCGCAAACTCATGGTTTAACGGCGCTCCGCCTCAGGCTGCGCGCCCCCCACGCTCTGCGTGGGCCCCCCCGATCCGACCTCGCAAGGAGCGTCATCGTGATTCCCCATTCTGCTGCGCTCGGTCCATCATCGTAATGCCAATGCTTTCACGCGCTCGCGCGCTTGCGCTCATCACCTCCGCCCCGCTGGTCGCGTCATGCGCTCGCGGCGCGAGCGGCGGCGTCACCGTCGGCTCGAAGAGCTTCACCGAAGAGCTCATCCTCGGCGAATTGTACGCGCAGTCGCTGGAGCACGCCGGCATCAGCGTAACGCGCAAGCTCAGCCTCGGCACGACCGACATCGCGATGGCTGCGCTCAAGCGCGGCGAGATCGATCTCTATCCGGAGTACACGGGGACGGCGCTGCTCAACGTGCTGAAACTGCCGCCGGATCCCGACGCCAAGCGCGTGTACGCGACGGTAAAGTCCGCGTACGACAAGCAGTTCGGCCTGGTGTGGCTCGACCCGGCGCCGATGAACGACACGCAGGCGCTGGCGACCACGCAGGCGGTCGCCGGACAATTCCAGCTCGGCAAGCTGAGCGATCTGGCGCCGAAGGCAGGCGCGCTGCGGCTTGGCGCGGTGCCCGAGTTCCTCAAACGCGCCGACGGGTTGCCGGGGCTGCAGAAGCGCTACGGCGGATTTCACTTCAAGCAGGTCAAGATCATCGACAACGGCTTGAAGTACCAGGCGCTCGAGCATGGCGACGTCGACGTGATCCTCGCGTTCACCACCGAAGGCGACCTCAAGGCGAACAACCTCGTGGTGCTCGAGGACGACAAGCATGTGTTCCCGCCCGACGCGGTCGCGCCGGTAGTGCGTAAGGCCGCGCTCGGCGCGGCGCCCGCGCTCGCGCAGCCGCTCAACAAGCTCGCGCCGCTGCTGACCAACGACGTGATGCAGAACCTGAACCTGCAGGTCGACGGACCGCAGAAACGCGATCCCGCCGACGTAGCGCGTGATTTCCTCAAGCAACACGATCTCGCGTGACGGCGGCGGCGGCGCGCGCGTCGAGTTGCGCGCGCTGGCCGTCCGCTACCCGAACGCGACCGTCGCTGCGGTCCACGACGTCGACCTCACCATCGCGGCTGGCGAGTTCGCCGTGCTGCTGGGTCCGTCAGGGTGCGGCAAGAGCACGCTACTGCGCACGATCAACCGGCTCGTCGAGCCCACGTCGGGGACGGTGCTCATCGACGGCGCCGGCGTGCGCGAGCGCGACGCGACGGAGCTGCGGCGCGGGATCGGCTACGTGATCCAAGCCGTCGGCCTGTTCCCGCACTACACGGTGGCGGAGAACGTCGCCGTGGTGCCGCGGCTGCTGGGCTGGGACGATGCGCGCGTGCGCGCCCGCGTCGACGAGCTGCTCGGGCTGATCCGGCTCGACCCCGCGCGGTACCGCGACCGCAAGCCGCGCGAGCTGTCGGGCGGCGAGGCGCAGCGGGTGGGCGTCGCGCGCGCGCTCGCCGCGCAACCGCGCGTGCTGCTGATGGACGAGCCCTTCGCGGCCGTCGACGCGATCGTGCGCGCCTCGCTGCAAGACGAGATCGCGCGCGTGCACCGCGAATTGGGCACCACGATCGTGTTCGTCACGCACGACGTCGACGAAGCGCTGCGCCTCGCCGACCGCGTCGTCGTCATGAACGTGGGCCACGTCGTGCAGACCGGCCCGCCCGCGGAGATCCTCGAACACCCGGCCGACGATTTCGTGCGCGACCTCGTCGGCATCGACGCGGAGTCGCGCCGGCTCGCGCTGGAACGCCCGCTCGTCGAGCGCGCGCCGCACGCAACGTCGTGACCTACCTCGCGACGCACCTCGACCGTGTCGGCGCGCTGATCGGCCAGCACCTCTATCTCGTGGGCGTCTCGCTCGCGGTCGCGCTAGCGATCGCGCTGCCGCTGGGCGTCGTGGCGGCGCGCAACCCGCGCGCGGGCAGCGCCATCCTCGCCGCGACGGGTGCGCTCTACACGATCCCCAGCCTCGCGCTGCTGGCGCTGCTCGTCGCCGTGCTCGGGCTGGGTCAACTCACGGCGATCGTCGCGCTGGTCGTGTACGCGCAGATGATCCTGATCCGCGGCGTCGTCGCGGGACTGCGCGGCGTCGATCCGGCGCTGGTCGATGCGGCGCACGGCCTGGGTTTCACCGCGCGCCAGACGCTGCTGCGCGTGGAGTTCCCCGCCGCGCTACCCGTCGTGCTCGGCGGCGTCCGCGTCGCGACGGTGTCGCTCGTCGCGCTCGCGACGGTCGCCGCGTGGATCAACGCCGGCGGCCTGGGCGTGCTCCTGTTCGAAGGCATCGGCACCAACAACCCGCAGAAGATCTTCGCGGGCGCCCTCGCCGCCGCCGTGCTCGCGATCGCCGCCGACCTGTCGCTGCGGGGCGCCGAACGCGCGGTGCGCACGTGACCGGCGACAGCGCGCTCGTCCCGGTCGATCCCGCGTGGGAACGCGCCCTGCGGGCGAGCTTCGCGCGCCAAGGCGCGATGGCGCTGATCGGCGCGACGATCGAGCACCTCGCGCCCGGCGTGTGCGTCGTCGTGGCGGCGTACCGCCCGGACTTGTCGCAGCAGCACGGCTTCTTCCACGCCGGTATCACGAGCGCGATCGCCGACTCGGCCGGCGGCTACGCCGCGATGACGCTGTTCCCGGCCGGCAGCGACGTGCTCACCGTCGAGTTCAAGATCAACCTGATCGCGCCCGCCCACGGCGACACGCTGCGCGCGCGCGGCGAGGTGGTGCGCAGCGGCCGCACGCTGACGATCTGCCGCGCCGACGTCGAGGTGGTGCGCGGCGGCGCCTCGACGGTGTGCGCCGTCATGCAGCAGACGCTGATGCGCGTCGCGGCGCGCTAGACGACCGTCAGCAGCGTGAGCGCGTAGCGGCTCGCCGCGTCGGTGTACGTTTTCTTTTCCGCGTAGCCGCACTGCACGGCCAGCGCGACGATCTGCTCGTGGGTGAACTTGTACGACGACTCGGTGTGGATCTCGTCACCCGGCGCGAAGTCGATGGTGAGGTCGGACGCGGGGATGCGCACGCGCTGCGCGCGCTCGCTGACCAGGAACGACTGCACGGCACCGCAGCCTTCGTTCCACCGCGCCGCGAAGCGGAACGCGCCCAGGTCGAAGTCGCCGCCCAGCTCGCGGTTCATGCGCGCGAGCAAATTCTTGTTGAACGCCGCGGTCACGCCCGTCGGATCGTCGTACGCGAGCTCGAGGATCGACGGATCCTTTTTGAGGTCGTAGCCGATCAGCAGCCCGTCACCAGGATGGCGCGCCGCAGCGAGCAGGCGCAGCAGCTCGCGCGCTTCGTCGGGCTCGAAGTTGCCGATGTTCGAGCCGAGGAACAGCGCCAGAACGCGGCCGTGCGTGACGAGCCGCTTCTCGCGCAGCAGCGGAAAATAGTCGCTCGCGTACGCGAGCACCCGCAATGCATCATACGACCCGACGAGGGCCAGCGACGACTCCGTCACGGCGTCGGCCGAGATGTCGATGGCGTGGTACGTCAGCGACGGCTGCCGTTCGAGGATCGCGTCGATGAGCAGGCGCGTCTTCACCGCGCTGCCGCTGCCGAGCTCGACGAGCTCGAGCGGCCCCGGCAGCGCGCCGGCGATCTCGCGCCCATACGTCGCCAGCAAATCGCGCTCGACGCGGGTGAGGTAGTATTCCGGCAGCCGCGTGATCGCTTCGAACAGCGCGGAGCCCAGGTCGTCGTAGAAGTACTTCGGCGACAGGCTCAGCGGCCGGGTCGCCAGACCCGCCCGAACGTCCTCCGCGAAGGTGGCGACGCGCGCGGGACGCCGGTCGCGATGGAGCACGAAGCGTTCGGAAAGCCCCGGCTGCGTGGTCGGACTCATCGTGCGACGGTCAACCCACGGTCGTCCGAGCGGTTTGCAAAAATCGCGCTCTCCATCGCCCTCTGGAACCTCGCCTCGACCTCAGGAACGCCGATCCCCCACTCCGGACCTCGGGCAGGCCTATACCCACCCCGCCGGGCGGCAAGCGACCCCGCCCGAAAAACCGAACCGGCCTCGACAGGGAAGCCGCGCCCCCAGCCGCGCAACATACCGCGATAGCCCTCCAACCGCACCGTACGCCGGGAGCATGTCGCATGATCGAGGAGCACGTCAGGATCGACGCGCCGCAAGGCCCGATGCAGGCCTACGTCGTGCACTTGGACCAGAAGCCGCGCCCCGCCGTGATCGTACTCGAGGGCGTGTTCGGCTTCGACGACGAGATCAAGCGCATCACCGAGCAAGTCGCGTCGTCCGGCTACGTGGGGCTCGCGATCGACTACCTGCGCGGCGGCGACGCGAAGACCGTATTCAACACCAAGAACGTGTGCGAAGACGTCGCCGCGGCGCGCGACTGGCTCAACGCGCAACCGTACGTGCAGCACGGCAAGATCGCAACCTGGGGCTTCGGCTTCGGCGGCACCGCGGCGTTCCTCGCCTCGTCGCTCGCGGGACTCGCCGGCGCCATCGCGTTCTACGGGCAGAGCA
The DNA here is from genome assembly GCA_963792235.1 of Vulcanimicrobiota bacterium. Classification (GTDB taxonomy): domain Bacteria; phylum Vulcanimicrobiota; class Vulcanimicrobiia; order Vulcanimicrobiales; family Vulcanimicrobiaceae; genus Vulcanimicrobium. The sequence continues at coordinate 58,773 of CAWBVR010000024.1, forward strand.
TCGCGCGGCCGATCCCCGGCGCCGACGGCAAACCCGCGCTCGACGAGATCGACGACGTGCGGATGCCGCTGCTGCTCGTGTTCGGCGGCCACGACGAGCAGATCGGCCCCACCGAGATCGCAACGATCCGCGAGCGGCTCAGCGCGAAGCACGTCAACTTCGAGATCGAGGTGTATCCCGAAGTCGGGCACTCGTTCTTCCGCGAAGATCTCGGCACGATCGCGACGCGCCAGATCGCCGACGCATGGGGCCGCGTGCAAGCCTTTTTGCGAAGATCGCTTTCCTGACGGCGGCGGATCGGCCGTAGGCCGAACGCGAGCGTTGGCGCACGTTGCGCCAACACACTAACGTCCCACCATGCGCGACCAGCGGTCGCGCACGTCGACGATGTACTCGCGCGTTTCCGCGTATGGCGGCACGCCGTTGTACTTGGCGACGGCCGCGGGGCCGGCGTTGTATGCCGCGAGCGCGAGCGCGTACGCATCGTCGTCGTCGTGGTTGCGATAATCGTCCAGGTACGCCGCGAGCACGCGCGCCATGCCGTCGATCGCCGAGTACGGCTCCCACGGGTCGACGCCGTATTCTTGCGCCGTCGGCACCGTGAACTGCGCGATGCCGACCGCGCCGGCAACGGAAACGGCCGAGGGGTCGAACGCCGACTCTTGTAGCAGCGTCGCTGCGAGGAACTGCGGCTGCAAGCCCTTTGCGCGCGCCGTCTCGACGACGTTGGTGCCCAACAGCAGCGCGTCCACGGCGCCGATGCGGGGGTTGGTGCGCATCACCTCGCGCGCGATCTTCATGCTCGCCGGCGCCGTGCGCCCGGCGTCCATGCACAGCCGCAGACCTCGCATAACGGGGACCGGCGGGGGTATATGCCACGACAGCGCGGCGTCGCGTAGACCGTCGATTCGCACCCCGGGTGCGGAGAGCGTCAAGGCGGCTGCCACGAATACGGTCGTGAGAGGGTTTCCGGGAGTCGGGACCAATCCGCCGTTAGCCCTCTTCTGTTACTGACAAGGATCAGCGTGCATTCGTTCTGGTCGAACTCGCCCGTGATCTCCGCGATCGCGGCGGCGTTCATCGTGCTGCTCGTGGGTGATTTCGCCTCGACGTTCTTCTACCACGTGCCTCAGCATGTCTGGGGCAAGCTCCATCTTCGCACGCACCACGACCGCCGCCGGTCCTACTGGGATCACGCCGTGCTGTCGCGCGATCCCCAGGTCCTGCTGGACGGCTTCCTCGGCGCGGTGCCCTACCTCGCGATCGCTGCCTTCTGCGCGACGATCTCCGTGTATGGAGCGGTCGCCGGCTTGCTGCTCGGCCAGCTGCACGTATGGTGGCGCCACACCACGGAGCTTGGCTGGCGCACCCCCGCGTGGGGCGTTCGGCTCGCGCGTGCCCTGCAGATCGTGCTCCCCGAGGACCACGACGGCCATCATCGGAATCCCGAGGTCGAGTTCGGCGACATCTTCCGCTTCTACGACGCGCCGTCGCGCGCGCTGATCGCGTTCTTCCGCACGCTGGACCCCAAGCGCAAAGCCGCCATGATGCGCCGCGCCGCGCTGATGAAGCGGCGCAAGATGGTCAAGCAGACCAGCTGAGGTGGAATGACGAAGCGCGTTCTCTTTCTGATCTCGGACACGGGCGGCGGACACCGCGCCGGGGCGCAAGCCGTCGGCGCCGCGCTCGACGAGATCGACGGAGCGACGCGATTCGAGTGGCGCATCGACGACATCGCCACCCACTGCACGTTTCCGCTCTCCGCACTGGGGCCGGCGTATAGCGCGGCCCTTCGCTATGCCCCGCCGATCTACGGCGCGCTCTACCACGCCACCAACGGCCGCCGCCGCTACAAGACGATCGTGCGCTTCTGCGAACCGCTCTACCGCGAGCGCCTGCGCGAGGTGTTCCAGCAGTACCAGCCCGACGTGATCGTGTCGGTCCACCCGCTGCTCAACCACGCCGCATTGAGGGCCCGCGCCGACGCCGGCATGCAGCAGGTCCCCATCGTCACCGTGATCACCGACCTCGGCCGCGTCCACGAAGGCTGGCTGCTGCCCGAAGCCGACCTCACGGTCGTGCCTGCGCGCGAGGTCTACCAGCGCGCCATCGAGCGCGGCGTCCCGCCGGAGCGCCTGCGGCTGCTCGGCCACCCGATCCACCCCCGCTTCGAAGACGTCTCGGGCTCCAAAGCCGAGATCCGCAAGAAGCTGGGTCTGCCCGAGAAGGCGACGATCGCGCTGCTGATGGCGGGCGGCGAGGGCGGCGGCAAGCTGCTCCCCACCACGCTCGGCCTGGCAAAAGCGGGGCTGGACTACCACCTCGTGGTCGTCACGGGCCGCAACGCCGCGCTCAAGGCGAAGCTCGAAGAGCTGGCGCCGTCGCTGCCCACGCCCATGACCGTGCTCGGCTTCCGCAACGACGTCCCCGAGCTGATGCGCGCGGCCGACCTGCTGGTCACCAAGGCCGGACCCGGCACCATCGCCGAGGCGTCGGTCGCCGAGGTCCCCGTCGTGGTCTACGACTACGTCCCGGGCCAGGAGCGCGGCAACCTCGACTACGTTCGCACCAACGGGATCGGCGTCGTCGCGCTGACCACCGCCGAGGTGGTGTCGTCCGTCGCGCGGATCGTGCACAACCAGGAGCGCCTGGGCAAGATGCGCTCGCAGCAGACCGCCATCGCGCCGCGCGGCAGCTCGCGCCGCATCGCCGAGCTGATCGGCCAGATCGCGATCAGCGGCCGGCGCCCCGCCCCGATCCCCGCCGCCGGATAACATCGCGATGCCCCCGGCACTGACGATCGACGTCCCCGCGCAGGTCGCCGCGGAGGTCGTCGAAACCCGGCGCGATCTTCATGCGCACCCCGAGCTCGGCTTCGAGGAAGAACGCACCGCGGCGATGGTCGCCGGCCGCTTAAGCGCGCTCGGCTTCGACGTTCACACCGGCATCGGCAAGACCGGCGTGGTGGGCGTGCTGAAGGGCACCAAGCCCGGCAAGACGATCATGCTGCGCGCCGATATGGACGCGCTTCCGATCGATGAGGAGAACGACGTCCCGTACCGCTCGCGCACGCCGGTGCACATGCACGCGTGTGGCCACGACGGGCACGTCGCGATGCTGCTCGGCGCGGCACGCATCGTGATGAGCCGGCGCGACGAGGTCGCAGGCACGGTGTGCTTTTTGTTCCAGCCGGCCGAAGAAGGGAAGGGCGGCGCAAAAGCGATGGTCGCCGACGGCGTGCTCGAGCGCTTCGGCATCGAGCGCGCGTACGGACTGCACCTCGCGTCGACGCATCCCGCGGGGCAAGTCGGATTTCGCGAAGGCGCGTTCTACGCGTCGAGCGACTCGATCGAGATCACCGTCGAAGGCAAGGGCGGCCACGGCGCGTCGCCGCACCAAACCGTCGATCCGGTGTACGTCGCGGCGCAGTTCGTCGTCGCGGTGCAGCAGATCGTGTCGCGCAACATCGACCCGATCGAACCCGCCGTCGTCACGATCGGCGCGATCAACGGCGGCACGACGCACAACGTGATCCCCAGCCGCGTGCGGCTGCTCGGCACCGTGCGCGCGTTCGACGCCGGCGTGCGCGCGAAGATGGCCGAGCGCATCGAGCGCGTGCTGCGCGGCATTTGCGAAAGTTCGGGCGCAACGTACGAGTTCGAGTACCTGTGGCGCTATCCGGTGACGTCGAACGACGTCGAGCAGACGCGCTACGCGCGAGCGCTCGCACAGCGTGTCGTGGAACCGCAGCGCGTCGCGGACGTTCCGAAGCTGATGGGCGCGGAGGACTTCTCGTTCTTCGCCGAGCGCGTGCCGGCGTGTTTTTTCACCATCGGCAGCAACGGCGGCCCGAACAGCGCGTTTCCGCACCACCACGCGCGCTTCGACATCGACGAGTCGGCGCTGGAGACGGGCGTGCGGATGATGACGGCGCTCGCGCTGGACGCACCGCAGCACGCGCCGTAGCGAAACGGCTTAGTTTCGGCTCGCCTGGTGGCGTTCCGCGAATTCCGCCGGCGTGCGCGGGTAGCGCGCCATGAGGATCTCGCGCAGCGTCGTGGTGCAGCCGCATGTTCGCGAGGGCGAGCCGCGGCCCAGCATCAGGGCCCGGCAGCCGTCGAGATGGTGGAGTGAGGCCCGGTGTCCGCAGTCGTCGCAGATGGGCGGCAATAGCGCCGGGATGTCGCGCTCGTTCACAGAGTCAGTCTCCTTCCAGACGATTACGGCGCGCTTACGAAGCTCTTACGCGGCCGCCGCCGCGCGGGGCTGAGCGATCAGGCCGCCCCGCAGCGCGGCGGTCGCCGCCCCGACCGCGCCGGCGTCGTTGCCCAGCGTGGCGCGCACGATCCGCGTGGTGCCGCGCGGCACCATGGTCGTGCGGACCTCCACCAGCGGCTTGACGCGGTCGAGCAAGAAGTCGCCGGCGCTCGACACCCCGCCGCCCAGCGCGATCACCTCGGGGTTGACGAACGCGATCACGTTGGACAGCCCCAGTGCGAGGTCGTCGCAGTAGGCGGCCCAGGCCGCGAGCGCGTGCGCGTCGCCGGCCTGCGCAGCCTTGCGGATCGCCTTGGAGCCGAGCTTCTCGCGCGGCACGTCGAGCAGCGTGCTGCGCGGGAACGACGGCGCCAGCCGCAGCGCGTGGCGCATCAACCCGGTCCCCGACGCCTGCGCTTCGAAGCAGCCGACTTTTCCGCAGCCGCAGATGAAGCCGGACTCGGGGCGGATGGTGTGGTGGCCGAACTCGCCCGCGCCGTTTTGGTTGCCCAGCGCCAGCACGCCGCGCGCGACGAAGCCGCCGCCGATCCCCGTGCCGAGCGTGAGCAGCGCAAAATCTTGCGTGCCTTGCCCGACACCGTGCGCGTACTCCCCCAGCGTCGCGCAGCGCGCGTCGTTGCCGACGAACACCGTGAACTTCGGAAACGCGGCACGCACGCGATCACCGAGCGGTACGTTCGTCCAGCCGAAATTCGGCGAGTAGCGGATCGTGCCGCTGACCGGGTCGACATTGCCGGGCGAGCCGATGCCGATCGCGCCGACGTCATGCTTCGATGCGTCGATCGCGCTCTTCACGACCGTCGCGAGCGCGTCGACGACGGCGCCGGGCGCGCGGTCGTCGATGTCCTGCTCGAACTTCGCGTGGATCTCGCCCGATTCGTCGACGGCGGCGGCCATGACGTGCGAGCCGCCCAGATCGACGCCGATCGCTGCGCGCGCCATCAGTGTGCCGGGCTCGGCGCGGGGCTCGGCGTCGGCGGCGCGACGCCGGGCGGCGGCTCGATCACGTTCGCCGGATCGTTCCAGCGGTCGTACGTGACGCGCAGCGGCGTCGGCAGCGCTTGCAGCACGACCGCGCACGTGTGCGGCAGATACGTCGCTTTGTCGTACGTACACTCCATGGTGCCGGGGATGCCGCCGTTGCCGATGGCCAGCGAGCCGAACGCGCCGTACGTCACGGCACCTTCGGTGCGATCGGCCAGCGGCTCGAGCTTGCTGTCCGGCGACGCCATGTAGAGCAGGTTTTTGCGCGGGCGCTTGACGGGGGGCACCGCCGCGGCCGCCCACGGCGTGCTGGCGCCGTGAAAATACATCGCGGTGCCGATGACCAGCGACTCCGTCGTGGTGCCGCCCACCGTCGACTGCACCCGCAAGCGGTCGTGGCCCACCTCGATGATGTCGACGGCCAACCCGCTTGGGCCGGTGACGCTCACGTGATACGAGCCGGCGGCGCCGATCGCTTGGTCGACCTTCGCCGAAAGCACGCTGGGATCGTCGGCGGCGACCGCCTGGGCGGCGGTCGCGACGACCAGGACGGCCGTGAGCGCGGTCCACGCGCGGGTGATGTGCATAGCGCGGTTTTTCCTCATCTCCACGGCGGGCTCCGCCGTCAGCGCGCGGGTGGCGCGACGTTGGCGGGGATCGCGACGGCGTTCGCAGGGTCGTCGTAGCGAGAGAACGTCAGCGTCAACCCTTCGTTCGAGCAGTCGCTGATGCGGTACGTCTTCTTGTCGTAGGTGCAGGTCAAGCGCTGGTCTTTCTGCGGGCCGGACGACGTCGTGGAGAACTGGCCCCACGTCTTGCCGCCGGCGATCTTGTCGGGGAGCAGCTCATCGACCGGGACGTCGCGCAGGTGCGCCTGCGCCGCGATGACCTCGGGCGGCGCATCGGTCTTGCGATACGGCTGCCCGGCGGCGCCGACGTACGCGACCGGCCCGACCAGGACCACGTCGGCGTTCACGCCGTTGTATGCGGCCGTGCTGTGGAAGCGGTCGGGCGCGACGAAGGTCATCGTAACTTTGTAGCCGGTCGAGATCGCGGTCGTGACGACGAACGACTTCGCCGACTGCATCGCGCCGGCCACTTTGGCGCGCACCGTCGCGAGGTCGTCGGCGCGCGCGGGGGCGCAAACCGGCGCCAGCAGGGCGACCAAAGCGAGCGAGGCGACCCGAAACCGCATGGCACGGCATGTTCTCCGAACCACGGGAGTCGTCCGCCACCCACGGGTTCGTCCGCCGTCAACCCCGAAGCAGAGCGGCCATGCAGGAGACGATCGATCTCATCGCCCACCGCGAGCTTCGCAACTTGCGTTCGTTCACTCGGGACACGGGCCAGCCGACGAAGCTCAGCGAGCTCGACCTCACGCCGATGACGAACGTCCAGTCGATCGAGATCGACGAAGAGCACGTCACCGTGCACTACAACACGGTGACCGAGCGCAAGTACAACGCGAACGAAGTCACCCGCAAAGAGTGGGTGTACAAGTACAACGACGACACGGAGTTCGTCGCCGCCGTGCGCCAGGTCATCGAGCTGGCGCGCAAGCACCAGTACGATCTGCCGGAGAACGTCACGTGCCCGCCGGGCTGCGCGGAGTGCTGCAGCGGCTACGAGCCGTTCGTCAACCGCGCCGACGTGCAGCGCATCGCCGACCACTTCAAGATGTCGTACGACGAGGTGATGGAGCAGTACGTGGTCGCGCGCGAGTCCGCCGATGGCTACGCCGTCGGGTGGCTGCGCAAGGTCGACGCGGACGGCGCGTACAGCGACGACGCCGAGCACAAGTGCGTGTTCCTGATGGGTTCGCGCAGCGGTCGCTACTACTGCGGCATCTACGAGGCGCGCCCGCACGACTGCCGCGCGTTCACCCCCGTCGGCTGCGACGATGTCGACTGGTCGCTGCCGCGCCACGGCCAGTACAAGACCGGCAAGCCGTTCACGCCCAAGCGCGCGCGCGTGCGCAACGGCACGGCGACGGACGGCCGGCAAGGGCGCATGACCAACGGCCCGACGAAGAACGTCGGCAACGACGGCACGCCGACGGGGCGCAACGGCAAGTGACGGCGCGGCCCGCGGCGGCCGCGGTCTACGACGCGATCGTCATCGGGGGCGGTCACAACGGCCTGGTGACCGCGTGCTACCTGGCGCGCGCGAAGTGGAAAGTGCTGGTGTTGGAGCGCCGCTACATCGTCGGCGGCGCGTGCGTGACCGAAGAGAACGTCTTCCCGGGCTACAAAGTGTCGACGGCGGCGTACGTCAACAGCCTGTTCCGGCCCGAGATCATCCGCGACTTGCGCTTGCGCGACTACGGGTTCGAGCTGCTCGAGCGCAACCCGTCGTCGTTCTCGCCGTTCGCGGACGGCCGTTATCTGATGCTCGGCGCGGACGAACACATGAACGCGCGCGAGATCGCGAAGTTCAGCCGGAAAGACGCGCTCGCGTACCCGAAGTACGTCGCGATGCTCGAGCGCGTCGCGACGGTCATCGAGCCGACGCTCGTGCAGACGCCGCCCAACCCCGTGAAGCCCGGCATCTCGGACCTGCTGTCGCTGGGCAAGCTCGGCCTTTCGGTGAAGGGCCTCAACGGCTCGATGGGCGAGGCCGTCGAGATCCTCACCGGCGCGGCGCGGCCGATCCTCGACCGCTGGTTCGAGTCGGAAGAGCTCAAAGCGACGCTCGCGACCGACGCGATCATCGGGGCGTTCGCGTCCCCGTCGATGCCGGGGACGGCGTACGTTCTGTTCCACCACGTGATGGGCGAGACCAACGGCGCGCGCGGCGTGTGGAGCTACGTCAAAGGCGGGATGGGCGGGCTCACGCAAGCGCTCGCGAGGGCCGCGCTCGATCTCGGCGTCGAGATTCGCACCGAAGCCGAAGTCGCGCGCATCGTCGTCGAGCACGGCAGCGCTGCAGGCGTCGTCCTCGCCAACGGCGACGAGTTGCGTGCGCGCCACGTCGCCAGCAACGTCGACTGCCGCCTGACGTTCGAGACGTTCTTGCAGCCGGAGGAATTGCCGCCGGATTTTCTCGCGGAGATCAAGCGCATCGACTACGCGAGCGCGTCGGCGAAGATCAACGTCGCGCTGTCGGCACTGCCCAACTTCACGGCGTGCCCCGGCAGCGCCGCAGGCCCGCAGCACCGCGGCACGATCCACCTCTGCCCGGATCAGGACTACATCGAGCGCGGCTACGACGATGCGAAATACGGTCGCCCCTCCGCGCAGCCCGTCGTCGAGTGCACGATCCCTTCGGCGGTCGATCCCACCGTCGCACCGGCGGGGCAGCACCTGATGTCGATGTTCTGCCAGTACGCGCCGTATACGCTGCGCGGCGGGCAATGGGACGAGGCCGCGCGCAACGCGTTCGCCGACAGCTGCTTCGACGTGGTGGAGCAGTACGCGCCGGGCTTCAAGGCGTCGGTGATCGGGCGCCAAGTGCTCAGCCCGGTGGACATCGAGGCGAAGTTCAACCTCACCGGCGGCAACATTTTCCAGGGCGCCATGAGCTTGAACAAGCTGTTCATGTTCCGGCCGGCGCCGGGCTGGGCGAACTACCACACGCCGGTCAAGGGCCTGTTCTTGTGCGGTTCGGCCGCGCACCCGGGCGGCGGCGTGATGGGAGCGCCCGGCTGGAACGCCGCGCGGGCGATGCTCAAGGGGCGCGGCTGAGCTCGAGCGGCAGCGCAGGCGCGGGAAAGCCTGTACGGAATCGTCCTCTCGTCTTGCTCGTTTCGAGAGGTGCGTCTATGAAAGCAATCATCGCCCGCGTGACCCTGAGCGCGGCGTTCGTGCTGGCGGCAACCGTGCCGGGCGGCGCGCAAGGCACGAGCGGCTCGCCGGGCCACATGGGCAAAATGACGATGACGCGCTGCGCGGGCTACGCGCTCAACGCCATCGGCGGCTCCGGCGAATCCGGCTGCGCGACGCCGCGCAGCGGCAACGGCGTCGTCTTCCTCGGGATGAAAGTGACCGGCGAACCGGCCGGCGCCAACCAGCCCTCGCACATTCATCGCGGAAAGTGCGGCTCGAACGGGCCCGTCGTCATCCCGCTCAAGAACGTCGCGAACGGCACGTCGGTCACCACCATCCCCGTCGCGAAATGGAAGACCGTCAACCACGGCGGCTATTACATCAACATCCACGAGTCGGCGGACAACATCCCGCACGTCGTCTCGTGCGCGAATATCACGGCCGGCTCGATGATGTAGGCCCGGCGGCTCGGCCGTTTCGCAGGCGATGACCGGTGACGGCCGAAGGGTCGGCGGGACGCTCGCCTGACGCCCAGGAGGATTTTCTCGTGCGCACACTCGTCTCGGCCGCGATCGGCGCGGCACTCATCATCGCCGTCACCGCCCAGAGCCCCGCGCCCGCCATGCGCAAGCAGCCGATGCAGATTCGGCTGACGGAGCAGAACAAGTCCGACGAGTCGGGCACCGCGACGCTGTACGACGGCGCAAGGGGCCTCATCGTGCGTTTGCGTCTCCGCGGCGGCGAAACGGTCGACCAGCCCGCGCACATCCACAAGGGCACGTGCGAGAAGCTCGATCCCAAGCCCGCCTACGCGCTCACGACGGTGCACGAGGGGACGTCGGAGAAGACGGTCGAGGGCGTGACCATCGCGCAGCTGGAGAAGACTCCGTACGCGATCAACGTCCACAAATCGACCAAGGAGATCCCCGTCTATGTCGCCTGTGGGAACATCGTCGCGCCCAAATAGCCACCCGCCGTTCAACGAAGGCGCCGCGCACGCCGCGGCGCCTTCGCGTTTCGGCGCGCCCGCATTGGACGACATGCCCGACGACGTCCGCGCGATCTGCGAGGAGACGCGCGCCAAGATCGGGTTCGTGCCCAACGTGTTCCTCGCGTACGCGAAGCGCCCCGAGCACTTCCGCGCGTTCATGCACTACCACGATTTGCTGATGAAGAGCCCCGGCGGCCTGTCGCGCGCGGAGCGCGAGGCGATCGTCGTCGCGGTCTCGGCGGAGAACGACTGTTTGTATTGCGTGACCGCGCACGGCGCCGCGCTGCGCATCCTCGGCAAAGACCCGCTCGTCGCCGACCAGATCGCGACCAACTGGCGCACGGCCGACCTCGCGCCGCGGCTGCGCGCCATCCTGACGTTCGCATCGCGTGTCAACGAGCCCGGTTTCGCCGCGACCGACAAAGAGCTCGCGGAGCTCAAGGCGGTCGGGCTCTCCGACGACGACGCGTGGGACATCGCCGCCGTCGCCGCGTTCTTCGGATTTTCGAATCGCATGGCCGGGTTCATGGACATGCGTCCCAACCCGCCGTTCTATGAGATGGGACGGCCCGGCGCAGCGCGCTGAGCGGCACGCCGGCGCGTGTGACTGCTGACCGAAGGGAACGAGCGTTGCCCCGCTAATCGCTGAGCATGCAACGCTTGGTTCGGGCGGCCGCGGCGCTTGCCGTCGCCGCCGCCGTCGCATTCACGCCCGCCGCGGTTCGCGCGGGAACGACCGGCACGATCGTCGGCCGCATCGTCGACCAGAACACGAACGCGCCCGTCGCAGGCGCGCGCGTGAGCGTCGCGTCGCCGTCGCAGAACGCGACGTCGGACACCGACGCTTCGGGCGGCTTCCGGTTTTTATCGCTGAACCCCGACACGTACACCGTCACCGTCGAGCGCACCGGCTACGAAACGCTCAGCCTCGCGGGCGTGACCGTGCAAGCCGATCAGACGCAGACGCTCAACCGCGCGGTCGCGCCGCGGCTTGCGCGCATCGGCAGCACGACGGCGCGCCGCGCGACCGACTTGATCCGCGCCGGTACGACCAGCGACGTCTATTCCGTGAGCGGTGCGTATCAGGACGCGTCGCAGGCGCTGGGCGGACCGGGCGGGCTCACCAACGCGTACGCGGCGATTCAAAGCGTGCCGGGCGTGAACGTGCAGCAGGGGCAGCAGGGCTGGTTCCAGACGCTCTCGATCCGTGGCGGCGACATCGATCAAGTGGGCTACGAACTCGACGGCATCCCGACCAACCGCGTGTACGACAACGCGCCGCAGACGATGCTCTCGAACCTCGGCCAGCAAGAGCTGCAAGTGTACACCGGCGGCACGCCGGCGAGCTCCGACGCGTCGAGCATCTCCGGCTACGTCAACCAAGTGATCCGCACCGGCACGAATCCCGGCTTCAAGACGCTGCAGCTCGGCATCGGCTCGCCGCAGCTGTTCAACAAAGGGCAGATCGAGTTCGGCGGGACGTACGCAAACCGGCGCTTCTCCTACTACGGCGGCGTCGCGCAGAACACGCAAGCGTTCCGCTACATCGACCAGTACGACGGCGCGTCGGACCCGCGCTTCTTCTATCCCCTGGTGATCGACTCGAACCGCTTCAACGTCTACGACGCGGCGCCGCCCGACTTCGTGGGCGTGTTCCCCAACGCGTTCGCGCCCGGCCAGACCTACGGCATCGCGGGCACGAACGACCGCGAAGCGGTGCTGAACCTGCACTACGCGATCCCGCACGGCAATTTGCGCGACGACGTGCAGGCGCTCTACGTGTCGAGCGACATCTTCACGCGGTATTACGGTAGCCTCAACGATCAGGGCGGGCCGTTCTCGCCCGGCGTGCAACAGGCGACGGGGAGCTACCCGAGCCCGGCGCAGGCGACGTGGCACGACGGCTTCGTGTACAACGGTCCCATCGACGGCACGCCCAACCCCGCTCTCGTACAGCCGTACTACTTCATGTCGTCGCCTACGGGACGGTCGCTGGGCGCGCCGCTGTCGAACTCGGCGCAGGACGCCAACGACAACGGCGTCGGCATCCTGAAGTTCCAGTACCAGCACGCCTTCGACCAGAAGTCATACCTGCGGCTGTACGGCTACACGATGTACTCGAACTGGTTCATCACGGGGCTCTCCAACCAGAACTTCACGGGCTTCTTCGGCGGCGAGCTCAACGACTACGAGCTGCCGTCGCACACGCACGGCTTCAACCTGCAGTACGCAAACCAGCTCTCGGACAAGCACCTGCTCACGGCGTCGGGATCGGTCACCACGGCCAAGCTGGTGCGCCGCTACAGCTACGGCTTCCCCGGCAACTCCACCGGGATGTTCGCCACGACGCTCGTCGACGCGGCGGGCCATTGCTACGACAATACCGGCGCGATCGGGGACTGCTTCGCCGGCGCGAATCACGGCACGACGGCCGGCGGCGGCGCGAACCTGATCCCGTATCCGGCGGCCGGCGGCGCGCTCGCGGCGGGCGCGCAGTGGCGCGTGACGGAGACCGGGGTCAACGGCCGGTTCAACACCGTGTCGCCCACGTTCACCGCGGTCTCGCTGAGTGACCAGTGGCGGCCCAATGACAAGCTTACGTTCAACGTGGGCGTACGCGTGGAGCGGTACAACGACAAGCTCGAGCAGGAAAGCTTCGACGCGGCGCGCGCGTTCTGGTTCACCGCCTACAACGACCAGTATTGCTTCCGGCCCGGCTCTTCGAACACGGTGAACCTTGGGCCCGGCGGCGCGAGCGCGGCGAACTGCGCCACGATCGCACCCGGCTACCGGCCGGCGAACCTCGCGTTCGCCAACGGCGACGCCATCACCGCGACGGTCGTGCAGCCGCGGCTCGGCTTCACGTACGCGATCAACCCGGCCACCGTGATCCGCGGTTCGTACGGCGTGTACGCGCGTGCTGTGAACACGTCGTGGCTGCAGTACGACACGATCGATCGCAACTTGGCGTCGTTCATCGGCAACACGTTCTTGCCGACCGGATTCAACACGCCCATCCACGGGCTGCGCCCGGACGTGTCGAACAACTACGACCTCTCGCTGGAAAAACAGATCCAGGGCACGCAGATCAGCTACAAGCTCACGCCGTTCTACCGCAGCACGCGCGACCAGCTTCAGCCGGTGCCGATCGGGGTCGGTGGCGTGGTGTCCGGCTTCAACGTCGGCCACCAGACGTCGTCGGGCGTGGAGCTCGCGCTGCGCGCGGGCGATCCCGGGCGCAACGGCTTGAGCGCGCAGCTTGCGTACACCTACACGCACAGCCGGATCCGCTACGGCCCGCTGCCCAGCGGGCTGACGGTCATCGACGGCGTGAACCAGTACATCCAGGAGTACAACTCGTACACCTCGGCGTGCGGCGCGCCTACCGCGACCAACGCGAGGTTGTGCGGCGGCGTCTACAACGGCACGCCGGCCAACTCGTCCGGCGCGGCGACCGTGACGAACCCGTACTACAACGCCGCACCGCAGCCGCTGCTCGATCCAACGGGCTCGTACACGACATACGGCCAGATTCCGCAGCCGTTCACCGGCGAGAACGGCTACGAGACGCCGCACGTCGCGTCGCTGGTGCTGTCGTGGAAAAAGGACCGGCTCACGATCACGCCGTCGCTGACGTTCTCCACCGGCGCGTTCTACGGCTCGCCGCTGAGCACGCCCGGCTACATCCCAAGCTGCGGCGCGACCGCGCCGACGCCGGCGGATCCCACCGCGGCCGCGCCGTACACGTGCGGCGGCGGTTCGATCGTCAGCGGCCTGTCGTACCTGATGATCCCCGACCAGTTCACGGGCAAGTTCGACGACCTCGGCGCGTTCAAGCAGCCCGCGCGGCTGACCGTGAACGTACAGACGTCGTACGACGTGAGCAAGACCGTGCGCGCGACGCTGACGATGACGGGCTTGGTGGACCGCTGCTTCCAGCGCGGCTACGCGTGGGACGACAACAACATCTGCGTGTACTCGCAGCTGCCCTCGGGCGGCGCCGGCCTCGGCCCCAGCGGCAACTTCGTCCCGCTCGCGCAAACCCCGATCCAGCTCAAGTACCCCTACGGCGTGTTCAGCAACAACCTCAACACGGGCTTCCTGGGCACGAAGATCCCGTTCCAAGCAACGCTGAACTTGAGCGTGAAACTGTAGCCGGTCGCCGCCGGCCAACGACCCGGTCGCGGCGTGCGTCAGATCGTGATGCAGGCCGCGAACGTTGCGGGGTCGACGTTGCCGCCGCTCACGATCACGCCCACGCGGGCGCCGTTCACGTCGACGCGGCCGGACAGCAGCGCGGCGAGGGCGCTTGCGCCGCTCGGTTCGACGACGAGCTTCAAGCGCTCGAACGCGAAGCGCATCGCGGCGCGGATCTCATCGTCGCTCACCGTTACCACGCCGGTTGCGAGGCGGCGCACGATCGGCCAGGTCAGCGCGCCCGGAGCTTGGGTTTGCTGGCCGTCGGCGATGGTCTTCGGGACCGGGATCGACACGATACGGTCCTCGCGCCACGAGCGCACCCAGTCGTCGCCCGCTTCGGGCTCGACGCCGTAGACGCGCGCGCCCGGCGACAGCTCCGCCGCTGCAAGCGCGCTGCCCGCGAGCAGACCGCCGCCGCCGAGCGGTACCAGCAGCACGTCGAGCGCGCCGGCGTCCTCGATCAGCTCCAGCGCGGCGGTGCCCGCGCCCGCAATGATCCCGGGATCGTCGTACGGCGGCACCAGCGTCGCGCCGCGCTCGGCGGCGATCGACGCGGCGAGCTCGGCGCGGTTGATGCGCACGCGGTCGTACGTGATCACATCCGCGCCGTAGCCGCGCGTGGCGGCAAGCTTCGCCGCCGGCGCGTCGTCCGGCATGACGATCGTCGCGGGGACGCCGAGCAGCTTCGCAGCGAGCGCGACGCCCTGCGCGTGGTTCCCGCTGGAGAACGCGACCACGCCGCCGCGCTTGCGCTCGGGCGGCAGCTGGACGATCGTGTTGTACGCGCCGCGGAGCTTGAACGCGCCGATTCGCTGCAGGTTCTCCGCTTTCAAGACAACGCGCGCGCCCGTGCGCTCGTTCAGCGTCGCCGACGTCACGACCGGCGTGCGGTGCACGACGCCGCGCAGCCGTTCGGCGGCGGCCTGCACGTCGGCGAACGATGCGGCAAACGCGGACGACTCGATCACGGCGTGGGCTTCGGGATTTCGTTAAAGTGGAACACTTTGTTGTTCGGGTCGAACTGAATTTTCTCGTGCGCCGTGCCCTTGTCGAAGGTCACGTCGAACTCGTGCACGCGCGGTGTTTTGCTGGTGGTGGGCACCTCATGCACGCGCTTGATCTTGCCAAGCGGCGCGAGGTCGTCAGCGGCGTGGCCCAGGCGCCCGCGGCCCATGTCGGCGGCGGTTTCGGCGTTCTCCAGGTTCGCCACGGCCTTGTAGTCGTTGTTCTGCACCGCCTGCGTGAGCTCGTGGGCGATCCGCTCGTAGGTGTTCTCACGGCCGGAGCACGCGCGCACCAGCAGCACCAGCACGATGACGAACACCGCGAGGATCCAAATCTGATTGCGGCGCGCGTCGAGCACCGGCGCCGTGGTGCCGGTGCGCACGGGGCCCGGACCGGGGGTGACGTTCTTCATCACGCCGGCACCTCGCGCGCCAAGTCGCGTGCGCCGAAGGGCTCGAACGCCAGGCCCGGATTCCACTGCTGGACCAGATTGATGCTCCACTCGCTCTCGAAGAGCGCGAGCACGTTGCCGTCCCAGTCCTCGACGAGCCGCGCACTCGAGCCGAGCGTGGCGGTCGCGGGATCGGCTTGCGCGGCGGCGGGGCGAACGCGGCGGGCGGTGGTGTACGGCAGCGTTTGAAAGACCGTTTTCACGTTGTACTCCGCCTCCAAGCGGTATTTGACGACCTCGAACTGGAGCGCGCCCACCGCGGCCAGGATCGGCTCGCTGCGCACCTCGCCGAAGGGATAGAAGACCTGGATTGCTCCCTCCTCGCGAAGCTGCGCGATCCCTTTCTGGAACGACTTGTAGCTTGCGGTGTCGGTACTGCGCACCAGCGCGAAATGTTCCGGCTCGAACGCGGGGATGGGATCGAACGCCGTCGCGTCGCCGTCGGCGAGCGTGTCGCCGATCGCGAACACGCCCGGGTTGGCGAGGCCCACCACGTCGCCCGCGAACGCGACGTCCACCGACTCGCGGTCCGATGCGAACAGCTTCATCGCGCGCGTGAGGCGCACGTCCTTGCCGGTGCGCACGTTGCGCACCGTCATGTCGCGCTGGAACTTGCCGCTGCACACGCGCAAGAACGCGATGCGGTCGCGGTGGCGCGGGTCCATGTTCGCCTGGATCTTGAACACGAAGCCGGAGAAGCGGCCGTCGGTGGGCTCGACGCGCTGCTTCTCGGAGTCGATGCGCGCGGCGGGCGGCGGGCCCATGCGCACGAACGCGTCGAGGAACAATTCGACGCCGAAGTTCGTCACCGCGCTGCCGAAGAACACCGGCGTGACGTCGCCGCGCAGCATTGCGTCGTTGTCGAAACCCGCACCCGCACCCTCGAGCAATTCCAGCTGGTCGAGGAACTCGCGGTACGTCCGCTCGTCGACGAGCGCCGCGATGGCGGGATCGGTGGGCGACGACGCCTTGACCGGCGCGCGCTTGGCGCCGTGCTGCGTGCGCTCGAACGTGTGCACCTCGCGCGATGCGCGGTCGTACACGCCGCGGAATGTCTCGCCGTTGCCCAGCGGCCAGTTCATCGGGTACGCGCCGATGCCGAGCACGTTCTCCAATTCGTCCAGCAGCTCGAGCGGGTCGCGCGACGGCCGGTCCATCTTGTTGACGAACGTGAACAGCGGGATGCGGCGTGCGCGGCAGATCGCGAACAGCTTGCGCGTCTGCGGCTCGACGCCTTTGGCGGCGTCGATGAGCATCACCGCGGCGTCGGCAGCGAGCAGCGTGCGGTAGGTGTCTTCGCCGAAGTCTTGGTGGCCCGGCGTGTCGAGCAGGTTCATCGTGTGGCCGTGGTACGGGAACTGCAGCACCGTCGACGTGATCGAGATGCCGCGCTCGCGTTCCAGCTCCATCCAGTCCGACGTGGCCGCCCGCGCGCGGCGGCGCGCCGCTACCTGGCCGGCCGTCACGATCGCCCCGCCGTAGAGCAGAAGCTTCTCGGTAAGGGTCGTCTTGCCGGCGTCCGGGTGCGATATGATCGCGAACGTGCGCCGTTTGGCGACTTCCTCGCGGATTTCCATGCGATCGGTCTCATTCGACGCGGGCCACCGAAGACTCTGTGTAACAGCGCCGCTCGCTCCGGGTACCCGGAGCGGTGATGATCTCAGGCGGCCGCGGCCCGTACGGCCCTCAGCCCGAGCGCCCGAACCCGCGGCGCCCGATCCTCACCGTGCTCGTGCTAGCAATCCTCGCCGTGTTCATCATCGACAAGGTGAACCTGTCGCCGCCGGCATCGCCGGCGGCCGATCTCGTTCAAATCGTGCCGTTCGTTCTCGTCGCGCTGATCGTTCACGCTCTCGTGCGCCGCGCCGCCGGCCGCCGGCGGTACTAGGCAGCGTTTTCAGTACGTCCGAACTTCGGTCCGGCCGGCGTGCTGGTACACGAGCGTGAGCCCTTGGGTGCCGTTGTAGAGGCGCGCCTCGGGCGGCACGCGCAGGCGGTCGAGGCCGCGGTAGATCCACACGTCGTGTGGCCGTACCAGCACGGTGCAGTTCGCGCGGTGCAGCGTCGTGCCGGGCGCGATCCGCAGCGCGTCCTGCGGCACGTCCGCGCGCAGCAGATGCGACGGGCCTTCCTTCGACGACTGCTGCACGAAGCACGCCGGCAGCGCGCTCATCACCCACGGCCCTTGCCCGATGAAGAACGGGGCGGGCGTGGTGACGTAGCCTTCGTTCGCGTTGCCATGCGCGCGCGACGGCGGCCCCGTCGCGTCGGCGTGCAGCTTCCAGCCGTTCGCGGCGAAACGGTGCGCGAACACGGTGCTCCCAAACGCGACGACGAGCACCGCCGCGACGAGGTAGTACCGGAGCATGGCGCGGTCGGTTATGCTGCGGGTTCCTCTTGCGCGGCGGCCGGTGCGGCGAGCTGCAGGCGCGCGCGGCCGATGCGCGCGTCCGCCATGCCGTAGTAGAACTCGTACGAACGCGGGCCGAGCTCGCACAGCGCCGTCGGGAACACGACGTTGTTCACGATGCCGTGCGTCTCGTCGGGGCCTTCCGGGCACCATCACCGGCGTCTGCGAGCGATAGCGCACGACGTGCGGCTGCTCGAGGTCGTGCACGACGAAACCCGCGCTGTACTGCATGAGATATTTGCCTTCGCTCACCTCACGCGCGTCGACGCCGTGAAAGATGGAGAACCAGCCTTCGGCGATGCGCACGGGCGGCGTGCCGGCGCCGGTTTTGATGCGGCACCACGGCGCGTCGGGCTCGAGCACGAGCGCGCTCTCGCGCACGTCGAGCAGCGCGCGCACGTCGGCGAGCGCGGGCTCGAGCGGCACGTACGCGATGCGCGTCGACTCGCGCTCGTGCGGCGGCAGGTCGAGCAGCGTCGGCACCGCGCCTCTGCCGTCCATGAGCGACAGGCGAAGCATCGGGCGATGGTAGAGCGCCAGCGAACGAACGCCGTTGGGCGAGATGACGGGCTCCGGGAAGAACACGCCGTCCTTGTCGTCGCCCTGGTTCAGGCCTGCGGCGAAGCGCACGAGCCCGAGCCGCTCCCAACGCCTTCCGTCTTGCGACAACGCAAGCGCGATGCGCGGGCCGTCGGGGCCGAACGCGGTGTACGCCATCACGTAGCGGTCGAGCACCGCGACGAACGTGACGCGCGGGTCTTCGCAGCCCATCCCGCCGGGCGCGGTGCGCATCTCATACGCCGCCTGCGGTTCGAGCGCGAAGCCTTGCCGTTCGATGCGGATGCCGTCACCGGAGCGGATGCCTTCACACAGCTCGACGCGCGACACGTTGCCGCGCGCGACGGCGCGCGGGTACATGAGCCAGGTACCGTCGCGCGCCGTGGTACCGCCGGGGTTGAGCACGCCCTCGATCTCGGCGTCGGAGCCGTCCGGGCTGAGCACGACGCCGAGCCGGGTGATCGTGCCCCCGAAGCGCGCGAGCGTGTCGACCGCGGTCATCGCGGCGCCAGCCCCGTCACGAGCTCGTGCGGCAAGATCCCGGATCGGGCGGCGAGGGTGTCGAGGTCGTCGTCGCCGCCGATGAGCACCCGTGCGTCGGCCCCGTCGTGCATAACGCGCGCGGTGTACTGCATACCTACCGAGAGAATATCGACACCGTCCGCCAGATTCTTTGGAAAACCGTCACCGTAACCGCAACGTAACACGGCGACGGAGCGATCTGGCGCGACCGGCGTATCGCCGTAGCCCGCCCAGGCCGCCTCGCCGGGGCCGAAGCGGCGCACGACGGGGGCCGTGACGCGCAGCGCGCAGCGGTTGTCGACCGATGCACCCAGCCGCGCGCCGAACAGCCCGACGCCTACACGCAGCCGGTCGAACGCGAGCCCGCGCCGCGCCGTCGCGGTGCTCGCCACGTCGGTCGACACGACCCGAACCCCGGCCGCCTCGAACGCGCGCCGCGCGGCCATGAAGCCGTCGAGGATCGCCGCGCCCCGTTCGCTGGAGGTCACGTGCGTCCATAGCTCCACCGCCAGGCGCGTGCCCGCCATGGCGCTCGCGAGCGCGCCCGCGTCGGCGGCCCGGATCGTGTTCCAGCCGGCGGCGTCGAGCACGCCGACCCGGACGATCAGGCCGCCGCGCGCCGACGCGGCCGCTGCGGCTTCCGCGACGGATGCCGGGCTCGCCACGTTCGGGATTCCGCCCAGCGCGAGCACGCGCGCGAGCCGCCCCGGCGAGGCCTCCAGCAGCAGCCGGACCGGCCGGTTGGTGGCCGGCCGCAGCGCGGCCAGCTCGTCCTCGTCCGCGACGACGTACGAGTCCACCACCGCATCGAGTTCGCGCGCCAGCAGCCCCACGCCCCAGCCGTACCAGTCGTGCTTCACGACCGCCGCGACCGGCGCGCCGAGCGCCGCGAACGCGGCGACGTTCGCGCGCAATGCGGCGCCGTCCAGCGCGACGTGCGGCCGCACTACCGCAGCGTCGTCGAGGCGATCGCCTCGCCTGACGGCGAGACGACCTCGACCCGCGAGCCCGCCCGGTACGCGATGTTCGGCACGAACCAGGCGGTGTACGTCCGGTACTCCTTGGGGGCCGGCTCGCCGCCGTCCAGGGGCGCGCGCTCGAACGCGACGATGCGGATGCGGTCGGTGTTGGGGCGGATCGCCTCGATGATCTGCGACCAGCCCGTCTCCTTGTGCGGCCCCATGAGCAGCACCACGACGAACTCGTGGCGGAAATCCGCCTGGAGGGCCACGCCCACCGCTTCGAGCGCCCGGCGGTCGCGAATGACGACGACCTCTCGCGGGCCCACGACAGGGGTCGTCCCGGAGCGAACCGTGTTGACCCGCACCTCGCGGCAGCCGGCGAGGACGACGGCCATCAGGAGGGCGGCGAGGACGCGCCGCATCGGCGTCGGTCGTTCGACAGTTTGCTGCGAGGATACCCTGCGTCGGCGACGGAAGTCGCAACGTCCTCATGTTGATGCTCCTGCCGATCGTCGTGGCGCTGGCCGCGAACGATCCCGCCCCCGCGGCGAGCAGTGCGCCGCGTCCCACGCCGCTTACGGAGATCGGGCGCGTTCGAGCCATCCCGGCGTGCGTTCCGATCGTCGCACACGCCAACGGTGCGATCACGCAAGCGCTCGACAACGATCGCACGCTCGCCGTGATGACGACGAACATGCGCAACACCGATTTCGACAAGCTCAATTTCATGCAGCGCAAGAACGCGATCGAGGTGCTGACAAAGCAAGCCGAGCTGATGCGCATCGCGTCGTCGGCCGGCGAGGCCGAAGTGAAGAAGCTGCGAGAGTTTGCCGCGAACTCGGCGGATTCGGCGCGCAAGGAAGAGCTCAAGACGTTCGCCGACGCGCTGGGCGGTGCGCTGTACCGCCAGAAGAAAGCCGCGGTCGAGCTGCAGCGCGACGTGGCCGTCCTCCAGGGGCGCGAAGACGCGGCCGAGGCGCGCGGGCTGATGCGCGCGGCCAATCCCGTCCCGCCGTTCGCTGGGGCCATCGCGGCCGCGAACACGCCCTCGATCCTGCCCGGCGTCCCCGACAGCTACAACAAGCAGTTCAAGGGCATGAGCGACACGCTCGACGACCTGACCCGCGGGATACGGATGGACGAAGGGACCGCCGCCGACCACAGCATCGCGGCGACCTCCGGCTGCTGACGACCTGAGTCGTTTCACTCCACCGCATTCAGCGGTACCCTTTCAGGTGATGTTCCGGGCCTTTTCGCTGGCGGCTGCCGTTGCGGCGCTGCTGGTCGCCGTGCTGGGCAGCTGGGTGCGCATCAACGGCGCGGGCATGACGTGTCCCGACTGGCCGCTTTGCCACGGCCAGCTCGTCCCCGCGCTCGCGGGCGGCGTGGTGCTGGAATGGTCGCACCGGCTCGTCGCGTTCATCGACGGCTTCCTCGTGCTCGGCGCGCTGTGGACCGGTTGGCGCGCGCGCACGGCGATCGCCGGCGTCACGCCCGTGCTCGCTTTCATCGGCGCCGTGTTCGTGGTGCAGGTTGCGCTCGGCGGCCTCACGGTCGCGCTTTCGAACAGCCCGTGGTCGGTGGTGGTGCACTGGGGCACCGCGATGCTCTTTCTCGCCGGGCTCACCGGGCTTGCGATCCTCGCGGTGGTACGCCCGCGCAGCATTCGCATCCAGCACTCGTTCGCCGGCGGCGTGCTCATCGCGTGCGCGGCGCTGGCGTTCGCAACGATGCTCGCGGGCTCGTACGTCAGCTCGAGCGGAGCGGGCTTGGCGTGCACCACGTTGCCGGCGTGCGAGGGCTCGTGGACCGGCGCGCTGCCGAGCCAGATCGCGCAGATGACGCACCGGCTGCTCGGCGGCGCGTTCTTTGCCGTTGCGACGCTCGCTGCATGCGCCGCGGCAATCGCCACGACGGGTCGCGTGCGGATCACGGTGATGCTGGCGTACGCGCTGCTCGTGCTGCAGATCGCGCTCGGGCTTGCGAACGTCGCATGGTCGCTGCCGACGCTGCTGCGCGAAGCACACGCGGCCAATGCGGTGGCGACGTTCCTTGCGTTCGCGACCGCGCTGGTTTTTATCGCAATCGATGGACCAGGGCGCGCCGGCGGCGCAGTCTTCGACAAGCTCAGACTGACAAAGACGCTCAGGCTGACGACGGGCGGCTCGACGCTTTCACGCGTCGACGCGACGGCGCCATTTCCCGGCGCGAAGACCGGTTGGCGCGGCGTTCTCGACGACTACTACGAACTCGCCAAGCCGCGCATTATCTACCTGCTGCTGATCACCACGCTCGCCGCGATGGTGATGGCCGCGCGCGGCGTGCCGCCGCTGCTGCTCACGCTGTGGACGCTGCTGGGCGGCGCGCTCTCCGCCGCGTCGGCCGGCGCGTTCAACTGCGTGTGGGACCGCGACATCGACCGCCTCATGACGCGCACGAAGTTCCGGCCCGTCGCGCGCGGTTCGATCTCGGCGCGCGACGCGCTGGTGTTCGCCGTGCTCGCGCAGATCGCCGGTTTTGCGCTGTTGTACGGGCTGGTGAACCCGCTTGCCGCATGGCTGTCGCTCGCAGGTAACGCTTACTACGTCCTGATCTACACGATGTGGCTCAAGCGCGTGACGCCGCTGAACATCGTCATCGGCGGCGCCGCGGGCGCCGTGCCGCCGCTTGTCGGTTGGGCTGCCGTCACCGGCCATCTGGGCTCGCCCGCGTTCGCGCTGTTCGCCGTCATCTTCTTGTGGACGCCGCCGCACTTTTGGGCGCTGTCGCTGATGACGAACACCGACTACGAGAAAGCCGGCATCCCGATGCTGGCCAACGTGAAGGGCATCCCGCGCACGAAACGCGAGATCGTGATCTACTCGCTGGTGCTCGTCGGCGTATCGCTCGCGTTCTTCCCCCTGCACGTGCTGGGGCCGTGCTACGGCGGCTGCGCGCTCATCCTCGGCGGCGTGTTCTTGTGGGATGCATGGAAGGTGAGCGGCGATCCGACGAAGCGCTACGCGCGCGTGCTGTTCAAGTACTCGCTGCTGTATCTCGCGCTGATGTGCGCGGCGATGGTGCTCGACCGCGTGATCCCGCTGCCGCACCCGGTCTGAGCGCGGCATGGCCGCCGTGACGCCGACGCCGGCAGTCGACCCCGCCGTAACCGGCGTGGCCGGGCACATCATCGACCGCAGCGTCGTGCCGCTGCTGGTCACGCTGGGGCTGGGCGTGTTCGCGGGTGCGCTCGATCTGGGCGTGCTCTCGCCCGCGCTGCCCGCGCTGGGCGCGGCGTTCGGCGTGGGCCCGCGCGACCTCGCGTGGGTGTTCACGTTGTACCTGCTGGCGAACGTCGTGTCGATCCCGATCGCGACGAAGCTCGCCGACCGCTACGGCCGGCGCCCGGTGTACATCGCGTGCGTGAGCGTGTTCGCGCTGGGCAGCGTGCTCGCGATTGCGGCGCCGACGTTCGCCGTGTTCTTGGTCGCGCGCGCGATCCAAGCCGCGGGCGCGGGCGGGATCTTCCCCGTCGCGACGGCCGCGATCGGCGACAGCGTGCCCGCCGAACGGCGCGGTGCGGCGCTGGGGCTCGTCGCGGCGACGTGGGGGCTCGCCGCGGTGATCGGGCCGACGCTGGGCGGGCTGATCACGCATTTCATCTCGTGGCACTGGGTTTTCGCGCTCAACGTGCCGCTCGCAATCGTCGTGATCGTCATGGCGCGCACGCACGTGCCGGCGCGCGCCATGAACGCGCGCGGGCCGCTCGACGTCGCGGGGATCGTCACGCTGGCGATCGGGCTACTCGCGACGATGTGCCTGCTCACGCGGCTCTACACGATCGGCGGCGTGGTGAACGCAGCGCTCGCGTGGGGGCTGCTCGCCGGCGGCGCGATCGCGTTCGCGCTGTTCGCCATCGCCGAGCGGCGCGCCGTGCAGCCTGTGATCCCGCCCGCGTTCTTTCGCGACCGCCAGCTGCTGGTGACGTATGCGCTCGAAGTGCTCATCGGCGCGCTGGAAGGCTCGCTCTTCTTCATCCCCGCCGCGCTCGTTGCCGCGCAGCACCTCTCGTACGCGGCCGCCGGCGGGGTCGCGGCGCTGGGCGCCTTCTGCTTCGTCGCCGTGATCCCACTGGCCGGCCGCGCGCTCGACGCGTTCGGCAGCCGCGCCGTCCTGGGCGTCGGCACCGTGCTCACCGCGGCGGGCTTGGTCGTGTTCGCGCTCGGCTTCGGGAGCTTGTGGCCGGCGCTGCTCGCAATGGTCGTGGCGGGGACGGGCTTCGGCGCGTTGCTCGGCGCGCCGACGCGCTACATCGTCACCAGCCACGTTGGGCCGGAGCAGCGCGCGAGCGCGGTCGGGCTGCTATCGGTGTTCTTGATCATGGGCCAGATCGTGGGCGGGTCGCTGGGCGGCGGCGTCGCCAGCTCGCACGGCGACGCCGTCAACGGCTACCGGGTCGCCTACTTCGTGTTCGCCGCCGTCGCGGTGCTCGCGACGCTGCTCACGGCCGCCCTATCGTCGCGGCAAGCCGAACGCGCGGCGGCTCACGCCGCCCGCTGAACTGGCTGCTCAAAGGCACTTCGACTTCCTTATTCGGAGCTCGTGCGAAGCACGAGCGAGGGGTTCGGTCCGAAGCTTGTCGGAGGATCGAACCCTGGGATGCGAGGAGAGCACCGAACCTCGCGGAAAGCGGTGCACCCCCTTCCGGTTTCTCGTGGGAGCCCGACATGCTGCTGCTTCTGCCGATCATCATCGCGCTCGCGGCCGATCCCACGCCCGCGCCCAGCGGCGCGGCGGCGCCGACCCCGCTCAAGGAGATCGGGCGCGTGCGCGCGCTGCCGGCCTGCGTGCCGATCGTCGCGCACGCCAACGGTGCGATCACCGAAGCGCTCGAGAACGACCGCACGCTGGCCGTGCTTTCGACGAACCTTCACAACACCGACTTCGACCGGCTCAACTTCATCCAGCGGCGCAACGCCATCGAAGCGTTGTTGAAAAACGCCGAGGCGATCAGCAAGGCGGCGAAGGCGGGTGATGCCGAGGTGAAGCGGCTGCGCGAGCTCGCGGTGAACTCGCCGGATCCCAAGCGCAAGGAAGAGCTCAAGACGTTCGCCGACGCGCTCGGCGGCGCGCTCTACCGCCAGCAGAAAGCGGCAGTCGAACTGCAAAAGGACGTCGCAATCCTGCGCGGGCGCGAGGAAGCACAAGACATCAAAGAACGCACCGACAACGTTCCCTTTCAGCGCACGAGCGGTGCCAGCGGCAGCAACACGCCGTACCCGATGCGGCCGACGCCGACGCCGGACCCGCTGTACGACAAGCACTTCAAGGTCCTCGCCGACAAGCTCGAGGAGCTCAACCAGGGGATTCTGCGCGACGAAGGCATCGCCGCGGACCACAGCATCGCCGCGACCTCGGGGTGCTGACGGCCTGAAGCGCTACGTGCTTTCGAGGAAGATCTTGCGCGCGATGCGGTAGGCCAAGTAGGCGAGCGCGGCGAGGATCACCAGCACGATCGCGAGATCGGCCAAGCCGCTGAAGCCCGCAACGCTGTTGCCGCACAACGACACGAAGCCGTTGGACAACCAGAGGTTCAGCCGCGCGAGTGGATTACTCGGCGCGCCGTTGCGCGCGTCGATGTCGGCGAGCATGCCGCCGGGCAGCCACGCGGTGTCGGTGTTCATCGCGGCAACCCGCCCTTGACGATCGATCTGCACGGTGTTTTCCGCGTGGATGATGCCGACGGCGGGATCGGGAAACGCAATGATGCCGAACTGCGCGGCGAAGTCGAGCGTCGGTTCGGCGTCGCCGACGACCAGGCTCCAGCGCTGCACGTCGGCGCCGAACATCTTGCCGTAGCGCGCGAGCACCGGCGGGCGGTCGAAGGCGGGATCGAGCGTCACCTCGACGAGGTGCAAGCTGCGCTTGCCCGCGGTCCGCTGGAGCTCGCCGAACTTCCCGCTGATCAGCGGGCACATGCGCGCGTCGGCGCAGCGCGTGTAGATGAACGACAGCACGACGTCCTGCCCGCGCAGCTGCGAGAGGCGGAACGGCGCGCCGTTTTGGTCGACGAACGGCGTGTCGGGGACGGCGTCGCCGATCTTCAGCCGCGTGACGCGGCGCAGCGGGCTTGCATCCTCGGTGAGCGTCTGCGCGGCCGTGCTGGTGACGTTGGAGAGCGTCCAAGGCTCGGTCTTCGTGTCGACGTCCGCGTCGATGGTGGCGCCGGCTTGCAGTTGCGCCGCCCGCTCGCGGGGAACGATACGGAACGGCATCGTCATCGCCGGCATCGAAGCGAAGGCGTCGTGGCGCACGATCGCCTGCCCGGTCTTCGGCGTCACCGCGAGAATCACGCCGTGCAGCCGCGGCGCCGCGCCCGCGATCCCGGGGAACAGCACCAAAACCAGCATGATCGACACCACGAAGATCATCCACGGCATGCGGCCCAGCCGGCTCACCGCCGACGAACGCGCGAAGACGCTCATCCGCCGCCCGTGGACGCGCGCAGAGCGGCGCGTGGTGCTCACGGGGTTCTTCGGGCGCCTCAGCATCGCGGTCGAACCGCTGCTGTGCGGCATGGTCTTCGCGGCCATCACGGTAGGCGTGTTCTTCGCTCCTCGGATCTCGCACGGCGAGGTCAAGCCGGACATCATCGTCATCGCGCCGGTCTTCGCCATGGGCGTCGTGGCGTGCGCGGTGTGGGCGCTCTGGGTGCTGCTCGCGCCGGCCCGTGCGTTGGCCCATACGCTTCGACCAATCTACGTGGTGGACGGTTACATTCGCTACCGGCGGCGCGACGAGCGCTCGGCCCAGGACACGAACGGCTACGTCGCGGTGCTGACCGAGGACCAGTCGATCGCGTGCGAGTGGCCGACACTGGGCGAGATCGAGTTACCCGACCACACGCGGCCCGCGCTGTGCGAGTTCAGCGAGTACGGCGGCGTCCACCACATCGACGGCCGCTCGACCGGCGTGCTCCCCGGCAAGATCCCGGCATTCGGCATCGGCATCCACGGCCGCAAAGAAGAAATAGCGTGACTTCGGCCCCCGCACGGGGCCGAAGTCCTCGCTCGGTCCTTGCAGGACCAAGCTCCGAAGACGGATTTCTAAACCAGCAGCCTATAGTTTGAGGTTGAGCGTGTTGTCGGACGGCCAGAGGTGGCCGTAGCCGGAGGCCGACAGCACCAGGGCGGCGATGATGAAGATCAAGATGACGCCTGCGATCCCCGCGTAGGTGACGATGGGCGGGATGCCGCTCGAAATCGGGACGCCGCGTTCGTCTTCCACGTCGTACATCAGGCGGTCCCTCCGGCGGTGTGCGGCAAGATGCCGAAACACGCGAGCACGACGAGGACGCAGCCGAAGGCCATCAGCCCCAGCAGCACCTTCGTCACCTGGTCGTCGAGCCCGGTCTTGTGCCACTCGCCGCGCAACCCGATGACGGCAAACGAGAACACGACAAGCGCCCCGACGAACGCGACGATCTTTTCGATGTTCGCTAAGTCCATGTTTAACGGCGCTCCGCTCTCGTGGGTGCGAAGCACCCCGGCGCGTAGCGCCGACGAGCTTCGCTCGTGGATTCCGACCAAGTCGGAATCCCCCGCCCCCCACGCTTTGCGTGGGGCCCCCCGGTCCGAGCTCGCAACGACAATTCGGGCTGGGCGTGATTACGCTGTGCTCGCTCCATCGCCATGCTCGCTGTCACCATGGTCGCTGTCACCATCGTCGCTTTCACCATAAATAAAACAGGAAGAACAGCAGCACCCAGATCACGTCGACGAAATGCCAGTACAGCGTTCCGGCCGTTAAGCCGAAGAAGCGCTCCTGGGTGTACGTGCCGCGCATCGTTTGCAGCCAGAGCACGAACAGGAAGCCGACGCCGACGGCGACGTGCAGACCGTGCATCCCGGTCAGGGTGAAGAACGAGGCGCCGAACGTGTTGCCGCTCCAGCCGCCGATCTGCGCGTGCGCGTACTCGTACGCCTGGCCGCCGAGGAAGCCGATACCGAGCAGGATCGTGAGCCACATGAACACGTTGAAGCGGCCCTTGTTGCCGTGCTTCCAGTGCTCGAGCGCCCAGTGCATCGTGACGCCTGACCCGAACAGCACGATCGAGTTGAAGGCCGCGAACGCGGTATCCAGGCGCGGCAGCGGGTGGCCGTTCGGTCCCGGCGGCGGCCATGTCGGGATCGAGTTGCGCAGGTAGATGTACGCGAAGATGTACGACGAGAACAGCACGACGTCGGCGCCCAGGAACAGGACGAACCCGAGCAGACGCATGTCGCGCGTCTCACGGTAGATGATGTCGTCGTCGCCGTGTCCGTGATCGTCATCACCGTGTCCGATCCCGTGGCCGGGAGCGACGCTTACTGCCATCGCCAGCTCCTAATGGGTGGGGACCGGGTGTGAGGAGTGCGTCGGCGTCGCTTCGGTGGCGCCGGGCGCCGCTTCGAGGCCAAGGTATGGCAGCGGGTTGCCGAAGTCGTACGGCGCCGCCAGCACGGCCGGGATTTTCTTGAAGTTGTAGTACGGCGCCGGCGACGACACCATCCATTCCAGCGTGCGCGCGCCCCACGGGTTGGGGCCGGCTTTCTTGCCGCGGCGCAAGCTGTCGATGAGGATGTAAATGAACAGCAGCGCGCCGGCGGCCATCACGTAGGACGAGATCGTCGCGAACTGGTTCCAGAACTTGAACTGCGGATCGTACGTCGCGACGCGGCGCGGCATGCCCATCAGCCCCAGCCAGTGCATCGGCGTGAACGTCGCGTTGAAGCCGATGAACGTGAGCCAGAACTGCAGCTGGCCGAGCTTCTCGTTGTACATCCGCCCGGTCATCTTGGGCCACCAGTAGAAGATGCCGGCGAAGAGCGACATGATCGAGCCGCCGTAGAGCACGTAGTGGAAGTGCGCGACCACGAAGTAGGTACCGTGCTCGTGGTAGTCGGCGGGGATGGCGGCGAGGAAGAAGCCGGTCAGGCCGCCGTACGTGAACGTGATCAAAAAACCGGTCGCGTACAACGCGGGTGTCTTCCAGTTGATCGCCCCGCCCCAGAGCGTCGCCATCCACGAGAATATCTTCACGCCGGTCGGGATCGCGATGACCATCGTGATGATCATGAACGGCAACTGCAGCCACGGCGCCATGCCCGACGTGAACATGTGGTGCGCCCACACAGAGAAGCTCAGGAGCGCGATCGCGACCGAGCTGAAGGCGATCATCTTGTAGCCGAAGATCGGCTTGCGCGCGAACGTCGGCAGCACTTCGGAGATGATCCCAAAGCCAGGGATGATCATGATGTACACGGCGGGGTGCGAGTAGAACCAGAACATGTGCTGCCACAGCACCGGCGAGCCGCCGCGCTTGGGGTCGTAGAACGGCACGCCGAACACGCGCTCGATGAACAGCGCGGCGAGCGCGGCGCCCAGCGCCGTCGTCGCGATGAACGACAGCGGCGCGGTGGCGAACTGCGCCCACACGAACAGCGGCATGCGGGTGAACGTCATCCCCGGCGCGCGCATCTTGAAGATGGTGACCAGGAAGTTGATCCCGGTCATCGTGGAGCTGACGCCGATCAGAAAGACGGCGATGGCCCACAAATTCGTGCCCGGCGGACCCTGCAGCGAGATGGGCGGGTACTCCGTCCAGCCGGCGTCGGGCGCGCCGACCAAGAACGAGCTGAACAGGATCACGCCCGCCACCGGGAAGATCCAGAACGCGACGAGGTTGAGCCATGGGAACGCGACGTCGCGCGCGCCGATCTGCATCGGCATCACGAAGTTGCCGAACGCGCCCGTCAGCAGCGGGATGACGACGAACCACACCATCGACGAGCCGTGCATCGAGTAAATCGAGTTGTACGTGGCCGGGCTGACGATCGCGCCGTTGGGCGAGAGCAGCTGCGTGCGGATCAACTCGGCCAAGAACCCCGAGATCGCGAAGAAGATCGCGCCGGTGATCATGTACTGGATGCCGATCACTTTGGCATCGATCGAGAAGATGTATTTCCGAATGAAACTCGTCGGCTCGGGGTGGATGTGGTCGAGGACCGCGTGGTACGGTCCGGTCGGCACACCGGGCGCGATGGTCGCCATGTACGATGTTGCTCCGTTACTTCTTCGAGAGGCTCGCGAGGTAGGCGACCAGGTTCGCGATGTCGGTGTTCGAGATCTGGTTCACCTGCGCGCTGGGCATCACGCCCATGTCACCCTGATAACCGTTTTTCAAAATGCCCGCGACGTTCTGCGGCGTCGGGTCCTGGCCGTTGACCAGCTTGGGATGCGCGGGGTCGTTGAAGATCTTGCCCAGGCCCGGTCCGACTTGCTTCTGGTCGTACGGTCCGGTCGAGTGGCATGCGCTGCACTTCTGCCCGAACAGCGCCTGACCGGCGTCGGTTTTGCCCGCGGTCAGCGCGATCGCCGCGCCGCCGGCGGCACCGCCGCCGCCCGATGCCGAGCCGCCGCCCTGCTTGGCAAACCACTTCGCGAAGTCTTGCTGGCTTTCGAGCACCGCCTTCGCGTACATCCGGCTGTGCAGCACGCCGCAGAACTCCGTGCAGACGATGCGGTACTCGCCGGCGCGGGTGGGCGTCACGCGGATCGTCGTGATCAGGCCCGGCACCATGTCGGCTTTCATGCGCAGTTCGGGGATCCAGAAGCCGTGGATCACGTCGCGCGACGTGATGTGGATCGTCGTCGGCGTGTTGAGCGGCAGGTGCAGCTCGTTGGTGACCGGGTTCGCCAGCTTCGGATAGCGGAACTGGAATCCGAACTGGTAGCCGATCGCCTCCACCGTCAGCACGTCGCCCTGCGTGTTCTGCAGATCGGCCCAGATCTTCGTCGAGTAGATCGAAAGGATCACGACCAGGATCGTGGGGATCGCGGTCCACCAGAACTCGAGGACGGGCGCGTCGTGGATCTGGACGCCGATCGTGTTCGGCGGCGCGTTCTTCGGCCGTGCGAACACGATGGCGAAGTAGATCGTGTAGATGGTGACGATGTTGAAGATGATCGCCGCGACGGCGCCCAGGAAGCGGAACAGCTCGTCGATCGTGGGGGCTGGGTCGCCCGCTTGGACGAGCCCGATCGGCATCGGGCTGCGGTACACCAGGATGACCATGATCACGGAGATGACGCCGATCAAGGCGGTCACGGGCCAGAACCCGGGGCCGAGGTTCGTCTTCGGTTTGACGACGCGCTGTGCCAACTGATCCTCTCTCAACGGCCGCGCGTCCCTCCGGTGCGCGGCGGTGTCGATCCGCGCTTTCGCCACGGACGCCGACTTCCTACTATGTAGCTTCTTGTGCGCCGCAGGCGAGGACTTCTATCGGATGCACGCGCTCGCTCGCCCGCAGGCGGATCGCGGCCACACGGGGCGGCCGGCCGCGCAGGTGATCCCTCGTACCGAAGGCGCGGAGGCCACGGACGCCGTGCTCACTCGGCGGGCGGCGCGGCGGCAGCGAACCGGCGGACCACCACGTCGACGTTGGTGATCGCGGTGCCGACGACCACGGCATCCGCGCCGGCCGCGAACGCGGCGCGCACGTCGTCCGGCGATGCGACGCCGCCTTCGCAGATCGCGAAGGTGCCGCTCGCCGCGCACGCGCGCACCAGTTCCAGCGCGGGCAGCGGCGTGCCGCGCGTCGCGGGCGTGTAGCCGCACAGCGTGGTCGAAACGACGTCCGCGCCCGCCGCGGCGGCGCGGCGGACGTCGCCGGCGGTCGCGCAGTCCGCCATCGCGAGCGCGCCGCGCGCATGGATCGCCGCCACGACGCCGGCGGTGGCGCGGCCGTCCGGCCGCGCGCGCTCCGTCGCATCGAACGCGACGATCTCGGCGCCGGCCGCGACGACCTCCGCGATCTCGCGGTCGCTCGCGGTTATGTAGGGTTCGAACCCGGCGTACGCGCGCTTGACGATCCCGACGACCGGCGCGGTCACCGCGCGCCGCACCGCGCCGATGCGCGCGAGCCCTTCCACGCGCACGCCGGCTGCGCCGTTGGCGACCGCGACGCGGCTGAGCAACGCGATCGCCTCCGGCGCGTTGAGCAAGGAGTCCGCTTCCGCTTGCACCGACACGACCAACCGGCCGCGCAGCGCGTCGAGGACGCCGCCCGGGCCGCCGTTGCTAGCGGGCGTCATGGTTCCACGATGCGTTCAGGCACGGGTAGCCCCGCGTCGACGAACGCGAGCAGGGCAGCGCCGACCGCCGGCTCGTAGCGCGCGGTCACCGCTTGCGTGTGCGGCGCGATGGCCGCGAGGCGCTCGCGCGTGCGCGCGAAGAACGCCTCGTTCGCGAACGCGCCGCCGGCGAACGCGACGGGGACCGCGTCACCCGACAGGCCCAACCGCGCGAGCGTCACGGCGGCGAGCTCGGCGAGCGCGGACGCCGCCGTGCCGGCGATCGCCGATGCGGCGTCGTCGCCCAGCCGCGCGGCATCGTGCACGACGCGCGCGAACCCCGCGACCTGGCCGCGCGAGATGCGCCCGGTGTTCGCATCCGTGGCCAGCGCGCGCACGTCCTTGCGGTCGAAGTACGCGAGCGCGGCGTCGCCGAGCGGGCTGCGCTTGCCGCGGTCGTCCTCGGCCATCGCGTGCGCGAGCGCATCGCGAGCGATGGCGAACGCACTGCCCGCATCGCCGAACAGATAGCCCCAGCCGCCCACGCGCACGGACTCGCCGCCGGCGTTCTTGCCGTACGCGACCGAGCCGGTCCCGGCGATCACGACGACGGCCGGCAGCGTCTGCACCGCGCCGGCCAGCGCGACGGGCGCGTCGTGCTGCACGCGAACGGAATCGGCGGCAAACGACGGCCGCGCGCCGTCGAAGCGCTCGTCGTGACCCGAAAGGCCGGCGTGTACCGCCGCGAACCGCGTGTCGCGCGGTAGCGCGGCGGCCGCGAGCGCGCGTTCGAGCGCGGCGGCGCACGCGTCGGCAAACTTGCGCGACGCGGGCGGCTCGTCGACGTGATCCGCCGGCCCGGCGGTACCGCGCCCGCGCAGGATACCTTTTTCGTCGACGACCACCGCGGTGGTGGAAGACTGCCCGCCGTCGATCCCCGCGACGTAGCGCATCAGCGCGCGCGCACCAGCTCGGCGGCGAACGCGTCGGCGGCGCACTCGCGCGCGGTGCGGTCGGCGATGCGCGCGACCTCGCCGATCGCTTCGCGGTGGTGGTAGAGCTCGTGCGCGATCGCGTGATCGATCGCGTCGCGCACGTCGCACGACGAGCCGCGCGGCAACGCGCGCTCGTTGATGCGGATCACCGGGCCATCGGGGTCGTACTCGGCGACGAGCTTTGCCGGCGCCCAGTCGCCGAGATCGGCGAGTTCGACGCGCACGCCGTACACCGCGGCGATCCCGCGGACGTCAGGCATCCTTCGGCGAGCTCACGACGGGCTGCGCTGCGGCGGGCCGGCGCAGGTCGACGCCGTCGCGGATGAGCCGCTCGCGCAGCAGTCGTGCGCCGAGCGCGCGCGGGCTGACGTGCTCGTGCAGCGAGAGCGCCGCGGCGGTGCCTGCGGCTTGCCCGAGCGTCATCACCGTGGGCGTGAGGCGCGTGGACGCGAGCGCTTCGTGCGTCGTCGAGATGCAGCGGCCCGCGACGAGCAGGTCGTCGACGCCTTGAGGCACCAGGCAGCGGTACGGAATCTCATACGACGCGCCGGCAGGTAGGCGCTGCGTTGTCGTGCCGCTGCCCGTGGGGTTGTGGATGTCGATCGGGTACGCGCTGCGCGCGACCGCGTCGTCGAACGTGCGCGCATGCAGCACGTCGTCGGCCGTCAGCGTGTACTCGCCCGCGATGCGGCGGGACTCGCGCACGCCGATCTGCGTGGCGGTCGCAGCGATACGCGCATTCGCGAACCCCGGCACGTCCCGGCGAAAAAAGTCGAGCAGCTGCATTACCTGCGCGCGCGCCTCGACCTCCGCACGGGTGAGGTCATCGGGGTCGAGCGGGTCGACGTCGACCACGCGCGTCATGTTCACCGTCACCTCGTCGGCGTACGGCGTTGCGAAGAACGAGACGAGCTCGCGCGGCACGCTCACCGCGCCGCTCGCGCGCGCCGCATCCCACAGCTCGTACAGCCCCGCGACCGCGCTGAGCGCCTCGGGCGTGCGCTCGTGCATCTTGAGCGAGCTGCGCATCTGCTCCGGGCGCTGGCGCACGTACGTCGACAGCGCGGCGAGATCGACGTGCGAGAGGCGGAACATCAGCGAGGCCGGCTGCACGCGCCCGCGCGCGTCGCCCTGCTGCGTGGGCACGCCGGCGCTCGCGGCGACGTATGCGTCGGCGGTCGCGTCGATCGTGCGCTGCGCGCGGTACTCGCGTATCCCGCCGACCGTCGCGAAGCGCGCGCCCGCGACGCGCCCGTTCTCCACGATCGCGTCGAGGAACCACGCGTGCAGCAGCAGCGCGACGCCGCTCTCGCGCATCATCTCGAACAGCAGCGCCTTGTGGATCTCGGGATCGAACGGCGTGATCGTGGGGACGTAGTCGGACGCATCGTGGATGTGGCCGGGCGAGCCGCCGCGCGCGACGAGCCGCTCGACGATCTCCTGCGCGATCCCGCCGACGATGCGGTCGTCGCCGGAGTGGAACGTCATCCAGGGGCCGACCATCGACGCGGTCGCCGTGCCGCCGAGAAAACCGTAGCGCTCCGCGAGCAGCACCCGCGCGCCGTTGCGCGCGGCGGCGAGCGCGGCAGCGCAGCCCGCGTTTCCGCCGCCGACCACGAGGACGTCGTACTCGCGCATGCGCTCCGCTTTCGCGCTATCCGTTGATCGTCCGCTTCGTGAACTCGGCGTGCGGGCGCGTTAGGCGCCGTCTACGCCGCCGTCGTCATCGACGAGCCCGATCGCACGGATGCTGACGACGTCCACGCCTTCTTCGCCGCCGTCGTCGGTCAGGAAGTCCAGGCGCGCGTCGAACGTCGTCGCGGGAGCAGCATGGTCCAGCGGGCGGCGCTCGTCGTTCGTCTCCGTGCCCAGCCGGATGTCGTGGCCCACGTAGTGCGCGACGTCGGCGTCCACCGCGAGCGCATAGCGCGCGTTGGAATCGTACGCATCGAGGAACGCGCCGAGCGTGGGAAACCACTGCACGACCTTGACGGCCGGCGTGATGAACGGGTCGCTCGAGAGGATGTAGCCGCGCAGGTCGGTGATCAGGCTGGTCGTCCATAGGCTTCGTTCCTTCCCCGTCAGCACCGCGGGCCATGCGCGCAGGCCGAGGTAACCCGGCTACGCGCGCTTGGGGACGACCACGAGCACGATCTCTTCCGCGTCGTCGACGCCCGCGAGCTCGTCGCGCACCAAGCCGGCGATCTGCACGGCTTCCGCCATGCCGGTGAACTCGCCGATGCGCCCCGCGCGCAGCAGGAACACGTCGGGCAGTGCGCGTCCGACGTCGCCGAATGCGGTGTGCTCGTCGATCGCGCGGGCGAGGGAGCGGTCGACGTTCGCCACGCGACGTGACGTACGCAAATGCGCCGGGCAGCACCAGCCGCACGACGCCGCGCGCGTCGACGACCGCGCTCTCCTTCGCCGACGCGATGACGGCGAGCCCGCTCGTGCGCGCGACGACGTGGGCGTCCTCCGCGCGCACGCCGAGGTGCGCCGCCGCGGCGGCGAGTTGCGCGGCTTCGTCGGCGACGACCGCATGCTGCGCGCCTTCCACGAGCGCCGTTGCGCCCGACGCGGTCGCGCGCACGCGGTTGCGCGCGGTGTCGACTTCGATCACCACCTCGACGCGATCCGGCGCGGCGCCCGATGCGACCGCGGCGTCGATCGCCTCGCGGCGGATGCGCGCGAGGTCGTCCGGCGTTGGATCGAGCATCGTGCGCTCGACGACGTCGCGCACGAGCGCGAGCGCGACGCCGAGCGGCGAGATCACCTGCGCGTCGCGCGCGATGCGGTGCGCGAAACCGAGCTCTTGCGCGGCGTACGGGACGAGCGCCGCCGCGCCGCCTCCGCCGCCGACCAGGACGACGTTCGCGCGGTCGAGCGCGTAGTCGGCGATCAGCTCGTCCAGCGTCGCGCGCAAGCGCGCCGTAGCGCGGTCCAAGATCGCGCGGGCGAGCTCTTCGGCGCCGAGGCCGAGCGCGGCACCGGCGCGCTCGCACGCGAGCCGTGCGGCCGCGGCGTCCCCGTGCGCGAACGCGTCGCGCGGCACGACGCCGAGCACGTTCGCGGCGCAGGTCGGCGTGATGGCGATCCGCGTGCCGTCGCGTGCGACGAGCGCGACGAAGCCGGTGCCGAGATCGGCCCGCGCATCGGCGAGCAGCGCGGCATCGGTGAACACGGCGTAGCGGTAGCCGGCGATGTGCGCCGAACGCGGGCCGACATCGATGACGCGCCCGCCGGCGACGCGCGCGAGCGAACCGCCTGCGACGGCGATCGTGCGCACGTCCAGCGTGCGCAGCAGCGTTCGGTGGCCGCCGATGCGCGCCGGACGCATCTGCGGCTGCCCGCGCCGAATCACCGAGCAGTCGGCGCTGGTCCCGCCGACCTCGATGAAGATGCCGTCGGTGACGTTCTCGTGAAACAGCGCGCCCGCGATCCCCGCGGCCGGACCGGACAACATCGTGAGGATCGGGCGGCGTTCGACCTCGGCGACGTCCATGACGCCGCCGTCACTGCGCATGATCATCAGCGGCGCGGGGATGCGCGCGTCCGACACCGCGCGCGCGGTCACGCGCGACGTGCGCAGCATGCGCGGCAGGATCGCTGCGTTGAGCGCCGCTGTGCGCGTCCGCGCGCGCAGGCCGTACTGCGTCGACACTTCGGCGCCGCTGGTCGCCGCGAGGCCGCGGTCGCGCGCCGCCGCAACGAGCGCATGCTCGCGCTGCGGCCGGTCCACCGCAAAGGGCTCGCTGACGGCGACCGCCTCCACGCCGGCTTCGCGCACCGCGTCCAGCACGTCCGCATCGCGCCCGTCGAACCACGCCGGTGCGAACCGTATGCCCTCGGCAAGCGCGAACGGCGCGAAGCGCGCGAAGAGCCGCGCCACGGGCCCGCCGAGTGAAACGACGCCGACCTTGGCGACATCGCCTTCGAGCAG
The DNA here is from genome assembly GCA_963792235.1 of Vulcanimicrobiota bacterium. GTDB lineage: Bacteria > Vulcanimicrobiota > Vulcanimicrobiia > Vulcanimicrobiales > Vulcanimicrobiaceae > Vulcanimicrobium. The sequence goes on from CAWBVR010000024.1 coordinate 95,926, forward strand.
CGCATTCGTCGCCTGCGTGGTGGAGTGCGCGATGAACGCGATGGATGCCGGCTCGATGCCGTGCTCGCCGAGCAGCCGCTCGAGCCCAGCGACGATCCCCGCGGCGACGCCGTCGGGATGATCGTGCGTCGTGGGCACCTTCACCGACGCGACCATCGCCCGCGTCGCCGCGTCGACGGCGACGACGTCGGTGAACGTCCCGCCGACGTCGATCCCGATCCGAAGCCGCGCCGAGGTACTCAGCCGAGCAACTCGTCGACGGCGAAGACGACGTCCGGAAAGGCGGCAAACGTGACGGTTTCGCCGCGGCGGGCTACCGGTCGACGATGCGTAGCCGAGGTCGTTGGGATCGCGGCAGACTTCGATCGTTTCTCGCTTGAACGTCCACGATCCAGTACTCCGCGACGCTTGCCGATCCGTACACACGCCGCTTTACGCTGCGGTCGAACTGCAGTGACGAATCAGAGATCTCGACGACCGCATACGATCTCGTCCGACGTGGGGTGGCGGTCGCGATAGAGCCGGGGGTTCCACCGGACGATTGCGATATCGGGTTCGGGCTGCGAGTACGTGCTTACGGGCAGCGGTATTTGCCCCCGCACCAGCGCACGTTCCTGTAGCGCACGCTGAATTATGAGTTGAAACCCGGTGATCGTACCGGCATGCGGCGGCCCTTGCGGCGGCATGTCGATCAAGTAGCCGTCGACGAGCTCGATCCGGGCGCCGGGTGCGTAGACGCCGGCATCAGCCATTCGGTCGAACTCTTCGACGGTGATTGCGTGTTGTTTGAACGTAGCTTCCATATCACTCACCGATTGAGCCATGCCCGGATGATCGCCACGTGTCGAAGTTGTGTCCATACCTAACCGCCGTCGCCGCCCACGTCGCCGGTGACCACGATCGTGCGCATCACCATCAACACGCGGCCGTCGTGCACGTGCTGCGCCACCAGCGCGCGGATTGCAGCGTGGAGCGCGTCCGCTTTCGCGTCCTCCTTCGGCAGGTACGACGTGCTTCGCGCGCGCGCCAACATGCCGTCGAGGTCCAGCGACTGCTCGTTGCGCACCTCGATGCGGCTCTTCCCATGCCAGCCTTCGAACGCGGCGAACGCTTCGAGCGCGTCCGCGCGGCGGCGTTCGGTGTCGTCCGTCTGGTACGCGCGCACGATGTCGCCGTACGCCGCGGTGAACGGGTCGTTCTCGTCGCGCTCGTTGTAGATCGCCGCCGCGCGGCCGCCGGGGCGCAGGATGCGCACGATCTCGCGCAGCGCCTTCGCGTGGTCGAACCAATGGAACGCCTGAAACGCCGTCACGAGGTCCACGACGGCCTCACCGAGTCCGGTCGTCTCGGCGGTGCCGGCGATCCACTCCACCCGCGAGTGGGGCTCGGCCGCGTCGCGCATCGCCGCGCTGGGCTCGATGGCGAGCACCTGCGCACCGCGGTCCGCCAGCAACCGCGACGAAATCCCCGTGCCGGCGCCGAGGTCCGCTGCGAGCACGTCGCGCACGTCACCGAGCCCCTCGAAGAGCGCATCGAGCGCGGCCGCCGGATACGACGGGCGCCCGGCGGCGTAGTCGGCCGCGCGGTCCGCGAAGCGCTCGGTGAAGCTCATTTCTTGAGCGCGTTCGCAAGCTCGTCGTAGAGGTACGTCATCGTCTCGATGCCGCCGTAGAACTGCGACAGGTCGAACTTTTCGTTGGGGGCGTGGATCGCGTCGTCGGGCAGGCCGACGCCGATGAGGACCTGCGGCAAGTGCAGGATGCGGTCGAACGACGAGACCGGCCCGATGGTGCCGCCGGTGCCGATGAACACCGGCGCTTTGCCGAAGCCCAGCTCCATCGCGCGCGCGGCCGCAGCGACGGCCGGATGATCGCGCGACGTTTCGACCGCCCGCACGTCGCCGTGCGACGTGATGTCGACGCGCACGCCTTTGGGCGCCGTGCGCTGAACGAACGTCGTCACCGCGTGCTTCACCGCTTCGGGGTCCTGGTGCGGCACGAGCCGCGCGGTGAGCTTTGCGGTTGCGAACGACGGGATGATCGTCTTCGAGCCCGCGCCTTGGTAGCCGCCGTACATGCCGTTGATTTCGAGCGCCGGGCGGAACCACATCCGTTCGAGCGGCAGCCGCGACGTCTCCCCGGTGAGCTCGCGCACGCCCAGTGCATGCGCTTCCTTCGCGGGATCGAACGGCAGCGTTGCGATCTCCGCGCGCTCCGCGCCCGAAAGCTCGCGCACGCCGTCGTAGAATCCGGGCACCACGACGCGCCCGTGTGCGTCTTTGAGCGCGGCGAGGATTTGCGCGAGCGCTTCCAGCGGGTTCTTCACGATGCCGCCGAAATAGCCCGAGTGCAGATCGGTCGCGGGGCCGTGCACGGTGATCTCCCAGCCGACGAGCCCGCGCAGCGACGTGGTGAGCGACGGGACGTCTTCGGCGAACACCGCGGTATCCGACACCACGACGACATCGCACGCAAGCCGCTCCTTCTCACGCGCCAGGAACGGCTCGAAGTTCACCGAGCCGATCTCTTCTTCGCCTTCGATCACCACTTTCACGTTGAGCGGCAGCTTGCCGTTCACGCGCAGGTGCGCTTCGAGCGCCGCGATGTGCATCAGGCACTGGCCCTTGTCGTCGACGGCGCCGCGGCCGTAGAGCTTGCCGTCGCGATCCTGCGCGTCGAACGGCGGCGACGTCCACAAGTCGAGCGGATCGGCGGGCTGCACGTCGTGGTGGCCGTAGATCAGCACGGTCGGCGCGCCCGGTGCGCCGAGCCACTCGCCGTACGCGACGGGGTGGCCGGCGGTTTCGAGCACCTCCGCCGTCAGCCCGGCCGCTTGCATGCGGGCGACGCCGTGCTCGGCGGAGGCGCGCACGTCGGCGGCGTGATCGGGCTGCGCGGAGATCGACTCGACGGCGATCCAGGCTTTCAGCTCGGCGAGATACCGCTCGCGGTTGGCGCGGACGTGATCGATGAGGGCGTCGGCGTGGGGGGCGACCATGGCGTTCCCTTCGCCGGAACCCGCCGCGGATGCTGCGTTACTTGCTTCGGCCCTTCGTCCGCTCGATCTCATCGTACGCGGCGTTCGCCATACCCAGGTGCTTCTCGTCGGTCTGCAGCGTGCTCAGCTCGAACTGCATCACCGCGGCGTTGCTCGCGACCTCCATCGCGTCGCGCACGGTGTCGATGTCGTTCTGGTGCGCCGTGATCTCGTGCTTGAGCCACTCCTCGTCGAACTCGTAACCCTTGTAGCGTGCCATGTGCTGCTGCTCGATCAGAAGCTCGTCACTGGGCTCGAGCTTCGCGCTCGTCGCGCCGGCCCGCTTGGCGAGGTCCATACCTTGCAGTGCGGACTTGGTATGGTCGGCGACCATCGTCTGGGCGAACGAGCGGACGGCCGCCGTTTGCGACTTCTGCAGCGCCAAGTTGGCGAGCTGCACGTCGCCGACGGCGTCGGACACGATGAACGCGATTGCGGCCTTGTCGGCCATGTGCGTCTGCGGTTGTGTGGGGAGCGAGCCGGCACTACCGCTTTGCGCGACGGCCGGGGCGATGCCGAGCGCGGTGAAAGCGACGACGGTAACGATACGATGCATACGTAGTATCGTCACCCGCGCCGCGCCCGGCGAAACCCCCGCATCAATTCCAGGGCGATGCGGTGGACGCCGCGGGGCGGGCGCCGATGCGCGGCTGCGAACCGGCGTGCGAGCGATCGTCCGCGAGCGTACCGGAATCGCCGCTCTCTTCACGCGGTTCGTCGATGTCGATGCGAATCCGTAGGCGCCAGGCGCCGAGCACGATTGCGAAATGCGTGGCCATGATCGTCATCGTCACGCCTCCCGCGTCGACCACAGCCGCACGCTGACGACCAGCAGCGCGAGCGCGATCGCGGTCTCGCCGAGACCGCGCGTCCACATGTCGAACGGGATGATCGACGAGTTGCCTTGCGGCGTCGTTCCGCCCAGCCATGCCATTGGGTTCAGGTAGTCCAGCACGTAGATCACGTCGTGCAGCCAGATCGGAAGGAAGTCCCATTGGACCAGCGCCGCCAGGACCGGAAAGACACCCCACGCCAAGCCCGCGAACAGCGGACCGCGACCAGGTAGCCGCGACGCCGCAGCGGAGATCACCGCGTACCACATCAGCGCGCCGCCGATACCCAGGAGCACGTAGCGCGGGATCGTGGGCGCGTCGAACTCGATGGCCGGAAGCCCGCCGACGACCGCGATGCCGATGAGGACGGCGACAAGCATGATGGCATAACCGGCGAGGATCGCGGCGATGTCGACGGCGATGAAACGCCAGGCGATCGCATCGCGCGGCGCAGGCCGCGTCCAGACGAGCGCCGTGGTGTTCGCGGCCTCAGAGTTGAGCCCGGGCGCAACGAAGGTCGCGATGATGAGCGCCGCAACCGAACCGGCGGCCGTAAAGAAGCTGAACGGCAGCGTTCCGTCGTTCGAGTTCCGGTGGCTGCCGGCGTAGTAGCTGATCGCCTCGATGATCAAGCCGACGACGAGCACGCCGGTGAACCAGGTCAGAATGCGCTTGGCGCGCAGGATCTCCACGTATTCCATCAGCGGTTCCCTCCGTCGTCGACGGCGTCCAAAAAGATGTCTTCGAGCGAGCGGTCCATCACGCGCACGCCGATCGCGCCCAGCGCGCCGAAACGTGCGGCGACCGCGTCCGCGCGGCCGTTTGCGTGCGCTCGCACGCTGGTTCCGACGCGCTCGATTCGCATCGCCGGATCGAGCCCGCTCAAGTCGGGGACGTCGCCCGCGAACGTCGCTTCGACGACGCGCGACGCTTCGCGTAAATCGTCGATCACGCCGGACACGACGATCTTGCCGTCGCGCATGATCGCGACGCGATCCGCCGCGCGGTCGATCTGCCCGATCTGATGCGACGAGATGAGGATCGTCGCGCCACTGGTCGCGGCGTCGACGAGAATGTCGAGCACCACGCGCTGCATCACGGGATCGAGTCCGCTGGCCGGCTCGTCGAGGATCAGCACCTTCGGGCGGTGGACGAGCGCGAGAATCAGTGCGACGGCCGTTTGCTGGCCCTTCGAGAGCTTGCCGGCTTTTTTGCGTTCGTTCAGTCGGAACGTCGTGACCAGCTCTTTGGCACGCGCTTCGTCATATGCCGGCTGCGTGCGGCGCGCGAACTCCAGATGCTGCGCGATGGTGAGCCAGCGGTAGAGCTCGGGCCGCTCCGGCACGTACCCGAGAGTCGCGAACGTGTGCGGTTCGAGCGGCGCGCCGTCGAACCGGACTTCACCGGCGTCGGCGCGCGCGAACCCGAGCAGGCATTTGAAGGCGGTCGTCTTGCCGGCGCCGTTGCGACCAAGCAATCCGCAGACCGATCCGGCCGGGACTTCGAGCGATACGTCGTCTACGGCGAGCACATCGCCGTAGCGTTTGGTCAGGCCGCTGATCGCGATCACTTCGTTTCCTCCGGGTACATGCGTGCGATCGACGCATCGGCGATCGAACGGACTTCGCTGTGCGTGATGCCGAGCGCGCGGGCTTGGCGGACGGCCTCCTGGATGCCGCGCGTCGCGACGTCGGTGGCGACGCGGCGCGCATCGCCGAGCGCGCCGTTTTGGCTGACGAACGAGCCCCGGCCGGGCGCGGTCGCGATGACGCCTTCGCGCTCGAGTTCGCGGTAGACGCGGGCCACGGTGTTGGCGTTGAGCTTGAGGTCCAGCGCAAGGCCCTTCACGGTCGGAAGCCGCTCGCCGGGAGCGAGCGCCCCGATTGCGATGGCGCGCTTGATCTGTTCGGTGAGCTGCAGGTACAGCGGAGCACCACCGTGAGGATCGACCGAGAAAAAGGCGGGCGGCAAGGCTTAGATTCTCACGCCCCAGCCGCGGAAAATGCTGGAATCGCCGGTGGTGCGGACGAGGGTGGGGGCCGGGACCAGCGTCGGCTGGGGGCGGATCGGGCGGGCGGTGGGGTTGAACATCGAGGTGGTGCCTCCGAGCTTGTGTCGTTCGTACTAGTTGTCCTAGTACGCTCGACCTTTGTACCACCGCGGTTAGTATAAGTCAAGCCCCGGCGTGCTCCCACCGGCGAACGCCGGCGACGGTGGGCGTCTCGGTCGCGAAGCGGCCATCATCGAACGTCGCCTCGACGATTTTCTCGTTCGCGCGCAGTATTTCGGTCTCTGCCGCGAGCGTCACGCGGCCGTCGCTCAGCACGACGACGCGGTCGGCGGCGCGTTCGAGCTGGCCGATCTCGTGCGACGAGAACAGCACCGCCGCACCGCTGCTCGCGGCGTCGATGACGAGCTCGAGCGTCGCGCGCTGCAGCAGCGGATTCTAGCGGTTGCGCGGGCCGTCACAGGCCTCGACCAGCGTTCGGTTGGTAGAGTAGGCGTCGCGTGGCTTTCCCATTGCGGATCCTGGACCGGCTCGTGCTCGGCGCGGCGTGGCCGGCGCTGCTCACCGCGATCGCCGTGGGCGCGCTGGGCTGGGTCATCAGCGGGCCGGCGTTCGGGCTCGCTGCAGCCCCGTATGGGATAGCCGTCGGGCTCGCGGTCGCCTACGGCGCCTTCGCGCGCGACGGCGAGTACGCCGCGCTCCTGCAAGCCGGGATATCACCGCGCCGGGTCGGGGCGGTCGTGGTCGCGAGCGCGCTGCTGATTGGGCTCGGCGAAGCCGCGATCGCGTGCGCCTTCTTCCGGCCTGCGGTGCGCACCGAGTACGCCGCCTACGTGCTCGCCGCACTGCAGCTGCCGCTGATCGCATCGCTCGCGCTGCCGGTCTCCGTCCGCTCGCGCCGTGAAGAACCTTGGGCGCGTATGACACTGCTGCTGATCGCGTACGCGATCGTCGTGTCGGTGCTGCGCGTCGTCGGACGCGGCGCCGGATGGGCGCCGGGCTTAGAATGGTTCTTCATCGACGTTGTCCTGCTCTCGGCCGATGTCGCCCTGTATCAAGACGCTGCACGACCGCACGCGCGGGTCTAGTCCACGGAACCGGGATACTGTTGCGCCGGAGCCCTGCGAACCCGTGCGTGAATGGACGGCAGAAGTGCCCGTCATGGAACCGCAATCTTGGTGAGCCGGAGCCTTGAGAATCACGTAGCGGGAATGGACGCACTGGCTCAGTGCCGATATAGCGTTGCTATGTTTGGTGCTGCTCTTCCGCTCCCTCAAGGATTTGGTTTCCGGTTGTTTTCCAAAAGGGGACGCCGCGGCGGCGATACCCCGCCTTTGGAGAGTCGCAGTACCGGTGGCTTGGAGTGCGGTTCTCGTTTTCGGACTTACACTTGGAATGCTGTTTACGAGTCACGCAATGCCGCTGCCGCTGCCTCAACAGCTCCTCGATGAGATCAGGAACCCGATTTCCACGAATTGCTCGAAGCCGGTGACGGAGTCGCCGTGCCATTGACGCTCGAATCGCGTAGCCACGGTCGGGTGCCCCGCGCTCACCCCCTTGCCGTGTCCAGCAATGTCTCGTCGGAGCACCGGTAGCGCTGACGATCCGCTATGTGCCGACCGTCGCGCCCGTTTCCAGCAGCGTCTTTAGGTCCCTGAGGATTTAAAGGCCAGCCTCCGGCGGCGTTGCGCCCTCGTCCTCGAACTCTGCGGCGACCATTGCCGCGGGCTGCGGCGCGCCGCTCAGATCGTGCGTCATGGTGACCCGAGTTCCCGCGGCGGTTTCTTGGATATCATACGACACGCGCGTAAAGCCGCGCAGCGGCCGCCAGCCGAAGCGCCGCGGGATTAGGCCCGGCGGCTGCGAGCCCCCGCGACACCGCGGGCATGGTTCTTGCGGCGGCCGATACGAACCACCGGCCGAATTCGTCGAACGTCGCGCCTTGTGCTCCGATCCCGGGGGCCAAGATGAGACTGCTTTGCAGCTCCGAGAGGATCTCTCGCGCCGGCTCACCCAACGTCGCGCCGACGACCGCCCCGACCGGACCGATGCCCATTGCGTCGAGAACGTCACGATTCCGCGCCGCAATCCAATCGCTCAGCTCCCGCGCTACGGTGCGGCCTGAATCTCGCAGCTCCGCGTGTTGAATCGCCGCGCCTTCCGGATTCGACGAGAGCACGACCACGAAGATCGCCTTTCCGGTACGGGAAGCCGCGGCGGCGAACGGCTCCAGCGTCCCAGTTCCCAAATAGGCTTGGACCGTGATCGCATCCACTTCGAAGTCCCCGCCGTGCTCGAGGTACGCGCGCGCATACGCGTCGGCCGTCGATCCGATGTCGCCACGCTTGCAATCGAGCAAAACGAGAAAACCTTGCGCGCGAGCATAGGCGACGACGTCACGCAGCGCCGCCATCCCTTCGACGCCGAACTGTTCGAAGAAGGCGCTTTGCGGTTTCACGACCGCGGCGTGCGAGTGCGCTGCGTCCATCAGTTGCACGCAGCACTGACGCGCTCCGTCCGCGGAAACCGGGAGGTTCCAAAGGCGCAGCAGATCTTCGCTGGGGTCGAGGCCGATGCAGAGGGACGACCGCTTTGCGGCCATCGCACGAAATCGTTGCGCGAATGAGACGCCGCGCATCGCGTTATCCATGTTCAATACTTTTTATGAGCTTGTCCGTGACGGACCGGGCGCCGTGCTACCGATTGAATCGGAGCTTCGACCGCGGAGTTTGCGGTAGCCTCCAATGATCGCCTCCACAGACTGCTGCGTGCGTTCCTCAACAGTGTCAGCGCCTTCGCGGGGATCGATGCACCCGGCTTTATCCCGCCGTCGTCCAGGCGGACCGGTCTTCGACGAGTGGGAACGCGAAGTCGAACTCCGTTAGCCGCCAGCTCCCGTCGAAGCGTTGCCCGACAGCGGCTTCGGCCGGACTCGACGTCGGGTTCAATTCGACGGCGTGGGCCTTGACGAACGGCGTCGCCCACGGCGCGTTCTCCGACGGCTCCCATGTGAAGCGGATGCGCGCCGTCACGGGGCCGTAGGGTCCCCGCGCTTTGGACGGGCGCGACGACCATGCGACGTGCTTCGCGTGCAATCGCGAGAAGCATATGTACGACCAGCCCTCGACGTTGTTGCCGAAGTGATTGTTGTCGTAATAATACCGCTTGCCGTCATCGGTGAGGTTGTACCGAACGCCGTTGGGAATCTCGGGAATCGCATTGCGGACGAGCAGGCCGAGACGCGTGAGCTCGTCGAGGACAGCCTTGATCCTGACCGCGCGCGGATCGCTAGGCGTCCGTGACGGCAGCACGGCGACCCAGAGGCCTTGGTACATGCCGTCCTTGGCGGCCACGTTCGCGGTGTAGCCGGGAAAGTACGCGCGCCAGGGACGGCTGTCGGGAAACCACCCGAGCGGAACGCACTCGTGATACTGCTCGTTGATGGTCGCGGCGAACTGTTCGAGAACCGGCCCCCGCGTCGGGTGCGTCTGCGTGTGAACTCGAACCGCAACGATCACGTCGAGCGCGATCAACACGGCGAGCAACGCCGCCGGATTGCCGAGCAACCGCCGGAGCGGCATCTTAGCCCGCGAACGCGTCGCCCAGCTGCACGTGCGCGGGCGGGCCGCCGACCGTGCCACGCTGGACGTCGAAGTCGTGCGGTTTGCCGTCGTACGCACGCAACTGCGTTTGGTACGTGCCGTACTCCCACCAGAAACGGCCGTCCAATTTATCGATCACGTCGCCGGTGCGCAGGCCCGCGGCGTATGCCGGTCCGCCCGGGCGCACCAGCGCGCGCATGTAGCCGTCGACGGGCTTGAAGAGCACGTAGAAGTACGTCGGCCGCGGGTTTGCCGGGTCGAACGCCAAGCCGCGCTCGAAGACTTCGGCGGCGAGCGCGGGATGCTCGCGCGACCACACGCGCACGCGGAACAGCGCGTCGAGCGCGGCCACACGAAGGTCGCCTTGCGAGTGCCACTGGTCGACGCTCCAGCCGGCGCAGTCGAACAGTTCCACCGCGACGTCGCGTCCGTCGCGTCCGAGCGGCGTGACGGTCACGCGCATCGCGGCGGCGTACGCCTTCGCGCGGCAGTCCGACGCCGACGGGTCGCCGTGCGCATCGACGACGCGGAAGCCGGACCAGCCCCGCGCGATCGCGGCGGCGACCTCGTGCGCGGCGAGCGCGCCGTCGGGCGTGGCGTCGTCGATCACCGCGATTGCACGCGCGGCGGCCGGCGGCGCGAACAGGCCGGTGGTCAGCGTTGCGGCAGAGGCGGCGCGCGGCGGGAACGGCGGCGTGCCGAACAGCGCGCCGCCGAACACGATCACGACGATCGCAGCAACCGTCGCGACGCCCACCTGCCACGGCAACAGCAGCCGCGTAATGCGCTCGACGCCCGTGCCGGTGAAGTTCGCCACCCACACGTTCTGGGTGTTGGTGGGATCGCACACGTTCTGCACCTGCACCACGGCCATCACCGCCGCGACGAGCGCGACCGCGGGCAGCACGTGCAGTGTCGCCAGCACGGTGTAGACGCCGATCCCCACGCCGTACGGATTCAGCGGGCCGCGGTAGAGCGCCAGCGGCGACAGCAGCCCGAAGAGCACGACGTAGGCGAGCGGCGTGCGCGGCGCGATCGCCGCGACCAGCGGCGTGACCGCGGCCTGCACTTGCGGCGTCGCAGCGGCGACCAGCAGCATCCCGATCCCGATCATCAGGATCGTCGCCGGCGCGACGTCCTCGATCCCGCGGATCCACGCGGCGACCAGCGTCTTGACCGCGTCGCGCGGCCGCGTCACGAGCACGCCGTAGAGCGCCGCGATCGCGAACCCGACGATGGCGTCGACGCCGAACCCGCGCAGCAGCACCAGCGGCAGCAGCGGCGTGATCAGCGCGAGCGGCCCGACGCGCTTGCGCGGCACATCCTCCGGCGCCGCAGCGACGACCTTGGTGGCATAGTCGCGCGTCGTGCGAGCGCGCACGACCGCGTACGCCACCAGCACGACGGCCTGCACGGCGAAGATCGCGAACGCGTAGCCCTGGAACGTCGTGCGGTCGACGCCGAAGATCGTGCTGTAGAACTTCCACTGCGCGATGTTGAGGATGTAGCCCAGCCCGAACGCGAGCAGAAACAGCGTCGCCGACGTGGCCCGCGGCACACCGACCGTCATGAGTACCGGCAGCACGATCGTGCCGATCATGATGATCGCGCCCAGCCCCGTCACCGTGGTGAACAACACCGCGACGACCCCGCACAGCAAGAGCGAAAGTACCAGCGGCTTGTCGCCGCCGAACTCCGCGGCGTACGTGACCAGCGTCTCGGCGATCCCCGTCGACAGCACGACGCGGCTGAGCAGCGCGCCGAAGAACAGGGTCGCGTACACCGGCGCGAGGCGCACCGCGCCGAGCGTCACGATGGACGCGAGATCGTGCACACCCGCTAACGCCGCCGTGGCGAGCGCCATCAGCGGCACGGCCAGCAGCGCGGGCAGCTTGCGCGCGATCATCAGCCCCGCGAGCGCGAGGAAGACGACGACGATCGCGACGCCGCTCAGCGAGCCGATGGCGCCACCGTCGGACGAGAAGGCATGATGTCGTCCCACGGCGGGACGGTGTCATGCCGCAGGTAGTCTTCGCGCAGCACGCCGTCGATGCGGTCGGCGCATCGCTGCGCCTCGTTCTCCGCGAGCCGATAGCGAACCAAGATGTGCGCGAGGCCGGGCTCCGTGTTCTCGTAGCGCCACGCGCGCTCGTAGAGCGGCACGATGTTGGCCAGCGCGTCGCGCATCTCCCAGCACAGGTATTTCGCGACGCCCAGGCTGCGATAGACTTGGTTCTGGCCGGGCTTGCCCGCGTGGGCGCGCGCGTCATCGTAATACTCATGGGCTTCGCGGCCGATCTGCATGCGCCGCGCGAGCTGGTCGTAGCGCAGCGCGGCGAGCCGCATCACGGCGGCGGCGTCGCGGTGCAGCGGCGGCTGCGCGTCCCACAGATCGGTCATGACGCGCTCGGCGCGGTTGCGAATCCCCGCGAGGTCGAGCGTGCGCGCGCGCTCCTGCAACCGCGCGGAGAACGGATCGGCCCAGAACAGGTAGTCGATCGGGTCGGACGGCTTCGTGCGCAGCGCGTCGCGAATCTGCTGCAGCGCGTCGAGGTCGCGCGCGTAGCGCGGATCGCCGGTGCCGAAGAACGCGCGCGCGAACGTCGCGTGCCACGTCGCATCGTCGACGGCGCCCGGCTGCCACGCGCTTGCGGCGGCATACGCCAGCGATGGCCACGTCGCTTCGTAGAGCGTCTCCCCGTCGTCGTGCCAAACCGTCATGAACATCCCGAGCACGCTGTTCGCGCCGACGTCCTTGCCGTCCGCGATCATACGCCCGATGTTGGCGTACGCGTTCGTGAGGTCGGGATAGATCTCGGTCCAGTTCGACGCCCCCGGCGCGGCGAATTGCTGGAAGCCCGCCGCCTGGATCGCGTACATGTACGGCTTGAACGACGCCTCGGCGCCATAGTGCCACGTCACGATCACCGTTTCGCGCGGGATCAGCTTCAGGATCGACTTGTCTTGCTGGATCGCGTCGTCCCAGATCATCGGGCGCGCGCCGCTGCCCGCCAGAAACGCCGCCACGCGCTTCACGTGATCGGCATAGACCTCGGGCGTGCGGGGCGTGCGGCCGCGGCCCAGATCGATCGGCTCGTCGGCGCCGAGATGAAGAAACGGCGCCGGCTTCGTGGCGTCGAGCACGTCGCGGATGAGCGAGCCGAGGTAGGCGTACGTCCTGGGATCGCTCTCGCTCACCAGATACCCGTGCGGCAGCTCCGCGAGCGGCGCCAGCTGCTCCCACTTGAGCGTCTCGTGCATGTGCGCGAACGTTTGCTGCTCCGGGATCAGCGTCACGTAAAAGCGCCGCGCGTACGCGGTGAGCTCGCGCAGCTGCGCGGCGGTGAACCCGTTGGGCCACGCGACGAACGGATAGCGCGGATCGGCGACGACATTCTCCATGTACGGCGACCAGCCGTTGATCTTGAGCGCCGCAAGCGTGCGGATGCGCTCCTTCGCATACTGCATCGTGGGAAACGGTCCGCGCGACACGTCGTCGGACACGATACGCCAATGCATCGCCTCCGCGTCGCCGATCTGGACGCACGGCAGCACCCACTGATGGTGGTCGCGCACCGGCAGCTGCGCCAGCGTCGTGAGCGCGTCGAACGCCGCCTCGCCGGCCGGCGGCGTGACGTGAACCACCGTATCGATGCGCAGCGCGTACTGCTCGCCGGCGGACCGGCGCGAGATGCTCGTCCACTGCTGCAAGACGACGTCGGTCGCGCCGCTCGTCGCGAGCACTGGTGCGGGGATGCCGAGCGCCTTCCACCGCTCGCGCACGAGCTCGAACCCGCCCGGGTCCGTCGCCCCGGGAAAGCGCAACGGCCGGTCGAGCGCCAGCGGGCGCGGGCACGCCGCCGGGTTCATTCCTCCCACGCCCGGGACCACGGCGGGCAGCGGCGGAGCCGCCGACGCGGCGCTCGCAGCGATGACCAGAAAGATCGCGACGAGGAACGATCGCACGTCCCGCGCTACACCAGGACGTGCGCCGTCTCCTCGCCGCCGTGTACTCGGCCACCGCGATCGTCACCGTCGTTCCCGCCGGCGCGGCCGTGCGCGACGACGCGCCGAGGCTCGCGTTCGCGTCGGCTCTGCCGGCCGACGCGACCGCGCGGATCGACCGCCTCGTGGATGACGGCATCCGTGCCGGCGACTTCCCGGGCGCGGTCGTCGTGGTCGCGTCGTCGCGGCGCGTGCTCTATCGCAAGGCGTACGGCGCGCGCACGTACGAGCCGCGCACGATCGCCAACGACGTGTCCACGATGTACGAGTTCGCGTCGGTGACGAAGGCTGCCGTCACCGCAACCGCGATCATGACGCTCGTGCAGCGCGGCGTGCTGCGCACGTCGGACCGCGTCGCGCGCTGGATCCCGGAGTTTGCCGCGAACGGCAAGCACGAGGTCACGCTCGCGCAGCTGCTCACGCACACCGGCGGCATGCCGCCGTCGTTCAAGGAGTCCGATTACGGCGCCGATCGCGCGACGATTCTGCGGCATGCGTACGAGGCGCCGCTGCGCTTCGCGCCGGGATCCGGTAGCGAGTACAGCAACCTCGCGTTCATCGTGCTGACCGAAGTGATCGCGCGCGCGAGCGGAACGTCGTACGAGCGGTTCGCGCACGACGAGCTGTTCGCGCCGCTCGGCATGACCGACGCGTCGTTCGACGTCACCATCGATGCCGCACGCCGCGCGCGGCTGGCGCCGCAACTGCGCGGCGAAAGCGAAGCGCTGTTGCGCAAGCAGTTCGGAACCGTGCCGGGGGTGAACGGCCACGCCGGATTGCTTGCGACCGCGGGCGACGTCGCGAAACTCGCGGTCGCGTACCTCCGTGCGGCGCGCGACCTGCCCGCGGCGGGATTCGCGCTCGCGCCGCAGACCGTTCGCGCGATGACGGCGCCGCGGTACGCCGGCAACGGGGAGGTGCGCGCGCTCGGCTGGGATCTCGATAGCGGCTTCTCGCGCAACCGCGGCGAGGTGCTGCCGCGCGGCGGTTTCGGGCACACCGGCTCCTCGGGCACGAGCGTGTGGATCGATCCCGCGGCAGACGTCGCGATCGTGTTCGCCTCGAACGCGCACTATCCCGATGACAAGGGCGGCAGCACCGTCCCGCTCGAGTCGGCGCTCGCGTCCGTCGTTGCCGCGAGCGTGCGCTACGACCCGCACGGCGCCGATCCCGTCACTGCAGCGCGCGTGCAGGACGCGGAGTTTTCCGCGCAAGCAGCGCGCAGCGCGCTCGGTTTCCCCGCGACGCGAGGACCGGCGCCGACGCCGCCGCCGACGCCGACGCCGACGCCATGAGCATGAACGTGCTGCTTGGCGCCGTGCTCCTCGCGACGGCGCTCGCGTCCGGCAGCGACGAAGACGTCGTGCAGCGCCTGCACGTGCGTTCCGAGCTGTATGACCTCGTAGCACCGTCCTGCCGCGACGTGGTCGCGCGCAATCCGGAGAGCGGGTCGGCGACGTTCCAGTTCCGCTACGACGTCTCCGACGAGCATTTTCTGGCGCCGCACCGGTATACCGGCAAGCTCACCTTTTCGCTGGGCAACGTGGTGATCCACCTGCCGCGCACGATCGCCTGGCCGCGGATGAACGACGCCGACCGCGACCGCGCGGCCGCGCTGCGCCGCGCGGTCGAGCACCACGAGATCGGCCACGTTCGCGTTGCCGAAGCGGTGCGCGACGCGCTCAACGCGGAGGAGCTGCCGGTCGAGCCGGACGTGTTCGCGTTCGGCGCCGCGGCACACGCGCACGGACGCGACGGCTTCGAGCGGTTCAAGCGCGAGCAGCGTGCGTACGACGCGCTGTCCGACCACGGCCGCAAGCAGCACCTCGCGCCCGGCGCGCTCGCGGGCCCGGATACGGTGCTGCTGTGCCGGCGCGATCCGGAAACCGCGCCGAGCGGCTGACCGCGCAGGGAGCAATCCCGGCCGGACGAACCGACCGCCATGCAGCTGAGCCCCCTCGACATCGCCGTCATCATCGCGTTCTTCGCGATCAACCTCGGCATCGGGCTCTACTTCGCGCGCGGCAGCGGTAAGAGCGTCGGCGACTACTTTCTCTCGGGGCGGAGTGCGCCGTGGTGGCTGACCGGCGTGTCGATGGTCGCGACGACGTTCGCGGTCGACACGCCGCTCGCCGTGACGGGCTTCGTCGCGCAGAACGGGATCGCCGGCAACTGGCTGTGGTGGAACATGGCCGCCAGCGGCATCCTCACCGTGTTCTTCTTCGCCGCGCTGTGGCGGCGGTCGGGCGTGCTCACCGACGTGGAGTTCATCGAGCTGCGCTACGGCGGCAAGCCCGCGTCGGCGCTGCGCGGCGTGCGCGCGGTGTACCAAGGCGTGCTCGTCAACACGATCATCATGGGCTGGGTCAACCTCGCCATGGTGAAGATTCTCACGCTCACGCTGCACGTGCCCACGCTGCCCGCACTCTACGTGTGCCTCGCGCTGACGGCGCTGTACGTCACGATCGGCGGCTTTTGGTCGGTGCTCGTCACCGACTTCTTGCAGTTCATCGTGAAGATGACGATGGCGGTCGTGCTCGCGGTGGTCGCCGTCGCGGCGGTCGGCGGGATCGGCGCGCTGAAAACGGGGCTCGCCGCGATCGACGCGCATCGCGGCAACGGTTCGATCCTCGCCTTCACGCCGCAAGGCGGCGACAACAGCTGGATGCCGCTCACCACGTTCCTGGTGTTCATCGGCGTAAGCTGGTGGGCGTCGTCGTATCCCGGCGCCGAACCCGGCGGCGGCTCGTACATCGCGCAGCGCATCTTCGCCTCGCGCACGGAGAAGGACGCCGTGATCGCGACGCTGTTCTTCAACGTCGCGCACTACGCGCTGCGCCCGTGGCCGTGGATACTCGTCGCGCTCGCGGCCCTCGTGCTCTACCCGCACGGCGTGATCGGCGCGGGCGGCGCGGTCGATCCCGAGCTCGGCTACGTGCAGACGCTGGTGGACCATCTGCCCGTCGCGCTGAGGGGCCTGATGATGGCGGGTTTCCTGGCAGCGTACATGTCGACCATCGGCACGCAGCTCAACCTGGGCGCGTCCTACCTCACCAACGACCTGTACCGCCGCTTCATCAAGAAAGACGGGACCGAACATCACTACGTCGTCGCGTCGCGCTGGGCGACCGTCGTGGCGATGGTGCTCGCCGCGGTCGTGACGCTGTTTATGACGTCGGTCGGGGAAGCCTGGAAGTACATGCTGACGCTCACCGCCGGCGTCGGCTTGGTGATGATCCTGCGCTGGTACTGGTGGCGCATCAACGCGTGGAGCGAGATCTCCGCCCTGGCCGCGTCGGCGATCGTCGGCACGCTGTGCTACAAGCTACCGTTCATCGCGGGCGACGACCCGAACGCGACGGCGAAACGCCTGCTGATCACGGTCGTCGCGACGACGATCGTGTGGCTGATCGTCACGTTCGTCACAAAGCCCGAAAGCGACGCGACGCTGAATCGCTTCTACGAGCGCGTGCGGCCCAGCGGCGCGGGCTGGAAGCCCGTCGCAGCGCGCGTTCCGGGCGGGTCGGAGGACCATCTCGGCATCGCGCTGGTCGACTGGGTCGCGGGGCTCGGCCTCGTGTACGGGACGCTGTTCGGCATCGGCCGCATCGTGTTGGGGGACGTCGCGCAAGGCATCGCGTGGTGCGTGCTCGCGCTCGTGTGCGGCGCCGTCATCGCGCGCACGCTGCGCGCGCCGGCGAAGAACATCTGACGCGCACCGCCGGCGGCCGCGCAGCCGCCGGCGGTGGCGATCACGTCAGCGGCCGGGTCCGTGCGTGCGGTCGTACTCGAGCGCGTCTTCGAGCTGCTGGCGCGCCTGCTGAAGATCCTGGATCGCCTGGACGCGATGCCCGCCGTAGTCGCGCTGGTCGCGGTTGAGCATGTCGATGACCTGCTCGAGGCGGCGCATCTCGACGCGCAGGTTGCGGTCGCTGCCGTGGTTGCCGCGCAGCTGCTGCTGCGAGTTGACGTTAAACTGGGGCTGTTGCTGCGCGGAGGCGACGGTGGTGAGGGCCGTGCCGGCGAGCGCCGCGCTGAGGACGATGAGACGAACGTTCATTGGTACCTCGGATGAATGCGGTGAGAGATGATTGCCGCGACGCGATCGCGCCGCGTGATGACAGCCTAACGCGCACGCCCGACCGGCGCATAGCTGAGTTCAGCAAACTCTCAGCTTCGCTTCACCGCATTCTCACCCGGCGGCATCCGTTCGCCCGGGCGCTACGCGGACGGCGCGTCCGCGATCGCGCCGAAGCGCTCGTCCAGCACGCGAGCGGCATCGTCGAGCGCGGTCGCGAGCTCGTCGACCGAGCGCGCCGCGCGGATGCGGTCGCCGGCCTCCACGATGCGGCGGTCCAACGCGTGGACGTGGTCGACCAGCTCCTGGCCGAAGCGGGCGTGGTCGGCGGCCCGGATCACGCGATAGTCCGTGAACTCGCAGCGCAGCAGCATCCCCTCGAGCCGGTCCGCCACGGCGCCGGTGGGCTCGAGGCGATCCCGAGCCTCCGAGAGGGCCTCGCCCAGCCAGGCCCGGACCTGCTTGTCGACCTGATGACGGGCGTCGAGGCCACCGTAGTCCGCGTAGCCGGGGATGCGCGATTGGAGGAGCTCGAGGTCGGTCATCCCTCCGCCTACGGCGCGTTTCGGCCGATTACCCGGGTATGTCCGTCCTCCTGGTAGGGCTCATCGCGCTCGGCGGTATCGCCGGGTGCGCTTTGGCGTGGCGCCGCTGGCGCGCCGAACGCCGTGAGCTGGCGCGCGTCCGGGCGACCTTCTCCCGCTACGTCGCGCCGTCGGTCGTCGACGTGCTGCTCGCGCGCAAGGACGAGCGCCTCTTCACCGGCCGGGCTGTCCGCGCCACGATCCTCGTGTGCCGCATCCGCGACTTCGCGCACTTCATCGAGCCGCTCACGCCCGAGCAGACGCTGCGCTACCTCAACGAGTTCTACGGCCTCACGGGGACGGCGATCCAGCGCCACCGCGGCATCATCGAATCGTTCCTGGGCGACGGCATCGTCGCCGTGTTCGGCGTGCCGCTCGACAACCCGACGCAGGAAGAGGACGCGCTCCAAGCGGCGCTCGACGTGGTGCGCCACGTCGTCGCGATGCGCGAGCGCTGGGCGAAACAGCACCGCAAGCCGTTCACGATCGGCATCGGGATCAACACCGGCGACGTGATCGCGGGCGACGCGGGCTTCCGCGAACGCCGCGAGTTCACCGTGGTGGGCAGCGAAGCAACGATGGCGCACCGCTTGCAGGAAGCGGCGTTCGTGCTCAACGCCTACATCGTCGCGTCGCGCTCGACGTGCGCATCGCACGTCGACGACTATCATCTCGTGCCGGTCAACGGCGTCCCCCTGGCCGGCGTCCGGCGCGTGCTGGACGCGTTCGTCGTCCGCGGACGCCACCGCAGCGTCGAGAGCTTCACGGTACCGGTCGACGCGCTGGTGGAAACCACCATCGAGACACTGCCGCCGGCCGCACCCACCCCGGCCGCGCAAGCCGCACCGCCGGACAGCGAACTCCCCCTGGCACGACCGCGCGGGCGAACTGCGGCAACCGCGACGCGCGCGCCCGAGCTCGGCCTACCTGAGCTCAAACGCGGCTGGATGTTCCCGCAAGACGACGACGCGAAGCCCATCCTGCCCGACCCGCCACCGCGCCGCGCAACCTACGAAGACGGCGGCCCGCCCCTCGACTACTAACGAGTCACCGTGTTTATCGCAAGCCTAGGAGGCTGGCGATCAACGCGCGCACGGCGCGCAGCGTTGACGACGTCACGTCGTCGGCATATTCAGCACGGCGCGCACGCCAATCGAGACCCTCACTTGGTCGGCAAGCGACGCAGTCCCGCGAAACGCTTTGTGCATACATTGTATATACAACGGCCTCACCCCACGTAGTCAAGCGGCGTGACGGCACGTTCACAGCCCGCCCCTCGACTACGAACCGCGCGCGACCGCGATGGCCGTGAGCTCGAAGCGGGCGCCGAACAGCAGCGGGCCCGAGCCGATGAATGCGCGGGCGGGTAGCCGCTCGGTGAAATACGTCAGATAGACCGCGTTGAACGCCGTGAAGTCGCCGACGTCGGGCGCGAAGATCGTCACCATCACGAGATCATCCGGCGTCATGCGCGCCGCCGCGAGCACGCGCCGCACGTCGTCCATCAGCACGCGTGCTTCGTCCGCCACGTCGGGCGGGGGTTTGCCCGTCGTGGGATCGATTCCGATGCGGCCGGCGAGATAGAGCGTGTCGCCCACGCGCACCGCGTCGCTGAAGGGCCAGCGCGTCATGCCGGGGCGCAGCGTCTTGCCGGGCAGGTCGATGTGCTCGCGTTCCATCGCTACGCCTTCGCTTTGGCGTTCGGCGATCCGCCGTAGAGGCGCGCGACGACGAGTTCCAGCGGTGCGCCTTGCACGACGATCGTCACCAGAACGACGGCGAAGGTCGCGTCGATGATCTGCGGCCGAAACGGCAGCGCGTCGGGCAGCGAAAGCGCGAGCGCCAGCGGCAGCGCGCCGCGCATGCCGGCGAGGAACACCGTGATGCGGCCGGCGCGCTTGCGCGTGGCCACCAGCGCCAGCCCGGCGCGTGCGAGCGTCACGGCGAGGATCGCCGCGATGACGAGGCCGGGTTCGTGCACGATGCGGGTCGGGAGTATGAGCAGCCCCGTGGCAAGGAAGACCACGGCGTTGGCCATGAACGCGGCCGCGCCCCAGATGCGGTCGACGTCGTCGGTGTTGCTCAGCGCACCCGGAATACGGCGCACGACGGCGCGCAAGGCGATTGCACCGGCTGCGGTCGCGAAGATGCCGGAGCAGTGGGCCGCCGTCGCCAGCAGATATGCGCCGTAGGCGAGCACGATCGTCACGGTGACCTCGTACTCCGTCGCGCTCGTCGCGCGCAGCACCGCCGCACAGACCATCCCAGCCGCGATACCGATTGCGATCCCGCCCACGACTTCGAGTACGCCGAAGAGCACATCGCCGCCGACCGACGTCGCCCGACCGCCGGCGACCGCCACCGCAAACGAGAACAGCACCAGCGCGACACCGTCGTTGCTCAACGACTCACCCTCGACCAGCGTGCGTAGATCGGCCGGCACGTTCACCCGCCGGAACGCCGCGACCACCGCGACCGGATCGGTCGCCGCGACGATCGCGCCCAGCAGCAGCGCCGGCCCGAACGGCAGCGCGCCCGCGAGCATTACGCCGCCCGCGACGATGGCCGCGGTGGCGAGCGTCCCGGGCACCGCGAGCAGCACGATGCGCCACGCCACGCGGCGCAGCGAATCGAGATCGAGGTTCCACGCGGCTTCGAAGATCAGCGGCGGCAGAAACACGAACAGCAGCGCGTCGCCGAACGCGAACGGCGGCGGGATCTGAAAGGCTGCGCCGATCGCGACCAGCGCCACCGCGGCCGGCACGCGCAGGCGCTCGGCGAGGATCGCGATGAGCACCGCCGCGCCGAGCAGCGCGACGAACCCGCCGACGCCGTGCGCGACCTCGTTCATCGCGCTAGCCGCGGCAGCACGTCGGATGCGCGCGCGCGGATCGAGCGATCGGCGTGCGGCGTAAGCGCGGTCTCCTCCGGATTGATCTCCACGACGTACGCGCTCGTGCAACGTTTGGTCGCGAGCGACGCGGCGGGCTGCACGATCCCCGACGTGCCGACGACGAGCATGAGCTCCGCGCGGCGCGCCGCATCGAACGCCGCCGCGAGTACGTCGGGCGGCAGCGACTCGCCGAACCACACGATGTCGGGCCGCCACATCCCGCCGCATTCGTGGTCGAGAGCATCTAGATCGAACGCGTCGTCGAACGGCCGGCGCGCGCCGCAGCGCGTGCACTTCGCCTCGCGCAGCTTGCCGTGCAGCTCCAGCACGTTGCGCGAGCCCGCCCGCAGGTGCAACGAATCGACGTTCTGGGTGACGAGCGTGAAGTCGGGGATGCGCCGCTCGAGCTCCGCCAGCGCGACGTGCGCCGGCGACGGCTCGACGCCCTTGTGGGCCGTACGGCGCTCGTTGTACCAGGTCCAGACCAGGCGCGGATCGCGCGCGAAGCCTTGCGGCGAGGCAAGCTGCTCCACGCGGTGCGTCCGCCACAAGCCGCCGATCCCGCGGAACGTCGGCAGGCCGCTCTCCGCCGAGATGCCGGAGCCCGTCAGCACGCACACCGAGCGGGCGGAAGCGAGCCGGTGATCGATGTCAGCGATATCCAAGCCGAAGGCGCTATCTCTCATGTGACCCGTAGCCGCTTCGCCCGATCTCGCCATCCGTCCGGCGTGCGACGACGTTACCCCGGCGAGGTGACTGCTCCGACTACGCGAACGCCCGCCCGATGGATCCCGGGGTCCGCCTGATGGAACGAGTCAGCGCGCGAGACGTCTCCGCGTTCGAATCGCTCTATGACGGCTACCACCGGCTCGTCTTCGGGATTGGCTTGCGCATGCTGGGCGATCCAACCATGGCCGAAGATTTGACGCAGACGGTGTTTTTGAAGATTTGGACGGCGCCCGATGCGTTTCGCGGCGGCTCGTTCGTCGCGTGGGTGTCCCGCGTGACGCGCAACCGCGCGCTCGACGTGCTGCGCTCGAAGGCGGCACGCCCCGAAACCGAGATCCCCGCCGACCTGCCGCTCGAAGGCGCGCTCGACGACGACGTGTTCGCACGCCTTGACGCGCAGCGCGTGCGCGATGCGCTGGCCAAGCTGCCGCCCGAGCAGCGGGGGCTCATCGAGCAAGGCTTCTTCGGCGGCGTCACCCACCAGGAGCTCGCGCGCCGCACCGACACGCCGCTGGGCACCGTGAAGACGCGCATTCGCAACGGCTTGCGCCGCATGCGTGAGTCGCTTGGGGAGCGAGTGTCCTGATGGACGACCGCAACCGCGAGGCGATGCTCGAATCGGTCGCGCTCTACGCGTTGGGCGTGCTGCCGCGCGATGAGGCGGCCTTCGTCGTGTCCTTCATCGCCAACGACGACGAGGCGCGTCGCGAGTACGAGGACCTGCGCGCCGCCGCCGACGCGATCGCGCACACCGCGCAGGAGCCGGTGGACTCGGCCACGTCCGCGCGCATGAAGGAACGGCTGCTCGCCCGCGTGCGGTCCGACGCCGCCGCCGGCAGCGTGGTCCCGCGCCGCATCGCTCCCGCCTATCCCGCGTGGCTGTGGGGCACGGGCCTGGCCGCCGCGGCCGCGATCGTGTTTTCGCTCGTCACCGTGGTCTCGGACGTCAACGTGCGCGCCGACCTCGCCACCACGCAGCGCCGCGCCGCAAACCTGCAGACGCAGCTCGCCCAGAACGAGCGCAGCGCCGCGCGCGACCGCCAGACCCTGGCCGACCTGCTGGCGCCGGACGCGAAGCGCTACCAGGTCGCCGCCGGCGCGGTGGTGCTGCGCCGTGACCGGCTGTACTTCGCGCTCTCCACGCTGCCGCCGCCGCCCAAGGGCCATGTGTACCAGGCGTGGACGGCGCCGAAGGGGTCGACCGTCATGGCGCCGGGCCCGACCTTCGTGCCCAACCCGGGTGGGGTCACCGTGGTCCCGCTGTCGGTCGACGCGACGCGAGTCGGGGTCGTGGCGGTCAGCGTCGAACCAGAGGGCGGAAGCAAAGCGCCCACGTCGACGCCGACCTTCGTCCGCCCGCTGACCTGACGCCCCCACCGAACGAACCACCCTGCTCGAGCCCGTCAACCGCGCCACGCGCCGCGACGCGATCCGCTACGCCGCGCGCCGCCCCTACGACAACGTCTTCCTCCAATGGGTGCTCGAGGGCGGCCACGGCCCCGGCGCGTCCGACGAGCTGGTGCTGCACCGCGACCGCCGCGGCCGCGTGAACGGGCTCGCGTACTACGGTGCGCAGCTCGTCGTCGCCGCGGACGACGACCGCGCGCTCGACGCGTTCGCGATCGAGACCCGCAAGCACCGCGGCCTGCGCAGCTTCGTCGGCCCCAAGGAGGCCGTCGACGGGCTGTGGGCGCGCGTCGAGCGCTGGCACCCGCAACCGATCATCGTGCGCGATGCGCAGCCGCTGTACGTCGTCGCCGCGGACGCCCTGCGCGCGCCGGCCGAGCCGGACGGCGCGGTGCGGCGCGCGCGCCCCGACGACGCCGAGCTCGTGGCGGAGAACAGCGCGCGTATGATCCTGGGCGAGCTGGGCTACGATCCGCGCACGAACCGCGCGGGCTTCATGGCCGCGGTGCGGCGCGCGATCGCGCAGGGCCTGTGGTGGGTGTACGTGGTCGACGGCGCGCTGCGCTTTCAGCTCAACGTGGGCCCGCGCAGCGGCGCGACCGCGCAGCTGCAAGGCGTGTGGACGCCGCCCGAGCAACGCGGCAACGGGTACGCGACGGTCGCGCTCGGCGCGATCGCGCGGCAGCTGCTCGCTTCGGAGAAGACGCTCTCGCTCTACGTCAACGAATTCAACGCACCGGCGATCGCGCTCTACGAGCGGCTCGGCTTCAGCCGCACCGGCACGTTCGCGACGTACTTGTTTCCGTGATCGTCCGCATGGCGCGCGCGCGCGTTCGCGTTCCGCTCGCGTTCGCGCTGGACGTGCTGGCAATCGCGCTCGCATGGATCGCCGCAGCGGCCCCGCTGCCGCGCGGGTGGGTGGAACACGGCTACGCGAACGGGATGTTCGCGGCGATGAACGGGGCGTTCGTGCCGCTGACGGATCGCGTTCCGTTTGCGGTCAGCGACGTGGAAGGCGCGGCTGTCGTGATCGCCGTCGTCGTGTGGTGGGTGCGTACCATCCGGCGCGCGCCGCGCGGGCGCAAGCGGCGCACGGTGCTCGCGCTCCTCGCGCACACCGTGGGGTTCGTCGCGCTGGGCATCGTGCTGTTCGAACTGGTGTGGGGGATCAACTACCGCCGCCCGACGGTCGCCGAACGCGTGCAGTACAGCGACGCGCGCGTGACGGACGCCGCCGTCGCGCGCTTCAGCGAGCGCATCGTGGCGACGCTCAACGGCGACGTCGCCGCCGCGCACGCCGAGACGCTCGACCGCGCGAAGCTGCGCGCGGCGTTCGAACCGGTGATACGACGGCTGGGCGACGACTGGGACGTGGCGGTCGCCGTCCCCAAGACGACGGTGTTGCAGCCGTACTACGACGCGGCCGGGGTCGGCGGGCAATACTCGCCGTTCGGGTTCGAGACGCTGCTCAACGCGTCGTTTCTGGGGTTCGAAGCCCCGCGCGCGCTGGCGCACGAGTGGGCGCACGTGGGCGGCTTCACCGACGAAGGCGACGCGAACTACATCGGCACGCTCACGTGCCTGCGCTCGAACGATCCGCTCATCCGCTACTCCGGCGCGTTCTGGACCTACGGCGAGCTGCCGGAGAAAGAACGCCGCCGCCTGCGGCTCGACCCGCGCGTGATCGCCGACTTCCGCGCCAGCCGCGACCGCTTCTTGCGCCTGTACAAGCCACAGATCTTCGCGCTGCAGTGGCGATTTTACGACCGCTATTTGCGCAGCAGCGGCGTCAAGGGCGGCGTCGCATCGTACGGCTTCTTCCTGAAGCTGCTGGTCGGCACGCCGCTGGACGACGCGGGGCTGCCCGTCGTACGACGTTAGGCGAACGCGGGGGTCAGGCGGCGTGCGTTCTCCGTCGTGATCGCGCGCAGCGTTGCGTCGTGGAGGCCGAGCGCCCGCAAGCCGCACAACTCTCGGTCGTACGCGTACGGGATGTTCGGGTAGTCGGTGCCGTACACGACCTGGCGGGCGATGCGCTCGACGTCCGCGCGCGCAATATCCGGTCGCATGTGCGACTCGAGCGCGAAGGCCATCGTCGTGTCGAGGAACAGCCGCGGCTCGCGCTGCATCAGCGCGATGTAGCGCTGCTGGTCCGGGATGCCGAAGTGGGCGACGACGATCCGCAGCGTGGGGTGTGCTTCGAGCACGCGCGCGATGCGAGCCGGCGCGTCATGCGTCTCGTTCGACCACGGGATGTGTCCGGCGTGCACCAGCACGAACCCGTCGTGCTCGGCGACCGCGTCGAGCGCGCCCGCGAGCCGCGGGTCGTCCAGAAGAAACCCTTGCACGTCCTCGTGCACCTTCACGCCCGCGCAGCCGGCGCGCAGCGCCGCGCGCATGTCCCCGGCCGGATCGCGATCTTCGACGTGCACGGTTCCGAGCGGAACCGCGCCGGCGCCGAGCTCGCGCGCGGTATCGGTGAGCCAGACGTTGAGGTCGTGCGCGATGCCGGGCTTGTGCGCGTACGAAAAGAACGCGAACCGCTCGACGCCGTTGTCGTGCAGCACGCGGGCGACGTCGTGCGGTTCGGTCGGGTGCTCCAGCACCCAGTCGCTGCGTGTCGCGAACCACCGCCGGATCGCCGCGAACAAGCGCGGCGGGTGCAGGTGCGTGTGGACGTCGATCAACGCGTCGTGTCGTCGCTGAGCGAGGAGCGCCTCATCGGTGGCCAAGAGCGCACGCGCGCGGCTCGGGTTGCAGCGCAACCGTTCGTTCAGCATGCGGAATCACGGGGCATCATGCAACCACCTGACGAGATCACGCGCACCGCCGATGTCCACTGGGAAGGCAACATCTCTCACGGCAAGGGAACGATCAAGGCCGAAAGCGGCCTCGTCACGGCCGGCTACTCCTTCGGCACCCGCTTCAGCAACGAGCCGGGCACGAACCCCGAGGAGCTGCTCGCCGCGTCGCACGCCGCGTGCTTCACGATGGCGCTGACGCTTGCGCTCACCCGCGACGGTCACCCGCCGACGGCGATCGACACGAAGGCCAGCGTGCACCTCAAGCGCGACGGTCAGGGCTTCGCAATCCCGCGCATCGACCTCAGCACGACCGTCACGGCGCCGGGAGTCGACGCAGACGAGTTCCAGCGGCTCGCTAAAGGTGCGAAGGAAAATTGCCCTATCAGCCGCGCGCTGAACGCCGTCGAGATCGAGCTCGACGCGCGTTTGAATCCTTAACCTATTCGCACGGTCGGACCGCCAGGACAAAGGCCATAGAGGGCGCACCTCCCTGGGTCATGCAAATCGCGTCCGCCAAGCAGCGGCTTCCTCGTTGGACCACGTTCGCCGGTCTCGCAATCGTCCACCTCGGTGCGCTGTGCGCGCTCATCCCCGGCACGTTCCACTGGAGCGCGCTGGCGGTGATGGTGGTCCTGTATTACACGACGGGCGCGTGGGGCATCTGCCTCGGCTATCACCGGCTGCTGACGCACCGCAGCTTGAAGCTCTGGAAGCCGCTGGAGTACACGGCGGCGATCCTCGGGACGCTGGCGCTTCAAGGCGGGCCCATCGACTGGATTTCGACCCACCGCGCGCACCATGCCCATACCGACAAGGAAGGCGATCCGCACGACATCCACCGCGGCTTGCTGTGGAGCCATTTCGAATGGCTCTACAAGCCCAACGACGCGATGCTCTCGCCCGCCGAGCAAGTTCGGCTCGCGCCGGATCTGGCGAACGACAAGTTCTATCAGTTCCTCGAGAACACGTATCTGTGGTGGACGGTCGCGCTGGCAGTCGTCCTGTTCGCGGTCGGCGGCTGGTCGTGGGTGATTTGGGGCATCTTCGTGCGCATCGTCATCACGTATCACATCACGTGGCTGGTCAACAGCGCGGCGCACTACAGCGGCTATCAAACATTCCGCACGGGCGACAAGTCGACCAACAACTGGTGGGTCGCGTTCCTCGCCTGGGGCGAGGGTTGGCACAACAACCACCACGCGTTCCCGTTCAGCGCGCGGCACGGCCTGCGCTGGTTCGAGATCGACGCGACCTGGTGGACGATCAAGGTCCTCGCATCGCTGAAGCTGGCGCGCGACATCAAGCTGCCGACACCGCAGATGATGCAGCGCCTGCAGCTCCAGCCGCAGCAAGCGCAACGCGAGAGCGCGTAGCACGCGACACGGTCGATTCGGCAAGAATCAAAGGCCCGGCGAGACGACTCGCCGGGCTTTTTGTTAGCCGGACGCGTGGCGGGAACGTGTCGGAATCGAACCGACCAGTCGCCTTGCGACGACCTCCACGGTTTTGAAGACCGGGCGGGCCACCAGACCCGTACGCTCCCACGGCGGCACGCCAGACGTTGTGCGATTGGTTATCGTTCGCCTTCGTGGGCGCCTACGAACAGCGGAGGGCGCTTGCGCGCTGTTCGGAAAACGTCCGTCGTGGAGCGGCTGCAGCGGCTCGTACCGGCGATCCTCGGGACGGCATTCTTTGCGATCCCGCTTTTTCCGGCGTTCATCACCCTCACGCGCGCGGGCGTTCCGGGCGTCTCGCTGTTGCCCAAGCCGATTGCCCTCGACCTGCTCGCGGTCGCCTGCGCCATCGGTGTGTACTTCGCCGTCATGCTCGCGACGACGCGCGGCGAGCCGTCGCCGACGGTGCTTCCCCTCGCGACGTTCCCCGCCGCCGCAGCCGTCGCGGCGCTGCTCGGGTTCGACGCGCGCGCCGGCGCGCTGTTCATCGCGATCCTCGCAGCCGGCTTGCTGTGGCACGTGATGGTGCTGCGGTTCTTTCGCGCGCCCGGCGTCGCGACGGCAATCCACGCATCGTTTCTCGCGTCGGGCGCGCTTGCCGCGGCCGTCGCGATCGTGACGGTGCTGACGAAAACGCCGGCGGCGTTGTACACCGTCGGGCACGGCCGGGCTATCGGCTCGTTCATCGTCCCCGGCGAGCTCGCGGGATATCTCATCGTCTACGTGCCGTTCGCGTACGCGCTCGCCGTCACCGCACCGCCGCGTTTGCGCAGCCTCGCGCGCGCCGGCTTGGTCCTCGGCATCGTCGCGTTCGTGCTGACGTTCTCGCGCGCCGGGTGGGTGGGCATGGCGGCTGCGATCGCATTCTTCGTGTTCATGCTGCAAGGCCGGCGCGGTGCGCGCTACGCGATCGCGGTCGCCGGCGTCGCGATCGTCGCGCTCGGCCTCGTTTTCAACTCGCACCACGACCCGTCCGAAAATTTCACGCGCCTCTCTATCTGGCAAGCGGCGCTGGCGACGATCGCGCGCTTCCCGCTGACGGGCGCCGGCCCGTTCCAGTTCTCGGCGGTGTACGGTTTGGTTCGCTTGCCCGACGCGCGAGCCGGCGGCGTTTCACGCGCACAGCTTCTTGCTGACGGTCGCCGCGGAAGCCGGGCTCGTGGGCGTCGCCGCGGTCCTGTTCGGCTGGTGGCGGTTCGTCGCGGCGTTTCGCGAGCGGTTGAGGCGCGCGCCGCAGCCGCCGGTGCTCGCGCTCGCGATCGCAGCCGGGCTCGTCGGGACCTGGGTGCAAGGTCTGATCGACACCGTCAGCGTCGTGCTGTTCGCGCTGTGGCTGCCGTTCATGGCGCTCGCGCTGATGACGATCGAACCGGAACCGGCCGCTGCGCACGCATCTCGACGCGCGCCGCGCGCAGGCCGTCCGCTCACCACCGGCGCGCGGGCCGCGATCGCCGCCGCGCTGTGCGTTGCCGTCGCCGCCGCGGCGTTCGTGCAACTCGGCTCAGATGCCATGTTCGCGCGAATCGGCGCACCCGTCTCGCTCGCGGCGCATCTCCCGGCCGGCTTCGGCACACGCGTGTACGAAACGCTGGAACGCGTCGCGCCGCTGCCGTTCGTCGAGGCGATGCTGACCGACGATGCGCTCCGGCGCGGCGACCTAGCCGCCGCGTCCGTGCACGCGGCGCGCATGCCCGCCGGAACGCTGCGCAACGAAGACGAGGCCCGCATCGCGCTCGCGCGCGGCCGCCACGACGAAGCGATTCGCCGTTTCCTCGAAGCGGGCGACGCCGCGGCGCTGCAAGCCGACGTGCTGCTGCTGATGCAGACCGGTCGCGCCCCGGAAGCCTATGCGCTGGAGCAGCGCGTGCGGCAGCGCCTCGCCGCGGCCACCACGCGGCCCAACGCGCTCGCGGACAGCTGGTGGCGGCTCGGGCGGCTCGCGCTGCGCATGAACGACGTGCGGCAGGCCGAGGACGAGTACGCGCGCGCGCGTGCACTCGCGCCGCTCAACACGAAGTACCTCATCGACTCCGGCACGCTCGCGCTGCAACGACATCACGGCGATGCGGCGCGCGCGCTGTTCGCCAGGGCCGCGGAGATCGATCCCGCCGGCGCCGACGCTGTCGCCGGGATGGGCCTCGCCGCCCTCGAACGCGGCGATCGGGCCGATGCGGCGAAGCTGGCCGAGCGCGCGCAGCACCTCAACGGGCGTGCACCGCTCGCAATTCGCTTACAGCAGCGGTTGCACGGCGACCGCACCTAGCGTGGTGCGGCGAGTCAGCTAGCCGGGGCGGCGGACGCGGGCTTCGCGATCGGCGTTGAACGTGCTGCGCACGGCCGCGACGGCGGCGTCGAGCGCGGCTTGCGGCGTGCGCCGGCACGTGCAGCTCTCCCGCGTCGTGCCGGGGCAGCCGCCGCGATTATGATCCTCGACCCCGTGCCCGCACGGGCACGCGACTAATGAGCCCATCGATTCCCTTTCGAGTCCACCCGCCTACCAACGGTGATCGGCAGCGTTTCGGTCCGAATCGAGAGCGAGGAAGCGGCGAAGCCCCCGAAATGGGGTGACTCGGACCGGCAACCCGGCGGGTACGATAGCAGCGATGGAAGCGCGAATGAACCCCCTCGCGCGCGACCCCGAAGCGCTGAACCTGTTCCGCGAACGCGTGGACCGCGGCGAATGGCGGGCCGCGCGGCGGCTCGGCCTGGCCCTGCAATTGCACCGCGTCACGCCGCAGCGTATCTTCGAAGACGACACGGCGTACCTCGAACGGCTGGCCGACGCGTACGCGAAGCGCAACCGCCGCTCGAGGCGCTGAACACGCCCGCGATCTCCAACATGACGGGCAGCCGCTCGACGCCGTAGGTGAACGGCCGCTGTTCGCCGGAGGACAGCGCGTGAACGTACGAACACCCGCGCTCGCGTGGGTCCTCGCGCTCTTGTGCGGCTGCACACCGGCGGCGCAGCAAGGCGCCGGCAACGCGGGCGGCGCCGGGGGTCCCGCCTCCGACACGCTGGTCGTAGCGCAGCAGCGCGAGCCCGCGTCGCTCAACCCCGCGCTCGAGAACGGCACATCGTCCACGCAGTGGGGCGAACTGCTGTTCCAGTACATGGTGAAATACGACGACCGCGGCCGGCTCGTCGGCGACGCCGCGACCGACGTGCCGTCGCCGCAGAACGGCGGCATCAGCCAAGACGGCGTGACCATCACGTATCATCTCAAGCCCGGGCTGAAGTTCGCCGACGGCGTGCCGCTCACCGCGAAAGACGCGGCATGGTCGGTCGACGCGATCAACGACCCGCGCAACAACCCGCAGTCGCGCTTCGCCTACGACGTCGTGCGCAAGGCCGAGGCGCGCGACGACACCACGCTCGTGCTGCACCTCAAGCGCCCATTCGCGCCGCTGCTCACGGTCGTGCTCGCGCCGCAAGGCTTCCCGATCCTGCCCAAGCATCTGCTAGCGAACCTGCACGACTTCAACAACGTCCCGTTCAACGCGATGCCGGTGGGCTCGGGACCGTACGTGGTGACGAAGTGGGTGCGCGGCGACCGCGTGCAGATGCGCGCAAACCCGTTTTATTACGCCGGTAAGCCGAGAATCGAGCACATCGACGTGCGCTTCGTGCCCGATCCAAACACGGCGATGAACCTGCTGCGCACCAAAGAAGTCGGCGGCGAGTTCACCGACCAAAACCTCGGCGACTACCCGCTGCTCCAGCAGATCCCCGGCGTGCGCGTCGAGCGCACGCCGATGAATGCGGTCGGCTCGATCATCTTCAACACGCGGGACCCGCTCACGAGCGATCCGCGCGTGCGCCACGCGCTCGCGATGGCGATCGACGTGCCGTCGACGATGCAGAAGACGTACCGCGGCGCGGTGACGACGACCGCTGCGGGGCGCGGGTTGTTCATCTGGGCCTACGACCCCAAGACGTATCCCGACATCCCGTACGATCCGGCGCAGGCGCGCAAGCTGCTGGACGCCGCGGGCTGGAAGCTGAGCATCGACGGCGTGCGGCGCAAGGACGGCAAACCGCTCGAGCTGCTGTTCATCATGCAGGCCGCGACGCCGAGCGACGCGATCGTCGGCAACGCGGTCGCGCAATACGAAAAAGCCGTCGGCGTGAGCGTGACGCTCAAAGCGTTCAACGTCACCCAGCTCGTCGCGCCGGTGTCGCAGGGCGGGCCGGTGTACGGCGGCAAGTTTCAGATGGCGCTGTACTCGTTCGTCAACGGCGACGACCCGGATACCACCGACCAGTTCGCATGCGCGAACGTACCGCCGCGCGGCTACAACAAGTCGCGCATCTGCGACCCGCGCTTGGACGTGCTGCTCAAACGCGGCCAACAGACCTACGACGTCACGCAGCGCAAAGCGATCTACTCACAGCTCGAAGCGCTGCTATACGCCGACCTGCCGATCATGCTGCTCTACCAGCGGCCGAACCTCGACGTCTTCACCGACCGGCTGCAGCATCAGACGAACGGGCTGTCCACGGCGTGGTGGAACGTGGGCGCGTGGAGCCTCGCGCCCTAGGGACTACTCTTCGCCTTCGTGCTCGGGCGGGTCTTCGAGCGTGATCGGACCGTCGAACACCTCGAGGACCTCGCTTCCGGCGACGACGACGGAGTCGCGGTCCTTGTCGACGATCGCCTCGCTCGCCTCGAACCACGCGATCGGACCGTCTTCCTCCTCGTCCTGACCGGGGGCAAGGTACGCGAACTCGAGCAAACCGACGGCGGCGAAGGCGTCGATCAGCGCCGCGACGGGCGCCAGCGCTTCGGTGCGGGCGGATTCGTCGCCGTCGTCGACGCGCTTGAGGGTCGCCCGAAGGCCCTCGGAAAGGTGCTTCGCGACATCGGGATGATCCAGCGGATCGGCCTGTGTCTGCGTATCGTCGTGGTTCACAGCAAGCGGCTTCGACGTGCGGTCCCAAACACATGGCGCACCGGCCCGCCGGCTTCGTCGAGCCCTAGCGCAAGCCGTCGTAGCGGTCGTGCAGCAGCCACGCGTCCGCTACGCGGCGCCGCGCTTCGAGCTCGCGCTCCGTCGCGGTAATGACGTTGCCGCCCACGCGCTGGTTGAGCGTCGCGTGAATTTTGCGGTGCTCCACGTTGAAGCGGTTGCTGACGCGTGAGACGAGCCCGTGAAGCGAGCGCCGCATCGACTCCTTGCGCTCCGCGCTCGTCAGCGTGGGGGCCGGCGGTTCGCCCGCCGGCACGTGTTCGTGGTGGGCGCGTTCCGGCGCAGTAAGCGTGCCGGCCGCGAACGCCGCCGGGTTGAACAGCGGGCCGTAATCCACCACGCGCTCGGCGGTCGCGCGCGCGGCGAGCGCTTCGTAGAGGCCCGCGTCCCCGGCGCGCTCCGCGCGCTGCGCGGCGGCCTGTGCGGCGAAGGCCTCGTCGCGCTCGTCGCGGCCGCGCAAGCCGTGCCGCACATCGACGGTGATCGCCTGCACGAGCATGCGCAGCCGCTGATCGTCGGGCACGAACACGTACGCGTTCGCGTCGTCGACACCGTCGATGGTGCGCACGAACCGGCCGCAGAACTGCCGGAAGTACAGCTCGGTGACGACGTTCGACGCGAACACGCCGACGCGCAAACGCGGGATGTCGACGCCTTCGCTCACCATGTGCACCGCGACGATCCACGGGTCGGCGGACCGCGCGAACTTCGCGATGCGATCCGATGCGTCGGCGAGATCCGACACGACGACGGCGGGCTTCACGCCGAGCCGGCGTTCCATCAGCGCCGCGATCTCACGCGCGTGGTCCTGGTTCATCGCCGCGACAAGGCCGCCCGCGTCGCGGTGTCCTTCCGCGCGCACCGCCAGGAGCCGTGCGTGCGCGCGCTCGAGCACGTCGCCGGTCCACGCGTCGTGCGTGAGCATCGTGCGCAGCCGCTCGGAGTGGTGGCGTTTGTCGCGCAGCGCGGTGTCGAAGGTCGCCGACATCTCCATCCCGTCGCGCGCGATCCACTCCGCTTCGCCGCCGTGCAGCGCGAACACCAGCGCGCGGCATACGCCGTCGCGCAGCGCGGTCGCGTAATCGTACGCAAAGTTTGCGAGCGACAGGCCGCGGTCGTAGCGCACGAACGGGATCGCGGTCCCGTCGCTGCGGAACGGCGTGCCCGACATCGACACGCGATGCGCGGCCGGCTCGAACGCATCGCGCAGTGCTTTGCCCCACGTCGCGTCGTCGCCCGCATGGTGGATCTCGTCGAGCACCACGCCCAAGCCCGCGCTGTCGGCGCTTGCATCGCGCGCCAGTTGTCGGTATAACCGCGGCGCTGCGCACACTTGCTGGTACGTCACGACGGCGCCGTGAACGTCGCGCGCCAGTCGCTGGTGCGCGTTGGAGAACTTGTGGTCGAGCACGATCCCCGCCCCCATCATCGCGCGCGCGACCTGCGCCTTGAGATGCTCGCGCGGCACCACGACCACGACGCGCCCGACCGCGCCGTCCGCAAGCAGCGCGTGGGAGACCCGCGTCGCGAAGCGCGTCTTCCCGGCGCCGGGGGTCGCCACGATGAGGGCGTCGCTGGGCCGGTCGGCCGCCCACCCCTCGAACGCCGCGCGCTGCCACGCCCGCAGCGGTAACCTCCATGTTTGCAGACGCGGTCCCGGCACGAAGGACCGTCCCTTCGCAATCCGCGAGGCCCCTCATCCGAGGAAGATCGCCCGCCGGCCGCGACGCGGCAGGTTTGAAGGGTTATCTTTGCGGTACAGAGTATGTCGTCGCGAACTCTCTGCATCGGAGCCGCCCCGTGGATGTCACCCGCGCCATCGCCGATCTCGACGAAGTCCGGTCCCGCCTCGCCTCGGTCCAGCGTTTCCGCGGGCTGTCGGGCTCGGCCGCCCTTGCCAGCGGGCTAGGTGCTTTGGGCGCCGGGCTCATCCAGCTTGCCCTCGTCCCCGCGCCGCGCAGTGCCGGCGACGCCGCGCGCTACGTCGCGATCTGGATCGCCTGCCTCGCGTTCGCGCTCGCCCTGAACTACGGCGCCGTCGCGGTCTGGCTGGCGAAGAACTGGTCGTTCCGGACGCGCACGGAGCTGCAGACGGCGGCGGTCTCCATCGTCCCGTCCGTCGTCGCGGGCGGCGCCTTCACCGCTGCGCTGCTCGCACGCGGCGACATCGGGCTGCTGCCGGGTACGTGGGCGCTGTGCTACGCCCTGGGTTTGCTCGCGGCGCGCTCCATGCTGCCGCGCCGCGTCGTGACGGTCGCGCTCGCCTTTGCGGCGATCGGTTCGGCGCTGCTCTTCGCCCCCGCCACGAACGCGCTGGCCTGGTGGGTCATGCCGCTGACATTCGGCCTCGGCCAAACGGTGATCGGGATGTTGATCCTGCGCGACGAGGCCATGTACACCAGCACGGTGCGGACGTGAACGGCGACGCGCCGTTCGCTTTCGCCGGGCTGGAACGCATCTTCCACGAGCGCGGCCGGCTCGCGGTGTGCGCGTGCCTGGTCGCCAACCCCGACGGGATGCGCTTCACCGACTTGCAGGATGCGTGCGGCTTGACCGACGGCAATTTGAATCGCCACCTGCACGCGCTGGCCGAGGTCGGCGTCGTGCAGAGCGAGCGCGTGCGCGGCCACGGCCGCCCGACGACGATCGTGCGCATCACGGAAGACGGGCGCACGCGTTTCCTCGCCTACGTCGACGAGCTCGAAGCCGTCGTGCGCGGCGTGCAGCAGCGCGCCGAAGCGCCCGCGACCCGCTTGGCGGCGCAGTCGTGATCGAGCGCGCACCGGTCGCGACGGGCGTCCCGCGCCACGTCGCCATCATCATGGACGGCAACCGCCGCTGGGCGCGCGCGCATGCGCTGCCCGCGATCGAAGGCCACCGCCGCGGGATGCAGGCGCTGGAGCGCACCATCGACGCCGCGCTGCACGCCGGCATCGGGATGCTCACCGTGTACGCGTTCAGCGAAGAGAACTGGACCCGCGAGCACCGCGAAGTGTTCGGCCTGTTCGGCCTCGCGGAGTCGTTTGCGCGTGACAAGGCGGCAGCACTGTCGGCGCGCGGCGTGCGCGTGCGCGTGATCGGGCGCCGCGACCGCCTGCCGCAAGGCGTCGCCGACGCGTTCCGCATCCTCGAAGAGCGCACGGCGCACGGCAGCGCGATGTTGCTGGCGATCGCCGTCGACTACGGCGCGCGCACCGAGCTGCGCGACGCGTGCCGCTCGCTCGCACGCGACGTCGCCGCAGGCACGCTCGCACCGGACCAAATCGACGAAGACGCGATCGCGGCGAAACTCTGGACCGCGGGCTTCCCCGATCCCGACCTCGTCGTGCGCACCGGCGGCGAGCTGCGCCTGTCGAACTTCTTGCTCTACCAGAGCGCGTACGCCGAGCTGTGGTCGACCAACGACCCGTGGCCCGACTTCGACGCCGCCACGCTGGACCAGGCGATCGACGCGTTCGCCACGCGAGAGCGGCGCTTCGGGCGCTAGGTCCCTCGGCGGACGCAACGCGACCGAGCCCCCTGCTGCGAGCGGCGAGCCGCGCGGCGACGTAAGCAGGTGCGTCCTCGTCGGTCCGTATGGTAGAATAGGAGCT
>CAWBVR010000025.1:0-127186 GCA_963792235.1 Vulcanimicrobiota bacterium
AAAAAACGATTGATTGGGACGCCGTACAGCGCTATTACGACGAAGGCCATACCTATCGGCAATGCCGGCGTCGCTTCGTCTTCGCATCGCTGTCGTGGACCAAAGCCGTTCGGCGGGGCGCCCTAAAAGCGCGGCCCCAGCGCTGGCCCCTTGAAAAGGTCCTCGAGGAAGCAAAGTGCCGCAACACCGTGAAAAGGCACTTGCTCCAGGCTGGTATACTGAAGAACGTTTGCGAAGAGTGTGGTCTGCAAGAGTGGCGGGGGCGTCCGCTCGTCATGCAGCTCGATCACCGGAACGGCGATCCGGAACGACAACCGGCTCGAGAACCTACGAATGCTCTGCGCAAACTGCCACAGCCAAACGGAGACACACGGAGCAAGAACAAGAAAGTATAACGCAAGCTCGCCTTCCCGGGTGATGCAACGGTAGCATGCCTGACTCTGACTCAGGTCATCGGAGTTCGAATCTCTGCCCGGGAGCCACACGGCCCTATCGTCTAGAGGCCTAGGACGCCGCCCTCTCACGGCGGTAACACGGGTTCGAATCCCGTTGGGGCTAAATGCGAAGACCCTCGTTTTACGGGGGTTTTTCGTTGTTTGAGGCTTGCAAGAGCCGTTGCTCTCACAAACCTCTCACAGACTCTAGGCCACGAGTTTGTCGAACGCCGACGCGGCGGCTTCGTCGCGGTCCCGATACACCACGAGGTAGCGGTCCACCGTGATCGCGATGGTCGAATGACCGAGGCGCTTGGAGTCGACTTCGATAGGTACTCCGGCTTTCGCGAGCAGCGAGGCGTGCGTGTCACGGAGATCGTGGAGTCGAATCCGAGACACGTCTGCGCGGCGCACGAGATCGCGGAAGGCTGCACCGAAGTTCCACGGCGTCAACGTGCTCCCGTCCGGTCGCGCGAAGACGAGCCCTTCGTCCTGGTAGGCTGCGCCGAGTGCGAGTTTTTCCGCACTCTGTGCCGCCCGGTGCGAACGAAGGGTCGCGACGAGCGTAGACGTTGGACGCGCTGTAGAATCACTCTGGCGCGGAGGGCCCAAAGGGCGAACTATACCTAGGGCGCTACGGGGCGAACTGCGTGCCGCGCTACGTGAACTAGCGGATGTGACGAAGCCCTCACCGCAATTGAGCAGCACGCGAGGAAACCCCGCCGCTCGACACCCGGCGCCCGTATCACAAACGTGTCGGCCTCGGAGGGTTTTGACCGGACGGCTCGGGACGGCCGCACTCGAAAAACCCAGTAACGGTAAGACAAACCTGGACGACCTGGGACTAGCCGGGAAGGCTAGCCTCACAGGTTCGAATCCCCGTTGGGGCTACATTCTTAGTGCGTGAAAAACCGCGTAACCACGCGGTTTTTTTCAGTACCGGACTTGGCAAGCCGACTTAGAATCGTCTAGGTTATCGTAGTTCCGCTACGATAAGCCGGCATTTCTCAAATGCATTTAAAACTTGTGGTATAATCGTAGTGTGGCTACGACAAACGTTAGCAAATTAAAGCGCCTCCATGCGGAGTTCGCGCCAGGCAGCCCCCTCACGGCCGCTGCCCTGGCAAGCCGTGGCATATCTGCCGATCTTGCGGTCCACTATGTCCGCTCTGGGTGGCTTGAGCGGCTGTCGCGGGGCGTCTATTGCCGGCCAGGGCAACCGCTGTCTCGCGACGCCAGCCTATTTACGCTGCAGGGCCAAATCAAAGGCCTCCACGTTGGCGGGAAAACCGCATTAGATTGGTACGGCGTTCGCCACCACGTCGCCAGTCAGGAAGTCCTGCACCTATATGGCTGGGCCGCTGCGCGCCTCCCTGAATGGTTCACGCGCCGTTTCCAAAGCGAGTATCACCGCAAGCGGCTCTTCCGCGAGACTCCAGAGGACATGCTCCATGTCGCGCAGTTTGAACGCCGCAAAGATGGCCCCCTGACCTCTGAGCCCGAACGTGCACTGCTCGAACTACTCAGTGAAGT
The DNA here is from genome assembly GCA_963792235.1 of Vulcanimicrobiota bacterium. Classification (GTDB taxonomy): domain Bacteria; phylum Vulcanimicrobiota; class Vulcanimicrobiia; order Vulcanimicrobiales; family Vulcanimicrobiaceae; genus Vulcanimicrobium. Next base: position 1,968 of record CAWBVR010000025.1, read on the forward strand.
AGGAGTCCGGCAACCGCTCCAAGAGGCGCGCGAAATCATGGAGGGCGCTTACAGCATGCGCGCGGACGTCTTGAACTCGCTCCTGCAGCGGTGCACGAGCGTGAAGACGGTACGCCTTTGCTTGCAGCTAGCGCGCGAACTTCAATTGAATTGGGTTGCGAAACTTGACGTTAAGACGCTTCCTACTGGCAGCGATCGGCCTTGGGTATCGAAATCGCGAGATGGCCTGCTGGTGTTAAAACCGTGAACCAGACCTACATCGAAACCGCTCGGATGATGGTGCAGGTCGCACCTCTCGTATTTACTGACGAGAGGCTCGCGTTAAAGGGTGGAACTGCTATCAACCTCTTTCTGCGTAACATGCCGCGGCTTTCGGTCGATCTGGACCTAACGTTCACCGATCACCGTGTCAAGCGCTTCGATGCGCTGGCGGCCATCAACAATGCTATTCGCGAAGCTGAAGGACGTCTTCAGAGGCGCGGCTTCCAAACGCGAATAGCCGGCACGCGCGACGGTATCGAAGCTAAGCTGCTGGTCAGGCGTAGCAAGATTGAGGTCAAGATCGAAACGAATTACGTCATTAGAGGCACCACTAATCCGCCCGGTCTAGCCTCGCTTACACCAATGGCCAAAGAAGTTCTCCTCGCCGATTTGGAAGTTCCCATACTATCGGCCGAGGATATCTACGGAGGCAAGCTCGTCGCCGCTCTTGACCGTCAACATCCGCGTGACCTGTTCGATGTATTGCAGCTGTTCGCTAATGAAGGCATCACGCCCGGCATCCGCCGCAGTTTTGTCGTCTATCTCGCCAGCCACAATCGGCCAATCCATGAAGTGCTGTTCCCAACCGAGATCGACATATCGCGCGAATTTGAATCGACCTTCCGCGGAATGACGACCGAACCGATTGAGTTGTCCGAGTTGCTGTCTGTCCGCAGCCGCTTACTGCACGAGCTGCCTCGTTCTCTGGCAACCGCTGAGCGGCAGTTCTTGATGTCGCTAGCGGACGCTGAGCCGCAATGGCAGCTTCTCGACGTCGAACATGCCCAAGAGCTGCCGGCAATCAAATGGAAGGTGCAAAATCTGCAAAAACTAGCAATAGAGAACAAGGCGAAGCTCCGCGCGCAAGCCGATGAGCTCGCACACCGGTTTGAGAGCCTATAGCATGTTTGAACGGTACATCGGCATCGACTATTCCGGCGCACAGACGCCGACAAGCAGCCTGAAAGGGCTGCGCGTCTATCAAGCACATCGTGGTTCGCCGGCAGAGGAAATACCGCCGCCTTCAAGTACGCGAAAGTATTGGACGCGCAAAGGCGTAGCCGAATGGCTGGTCACAGCGCTCGAAACCGGCGCAACCACGTTTGTGGGAATCGACCACGCCTTTTCTTTCCCGCTCAAGTATTTTTCTCAGTGCGGCGTGAGTGGGGAATGGAAAGCATTTCTCGATGACTTCCAACAGTACTGGCCGACGGATGGCGATAATGTATACGTGGACTTCGTGAGGGACGGCCTTTGCGGCGCCGGCGCCTTGCGCTCGGGAGATCGACGTTGGCGACGGATGACCGAGGTTCGCGCGCATACAGCAAAATCAGTATTCCACTTCGACGTCCAAGGGGCCGTCGCGAAATCGACTCATGCCGGCCTGCCCTGGTTGCGATACGTTGGGAACCGACTAGGCGCAAACGTATTCTTCTGGCCATTCGGTGGCTGGATGCCCCCGTCAGGCACGTCGGTCATCGCCGAGGTCTATCCAGCGCTTTGGAACAAGTCATTCCCGCAAGTTGATCGCACTCCGGACCAACATGACGCATTCGCCATTGCAGAATGGACGCGCCAAGAGGACGAGCGCGGTTTGCTGGAGGGCTTCTTCCGCCCGAACCTTTCCGAACACGAGAAGGCAGCAGCCCAGATCGAGGGATGGATCCTCGGTGTCCAGTGACAGCGGGGCCAAACGGGCTGGTTTAGTTCTACCTAAGTTCTACCAACGAGCCCAACGAGCCGCGAAAGGGCGATACCAGGCGAAATGCTGATCCGCAAAGATCTCTATAAAATATGGATTTTCCGTAATCGGCGTAACCAGCCGTAAGCCGATTTTCGGGTTCGAATCCCGTTGGGGCTACATTTTCAGGCACGAAAAACCACGTAACCACGCGGTTTTCGTATTTGCCGGCCGGCGTTCTTGTCACGGAATTGTCACGGACTCGCGGATCCGCGCCGCGGAACGCCGCGTCGCTGCGGCGAGCTGCTGCTCGTCGAGCACCGTCACGTATATCTCGGCGGTCGTCTTGATGACGAGTGCCCCATGCCTTTCGAGAACACTTGGAGCGGGTTCCGATCTCGCCGTGCACCGTCGCAAACGCGTGATGCAGCCCTTGCAGCGAAACCATCGGAAGGCCGAGCTTCCGCACCGTCCAGTAAAACTTCGAAGAGAGCGGTCGGGCGACATCCGAGATCCGTCCGCCTCGCCGACACGAACCCGTCGGCGCGGCGCGCAGCGCCGATCCGAAGGCGTTCGGCGGCGTGCATGCGCGCGTGTTCGAGCGCTTCGAGCGCGAGCCGCGGAAGCGAGACGATGCGACGCGAGTTGCGCGTCCTCATTTCCTTCTCACCGATCCTGTGAGCTGCTCGCCGGCGAGGGCGACTCCTACGGGACGACGGCGGGGCGGCAAGGCACGTTAAAAGTTCATCCGTGTACGGCGGAAAGACTGAATCCCCGCAATCATGCAGCTGTACGACACGGGCACAGCTCGAACGCGCCCGACCTGTTCCGAGTCCGGCTTAGAAAAAGCGCGTTCGGGTACGGAGATTTCACGGAGGCCTCCGCGACTCGGGACCGACCGATCAAGGATACGGGCTATGATCCGACTACACGAACCTCTCATCGCGGCGCTTGCAGTGGGACTGCTCGCGATGGCGACCGAAAACGGTGCGCAGGGTGCGCACACATCGAAAGACTGTGACAAGCACAAGGCGCATGCGCACACCGCCGCGCCGCATCCTCACGTGCAGCCGGTCTCCTCGGCTCCGCCGGTGCGAACGACGTCCGTCCCGGATACTACGCCGCAGCTGAACCGCGGTCCGGTCGTCGCGCCGAATCAGGGAGCTAGTCCGCGGCCGACCCCGACGTAACTCATCCTTCTTGCTGGAATAGGGTGGACGGAAAGGCCGTGACGGACGACGCGACGTCCTACGTCTAGCGGCTGGTTTTTGCGGACCCCCTTCAACCTTTGGCCGTCCGCGACGGCGCTTGGCCGCCGAACTTTCTGCCCGCCGACCTGCTCGCTCCCGTGTCGGCGTTGCCGGTATTCGTCCGTGGCGAACTCCACGCCATCGCGTTTTTCGGTCCGCATATCGGGGGCGAGCTGCATCCCGAAGAACTCGCGCTGCTCGGGCGATTGCTGGGAACGGCCGGATTTGCGTTCGAGCACCTTGCGGCGCAGGCAGCCATCACGCAATCCGCCGAGTTACGCGCCGAAGTGGCGACGCTCCGCAATTTGCTGATCGAGGGCGCACGCAACGCATCGTAGGCGAACATTCGCGTTCGTACGTCATCATCTCGGGCGGGCGCGCCGATGAACGGGCCTGCCGAGTCCCGCCCCCAACTGGTTCGAATCCCGCTTGGGCTGATTTTTAGGCACGAAAGACCGTACCATGCGGTTCTTTTTTCCAAGGGCGCATCAGCCACAACAGAATCGCATGGACGGAGCGTCACTGACGGCATCAGAGGTCCCGTGTCCCCCGGCGACGCGGTAGGGATTTCCCCCATATTTTCCGGCGGTCTTTTTTCGTACGGTGGCCCCATCGCGCCGCACAGGCTCCTGTGACCGGCGGCCCGCCGCATCATCCGGCTCCCATCACACGCGTACGAAGGAGACCCTAACAACGATGTTTAGCAAGCACCTCATGCTCGCCGCCGCGGCGCTCGCGACCGCGGGCCTCGCGCTCGCGCCGACGGCGGTCAAAGCCGACACGGCGACGTTAACGGTCACGACGACGGTCGCAAGTAGCTGTCAGTTTATCACCAAAACCGGCACGGTCGACTTTGGCACCTATACCGGGGCGACCGTCACACAGACCTATACGCCCTCTTACACGTGCACCAGCGGCGACAGCACGTATAAATTCGGGTTTCAGAGCCCCAACGCGGCCGGCGTGGGGAATTGTTCGATGACTGACGGCAATGGGCATAAGCTAACGTACGTCATCACCGATTCGGCAAACAACAATTACGGCTGCGACAATGGCTCTTTCCCGAAATCGGCGAATGGCGAGCTGACAGGCAACGGCGCAACGGCTCTCAACTACAGTTTCACGTTCACGCTAGGTCAGAATCAAACGCAGGTCGTCGGCAATTACAGCGACACGGTGACCGTTTCGATCACTCCGTAAGATCGTCTTGCTACACTCGCACTCGCTCTCGCGCATCGTCGCCTCAGCGGCAGTCGCCCTCGGCCTTGCCTTGTGCACGGCTGCGGGCGCCGGTGCGGGGAACCTTGGGTTCGGACCGCCGACGCTCGAGCTCACAGCGCACGCGCGGATCGGGACCGTCAGCTTGACGAACCGGGCCACCGATCCCGTCCGGTTGGAGATCAAGGTGTTCCGCTGGGCGCAGTTGCTCGACGGCCGCATGCAACTCGATCCCACGGACGACGTCATCGTCTTTCCGCAGCTGATCACGATACCCGCGAACGACACCAGGCGGCTTCGCGTTTCGCTGACGGTGCCTCCGGGCGAAGTCGAAAAGACGTATCGCATTCAAGTGACGGAGATACCAGCATTCTCCGGCACGACGAAAGCACCGGCCGGGTCGATAACGATGCTTTCGCAACTCAAGCTGCCGATCTTTTATGCGCCGCATCGGGCCCAGGTCGCGGGCACGGTGCAACAGGCAGGCGTCCGCCATCGTGCGTTGACCTTTTCGGTCGTCAACACCGGCACGGTACACTTCCAGACGAAACACCTGACCGTCACCGCCTTCGGCTCGAACGGACGAGTCATTTCTTCGACGACCCTGGACGGTTGGTACGTGCTCCCCGGTAGCCAGCGTGACTATCGTCTGCCTCTCTCCAATTGTGACGACATTCGTGCCATGACGATTCGTGCAGACGCGGGCGCGCATGCGGAACAGACGATCGACGTACCGGCAGATGCTTGCAGGCCGTAACGTCGCGCTCCAGGCGGCGGTGTGCGCCGGCATCGTCGCCGCCTCGTGTGCTCACGCGTTCGGGGCCTCAGACCCTCCCTTGTCCCGGCCCATATCGAGCGTCGATTTACCCTGCCCTCTGGCGGACGGTCGCGAGCAGCGCGCGCCTTTGACGCTCGTCCTCAACGGCGTGGAGCACGACGTGGTCATCGCCGTCCTGCGCATCGATGATGCGCTGGTCGCGGAGCGTGAACTCCGTGCCGCCGGCGTGCCCCTCTCGGGCGCGACGTTCGTCGATGTCGGCACGGTGCGGTACGTTTCGATCGCGTCACTCCGGCGGAACGTCACGTACACCCTCGACATTCCGAATCTCGCGCTGCGCCTGACTGCGGACCCGCGCTTGTTGCCGCGTACCGTTGCGGGCTTCGGTCCCGACCGCAACGCACGAAAACTTGCAACGGCCGATCCAAGCGGCTTTTTGAATTATTCGGTGACCACGACCGCGAGCGGCGCCTACCGTCACCTCAACGGCTTTCTGCAGGCGGGTGTTGGCGACGGAAAACGCCTCCTCTTGTCGAGCGGCTCGTTCTCGGGCGGTACCTGGCGCCGCGGCCTCATGTCTCTCCAAATTGAATCGCAAGAGCATCTCAGCCGGGCAACGGTCGGTGATGAAGTCGCATCCACCGGCGCGCTCGGTGGTAACGCCGTCATCGGCGGCCTCGGTGTCAGGCGACACTTCGAGTTCCAGCCGGAATACGTTTTTTTTCCGACGCCGGGCGTGAGCGGGACCGTGCTGACACCGACGAAGGCCGATATCTACGTCAACGGCGCTTACTTGCGATCGGTGCAATTGCCGCCAGGTCAATTCAACCTCACCGACCTTCCGCTGCCGGCCGGTGTCAACGTCACGCAAGTCATCCTGCATGATGCTTCAGGCAACGCCCGTACGGTGACCGCCCAGGTTTACCAAGTCCGCCAGCTCTTGCGCAAAGGTTTGACCGATTACGACTATCACGTCGGTTTCCTGCGCAGCAATCCGTTCGGTGATCACGACACCTACGGACCACTCGCCGGACTCGCGGCCTATCGGTTGGGCCTGACCGATTCCGTCACGGTCGGCGCGCGTTACGAGCAGTCCAAAGGCGTGGTCTCCGGCGGACCGCTGGTTGACGTCGGGCTGCCGATCGGACACCTGTCGTTGGAAGCTTCGTTGAGTAGGAGCTCCGGCTTCGGCGGCCACGCGTACGCGGCGGCGTATGACATCCAGGGCAAGCGTTTCGCAGTCGGGGTTTCGGCGACAGCAACGAGCGCGCACTATGCAACGGTGAGCCTTGATTTCAAGATGCCGCGCACGCGTTCGGTAACGCAGCAAAGCATCTCGTTTCCGCTCACGAACACCGTTTCGCTGGGCGTCTCGCACACGACCTCGACGTTCACCGGTCAACCGACGGCCGACAGGCTCAGCGCGACCGTCAACACTCGGCTCTCACGCCGCGTCGGGCTCACGTTCAATGCGGACCACGACCGAGGGGGGTCGGTGCTCGGCTTCGGCGGCGTGGTTGCCGGCAACCGATTGAGCGCCGGCGTCATCGCTGCGGTAGCACTCGGCCGAAGCACGAACGCTTTCGTGCGTGCGACGGACGCCGGCGGCATCGGTACGGCGGATGTAACAGTATCGAAATCCGCCCCGAACGGCCCCGGCTTTGGGTATATCGTTCGCGGGAGCGCCACTGGCCAGGGTTCGGCGTCCGCGAACCTCACCTATCAGACGCAATATGCCGATCTTGCGCTGCTGACCGACTCCGGACCCGGCAGCTCTTCGTCTTCGTTGACGCTGGCCGGCAGCGTCGTCGCGTTCGCGCGCGGCATTTTTCTGACGCGACCGATCTCGAACTCTTACGCGTTAGCGGAGGTGCCGGGATTCAACCACCTGCCCGTATATCTCGGCGCGCAATACCAAGGCAGTACCGACCGGCGCGGCGCGATGATCGTTCCCGTCCTGTCGGCATACGGCGACAATCAGATCGGCATCGACGAGTTGAAAGACCGCTTCGATATCGTCCAGGATCAGCCTAACCGATCGGTCCGGCCCAAAATGTATTCCGGCGTGGTCACCGCCTTCGACGTGCACGTGCTGCGTGCGTACAGCGGCACGATCGTGGTCCATCGCAACGGGCGCGACCTCGTGCCCGCCTTTGCACGACTCAGTTTGACGAGAGAAGGGCGTTCGATTTCGTCGGACCTCGGCAGCGACGGCCAGTTCTACCTCGAGGACATCTTGCCCGGGGAATACGCGGCGACGATAACGGGCATCGACGTGGCCTGCGAGTTTTCCGTGCGCATACCGGCCGCGAACGGTGCCGTCACAAAGTTGGGCGTATTCGCATGTGAGGCGACGCGGTGAGATGCCGCGGGACGCTCGCGTTCTTCTCGACACTCGGTTTCCTTGGGCTATGTGCCGCAACGCCGGCGAGTGCGGCGTGCACGTTCAGTAACGCCGTCTCCGTTTCGTTTCCGGTGTACGACGTCTTTTCCACCACGGATGACGATGGTACCGGCGCCTTTACGATCGGATGCACGAGCAGCACGTCAGCGATGATTTCTCTGAGCGCCGGCGGCGGCGGGTCGTTCTCCCCGCGGAGCATGGCCGGAGCCGGGGTTTCTCTGCTGAACTACAACCTCTATTCCGACGGCGGCCGAACCACCGTGTGGGGCGACGGCACCGGCGGTTCCGGCCCGGTCTTTCGCTCGATGAGCGTCGGCGTTCCACTTACGTTCACGGTGTACGCTCGCATTTTTCGCAATCAACGCGGCGTGGCTGCGGGGCTCTACAGCGACAGTATCATGGTCACGGTTGCGCCGTAGCATGGTGCGCGAGCCTGTTGGGCGAACATCGGGCCTGCCCCGTATGTTGACGCCCGCGCTCGTCTGTCCCGAGCTCATTGGACGGCGCCGCGAACTCGACGCGCTGGCGGAGCACCGCCGTGCCGCCGCCGCAGGCCACGGTGCGATCGTCCTCATCAGCGGCGACGCCGGCATCGGTAAGACGCGGCTGTTGCGCGCGTTTCGCGACTCGCTCACCGGCGGGCGGGCCACGGTGGGCACGGGCGGATATGACGAGTTCGCAAATTTGCCGTACGGGGCGATCATCGAGGCGCTGCGCAGTGTCGGATCGCATGAGCCCTTGGCTTTCGAGCGGACGCGCGCGGAACAGCTCGCCGCACTCGTCGATCGCCTCGCCGCGACGTGCGCCCGCCGCAACGTCGTGCTATTGCTGGAGGACCTGCATTGGGCCGACGAGGCATCGTTCGCATTCCTGCTGCATCTCATGCGCTCGCTCGGGACGATGCGGCTGCTGGTGGTGGCAACGTACCGGAGCGACGAGCTCCACCGGTCACACGTCGCCACGCCATACATCGCGCGAGTAGCACGCGACCCGCTCACGCGCCGTATCGCGCTCGAACCGTTTCGCCCGCCGGACATGCACCGCCTCATTCGGGCGACCCTTGACGGCCACGCGCGCTTGGGGCGACGGGAGATCGACGACATCGTCGAGCGATCCGACGGGAATCCGTTCTTCGCCGAGGAGCTCCTGAAGAACGCGCTCGAGAACCTCGACGTCCCGTCGGCCAGCGGTGTGCTGCCCCTCACGATACGAGCGGCCGTCGCCGAGCGCGTCAAACTCCTGGACGCGCAGGCACTCTCCGTCATCTCGTTGGCAGCGGTCGTTGGGCGGCGTTTCGACGCGCGCTTCCTTGCGACGATCGCCGGCTTACCGCTTGCCGCCGTGTTCGACGTACTCCGGGATGCGCGCAACCTGCAGCTCATCGACGAGCTTCCGACGCACCCGGTCTCCTACGCATTCCACCATTCGCTCACGCGCGACGCGATCTACGGGGACATGCTGCTGGGCGAGGTCCAGCCGCTTCACCTTCGCATCGTCGCCGCGCTCGAGCGGGAAGGCGCGGAGCGGCACGTCGCGGACCTCGGCTATCATGCGTGGGCGGGGCGTGATGCGGGCAAGTCGGTCAGCTATAACGAACGCGCGGGCGACGATGCGGAGGCCGTTCACGCGTACGGCGACGCCGTGCGGTCATACGAACGTGCATTAGAATTCGCACCCGGCGGCGCCGCACGCGGACGACTCCTCGAGAAGAGCGCGCGCAGCACCGCGCACGACGGGATCGCAGCGCGTGCAGCGCGGTTGGGGCAAGCCGCGATCGAAGCATACCGGCGCTCGGGCGACGACGGACGCGTCGCCGATCTCTCCTACTTCGTCGCTGGCGAGCTCCATGCGGCGGGCGAGAGTAATCGCGCGATGGAGTTTCTGCGCGAGGGTCATCGCGCGCAACCGCCCGGCGTGTCGCCCGTGGACCGGGCGCGTCTCGCGCTGCCGCTAGCATTCATGCTGCTCGATCGTGGTATGCTCTCGGAGGCGCAGACCCTCATCGACCAGTCGAGCGCCGCGGCCGACGATGTCGAGTTTGCACCCATGTACTGGAACACGTGCATGTACGTTGCAGGACTCCGCGCGGACCTCAGCGCGCTTCGCGTCGCCGGCGAACGGTGCTTGAAAGCCGCTGAACACGCCGCTTCCGAACGGCGGCTGCGCGCGCACATGAATTTTGGAATCGCCCTCTCGGAATTGGGCGAAGATTGCTCGGCGAACGCACAATTCGGCGCGATCGCGCCACAACTGCGCGAAAGCCGGTTGGGCGCCCTCGAGGTGTTAGTCGGCGGCTATGACGCGGTGCACCATGCGCGCGCCGGGCGGCTGGCCGAGAGCCGAGCCGTCGTCGAACGGTTGCTGCGGATGGCCGAGCCTTGGACGATCGCGCGGGCCGCGCTCGCAGTCGCCGCGCTCACGGTCGGGCGCGTGCTCTGCGACGAAGATCTCATGGCCCGCGCGAGCGGACCCGAGCTCCTCGAGGCCGCCTTCCGGTCGCAGATCGGCTCGACGATCGGCGCGATCGCGGGGCCGTACGCGCGGCGCCTCCACGATCGGGGTGAACACGCGGATGCCGTTGCGGTGCTCCGGCGCGCCTTGGACGTGCTCGTTACGCCGCACGGCGCGACGGAAACGCTGATCGCGGCGATCGAGCTCGGCGATGCCAAGACGCGCCGGGACGCCATGGCGCTCATCGAAACGATGGACGGAACGATCGCGCTGTACGCCGCCACGATCGCGCGCATGCGCGCCCTCGCGGCCCGCCGAGAGGGCGATGCGCGCAGCGCGCGCGATTTCGCGCTGGCCGCGCGGGAACAGTACACCCTGCTCGGATGGGACTACCATGCTGCGGTTTGCACCGAGCTCACCGGCGATACGGAAGCCGCCGCGCGCGCGTTCCGGTCGATGGGGGCACTTTTCGACGCTCGGCGGTTGGAGCTCGGCGCGGTCCCGCAGGGCGCGCTTCGCGACGGGTCGGGCCTATCGCGACGGGAGTGGGAGATCGCGGAACTGATCGCCGGCGGTACACCCAACAGAGGCGTCGCGGAGTGCCTCTCGCTGAGCGAAAAGACCGTGGAGAAGCACCTCACCGCGATCTACGCGAAGCTCGGGTTCCGCAACCGCTCGCAACTCGCCGCCTTCGTGATTCGCAAGGGATCGTAGCCGTCGAGCAGCAGCCGCACGTTGATCGTCGGATTGCCGCGTACGAGGGATGCGACGAGCTCGACGTCATCGGGCCGTACGCCGTGCTTCAGGCGGCGAACTACGAATTGGGCCTGCGCACGCCGCCCGGTAGCCCGTTTGTCGTCAAGATCGTCGCGACGGACGGCGCAGGCGCGGTGACTTGCACCGGGTTCGACGGACCATGATCGAGACCGTCGCAGGAGGTCTTCTGTTCATAACTTCGTCACGACGAACATACCGGTCCACCCCATCGTCGAAGCGAGGCGTTGCTGTTGCTCGGTATGCTTACGTAGCCCGCCCAGACGGTTCCTCTGCGCTGCATATTCCGGATGCGCGCTCGTTCTCGCCGTTACGGACCGTGGAGCGCGCGTGCCCCGGCGATGAAGATCATCTCGTGCGAGGATTTTTCATCGAAGGGTGTACCGTTCCAGTCTCCCAGCACATGTTCGACACCAAGCCCCGCCGCGATCAAACGGTCCTCGATGTCCTTTCGAGAGAAAAAGCGAAGCTGACTCCGGGAAACGACCGACTCGTCGGGAAACTCATATCGAAGTTCGAACGTCAGGCGATCGTTTTCCATCGCAAGGAATCGTCTTGATTCGTGAACGACGCCGCCGTCCGGCAACTCGAGGACCGCGTCATCGTTCCACCGGGTTGTCCAATCGATCGCAGGGTTTCGGGACTCGAAAGCAACGACGCCGCCGGAATTCAGGTGCTTCCGCATCGTCGTGAAGGTTGCCAGAACGTCAGGATCGTCGAGCAAGACCTGAAACGCGTGTCCGGTCATGATGACGAGGTCGAAGAGCTTGTCCGAGTGATAGGTCTGCGCGGATGACTGAACCCACTCGATTTCCCGGCCGTGACGTTTGCGGCGTCCGATTTCAAGCATCGCGGCCGACGGGTCCACGCCGGTGACGTCATGGTTTTTCGCCGCATACGCGTTGCAAAGAAGCCCGGTGCCACAACCGAGGTCCAGAATTCGCGAGCGCGCCGGTCCGGCTAGCGACACATAGAAGTCCCGGTCGATCGACCACGGGTTACCGAGATCGTAGACTGCCGCAAGCTTGGGGTTCTCATAATGCGCGTCGGGCATGCGGATAAAGCCTTCGCGAAGGCTTGCGTCTCCCGCTGCCGGAGGCTCGGGAAGGCGGGCCAGCGGACCGGGCCTTGCTCCTACCTTTGTCGGAGCACTCAAGCGTCGCCGCCGAAATGACGATACGGTTCAATGCGGGGTCGCGGTCAGTTCGGATACGGAGTTTCTACAGGTGAGTTTGAGCTCGAGCCTCTTTCGTATGGATACGCTCGACAAACGTCTTTATGCAGGCATGGGCAGTCTGATCGTTCTGCTCGGAGCGGTCGCGGCGACCTCGGTGTACCAATCGATGACAACGCAAGCGTCGACCCGGGTCGTCGCGCTCAATGCGTTCCCCGCGTACCGCGCCGCAGCGCGAGCCGACCTTGCCGCCGTCGAGATCCGCGCCGCGCAGATCGCGTATGCGATGACCGGCGACGCGAAAGAGCTCGACGCGACGAACGGCGCGATCGCCCGGTTCGGTGCGGCCTCGGACGAGTTGCTCAAGACGACGACCGACAAACACCTACGGTCGCTTTGGGAAACGGTGCTCACCTCAGAGGCCCTGCTCGAGGCGAAGGCCGGCGACATGCGCGCGGCGGCCAAGCGCGGCGATCGCGCGGCGGCCCAGCGCATCGTCGCCGACGAGAACGCGTATAACGGTCAAATGACCGCCGCGCTCGCGCTCGTGCGCAAAGCCGAGGAAACGTCGATCACCGGCGCGCAGGAGAACGTGCTGGCGACGGCGCGGATCGCCGCGGTCTCGACGATCGCGATCACGATCGGCAGCATCGCTCTGGCGATGCTCATCGCATTCCTGACGATTCGCTTCGTGAACCGGCCCATTCTCGCCATCGCCAAGCGGCTGCGCGAGCTCGCCGACAGCGACGCTGATTTGAACGTGCGCATCACAATCGCGACGCGCGACAGCCTTGGCGCGCTTGCCGGCGGCTTCAACGCGTTCGTGGCGAACCTGCAGCGGATCGTCGGGGACACGCGCGATGCATCCGGCGCGCTCGGCACGGCTTCGGGGCGGCTCGTGGCCTCCTATCGCCGGCTCGAAACGGGTTTGGGCGAACAGAACGACGCGATCGCGAGCGCTCGCGTCGCAGCGCAACAGATTGCGACGAGCGCGGAGAACGTTGCGGACGGTCAAGGCGAGCTGCGCGGCACCGTCGCGAACACGGGCAACACGACGACCGAGCTGATCGACGCGCTCGCAACCGTCGCGCAGTCGGTTTCGCGGCTTTCGGCCGACGTCGAAGGTACCGTGGTGGCGTTTCAAGAGATCGATCGTTCCGTCGGTGAGGTCGCGCTCGCCGCGAACGAAGCGGCGCGCAGCGGTCAGATCGCGAACGAAAACAGCGAGCTCGGAGCGCGTGCGGTCGCGCGGCTCGCGGAAGCGTCGCGCGGCGTCGCCGGCGTGCTGGCCTCCGTGGCAGAGTCGGTGGGGCGCCTGGGCGAGACCGGAGAGCAGATCGGCGGTATCATCGAGACGATCGACTCCATCGCCGACCAGACGAACTTGCTCGCGCTGAATGCGGCGATCGAAGCAGCTCGTGCCGGCGAACACGGCCGCGGCTTCGCCGTCGTTGCCGACGAGATCCGCAAGCTCGCGGAGATGTCGGCGCGGTCGACGCGCGAGATCAGCGGCCTCATCGCCGAGGTCCGCAAGCGAACCGACGAAACCGTCGCTGAAGTAACCGGCGGCACCGCGCGATCGAAAGAGACGCTGCAGGCTGCGGACGAAGCGATCGACGCGATCGGCCGTTCGACCGATGCGATCGCGCGCTCCAGCGAGCTCGTCCATCAAATTTCCCGCGCCGCGCGCGAGCAGGCCGACTCCACGCGCGCCGTCGCCGACGCGGCAACGCGCATGAGCGTCGCCGCGGGCTCCGCGGCCGACACGCTGGAGCGCCAGCAGGCCGGCACGGACACGCTGCGCGAGTCGATCGCCGGCATGCGCGGCGTGCAGTCGCGTGTCGCCGAGGCGGTCCAGGAACAGCTTGCCGCGGTCGACGCGGTGATCGGCGCCATCGACCGCATCCATGACGTCGCGCGCACCAACGCCTCGACCGCGCAGGACGTCGATGGCGCCACGCGCGCCGTCGAAGTCAGCACGGGCGGTTTGCTCGAGCTCTTCGAGGGCTTCCGCACGGACGCCGACACGATTACCCCACACCTGCCGGCGATGCTCGCCGGCGTCAACTAATCACGGAGGATCGTACCCATGCCTGTTTGCCCGCCGACTCCAGCCGCCATCGTGCAACGCGTCGAAGCCGACATCCCCGAAATTGCGCGCCAGATGCACGCCGAGGGAACGGCGATCGTCAAGGTCGACATCGACGCGTCCGGTCGCATGACCAAAGCCGTGATTCAGAAGTCGACCGGCAACGCTCCGCTCGACGCTGCGGCGCTCAAAGCGGCTCGGGAAACCGGTTTCAAAGCCGCGACCGAGTCGTGCAAGCCCGTGTCATCGGTTTACGTGATGGTCGTGGAACTCCGCCCCTAAGTCGAGCGACCTCGGCGGCACGGGTCGACAAGCGCATTCGCGAAAGCGACATGACGCAGAACACGTCCCGCTCGAGGACGGCTCGATCGTCTACGAAGCGGACCGCGACGGCGAAGCGGACGGCGACGGCAACGGCGAAGCGGACGGCAACGGCGAAGCCGAAGCGGACGGCAACGGCGAAGCGGGCGGGGACGGCGACGGCGGTGCCACGCACGGCGGCGTTTCGATCTGCACCGACAATCCTTTTGAAATCTGCGTCACGCGGGGCGCCGGCGTGGGCGTGGGCTCCGGCGTCGGCGTTGCCGTGGGGGTGGGCGTCGGCGTCGGCACCGGGGTCGGCGTCGTACGGGCGCCGCGCCCTGCGCGTGGGGCCGGGGTGACCGCGAGGCCCGTCGGTGCCGCTGTCGGTGTGGGCGAGGGCTCGGGCGTCGGCGTTGCGCACGGTACCGCGTCCGCGTAATAGTGCTCGGTGAATCCGATGCCGAGATCGCGCTTCACCTGCTTGCCGAAATACGTCGTCGGAAAGACCGCGAGGATGCGGTTCATGTACGTCCACGCGCGCTCCTGATTGGCCTTGATCCAGATTTTCTTTTCGGCGGCGATGGCGAGGAAGTACGTTCGCGCCAGCTGCGGGTCGCGCGGGTATTTCTTCTCCCAGTCCTGGAGCGCGTCTTCCGCAAAACCGATCTTGTTCACGAGCGATTCGTCCGTGGTGTGGTCGCCGGAGGACTTCGCGGAATCGCGCAGGGTGTTGTTGATGCCGAGAAAGCTCATCTTCAGCCGGCCGAAATATTCGTCGGCTGGTGCGGAGTTGTGAAACGTCTGGGCAGCCTTCTGCGCGTATTTCGAGAGATGTGCCGGACTGGGGTGCGGGCTCGCTGTGACGGTTGGCCGCGGCGATTGCTTCACAGGAGCAACGGCGGCGGCCGCGGTCGCCGCGACGATACCAACCAAGAGAAGCGTCAGGAGCGGCGCGCAGCGGTGTTTCACGCAAACTGAACGTCTCGAAAGGCCCCTTGGTTCAGCCGATGCAGAATTACATCCCGTTCGCCCGGAACTTTGTGACACGGAACGTCGTTCACGAGCGATGGCCGGCCCGAGATGATCGTGTGCCTCGGCTCGGCGGGGTACAGTGAACCTACCTCAGCCTTCGGCGCCGCCGGGTGATCGAGCGCCCATTGCGAGGAACGATGCCCGAGCCAAGCCACGAGATCGACGCGCGCGCCAAAGCGTATCCGGTCGTCGATGAATTCATAAGGACGTTCGGAGCGTACACGGGAGCATTCGTGGCGGAGCACCCATCCGCTCCCGGATCGTTCGCCAGCTTCGGGTCCGGGTTCGTCGTCCTTTACGAGGGGGTCGCGTACATCGTGACGGCGGCGCACGTCCTCAACGAATTCACGCGACGCGGTCGATGCATTTTCGGGCTGCGGGAGAGCGATCGAACCCCGCGACAGGCATTCCAGGTCACGCGGTCGGACTTCGTGGTTGATTTGGAGAACGACATTGCGGTCGCGCTCTTGGACGTCACCTTGCTCGATCGCACCGGGGTCGAGCAATTTCCGGCGATGAACATGGCATCAGTCGCGCCGGACGATCCGGACGGCGTTGCGCTTCATTGCCTCGTCGGCTTCCAAGCCGTCAAGAATGCATACGGTCACGGCAATGTCGTGGACGAGATCTCGGGCGTCTCACTGTGGGAAGACGCTCCGAAACCACGCGAGTCCGAGATCAGCGATGCGGTCTGCTTTCGTTTCCTCCCGAAGCGCGCGTACGTCACGAAGGGCACGAGATATCCTAGCCGTGACGTCGAGTTTCACGGGATGAGCGGAGGGCCGCTGGTGAAAGTCGTCGTGCCGGGCACCGGACTGCCGGCGAACGCCGAAGTCGCCGGCGTCTTTGCGGAATGGCACTCCGATAAACCGTGCCTGGTCGGCGCATCACGGCGCGCGCTCCTGGCGTTGCTCGCGACTACAGGTTGAACCACACCTGATTGCGGTCCACCGCAATGTGCACGTCCGCCGGGGTGATGCCGTTGTGGTCCTTGGACGTCATGCGGTACGTGCCGGTCGCGAGCGTGAGCGGCTTCATGGATTCCAGCGCACCGGAGATCGAGTCGCCGTCGGTCTTGCCCTTCGCCGTGCCGATTGCGTACGCATACAGCTGCACCGCGTCGAACGCGAACGCCGAGAAGTTCGCCGGTGTCTGTTTCCACATCGCGTGGTACGTCTCGATGAAGCGGCGCTGCACGCCGTTCGGGTGCGTGAAGTTGAGGTCGGTGTCGGAGTACACGCCCTCGCCGTCCTTGCCGGCAACGCGTAGGAACGCCGGCGTCACGATCCCCGTCGTGCCGATGACTTCCGCCTTGAGGCCAAGTTGCCGGATCGCGCGCACGATCAGCGGCGGCGCCGTCGCGGCGCCCCACAGGAACACCACGTCGGGGTTGGAGTTCTTCACCGCGAGCACTTGCGGGGTGAAGTCGCTGCCGGCGCTCGGATAGCTCTGCGACGTGGTGAGCTGCATCCCGGCCTTGGGGATCAGGTCGCCGAGGATCTGCAGCCCCTCCTGTCCGTATGCATTCTCGTCGGCGATCACCGCCGCGCGCTTGGCGTGCAGCTTGCCGGTCGCGAACGCAACGAGCGCCGGCGCTTCAACGCTGTTGGCCGGCGTCGTCTCGAACACGTACTTCGCGATTCCGGACTTCGTGTTCCACGTCTCCGACGCCGGGTTGAGGATGATCAGCGGGACCTTCGACTCGTTGGCGACGCGCGCCACGGCTGCGCCGGTTGCGACGGACACGCCGCCGATGAGCGCGACCGCACCGCCGCCGACGGCCTGCGTCGCGAGCTGCGCCGAGACGTCCGGCTTGCCCTCGTCATCGACGATGCTGATCTCGAGCGGACGGCCCGCAATTCCGCCTTTCGCATTGATCTGCTGCTGCGCGAGCAAGAGCCCTTGCTTCTCGGGAACACCCTGCGTCGCGTAGCGACCGGACGTGGAGATGATCGCCGCGATCTTGACGGGCGGCCCGGACGGGGCTGCCGCGATGGCCGTCGGCGCGATGAGAACCGCGGCGGCAAACAACGAGATGCCGTGGGAGAGTTTCATGGTGTCCTCCTCGCGGACCCGAGCGGCCAAGGCCGGAGCGGTCCCGTGCAGATTGTTATGGGATAGAACAAAACGGCGCGGGACCGCCATCTTCCTGCCTCGAAGCGCCCCGCGTGAAGAGCCCGACCTTCGATCTCGCCTCCCTCACCGCGATCGACGCCCACGTTCACGCCGAGCGTCACGACGACCACGGCGACGTCAGCGCCGCCGCGGCGCGCTATTTCGGCAGCGAGGACGCACCACTCGACCTGGACGGTCTGGCCGCGTACTACCGCGAGCGGCGGATGGCCGCCGTGCTCTTCACCGTCGACGAGCGCCTCAGCGGCCGAAGCATGGTCCCCAACGACGACGTGCTGGCGGCGGCGGCGCGGCATCCCGACGTGCTGATCCCGTTCGCGAGCGTCGATCCGACGCGAGGCGCCGCGGCGCTCGCCGAGGTGGACCGCCTGGTCGCGACGGGCGCGGTGCGCGGCTTCAAGCTCCACCCGCCGCTGATGCGCTTCTCGCCGGACGATCGCGCGGTGTACCCGTTCTACGAGCGCGTGCAGGCGGCGCGTCTTCCGCTCGTGTTTCATACCGGCCACAGCGGCATCGGGACGGGCGTGCGCGGCGGCGGCGGGATCCGCCTCAAGTACGGCAACCCGATGCCGATCGACGATGTCGCCGTCGATTTCCCCGATCTGCCGATCGTGCTCGCACACCCGTCGTTTCCGTGGCAGGACGAAGCGATCTCGATCTGCCTGCACAAACCCAACGTCTTCATCGATTTGTCGGGCTGGTCGCCGAAAGTATTTCTCGCCGGTGCTCGTGCAGTACGCGAACACGCTGCTGCGCGAGAAGGTGCTGTTCGGTTCCGATTACCCGCTGATCACGCCCGACCGCTGGCTGCGCGACTTCGCCGCGCTGCCTATCCGCGACGAGGTGCGGCCATTGATTTTGAAGGGGAACGCCGCGCGGCTCCTCGGGCTGGCTTGAGCGCTGCGGCCTCGGGCGACGCGATGCGCCACAGCATATCGAGGAGGCGTTTCAGCTCGGCTTCGGAGAGCCGGTCCATGGACCGCGCGTTCGCGGCGTCGTTTCGCCGGCGAGCTCGCTGAATCAGGCGGCGTCCCTCCGGCGTGAGATGGAGCCCGTTGGAGCGGCCGTCTAACGCGACGCGGCGCAGCAAACCGCGCGCGGCGAGGCGGTTGAGAAGCGGCACGAGGTTCGCCTTCTTGATCTCGAGCGACTCGCCGACGCGCGCTTGCACGATCCCGGGGTTCGCGTCGATCAGCGTCAGCACGGAGAACTGCGCCGGCCGCAATTCGAGCTCCGCGAGCTCGGCGATGAAGTCTCCGAAGACCCGCAGTTGCGCGCGGCGAAGCGCGTATCCGACGTACGACGTCAGCGGTCCGCGTTTACCGGCCTGGCCCGGGACGATCTCGTCGTCCACGGCGGCACGCCCGTTGTGGTTCACACGCCGCCGTTTCGCCGCCGGGCGGCGCCCGCCCCCGGGGGAGTTCCGAACCGTTATGCTCAATACCGTTTCGATGGACCGTCAAGCCTCGCCCGCGCTGCCCTCCACGCTGCGCTTCGAGCGCGACGGCGAGGTCGGCGTGCTGGTCCTCGCCCGGCCGGAGAAGCGCAACGCGCTCGACGACGCGACGGTCGCCGGGATCGGCGCGTTCTTTGCGAACGTCCCCGACGGCATCCGAGCGGTCGTCGTGTGCGCCGACGGCGACCATTTCTCCGCGGGGCTCGACCTGAGCGACATCGCCGAACGCGACGCAATCGAAGGGATCTCGCATTCGATGGCATGGCACCGCGCCTTCGAAGCGTTCGAGTACGGTACGGTCCCGGTCGTCGCCGCGCTGCACGGCGCCGTCGTCGGCGGCGGGCTGGAGCTGGCTGCCGCCGCGCACGTGCGCGTCGCCGACACGACCGCCTTCTACGCGCTGCCGGAGGGGACGCGCGGCATCTTCCTGGGCGGCGGCGGCTCCGTGCGCATCCCGCGCCTGATCGGCACGGCGCGCGTCGTCGACATGATGCTCACCGGGCGCGTCTACGACGCGGCGGAGGGCGAGCGAATCGGTATCACCCAGTACGTGGTGCCGGCCGGCGAGGCGCGCGCCAAAGGCGATGCAGATCGCGCACCGGATCGCCGCCAACGCGCCGATGTCGAACTTCGCCATCCTGCACGCGCTGCCGCGCAACGGCGAGGGCACGCGCGCGGCGGGGTATCTCAACGAAGCCTTGATGGCGTCGATCGCGCAGAGCGCGCCGGAAGCCAAGGCGCGCGTCGCGGCGTTCCTGGAGAAGCGCGCCGCCAAAGTCGAGCGGCCGTCATGAACGCGCGCGCCGTGCGCTTGGGCGAACGCGCGGTGTCGGTCGAAACGCGCCCCGACGGATCGCGCGTGGTGCGCAACCGCGCGCCGCTGGGATCGTACCCCGCGCGGCTCACCGATCACCTCGAACGCTGGGCTGCGGAGGCGCCCGATCGCACGTTCGTCGCCGAACGCGCGGGCGACGGCTGGCGCGCCGTGACGTACGCTGATGCGCTGCACGCGGCGCGCGCGATCGGAGCGTCGCTCGTCGCCCGCGGCCTTTCCGCGGAGCGCGGCGTCGCCATCCTTTCCGACAACGCGGTCGATCACGCGCTGCTCGGCCTCGGCTCGATGTTTGCGGGCGTGCCGTACACGCCGGTTTCCACCGCCTACTCGCTGGTCTCGCAGGACCACGCGAAGCTGCGCGAGGTGCTGCGCGTCGTGACGCCGGGTCTGGTGTACGCGGCCGACGCCGTGCAGTACGCAGCGGCCATCGACGATGCGGTGGCCCCCGGCGCCGAGATCGTCTCGTCGAAGAACGAACACCCGACACGCCCCACGACGCCGTTCGCGGCGCTCGTGGCGGGGAAACCGGATGCCGCGCTGGAGCGCGCGCACGCGGCGGTCGGGCCGGACACGATCGCGAAGATTCTTTTCACGTCGGGCTCGACCGGTTCGCCCAAAGGCGTCATCACCACGCATCGCATGCTGTGCGCGAACCAGCGGATGATCGCATCGTTCCTCAGCTTCATCGAGGATGTGCCGCCCGTGCTCCTCGACTGGCTGCCGTGGAACCACACGTTCGGTGGAAGCCACAACTTCGGCGTCGTCCTGGCCAACGGCGGGTCGCTTTACATCAACGCCGGGAAACCGACCCCGGCGGGGTTCATCGAAACGGTGCGCAACCTGCGCGAGGTCGCGCCCACGATCTACTTCGACGTGCCGCGCGGCTACGCGCTGCTCGTCGACGCGCTGCGCGCAGATCCCGTGCTCGCGCAGCACTTTTTCTCGCGCCTGAGCGTCTTGTTCTACTCGGGCGCAGGGCTCTCGCCGCACGTGTGGTCGGCGCTCGAAGAGATCGCGCTCGCGACCACCGGCGAGCGCATCGTCATGACGACCAGCCTCGGGTCGACCGAGACGGCGCCCGCGGCGCTCGCGGCTCCTTGGTTCGCGCCGGGGCCCGGCTACGTCGGCGTCCCGGTGCCGGGCGTCGAAGCGAAGCTCGTACCGGCGGAAGGGAAGCTGGAACTGCGATTGCGCGGGCCCAACATCACGCCCGGCTATTTTCGCGATGAGGCGCGGACGCGCGAAGCGTTCGACGACGAGGGCTATTACCGCATCGGCGACGCCGTGCGCTTCGTCGACGAGGCGCGGCCGGACGAAGGATTTTTCTTCGACGGACGGCTCGCGGAAGATTTCAAGCTTGCGACGGGGACGTGGGTGAACGTCGGGCCGCTGCGCATGCGCGTGCTGGCGGCGTTCGACGGTCTGCTGAACGACCTCGTGGTGTCCGGACCGAACCGCGACGAGATCGCGGTGCTCGCGTTCCCCGATCTTGCGCGCGCCCGTGCGATCGCGACGGACGTGCCGCCCGAGGCGGACGCCGCGGCCGTGCTCGCAAGCCCGCTGCTGCGCGCGCACGTGAGCCGCGTGCTCGCGAATCTGGACAGCGATACGACGGGCAGCGCGACGCGCGTCGCGCGCCTCGTGTTCCTCGCCGAACCGCCGGCGCTCGACGCCGGTGAGATCACCGACAAAGGCTCGCTCAACGCGCGCGCCGTGCTCGCGCGGCGCGCCGCTTTCGCCGACGCGGCGCACGCGCCTCGGTAAATGCTGCAGCTCATCGTCGCCGGGCTCACCGTCGGCGCGCAGTACGCCCTGGTGGCGCTCGGCATCCACATGATCTTGCGCGCGACCCGGGTCGTCAACTTCGCGCAAGGCGAGTTCACGGTGCTCGGCGGGCTGCTGGCGCTCACGCTCGAACAGCGCCTGCACCTCAACGGCTGGTTCGCGTTGATCGGCGCAACGGTGATCGGGTTCGGGCTCGGCGTGCTGTTCGAAGTCGCGGTGCTGCGGCCCGCGACGCGCGCCGGCGAGACCGGCGTCGCGATCGCGACGATCGGTGCGGTGTTCGTGCTGCTCTACGGCCACGCGCTCGTGCCCGACTGGGGCTCGGTACCGCAGCCGATGGCGGCGTTCAGCGGCAACATCAGCGATACGCTGGCGTTCGCCGGCACGACCATCCAAGTGCAGTCGCTGTGGGTGCTCGCACTGCTGGCCGTGGCGCTTGCCGCGCTGTACGCGTTCACCGAGCGCACGTATTACGGCAAGGCGATCCGCGCCGCGGCGGACAATCCGCTCGGCGCGCGGCTGATCGGGATCGAC
Organism: Vulcanimicrobiota bacterium; assembly: GCA_963792235.1. Classification (GTDB taxonomy): domain Bacteria; phylum Vulcanimicrobiota; class Vulcanimicrobiia; order Vulcanimicrobiales; family Vulcanimicrobiaceae; genus Vulcanimicrobium. The sequence continues at coordinate 24,126 of CAWBVR010000025.1, forward strand.
GTGCGCACGACGCGCGCGATCAGCGTCGGGCTCGGCATCGCGCTGGCGTGCTACGGCGGCACGATCATCGGACCGCTCACGCTCGTCGGCGGCGTCGCAGGCACGTCGATCGCGATCAAAGGCTTCGTGGCGGCGATCGTCGGCGGCCTCGAATCGCCGCTCGGCTGCGTGGCAGGCGGGCTCATCGTCGGCGTCGTGCAGAAACTGCTGGAGGGCCGGCTTTCCTACGAGCTCGCCGATCCCATCGTCTATTCGCTGCTGCTCGTGGCGCTGCTCGTGCGCCCGCAGGGGCTGTTCGGGCGCGCCGCCGCGGTGCGCGATTGAGCGCGCGGCTCCGCCTCGACGCGCGGCTGCTCCCGGCGCTCGCGGTGGTCGTCGTGCTGTTCGGCCTGATCGCGCGCGGTAACGCGACGTTCATGCAGGCCGGTACGTACGCCGCGATCTATGCCGTCGCGGCGATCGGCCTCTCGCTCTTGCTCGGCAACGTCAACCAGATCTCCGTCGGACAAGCCGGGTTCTTCGCGCTCGGCGCGTACGCGGTCGCGTACGGAACGGCGCGGCTGGGGCTTCCGTTCTGGCCGTGCGCGCTTGCCGGTGTCGCCATCGCGGCGGTCGTCGGCCTGCTGCTCGGGGTCATCGCGCTGCGCTTTCGCGGTCACTACCTCGCGATGGCGACGCTCGCGTTCGGGTTGATCGTCGTCGGGCTCGTGCGCGTCGCGCGACCGCTCGGCGGCGCGGTCGGCATCTCGGAGATTCCCTACGCCGCGCTCGGGCCGTGGACGATCTCCGGCAAGGCCGCGTACTGGTTTGCGTGGGGCGCCGTCGCGCTCGCGGCGATCGTGTCGTCCATGCTGCTGCGCGGCAGGACGGGGTACGCGTTCGCGGCGACGCGCGAGGACGAGCTCGCGGCCGAAGTCGCCGGCGTCCCGACACGCCGCTACAAGATTCTCGCGTTCGCGTACGCCGCGGCGCTCGCGGGGCTCGCGGGCGGCGTGTACGCGAGCGTGCTCGGGACGCTCAATCCCGACGCGGTCGGCATCGCGCTTTCGATCGACTTGCTCTTGATGGTCGTGCTCGGCGGCGCGGGCAGCGTCGCCGGCGCGATCGTCGGCGCGACGCTCATCGGCTTTCTCGACATCGCGGGGCATCAGTACGAAAACTGGCGTGAGGTCGCGTACGGCCTCCTCGTGATCGCGGTGGTGATCGCCGCGCCGGGCGGGATCGCCGGCCTGCTTCGGTTTCCCCGCCGGCGTGCCGCGCAGACGCCATCGCCGGACCACGCCGGCGCTGCCGTCGCCGTCGCACCAACGGGCGCGCAGCGCGTCGCACCGCCCGGCGGCGCGCCGCCGCTGGAAGTTCGCGGCGTCACCAAACGCTTTGGCGGGCTCATCGCCGTCAACGACGTGTCGTTCGCGCTGGAACCCGGCACCTTGACCGCGCTCATCGGCCCGAACGGTGCCGGGAAAACGACGCTCTTCAACGCGATCTGCGGCGTCGGGCGCGTGACCACGGGGACCATCCGCATCGCGGGCATCGACGTGACCGGCGCGCAGCCGCATCGCGTCGCCGCGCTGGGCGTCGGGCGGACGTTCCAGAACGCGCGACTCTTCGCCGAGATGACGGTGCTCGAGAACGTGACCGCGGCGGCGTACCGTGCGCCCGGCGACGCGCGTTCGCGCGCACGTGCCACGCTCGCCCGGCTCGACCTCGACCACCTGGCGGACGTGCCGGCGCGTGACTTGGCGTTCGGCGACCGGCGGCGGGTCGAGCTCGCGCGCGCCGTCGCCACCGATCCGTGGCTGCTGCTGGTCGACGAGCCCGCGGCCGGCCTGAATCACAGCGAGCGCGTCGCGTTGCAGCGCGATCTGCTGCGCCTGCGCGACGCGGGCACGACGCTGCTGCTCGTCGAGCACGACATGAAGCTGGTCATGGCCGTCTCCGAGCGCGTGATGGTGCTGCGCTTCGGCAGCCTGATCGCCGACGGCGATGCGACGACCGTGCGCAACGATCCAGCGGTCGTCGCCGCATACCTGGGGACCTCCGGCTGATGCTGCTGGACGTGCGCGACCTGCGCGCAGGCTACGGCGAGCTCGACGTGCTGCGCGGTGTGTCGCTGAGCGTCGGGCGCGGCGAGCTCGTGGCCGTGCTGGGACCCAACGGCGCCGGGAAGTCGACGCTCCTGCGCGCGATCTCGCGCACCGAGGTCAGCACGCGCTCGGGGACGGTCACGTTCGACGGCGTCGACGTGACGCGCGAGCGCACCGAACGCATCGTCGCGCGCGGCGCGCTGCACGTACCGGAAGGCCGCCAGCTCTTCACCTCGCTGAGCGTCGAGGACAACCTGCTCTTGGGCGCCTTCACCACACCGCGCCGCACGATGCGCGATGACCTCGCCGCCGTCTACGAGCGCTTCCCGGCGCTCTACGAACGCCGCGCGCAGACGGCGTTCGCGCTCTCGGGCGGCGAGCAGCAGATGCTCGCGATCGGCCGCGCGCTGATGGCGAAGCCTACGCTGCTGATGCTGGACGAGCCGTCGACCGGCCTTGCGCCGAAGGTCGTCGAGCAGATTTTCGGCATCCTGGACGCGCTGCGGCGCGACGGCACGGCGCTTCTGCTCGTCGAGCAGAACGCGTATCTCACGCTGCGCCACGCCGACCGCGCGTACGTCCTCGAAGGCGGCGCGGTGGCCCTCGAAGGCTCCGCACAGGAGCTCGCGGCGGACGACCGCGTGCGCGCGATCTATCTAGGCGGTGCGACGGACGAGTAGCCCAGTGCGTGTCGTCACTGCGCGCCGGTGACCGAACCCACTGTTCGTCGCCGGCCGGCGAAATCGATGTCGTCATCGCGCCGGCGCGCCGAAAACCAAGCCATGGAAGACTTTCGCGGCCGCTTCGCGATCTTCGGCGCCGCTCTCATCGTGATGATGTACGTGGTGGTCTATCAGACGCACCTCGTCCTCGAGACGCTAGCAAGACTGCACCGCTGAACCCAGGCGGGGCGCGTCCACGGGCCGCCGCGAGCGTGCTGATGGTTGCTTGCTCCTCAGGCCAAGCTTCCGGCACGCCGACGAAATCGTGCGGGCGGTGCCGCGCAGCGGCGCGGCACGTCACGACGTGCGCTAGGAAATCGGCCGTGAAGTGCTAAGACCTTCAAGCAAACCGACTCGCCGGTGGGACGGACGGCCGAGCGAGGCGGGAACAGCGCGATCATTTGGGGGTGCTAGTGCTGGGGTGCGTATGGGAGCCGGGACCGGTGCGGACCGCCGCACACGACGGCCGGCGTTTTTGTCGCTCGCTTCGCCACGACGGCCTCCGGCCGGACGCCCGAGCCCCTGCGAGGCGCTCCATCATAACCGCCGCATAGTCTCGTACGAGGACCGCGGCGGGCCGCCGCAACCGCGAAAGCGGATCGAACACGATCGAGCAGGTGACGGGCTTTCGCCGTCGGTTCTTACCGGCGGCGGTCGACGCTTCGGGAGAATCGGGGATGGCATCGCAAGGCAACTCGGCGGATACGGCTTCGGACTCGACCACACAAGCGAACACCGACGAAACGCTACGGCCTTTTCACGACGCGTCCGCGAAGTTTTTCCAGGCGAGCATGGCGGCGCGCGACGCCGTCTTCAAACAGCGCGCGCAAGCGTACCTCGACGTTCAGGACAAGGTCCGTGAAGTCGAGCAAGAAGCGCAGCGCGCGCTCGCGGAGGCCACCCGAAAGCACGTCGACCAGATCGGGCAGCAGGGCGCGGGCAGCCTTGAAGAACAGCACACCGCGCGTGCGCAGGCGCAGGTCGACTACGAAAAAGACGTGCGGCAAATCTACGCCGACACCCAGGCCAAGCTCAAAGACGTGGCGGGCGCGTCCGCTGCCGCCGACGGCGGCGACGCGATCGGACAACTCCTCCGCCAGCGGCAGGACGCGTATCAAACCTATTTGATCGACCTGCAGCAGGCCTGGTCCGGGGCCAAATCGCTGGACCCGCAGACCGTGCACGCGATCGCGTCTAGCATCCTGCTCACCATCAACAGCGGCTGACGATGGATTTGGAACAGCGCATCGCTCAACTGTCGCCCGCAAAGCTTGCACTTCTCGAGCAAAAGCTCAAGAAGAACAAGCCCAATAACCGGACGCAATCGGCGGCCAAAGTCGCAGAGCGGGAGAAATATTCGCCGCTGTCGTTCTCGCAAGAGCGCTTGTGGTTCCTCGAGCAGATGGAGCCGGACAGTTGTCTCTACAACTTGCCTGCGATGCTGCCGCTGCTCGGAGCCGTCGATCCGCGGCTCGTCGAGGATTGCGTCCGGCAGATCGTGGTGCGGCACAGCGCGTTGCGGACGCGGTTCGTCGTCAAGGACAACGATCCGTATCAGCTCATCACCGACGACGTGCGCGAGGCGCTCGATTTCGCGACCATCGACTTGCGGTCCCACGCGCCGAACGCGGCGCCCTTGTCGCAAACGATCAACGACGAGATCTGGGTGCCGTTCAACCTCGCGACCGGCCCGCTCTTGCGCGTGCGGCTGATCTTGCAGCGCAACAACGAGAACGTGATGCTGGCGGTGATGCACCACATCATCTCCGACGGCTGGTCCAACACCATCTTCATGAAAGAGTTCCGGAGCCTGTACGAATCCGGGTACTCCGGCACTCCGTCGACCTTGCCGCCGCTGCCGCAGCAGTACGTCGATTACTCGCGCGCGCAGCGCGAGACGCTCGCGGGGGAGCGGCTCGAATCGCTGCTGTCGTACTGGCGCGCGCAGCTCGACGGCGCGCCCGCCGTCCTCGGGCTGCCGCTGGACCGTCCGCGCCCGGCCCGGCAGTCGTTCAACGGCGCGCTCTATCCGTTCAACGTGCCGCGCTCGTCGCTCCAGGAGCTCAAGCAGATCTGCCGCGAGTCCGGCGTGGTGCCGTTCATGGTGCTGCTGAGCGCGTTCAAGGTGTTGCTTTTCCGCTACACCCACCAGGCGAAGATCGTCGTCGGCACCCCCATCGCCAACCGCGGCCAGTCCGAGCACGAGTCGGTGATCGGCTTCTTCACCAACACGCTCGTGCTGGCGAGCTCGCTCACGCCGGACATGACCTTTCGCGAACTCCTCGCGAAGGTTCGCGACACGACGCTGGGCGCGTACCAGCACCAGGAACTGCCGTTCGAAAAGCTGGTGTCGGAGCTGCAGCCGGAGCGCAGCCTCAGCTACAACCCGCTGTTCCAAGTGATGTTCACGTTCCAAAACCTTCCGCAGGAGAAGGCGGAGCTCACCGATGCGCCGCCGCCCGAGCGGCCCGGCGACGCGCTGAGCCTGGACTTCAAATTCTCCAAGTTCGATCTGACGCTGGCGATGACCGAAGAGAACGACGGGTATTCGGCGGTGTTCGAGTACGCCACCGACCTCTTCGACCCGGACACGATCCAGCGGATGGCGGGGCATTTCGACAACGTGCTGCAGCACGTGCTCCGCAACCCCGACGAGCCGGTCGCCGCGTTCTCGTTGTTGTCGCCCAGCGAGCGGCGCCTCATCGTCGACGAATGGAACGACACCGGCCGCACGTGGCCGGAGATCCTTCCGCTTCACGGGCGGTTCGAGCGGTGGGCGACCGAGACGCCCGACGCGACGGCGGTCGTCTTCCGCGATACGGCGTTGACCTACGCGCAGCTCGACCGGCGCGCAAACCGAGTCGCGGCGCTGCTGCGCAGCAAAGGGGTCGGACGCGGCTCTATCGTCGGGATCTGTTTGCGGCGGTCGTTGGACATGGTCGCCGGCCTGCTCGGTATCCTGAAGGCCGGCGCGGCGTACATGCCGATCGAGCCGGATTTCCCGGAGAACCGCATCGCGTACATGCTCGACGACGCGAAGGCGACGCAGGTGCTGACCACCGCCGACTGCTTGCCGGTGCTGGCGCGACACGAGGTCGGCGCGATCGTGCTCGACCAGCTCGACCTCGGCGCCGCCGGCGACGACGGCGTCCCGCCCTCCGGCTTCAGCCCCACGGACCTCGCGTACGTGCTGTTCACGTCGGGTTCGACGGGGCAGCCCAAGGGCGTCATGGTCTCGCACGGCGCGATCGCCAACCGCTTGCAGTGGATGCAAGCGCAGTACGGCCTCCGCACCACCGACCGCGTGATGCAGAAAACCCCGTACACGTTCGACGTGTCGCTGTGGGAATTTTTCTGGACGCTATCGGAGGGCGCGTGCCTGGTGGTCGCGGAGCCCGAACGGCACAAGGAAAGCCTGTACCTGGTCGAGCTGATCCAGCGGCACCGCGTGACGTGCTTGCACTTCGTGCCCTCGATGCTGCAGCTGTTTCTGCACGAAGACCTCACCGGCTGCGCTTCGCTGAAGCGCATCATCTGCAGCGGCGAAGCGCTGTCCGTGGAGCAATGCCGGCGGCTGCAAGCGCTCCCGGGCGTGAGCGCGCACAACCTGTACGGGCCCACCGAAGCGGCCGTCGACGTGACAGCCTGGGATTGCAGCGAGTGGCGCGACCAGTACGTGAGCGTGCCCATCGGCCGGCCGATCGCGAACACGCAGATCTACATCCTCAACGAGAAGCTCCAGCCTGCGCCCATCGGCGTACCGGGCGAGCTCTACATCAGCGGCCACAACCTCGCCGAAGGCTATCTGCACAAGCCGGAGCTGACGGAAAAGACGTTCGTGAAGAACCCGTTCGGCGGCGCCGGCGCGCGAATGTACAAAACCGGCGACCTCGCGCGCTTCCGCAGCGATGGCAACATCGAGTACATCGGGCGCATGGACTCGCAGGTCAAGCTGCGCGGGCTGCGCATCGAGCTGGGCGAGATCGAGTATCTGCTGGGCCAGTACCCGGGCATCGCGGAAGCAATCGTCGTCGTCAGCCGCTTCGGCGACCACGACGAGCGGCTCTCGGCCTACGTCGTGCTGAAGGACCCCGGCACCCCGCTCGACACGCGCGCGGTCAGCGTGTTCCTCGGCAAGAGCTTGCCCAACTACATGGTGCCGTCCACGATCATGGTGATCCCGGACGTGCCGCTCACGGCCAACGGCAAGCTGGACCGCAAGCAGCTGCCCGAGCCGGCCATCGTCAGAACGTCCGAACCGGCCGAACCGGCCAGCGACTTCGAAAACGAGCTCGTCGCGATCTGGCGCAAGTTCCTGCGGACGGACACGCTGGAGACGAACGACGACTTCTTCGCAGCGGGCGGGCACTCGATACTCGCCACCCAAGTGATCAACAGCATCAACGGCCACTACCACCTCAACGTGCCGATGCGGCTGCTGTTCGAGAACTCGACGGTCAAGACGTTCGCCAAGGCGCTGAGCGAGTTCGAAGACGAGGTCTGGCTCGACGAGTCCAAGACGGCCACGACGATCTTCATGCGCTCGAACCGCCGTTTGCTGCAAACGCTCGACGAACTGGGCGAGGAGCAGCTCGACGACTTCCTGCGCCAGCGCCTGGAGGATCCGCTGCTCGCGCGCTTCGACGACGTCGCGTCGCTGCTCGCGTGGGCCCACAAGTACGAGACGGCGAGCGCCGCCAAACCCAAGGCCGCGGGCGTCGCTGCCGCCGCGCGGCCGGCCGGCTCCGGCTCCACGTCGCCGGTCACTGAGTTTTGGCTCCACTACCTCGAACTCGCGCGCATCAAAGTCGCGATCGACAACGTCCACGTGGGCCGGTACGACCCGCTCCACGTGGTGATCGGCGGCGGCGCCGCCGGCGAGCTGGTGGCCAAGCTGCAAGACGAGGGCCGTGACGTATTCGAGCGGTACGCGCACGCGGTCGCGCAGCGCTTGGGGCACAACGTGAGCGGGTGGCTCCTGCCAACCGACCTGCACGAAACGTGCTTGCAACTGGTGAGCGTGGCGCAACTGGCGGCGTCGATCGAGGTGGGCCGTGCTGTCCAAAACTGAGCTCGCGCGGCTCAGCCTCACCGACAAACGCGACATCGCGCGCGCGCTGCTGCAGAGCACGTTCAACGCGCCGCGGTGCTTCCCGCTGTCGTACGCGCAAGAACAGCTGTGGTTCATGGACAAGCTGCAGCCGGGCAGCCCCGTCTACAACATCCCGCTCTACATCCCGTTTCAAGGCGCGTTCGATCTCGCCGCGTTGAAGAAGGCGCTCGAGACGCTGACGCGGCGCCACGACATGCTGCGCGCGCGCTTCGACACCGTCGACGACGAGCCGGCGCAGATCGTCGAACCCGACGTCCCGCTCGAGCTGCCCGTCGAGGACATGTCGCGGTTGCCGGAGGCGCAGCAGCGCGCGGCGCTCGCGCAAGCCCTCAACGCGGAGTTGCAGCGGCCGTTCGACCTGTCGCGCACCTGCGTGCGCTACACGCTGTTCCGCATGAGCCCGGCCGATCATCTGCTGAGCGTGACGATGCACCACATCGTCACCGACGCGTGGTCGCTGGGCCGCTTCGTGGCCGAGCTGAACGCCGCGTACGCCGCGTACACGAGCGGGCAGCACACGGCGCCGCTCCCGCCACTCCAGCTCGAGTACTCCGACTACGCGCAATGGCAGCGTGCGACGCTGCGCGGGCTGCGCTTGAGCAAGCTGGTGAACTACTGGACCAGCCAGCTCGCCGGCGCGCCGCACGTGCTGCGCGTGCCGACCGATCACCCGCGGCCGCTGGATCAGACGTTCAACGGCACGATCGCCAGCTTCATGTTCAGCGACGAGCTGAGCGAGGCGCTGATCGCGGTCAGCCGGCAGCTCAAGGTCACGCCGTTCATGCTGCTGCTGGCGTGCTACTACGCGCTGCTCTACCGCTACACCGGCCAGGAGGACATCATCGTCGGCGCGCCCGTCGCCAACCGCGGGCGCCCCGAGCTCGAACCCATCATCGGCCTTTTCATCAACACGCTCATCTTGCGGGTGAAGCTCGACGACACGCAGACGTTCGCCGATCTCGTGAAGAACGTGCAGCGGACGGCGCTGGACGCGCTCGAGCACCAAGCGCTGCCGTTCGAGAAGCTCATCGCGGAGTTGCAGGTCGAGCGCGTGCCGGGGTACCCGCCGTTGTACCAGGTCGTGTTCAACTTCCAGAACGCGTCCTTGATCGAGTCGGACAATCCGTCCGCCGAGGGCGAGACGCTGGCGCAAGGGGACTTTCCGCTGGTGCACTCGATGACGTCGAAGGTCGACTTGAACCTCACGATCACGCAAAACGGTTCGAGCGTGAGCGGCGGCGTCGAGTACAACACGGACCTCTTCGACCCGGCGACGATCCATGACATGCTCGCGCACTTCAAGATGATCGCCGAGACGATCGCCGCCGATCCGTCGATCCCGCTGATGGACATCCGGCTCGAAGCCGGCACGGACGCGGCGCGCGCCGCGCAGACAACGACTCCCCATGCGAGCGCGGGCGACACGTCGCAGCTGATCGACGGCGGCGAGTTCGTCTTCGACCTGGACGCCTGACGGTGCGAACGAGAACGGGATCCGTCTCATGACCATGGCGAGCATCGTGCACGAGCCCGCGCGCCGCGATCCGGGCAAGCTCGCGCTCGACGACGGCCGCCGGACGTACACGTACGGTGAGCTGGAGCGCCTCAGCACGAACTTCGCCGCGTTTCTGATCGCGAACGGCGTGCAGAAAGGCGACCGCGTCGCGTTCCCGTCGCCCAAGAGCGCCACGCTCATCGTCGCGATCGTCGGGTGCCTCAAGGCCGGCGCCACCTACGTGCCGGTCGACGCGAAGCTCCCGCCGAACCGGCTCGCGTATATCCTCGACGACGTGACTCCGCGGTTCGTCGTCGCGAGCCAAGCACGCTTCGACGCGGTCGCGCCCGAGCTCCGATCCCCCACGAACCTGATCGACGAAGACCGGCTGCCCGAGCACTTCGAATACCCCGGCGAGGGCGTCGCGTTCCCGGCCATCAGCCCGGACGACGTCGCGTACTGCATCTACACGTCGGGTTCGACCGGCCGCCCCAAAGGCGTGCAGATCCAGCACGGCAGCGTCGACGCGTTCTACGACGCGTTCGCCGAGGTCATGCCGATCGAGCCCGGCTCACGGTGCATGAACACGTCCGAGCTGTACTTCGACGTGCACGTGATGGACGTGTTCTTCCCGCTCTCGCGCGGCGCGTCGGTGTACGTGACGTCCGGGCCCGTGGTTGCGAACACGCTGCTGCAGACGATCGAAGCGCAGCGGATCACGCACTTCACGGCGGTCGGGCCCGTGATGACGCTGATGACCGAAGGCAGCGCGTTCGAGCGGGGCGACTTCCGTGCGCTCGAGCGGATCATGACCGGCGCCGAGATCATCAACGTCGATACGATGCAGCGCTGGCTGCGGCGCGTGCCGGGGCTCGAGATCGTCAACGGCTACGGACCCACCGAGGCGACGGTGATCTGCACGTGGTACGTGATCGACCGCGTCGAGCCGGACCGCTCCGCGTTCTACCCGATCGGCAAACCGATGCGGCACACCGAGGTGCTGCTGCTCGACGAAGACCGTATCGTCACCGAGCCGGGCGTCAAAGGCGAGCTGCTGATCGGCGGCCCGCAGGTGATGAAAGGCTACTGGAACGCCGAGCGGCAGACGGCCGAAAAGATCGTGCTCGTCGACGGCAAGCGCTATTACCGGTCCGGCGACATCTGCCAATGGCTACCCGGCGGCGACATCGACTACGTCGGGCGGGTCGATGACGAGATCAAGCTGTCCGGCTTCCGGATCCATCTCAGCGAGATCAAGCGGGTGATGGATGCGGCGCCGAGCGTGCGCGAAGGCCACCCCGTCGTCACCGTGCACCCTGCGCTGGGGAAAGTCATCGCGGCGTGCTTCACGCGCGGCGACGGCGCCCCGGCCGACGACAAGCTCTTCGGGCACGTGCAGTCCGTGTTCAAGCACGAGCTCCCGCATTACATGGTGCCGTCGCTGTATTTTCTGTTCGACCGGTTCCCCAAGCTGCCGAACGGAAAGACGGACAAGAACCAGATCGTGAACCGGGTCGAGCGGCACATGAGCGGCATCGACACCGGTTCGACGCGTTTCGTCTGTTACGAGGAGGCGATGTCCGAATGAAGACGGTTCCGGCGCCCAACGGCGTCCACGTCGAATCGCCGGAGAGCTGGTTTCACCGCCGCGCGACGTTCTTCGTCGAAGCGCAGATCTTGTTCCACCTCAACCAGGTCGGTGTGTTCACGCTGATCAACGACGGCGGGCGCGCAGACGGCGCAGGAGATCGCCGATGCGCTGAAGCTCGACGCCGGCACGACGGACGCGCTTCTGGACTACGTCTTCGAAGTGGACGAGCTGCTGGAACGCGACGAGCGCGGGCGGTACGCGCTGTCGGAGTTCGGACAAAGGGTCGTCAACCGCTTCTCGGACAGCACCGCCGAGGCCGGTGCGCAGTCGATCAACCTGTTCGACGTGCGCGTCGGCGCGTACGGGCCGGTGTGGCAGAACCTCAGCCGGATGCTGAGCGGCGACGGACGATATGGCGAAGACTTTCACCGCGCGGGGCGCTACGCCGAAAAGGGCGTGTCCAAGCTCGCCATGAACTTTTGGAACAGTCTGATCGAAGTCGCCGAGGAGTTGGGTGTGAGCAGCATGGTCGAAGTCGGCTTGACGACGGGCTTGTTGGAACGGCTGGCGGAGCGCTATCCCGGCCGCCCGCTGTACGGTTTGGACAAGAACCAGGACGCCATCGATGCGAACGCCGCGAGCGCGTCGGCGAAGGGGATCGGGAACGTTCGCTGGATTCGCGGCGACTATTTCGACGTGGGCGGCTGGTGTACGGATGTGGACCCGGCGCCGAACGGGCTGATCTACTCGCTGCACTTCCACGAGCTCATGGCGAGAGGCGAAGACGCATTCGTCGAGGCGCTGCGCGCGCTGCGCTCGCGGCTGCCGAACTGGTCGCTCGTCGCGTTCGAGCAGCCGCGATTACCGCACGACGAGAAAGCGAACCACTCGGAGACGCTCTGGCTGTACTCACAGTCCAACATCCTGATCCACCACCTGATCGGGAACGGCCGAATCCTCAGCCGCGACGCCTGGCTGGAGCTGGGACGCCGCGCAGGCTGCCGGCGCGTGACCGACCGCGCGTGCAACTACCTCGGATACCGGGCGTTCGTCTTCGAGCTGTGACGTTGCCGATGCAAGCGACCACGGTCCACAAAGCGGGTGCCGTCGGCTTGGACGAGCTCATCGTCAGCCAGTCCGTCGATCCCGACGATCTGCGTGTTCTCCTGGAAAGTTTGGTCGGCGAAGACTGCGCCCATAGCTGGAAGAATTTTGGCCGGGGCGGGACGCTGGACGAGCTGCTCCGGTGGGAGAACGAACGCCGCCCCACCGAGCTCTTCTTCTTTTACGTGGAGCGCGACGGCGCGCGCTTCCTGGTTGCGGCGAGCGCGGTCGCCGCCACGCTGACCCGCGACTTTCCGCACCTCGGCTTTTGCGTACTCGGCCGCTGCTACATCATGCCGAAGTTTCGAAGCCAAGGCCTCTACCGGGAGATTCTGCGCTATCGGCTGGAGCGGTGCCGCGAGCAACTCGGCGACGCGCTGAACGCCGTTCACATCGGCGCATCCGACGAGCGCATCGCGCACGTCATCACGCATCACGGCTTTGCGGGCTGGCCGAAGTTCACGCATTTGGGGGAGGAATCGCTCAGCGTCGCGGGCCAGGTCAAGACGGTCGGGGCCTACATGATGCTGCTGCCGGCGTACGCCGGCAAGATTCGCAGCGCGCTCGACGGCCCCGGCGCGCCGGCCTGTGTGGCCGCGTTGCACGACGCGCTCGTGCGGATCGAATCCGAGGACGTTCGCGACTTGGGCACGCACCTGAAGGACACGTTCGAAGCGGCGTCCGCGTGCGGCTGGTTCGACGACCGCGACCCGCACGAGATCGAGCAGCTGCTGTCGTTCTGCAGCGCGATCCCGCTGGTCGGATTCAGCTAGCGGCTTTCGCTTCAAACGGGACGGGGGACATCGCGGTGCGGAGCTACCAGGAAATTGCGGTCAAAGACGACGCCACGGGCTTCGAAGCCTATCTCGTCGTGAATCCGACCGACCGCGAGCTCTCGTTCGGCGGCACGCGCATCGACACGTGCGTCACGCGCGCCATGGTGGTGGACCTCGCCGACAACATGTCCTTGAAGCTCGCCGGGCACGGTTCGCCCGTCGGCGGGGCCAAAGCGGGGCTGCGCGCCTCGCCGGACGATCCGCGCCTGACGCAGTTCCTCGACCTGTTCGCCGCGGAGTGCAGCGAGCTGCTGTCGAGCACGACCATCTTGGGCAAGGACATGGGCGCCAAGCAGTGGATGCTCGACGAGATCTACGCGTCGCTGAACATGGCGCAGCTCGCGCTGGCGCAACAGCGCTGCGGCGGCGCGACGTGCCCCGACCGGCTGGGCGAGCTCGTCGGCTACATCGAGAACATGACGGGCAAAGGCGTCTTCTGGGCGATCGAGCAGGCGCTGGCGGGCGATCTGCAAGGCGCGCGCGTCCTCATCCAAGGCTTCGGCGTCGTGGGCTCCGGCGTGGCGACGCACTTGCACCGCGCCGGCGCCGTGATCGTGGGCGCGAGCGACCACGACAAAGCGGTGCTCGACCCGCGCGGTATCGGCTTGGACGCGCTGCTGGCAGCCAAAGACGAAAACGGGCTCATCGCGCCGGAGAAACTCCCCGGCTCGTGCAGCGTCATCGACCGCGACGAGCTCCTGCTGCACGATGCCGACGTGCTCGTGCTGGCGGCCGGCTCGTATCTCGTCGACGGCGGCGCCGCCGCACGCATCCGCGCGCCGCTGGTCGTCGAGGCCGCGAACATGGCGCTGCTGCCGGCCGCTCGCGACACGCTGCACGCCAACGCCGTTCGCGTCGTGCCCGACGTGGTGGCGAACAGCGCGAGCGCGGCGATGGTCGGCCATCAGATCGCGGCCGGGAACGCGCTCGATCCGCGTGCGCTCTGGGCCGACATCGAGGCCAACATCAAGCACAGCACGGACGCGGTCGAGCGCGCGTCCAAACAGCTCGGGATCGATTCGAAGAGCGCCTTCCGGCGCATCATCGAGGCCGGTTCGAGCTCGCGGCTCGAGGTGATGCCGCTTGGCTAGTCTCGACCGGAGCGTCGCGGGCAGCAGCGGCGCGATGCTCACCTGCCGTCACACGGCGATCGACCACGCCAAGCCGAGTATCTTGATCGCGCTGCCGTTCGGCGTTCCGGCGGACGTCGCGCGCGCGGCGTTCGACAAGCTCCAGCCCGGGTTCAACGTGGTGACCTGGGAGAGCCGGTACGTCCTGAACTTGGATCAGGCGTTCGCGGGCGACGAGAAGATGGCGCCGGCCGAGCACGTGGGCGACATGCTGCGCATCCTGGCCGCGCTGGGGATCGAGACCTGCACGCTGATCGGCTACTGCTCCGGCGCCGGAATCTCGCTCCTTGCGGCGAGCGGGCACCCCGACGTCTTCACCGAGCTCGTCCTCGTGAACGGCGAGTACCAACTGTTTCGCCGCGGCCACGACGCGACGGACTATCAGCAAAGCATCGACACCTTTCTGCCGGTGGTGGCGACCGGCCGTCACGAGGCGAGCTTCATCTTCTCGAAGATGGCCGAGATCTCGAAGGCGAGCAGGACCGCGCCGCAGACGGAACTGGACCGGCAGATCAACACGCCGTTCAGCCAGGAAGAGCATCTCTTCCGGTATGCCAAAAACTACATGGCGTATCGCGAGTTCGACGCGCTGGAGCTCGCCGCGGACGTTCGCCAGCGCACGTTCGTCGTGACGGGCCGCATGGACAAGCATTCCAGCATGGAGAACTCCGAAGCGGTCGGCGACGCCATCGCAGGCTCGACGAAATTCGTCGACGACGGCGGCGACCACTACGCGTTCTGCCGCGCCGGCTCGCCGACGCTCGAAGCCGTCGGCGCGCATCTCGCGACGATTCTTTCCGGGGGGACATTCCAGCAGGCCGGACAATCCCCACTGGACGCGATTCAGGTTCCCGGCCTACTGACCAAAACGCAGGGTGACGTTGTAGGGGACGGTTATGGTTGTTGATCAGTACGATGCGATCGTCGTCGGCGGTGGACCGGCCGGAAGCACCGCTGCGGGCTATCTCGCCAAGCGCGGACATCGCGTCGTCGTTCTCGAGAAGAGCCAGTTTCCACGCCACCGGGTCGGTGAGTCGCTGCTGCCGAGCATGATGCCGGTGCTGCAGGATTTCGACTTGGTCCAGGCCTGCCGAGACGCCGGGTTCATCGAGAAGACGGGCGCCACGTTCATCTGGGGAAAATCGCGCGAGCCCTGGCACCTCACGTTCGCCGAAACGCCGTTTTTGCCGGCGTCGTTCTCGTTTCACGTCGAGCGCGCGGTGTTCGACCAGATCCTGCTCGACAACGCGAAGCGCAGCGGCGCCGAGGTGCGGCTGAACGCGAACGTGCTCGAAGCGGTCCGCGACGGCGACCGGATCGCCGGCGTCACCTATCGTGACGAAGCGACGGGCGAGACCACGTCGCTGCGGTCGAAGTTCGTGATCGACGCGAGCGGCTCGGCATCGATCATCGGCAAGCGCACGACCGAACGCCGGTACGACGACCAGATGCGGCAGATCGCGCTGTACGGCTACTACAAGAACGTCAAGGGGCCGCACGAGGACTTCCGCCGCAACCACATCATCATCGAGAGCTGCCCCAAAGGGTGGTTCTGGTACATCCCGCAGAACAGCGACGAGCTGGGCGAGGTCAGCCTCGGGCTCGTGACCGGACGCGAGTTCGGCGAGCAGATCAAAGCGAAGGGCGCGCAGGCGTTCTTCGAAGAGGCGCTGTCCGAAGCGCCGTTCGTCAACGACATGATCGGGCCCGGCGCCGAGCGGATCGGCGAGTTCCGGACCATCCGAGACTGGGCGTACAGCTGCGACGAGACGGCCGGGCCGGGCTACTACTTGTCCGGCGACGCCGCGGCGTTTCTGGACCCGCTGCTTTCGACCGGCGTGTCGCTGGCGATGCTGTCGGGATACTCGGCGTCGGTGTGCATCCACACGGCGCTGAACGATCCGAAGATGGAAGCCGCGGCGGCAACGTTCTACTCCAACAACTACCGCCAGATGTACGAAGTCACCCGCGACTTCTTGCACTACTTCTACGCCGGCAACGCCAGCGCGCATCGCAACGAGCTGTTTTGGGAAGCGCGGCGCATGCTGCAGTTCGACGAGAACATCGGCGCGAAGCAGGCGTTCTCGTTCCTCATCAACACGATCCCCGGCAACCCGCATCCCGCGATCGAGAAACAGGTCCCGCTGTTCCAGCTGTTCATGAAGAACCTGGACCACTCGGTGAACGAAGTCACCGCGCCGGGCGGCCTCGAGAAGGTGGTCCACGGCGCCGTCAAGTGGACCGCCGGCGAGCTGGGCGACGACGACGTACCGGTCGTCAACGGCGTCCTCAACTCGACGTACCGCGTCAACGGCAAGAGCCACACGCTCGAACCGATCCGGGGCATCACGTTCGACCGCGAGCGGCCGGTGTTCTCATCGACGAGCTCGTGGCTGATGGGCCGCAACGTCGCGCAGCTCGACGACCAGATTTGCGACTTTCTGGAGCTCATGGACGGCGACACGCCGTGGTCGTCGATCGTGAGCAAGTTTGCCGGCGACGCGGGCTTACCGCCGGACCAAGGGCGCGCCAAGGCGGCGGAGATCATGGCGCCGCTGCTCGCCGAAGAGTACGTCCTCGTGCGAAGCCAAGTCGCCGCCGTCCAATAGGAGTTCGGAAGTGCAAACCGAGAGCCAAGAGCCGAAAACCGCCAACGAGAAATACCTGGCCGCGCTGTGGGCGGAGATCATCGGCCTGGATCACGTCCTGCTGAGCGACAAGTTCCTGGACGTCGGCGGCAACTCGCTGCGGCTGAACATCGTCTTGAACCGGATCGAGAAAGAGACGGGCGCCTCGCTCGATGCGGCGCAGTTTTTCGATCCCGACCGATCGTCGGTCTTCGAGTTGGCAAAAGAATTGGATCTCGCCCAGCGTTAGGTCATTGAGCAACGAACTGGAGGGTGCATCGTGTCGATATCCGAGCAAACCATAGGCAAAGAAGATCCGGTCGCCGAGAAGGCAGCGTTCGACGAGCACGGCTACATCGGGCCGTACGCGATCATGGATACGGACGAGGCGGCGGCGCTGTGGAAGACGGCGCGCGTTCAGCTGCTGAACAAGAAGAACGCCGTGTACGGCGCCAACTTGATGAACTACGACCGGCACTTGGACATCAAGATCCTGAGCGATATCGTCAGCCACCCGAATATCGTTCGGCGCGTCCAGAACATCTTGGGGCCAAACATCCTCTGCTGGCGCACGGAGTGGTTCCCGAAGTATCCCGGTGACGAAGGGACCGCGTGGCACCAGGCCGAGAGCTTCGTGGCGTTCGAGGGCGGCTCGAAGCTGGTGCCCACGGAGCCGCACCCGGGTTCGTGGGAGCTCACCGTGTGGTTCGCGTTCACCGATGCGACGCGCGACATGGGCTGCCTCAAAGTGATCCCCAAGACGCACCGCACGTGGTTCTTCGACGAGCACAAGAACATCCCGTACGATCCCCGCGGCGCGGGGCAAGGCACGGGCGCCGGCTTCTACGGCTACGACTTCGATCAGCTGAAGATCGATCCAGGCTGGAAGCCCGACGAGTCCGAGGCGCTGCACTTCGAGATGAAGGCGGGCGAGGCGTTCATGTTCACGTCGCGCTGCTTGCACGCATCGGAACCGAACACCACGAAGGACAAGACCCGCATGGGCCTGGCCATTCGCTACGTTCCGACCGACGTGAAAGTCTACGCGAATCACGACGAGCAGTTCACGCACTTCGGCGAAGTGTTCAAGCTGGACAAGTACGCCGCGATGCTGGTGGGCGGCGAGGACACGTACGGCCACAACAAGCTCACGATGCCGCTGCGCGAGGACCGCTGACCGTTCCACACGTGTGGTAACCCGGGAGTACGAGGAGCGTGAGTAAGGCACCCGTGATCTACGACAAAGCGATGCACGAGGCGCGCAAGTATTGGCGCGACCGTCTCGACGCGGCGTCGTTCGACGGGCACATCGCGCTCGATCACCCGCGCCCAAAAGACGGCGACCAGCAGCTCGCGGCGTTCGAGCAGAATCTCGACGACGCGGTCCACGCGCTGCTGCGCCGGGTCACCGCCGGCAACCAGTTCCTCGCGTACACCGCGCTCGTCCTCGGTCTGGAACTCGCGTGCTCGCAGTACAGCGGCGAGTCCCGCGTGACCGTCTTCAGCCCCGCGACGCCCGACGGCGGGGGTCCCAACGTGCTGCCGATCAGCACGGCGCTCGACCCGGACGCGTCGTTCAAGGACGCGCTGCTCGCCACCAAAGAGCTGCTGTCCGGCGCGTACCGCAACCAGCAGTACCCGTTCGCGCGCATGCTGCACGACGTCCCGGACAACCACCGGCCGCAGCATCTGTTCATGCTCGCGTCGATGGCGGGGTTCAACGATGCCGCCGCCGACCAGCGATTCGACGTAGCCGTTCGTTTCGAGACGAGCGACGCCGCGACCAAAGCGGTCTTTCGCTTCGACAACCGCCTGTATGACGAAGCGACGGTGCGCCACTTCTTCGCGCTGGTCAACGCAATGTTGCGGCAAGGCTTCAGCCGGATGGCCGGGCGCATCGGCGATCTGCGGCCGGACTCTGCTTCCGCTGCGGATCAAGCGCCCAGGGCTTCGGCGCTCGCGGGGCGCGACGATACGTATATCCACCGGCTGATCGAAGCGCAGGCGGCCGAGCACCCGCAGCACACGGCCGTCGTGGAGGGCGACCGCATCACGACGTACGACACGCTGAACCGCGACGCAGACCGGTTGGCGGCGTCGCTCGCGGAGCTGGCGCTGGACGCGCGCAAGCCGGTCGTCGTCGCGCTGGACGCGGGCACGGCCGCGATCGTCAGCATGCTGGCCGTGCTGAAGACCGGCGCACCATTCGCGCCCGTCGACCTCGCGGCAGCCGGCGGGCGGCTCGCCGAGATCCTCGAGACGCTCGATGCGCAGTGCGTCATCTGCCGGCCCGAGGACGCGGCCGCGTTCGACGCGGCGCACGTCGTCACCGTGGCGTATGCTCCACCGGCCGGCGGCGGCGCCGCGCCGTCGCTCGAGATCGTGCGAAGCCGCGGGTCTGCCGCGCCGGATGCGCACGACAGCCGGCGCAACGGCAGCGTCGACGGCGACGCGCACTCCGGTACCGCGTGCGTCCTCGCCGCCGCCGTGCGCGATGACAACGTGTCGGCCGCCGCGGTGTCGCACGCGGCGCTCGCCGCGCTTTTCCAATGGCTCAACGCACGCTTCGGAATCGGTGCGGACGACCGGTGCTTGTTGCTGCGCGGCGCCGGCGCGTGCGACCGGCTCTACGGCACGCTGGGGATGCTGATCGCCGGCGCCGGCGTCGAAGCCGGCGATGCGTCGCTGCTGACGGCTGCGGGCATCACGGTCTGGGTCCTGCCCACGCCGGTAGCGCAGAACGTGCTGGCCGCGCTTCTCCCGCTCGCCGCCGAGCGCACGAGCTCCCCGCGCACCATCCTGCTCACCGGCGAAAAGCAGTCCGTGCATGTGGCGCAGCGGCTCGCGCAAACGTTCCCGGACGCGCGGATCGCGGGCCTGTACGCGAGCCCCGCGGTGGGGCTGTGGAGCACGCTGTTTCCGCTCGCGCACGGCGCGCCGAACACGAGCGAACCACCCGTCGCAGAACCGATCCCCGGTTTCGAACACCGCATCCTCAACCGTCACGGCGCGCCGGTCCCGTCATACGCAAAAGGCGAACTGCACGTGGACGGCGCGAAAACCGGCTTGCGAGCGCAGCCGCTGGAGGGCGGGCGGATGCGCTGGCTGCGCGGCGACGATCACCGCTTCGTCAAGGCCGGGTGCTCGGTGGAGCTGACGAACGTCGAAGCGGTCCTGTGCCAGCACGAGCGCGTGCTCGCGGCCGAAGTCTTCGCCGTGAAGCCGGGAAGGCGCCGCGACGAGCTGGTCGTCGCCTTCGTGCTTGCCGATTCGAACGAGGTGACCGCGGAGGCCGCGCGCGATTTCCTGGTGCTGCACGACGGCGCCGATCTCGTCCCGGACCGCTTCGTGGTGCTGGACGGTTTCCCGGTCACGGCGGACGGCGCGATCGATCGCGCCGGCTTGATGGCGTCGCACGGCGCCCACGACGAAGCGCGCAGCGCCGAGCTCGACAAGATTCACCAGCAGCTCAAGTCGATTTGGGTCGAGATCCTGCAGCTGGACGACGTCGACGATGACGCCAGCTTCTTCGCGCAAGGCGGCAACTCGCTCAAGGCGACGCTGCTGATCGCCCGCATACGCGACGACTTCGGGGTGGATTTGTCGGTGCAAGACTTCTTCAGAAAGCCGAGCGTTCGCGCGGTGGCGGAACTCATCGACGCTGCGGTGATGGATGCCGAGAACGCCGAGCCGCGCCAAAAGGCGCCGGACTTCAAAGCCGTCTCCCGGGATAAATACCGCGTGCAACTCGCCGAGATCGAGCGCTGACGAACATGATGAAGGTCGAGCGGATGGGCAACCAGGACGTGTTCGCCCCGCCTGTTTCCTACTCGCAAGAACGGCTCTGGTTCTTGGCGCAGCTCGAGCCGAACTCGGCGCTGTACAACATCCCCTACATCGCGACGGCGAAAGGGACCGTCCACCGCGTCGCGTTCAACAAAGCGGTGAACCGGCTGATCGCGCGGCATGAGTCGCTGCGAACGTGCTTCATCGAGTCGGCCGGGAAGCCCAGGCAAGGCATCCACCCCGAGCTGACGGTGGAGGTGGGCTACGAAGATCTGAGCCGGTTGGACGCCCGCGCCTGCGCGGAGCGGCTTCAGGCCGTGACCACCGCGGCGACGAGCACGCCGTTCGATCTGAGCAAGGCGCCGTTGTTTCGGATCGTGCTGGCTGCGACGGGCCGCGAAACCACCATCATCACGACGATCCACCATATCGTCGCCGATGGCTGGTCGATCGGCGTGTTCCAGCGCGAGCTCGCGGCGCTGTACCAGGAGGAGCTGGGCGGCCGTCCCGCTGCGCTGCCGGAGCTGCGCATCCAATACGCCGATTACGCCGTGTGGCAACGCGAAGTGCTGGGCGGCGAGGGGCTGGACCGTCTCAAGCAGTACTGGCGCCGGCAACTCGACGGTGCGGCGACGGTCCTCGATATCCCCGGCGATTACCCGCGTCCGCACAAGCAATCATTCGCCGGCGCGATCCACAGCTTCGGGATGAGTCCCGAGCTGACCGCGGCCGTACGAGCGCTCACGCGCAGCTCGGAGACGACGCTGTTCATGACGCTGTTCGCGGCGTTTGCGGTGCTTCTGTACCGGCTCACCGGTCAAGCGGACATGCTGGTCGGCACGCCCATCGCGGGCCGCAAAGGCGCCGACGTCGAGAACCTCATCGGATTCTTCGTCAACACGCTGGTGCTGCGCGCGCGCGTCGAGCCGGAGCTGTCGTTCGCCCAGGTCCTGTCGGATGTGAAAGCGACGACCATCGACGCGTTCGAGCACCAGGACATGCCGTTCGAGAGGCTGGTCGTCGAGCTGAACCCGAAGCGGGACCTCAGCTACAGCCCGGTGATCCAGGTGCTGTTCTCGCTGCAAAACATCGCCGCGCTGCAAGGCGCGATCGCCGAAGGCGCAAACGCCGATGCCGGGATGGCCCGGTCCCTCAACGGGCACACGGGCACGGCCAAGTTCGATTTCGCGCTGTTCGCTTCGGAACTGGGCGACGCGCTCGACCTCTCGATCGAGTACAACACCGATTTGTTCGCCCCGTCCACCATGGCGGATATCGGCGACTACTACCTCGCGCTGCTGCGCGCGATCACCGCGGATCCGGCGGCGAGCATCGCGTCGTATTCGCTGCTGTCGCCCGAACAGCGCGAGCGCTGCCTGGCGGCGTCCGCCGGGCCGCGCCACGCGTACTCCGAGACGCGCGGCTGCCATCAGCTGTTCGAACGCCAAGCGCGTGCCACGCCCGATGCGGTCGCCGTCGTGCACGCATCCGAGCGCGCGAACGAGCAGATGACGTATGCCGAGCTCAACGCCTACGCCAACCGCATCGCGCGGTATCTCGCCGGGCGCGGCGTTCGCGCCGGCGACAACGTCGCCATCTGCATGCCGCGCAGCGTGCACCAGATCGCCGCGCTGCTGGGGGTCGTGAAGGCCGGCGCCGCGTACGCCCCGCTGGATCCGGAACATCCGCCGGAACGGCTGCGCTACATCGTGGCCGACGCCAAGGCGCCGCTGCTGATCGGCTCGGTCGATACCCGCGTCGCGCTCGACGAGTACGTCCCCGTGGTGCGGCTCGAACAGGTCGCCGGCGAGATCGCCGCGCAGAGCCCGGACGATCTCGATCTGGCGCATACGCCCGAGAACCCGTTGTACGTCATCCACACGTCGGGCTCGACGGGGCGGCCGAAGGGCGTCGTCATGCCGCATCGTTCGATCGTCAACCTGATCGAATGGCAGGCGCGCGAATCGAACGCGCCGCCCGGCGCGGTCACGCTCCAATACGCATCGCTGAACTTCGACGTGGCGAGCCAGGAAATTTTCTCGACGCTGACGTCGGGCGGTTGTCTGCTCGTGGTCGACGAAAACGTGCGCCGCGACGCGCCGCGCCTGCTGGACGTACTCGAACGGCAAGCGGTGCGCCGGCTGTTCTTGCCGCCCGTCTCGTTGGAGTCGCTCGCCAACGAGGCGAACGGCAACGCCGTATCGCTCGCGAGCTTGCGCGAGGTCATCGTCGCGGGCGACAAGCTGCAAGTCACGGACAACGTCCGCGCGCTCTTCGAAAAGCTGCCGCAGGCGCGGCTCATCAACCAATACGGCCCGACCGAAAGCCACGTCGTCTCGGCGTACACCCTCGAAGGCCCTGCAGCGGGGTGGCCGCTCCATCCCGCCATCGGCAAACCGATCGACAACGTCCAGCTGTACGTGCTCGACGAGAACGGCGAGCCGGCGCCGCCGAAGGTAAGCGGCGAGCTCTCCATCGGCGGCGTCGCCGTGGCGCGCGGTTACCTCAATTTGCCCGAGGAAAGCAGCAAACGGTTCGTCGCCGATCCGTTCGCGCACGGCGGCGTGCTGTACCGCACGGGCGACGTGTGCCGTTACGACAACGACGGCGTGCTGCAGTTCGTCGGGCGCGCGGACCAGCAGATCAAACTGCGCGGGTTCCGCATCGAGCCCGCCGAGATCGAGATCGTTCTGAAGCGCCATCACGCCGTCGAGGACGCCGTCGTGGTCAAACGGCGCTCGAAGCAGGGTGACGACCAGCTCGTCGCCTACCTGGTGGCCGGCGCGAAGGCCGGCATCGAAAAGGCGGAGCTGCGCAGCTACCTCGGCGACAAGCTGCCCGTGTACATGATACCGGCGCAGTTCGTGCGGCTCGACCGGTTCCCGCTGACGGGCAGCGGCAAGATCGACCGGCTGAAGCTGCCGGACCCGGCGGAAAGCGAGCCGGGAAGTGACGCGGAAGACGCGTACACCGCACCGCGCAACGACGTGGAGCAATTTCTGGCGGACTGCTGGTGCGCGCTGCTTCAGCTCGACCAGGTGTCCGTCGACGACAACTTCTTCGAGCTGGGCGGCCACTCGCTCACGGCGACGCAGCTGGTCTCGCGCGTCCGCGATGAGTACGGCATCGAGCTGCCGCTGCACCGGATCTTCGAGCAGCCCACGATCGAACTGCTCGCGCTGGAGATCATCCAGCGGCAAGCGCTCCAGGAAGAACAATCCGATCTTGCAACGATGCTGAACGAGCTGGAAGCTCTACCGGAGGACGAGCTCGAGGCGCTGCTGTCGCAGGCCGAATGATGCGGCGAGACATTCTCGCATGCATCGGCAACACGGCGCTGCTGCCGCTGCGCAACGTCGTCCCTGCGAACGGGGCGCGCATCCTGCTGAAGCTGGAAGACCAGAACCCGACCGGCAGCATGAAGGACCGCATGGCGCTCGCGATGATCGAAGGCGGCGAGGCGGACGGACGCCTCCCGCCCGGCGGTGCCGTCGTGGAGTACACCGGCGGGAGCACCGGCGTGTCGCTGGCGCTCGTCTGCGCGGTCAAGCAGCACCCGCTGCACATCGTGACGTCGGATGCGTTCTCGCAAGAGAAGCTCGACCACATGACGGTCCTGGGCGCGACGCTGGAGATCATCCGGAGCGAGAGCGGCCGCATGACCGAGAAGCTCACCAAGGACATGATCGCAGCCGCGGGCGTCGTGGCGGCAGAGACGCATGCCTTCTGGACCGATCAGATGAACAACACGGACCAGATGAGCGCCTATCACACGATGGCGGACGAGCTCTGGGCGCAAACGGACGGGCGCATCGACGGCTTCGTGCAGAGCGTGGGAACCGCGGCGTCGCTGCGCGGCATCGGCGAACGATTACGCGAACACGACCCCAAGATCACGCTAGTGGCGGTTGAGCCGGCCGAATCTGCGGTGCTGTCGGGCGGCCCGACGGGCGCGCACAAGATCGACGGGATCGGCGCGGGCTACATCGTGCCGCTGTGGCGCGACGACATCGCCGATCGCATCGAGCCGGTGTCCACCGGCGAAGCCGTCGCGATGTCGATCCGGCTGGCGCGCGAGGAAGGCCTGTTCGCAGGGACGTCCACCGGCGCCAACGTCATCGCCGCGCTGCGTTTGGCCGAACGGCTCGGCCCCGGCGCGACGGTCGTCACCGTCATGTGCGACACCGGCATGAAATACTTCAAGCTCTACGGCGCCGCGCTGCGCAACGAAGCTACGCTGCCGTCTGTTCCGCGGCCGTAATCAGGCGCCGCCCGCCCACCCGTTCGGCCAGCGCGATGATCGGCGCAGTCATCAGCGTGGTGACGACGGCGACGATCAGCAGCACCGTGTAGGTGTGCGGCGTGATCAGGCCGTTCCGCAGCGCGACCGCAAGGAAGACCAAGCTCACCACGCCGCGGCAGTTCATGAGCGCGCCCACGACACATGATTCTTGCGTGTCGAAGCCGCTCGCGCGCGCGGCGAGGAAGCTCGTGCCGCCCTTGGTCAGCGACGCCCACACGGTCCACGCGGCCGCCGCCGGTATCGCGGCCAGCGCGCCTGCCATCGTGGCGTTCATGCCCGAGAGCACGAAAAACAGCGGCATCAGCGCCGTCGCGAGCCAGCGAACGCGTGGCATGAACGCGGCGAGTTGCTGAAAGCGCTGGAGGAACACGCCGGCCGCATACGCCACGAGCACCGTATCGATACCGATGCGCATGGCGACCGCGGTACCGGCGGCGAGCATTGCGACGCGGGTGACGCCCCCCGTCCAGCTGGGCAGCCGGCGCGTGGACGCCAGCCGGTCGAGCACGATGAACGCGACGAACGACGCCGACAGCACGGCGTACCACCCCACGCTTCCGGCCGACCTGTTGATGAGCGCGGTGAGCACGGCGAGCAGCGACCACGCGAACAGGTCGTTGATCCCCGCTGCGCAGAGTGCAGTAATGCCGAGCCGGCTCCCGAGCAGCTTGAACTCTTCCAAGATGCGCGACATGACGGGGAACGCCGTTACCGCAATCACCGTGCACACGGTGAGGTCGCCGAGCGTCGACGACGACGTATCGATACCCCACGGCAGGCGCAGCGCCAACAGACCGTACGTCAGCCCGAACGGCACGATGATCGCCCAAGCGCCGATCGAGGACGCGCGGGACATCCCTTGCCGCAGGTGCCCGACGTCGACCTCGTAGCCCAGACAGAACATATACGCGATCAGCGCGGGATAGCTGACCCAGTACAGGACGGACTTCACGACCGGCAGCGCGATCGTGAGGTGCGTCAGCCCGATGGCCTGGCTCGCAAACGATCCGACGACGATACCCACGCACAATTCGGCGACGACACTCGGTTGGTGCACGCGCGCGAAGAGCGCCGCGAACAACCGTCGCGTTAGCAGAATCGCTGCAGCAATGACGATTGCGGCAGCCACGGATTCCATCACACCGATCCCCGCCGGCTCCCCGCTGACGATGAAGACGAGGAGCGAAGTTACTGGAATCGCTCGGCAAACCCCTCCGGGGGAGCGAGCTACGGGACGAAGACGACCTTGATCGGGTCGCCTTCGCGCTCGCGGACCACCCGAAAGCCCTCCTGAATGTCGTCGAGCGGGAACCGGTGTGTCACGAGCTCTGCGCCGCGCAGGCTCCCTTGTTTCGCCAGCGACAGCGCGCGGCGCACGTTCCCGCCGCCCTCGCCGCGCGTCGTGTAGAGCGTGACGTCCGAGCGAATCGCGCGGCTCAAGTCGAACGTCACCGCTTCTTTGTAGAACGCGAGGAACAGGATCTTTCCGCCGGCTTTCACCATCTCCACGCATTGCTGCGGCGTGTCCAGCGCGCCCGACGCCTCGATCACCAGGTCGGCGCCGAGCCCGTCGGTCAGCGCGCGCACCGCAGCGACGGGGTTTTCGCGGCGCGAGTTCACGACAGCGTCGGCACCGAACCGCGTGCCGTACTCCAGCCGGCTGTCGCGCGTGCCGACCAAGATCGTCTGCCCCGCACCCAACGCCTTGCAGAGCTGTACCGTCATCAACCCGACAGGGCCCGGTCCGATGATCACGACCGACTGACCCGCGATAAAGCCGCCCGCCGTATCGAGCCCGTACAGCCCCGTCCCGGCGGTCGTCACGAGCACCGCGTCTTCCCAACTGACGTTGTCCGGCAGCTTGTAGAGCGCGTTGACGTGGTGGACGACGTATTCCGCAAAGCCGCCGTCGGTGGTGAAGCCGCTGGTGCGATGACCCTTGGCGACGTTGCCGTAGTTGAGGCACGCAGTGTACATGCCGAGCACGCAGTTCTCGCAGCGCATGCAGCCGCTGTGCGCCTCGATGGCGACGCGGTCACCAGGCTTGAACTCGTCGACCGACTCGCCCAGCGCGACCACCGTCCCCGTCCACTCGTGGCCGGGCGTGAACTCGCCAAACGGCGGCTGGTTCGGAAACGGATGGAGCTGAATCTTGAGATCCGTCCCGCACGTACCGCACATCGCGACCTTGACCAGCACCTCGCCGTGGCCCGGCTCCGGGACGCATTTCTCCAGGATGCGAAACTCGCCCGGCGCGACGAGCACGGCGGCGCGCATCGTCGCGGGCACGGTTTCGCTCGCGGGGGGTTGAAGCACGGTGGTCACGGCTGCGGCTCTCCTTCCGGTGTGATGCGCGTGCGCGCGGCAACGACTTCGACTTCGATCGTATCGTTCTGGTTCAGCGCGCGCACTTCGATTATCGTGCGGGCGGGCAGCTCGTCGCCGAACGCTCGCTCGTAGGCCGCGTTCACCAGCGGTCGGTGCCGTGCCATGTCGGTCACGTAGACGCGCGTCGAGAGCACGTCACGCAGGGACGACCCGCCGGCGTCGAGCGCGCGCGCGAGGTGCGCGAAGATCAGCGCGACGCGGTCCTCGTCGCTCGCCGCGACGGCGCCGGTGGCGGGATCGATCCCGCGCAACCCGGAGACGAACAGCAAACCGCCCCACGCAGTCGTCCACGCGAACGGGCCGGGTGGCTCCGGCAGCCCCGGGATCGAGAACGCGCGCTCGACGGCGCACGGCGAGGCGGCGCTCACGACACGAACGCGTTGGTGTAATAGCTCGCATGATCGAGCGATTTTTCGATTACGCCGGCGCCTTGCAGAATCTTGAGCGAACGGTTCCAGTCGCCGGGCTGATTCTTGCCGACGGCGGGCTTCGCGTTGATCAGCGCCTGCAGGTTGCGCACCTGACCGCGCACGACGTCGGCCGCCAGCTGGTTCTCGGGGGCCTTGATCATCAGCTCGGCGGCCTCATCGGGATGCTCGTGCGTGTACGCCAGCCCGCGCAGCGTGGCGCCGGTGAACGCCTTGACCATCGCCGGCTCTTTCTGGATCAGCTCGTCGCGCGTGGCGAGCACGTAGCCGAGCGGATCGAACTGCGTCTTCGCATCGGAGAGCCGGAACAAGTTGAGCTTGTGCTGCGGCACTTTTGCTTGCAGTATCACGAAGTCGTTCGCGAAGAAGATGTCGGCCATGACGTCGACCTTGCCGTCGAGGAACAAGCCGACGCGAGCGGACGGATCGGCGCCGACGACTTGCACCTTGCTCTGGTCGATGTTGAACTCTTTGGCGAACGAGTTCCACACTTGAAAGAACGTCGACGCCGGCGAGATCGAGACGCGCCGCCCTTCTAGCGACTTGGGACCGGTGAGCGGAACGTCGGGGCGCGACGCCCAGCACATCCCGGTCGAGCTGCCGCATTCGGCGACCGCCTTTACCGGCATCTGCTGCTTCGTGATGCCTTCGATCAGCTGCACCGATGGGAGGTAACCGAAGTGGTCGTGACCGCCGGCGACGGATTGGACCGCCACGGTCCCGCTCGTGCCGGGGTTGAGCTGCACGTCGATCCCCGCGTCGCGGTAGTAGCCCTTCTCGCGCGCGACGACGAACGGCGTGAATTCGCCCTTCATCGTCCAGTTGAAGCGCACCGAGACGGTGCCGTACTTCGCGGCCGCGGCACGGGCCGCGCCGGGGCGGATCGCCGCGGCCGCGGCGAACGCGGCGGCACCGGTGGTCAGGAAACGGCGGCGCTCGATCAACATGGTCCCCTCCTCTTCGTGAGCTCTTCGGTCAGATCACACCCATGCGGTGGAACGCGTCGCGAACTTCCTTGACCTGCTCCACGTAGCGTGGCTCGGCGCGCGTGTCGATGCTGCGCGGGCCGTTGAACGCCACCTGCAGCGTGTGGAAAATACGGCCTGGGCTTGCAGTCATGACCACGATGCGGTCCGACATCAGGACTGCTTCGTCGATGCTGTGCGTCACGAACACGACGGTCTGGCGCGTCTCCGCCGTCAAGCGCATCAGGTCGAGGTTGAGCTTCTCGCGCGTGAGCGCGTCGAGCGCGCCAAAGGGCTCGTCCATCAGCAGCAGCGGCGGGTCGTGGATGAGCGCGCGGCAGATTGCGACGCGCTGCCGCATCCCGCCGGACAGCTGTTCGGGATAGCAGTGGGCGAACGCGCGCAGGCCCACGAGGTCGAGCAATGCGAGCGCCTTCACGCGATACGATTGCTTCGGGCGCCGCTTCACCTCGACCGGCAGGAGCACGTTGTCGAGCACCGTGCGCCATTCCAGCAGCACGTCGCGCTGGAACACCATGCCGACGCTGTCCAGCGGCCGCGTCACCCGCGCGCCGTCGACGCTGATCGAGCCCGACGTCGGGAGGTACAGGCCGGCGATCATCATGAGCAGCGTGCTCTTGCCGCACCCGCTCGGCCCTACGATGCTGCAGAACTCCCCCGGCGCAAGTTCCAAGCTTACGTCACTGATGGCCGGCATGAGGTGGCCGTTACGCACGTATGATTTCGACACGCCGCCGATGCCGACGGACGACGCGCCGCGCGCGGGCGCGGACTCGGCGATCATGCGCTCGTGCCCGCGCCCGCTTCGCCTTTGCGGCGCAGCGGCGCGGGCAACACGAGTACCTCGATGAGCTCGACCACGTAGAACAACGCGATGCTCATGATCGAAAGCAACACGACGATGCCGAACAGCATCGGCGTGTCGAACGCGTTGTTGGCGGCGAGCAGCATGTTGCCGAGGCCTTTGTTCGAGGCGATGAACTCGCCCACGACGGCGCCGACGACCGCCAGCGTGATGCCGAGCTTGAAGCCGCCGAAGATATACGGCGCCGCCGCGATCAACCGCACTTTCATGAAGATCTGCAGCGGGCTCGCGCCGAGCGAGCGCATCAGGTGGATCATCTCGACCGGCGTCTGCCGCAGCCCGATCACGGTGTTGATTACGATCGGAAACATCGCGGTGATGAAACCGAGCGTTACCTTCGAGCCCAGGCCGAAGCCGAACCATACCACGAGGATCGGCGCGAGCGCGACTTTGGGTACCGCTTGGAACGCGACGAGGAACGGGTACACGATGCGGTCGACGGCGCGCCACGACACGATGGCGACGCCGAGCGGGATGCTCACGACGACGCCGATGAAGAACCCGGCGAGCACCTCTTGCAGCGTCACCCAGCCGTTCGCGGCAAGGACGTCGGGATGCTTGGCCAGGCTCGCGACAATTGCCGACGGCGCCGGCAGCACGTATTTCGGCACATGGAACAGGGTGCCGGACAACTCCCACGCCGCGAGCAACGACGCGTAGGCGACGACGACCGGGACATACGTGCGTGCTGCTCGGCCGAGGCGGTCGCGCGCTGAGGTCCGATCGAGCTCCGCGGGGGCGGCGGGGACAATCGTGGACACGGCGAGCGTACATGCGCCGCACCAGGCATCGGTGCCTGCCCGCCGGAAATGACGCGCACGATGGACGTACGCGCCCTGGACCATGTCAACATCCTCACCGGCGACGTGGAGCGGACAGTGGGTTTTCTCACCTCCGTCCTGGGTCTCGAAGACGGGCCGCGCCCCGCCTTCCGTTCGCCCGGCCACTGGCTCTACCGCAACGGCACCGCGGTCGTCCACGTCAGCGACGCCGGCAACAAGGAGATCACGCACGCGCTCGACGCGTCGCAGGGCGACGCCGCGAGCGGCGGCGCCAAAGGGATCGTCGACCACGTCGCCTTTCGCTGCAGCGGCTATGGCGAGACGGTCGCGCGCCTCCGCGCGCTCGGCATCCCCATCCACGAATCGACGATCCCGGACAGCGGAGACCGCCAGGTCTTCGTCGACGGCCCCGACGCCGTGTCGTTCGAGCTCATCTTTACTGCGGCCGACGTCGCGACCGACGCCGGCTCCTAGCCGCACCGCGACGTCGCGCGCTACAACGACATCCGCGAGCGACGGCAATCATGCGACGTTCCCTCGCCGGCAGCTCGTGAACAGCGCGAACCCGAGCGCCGTGCCGGTGAACGCCTCCAGCAGCACCGTCGCGTTGCTCCGCATCGCCATGTGCATCGGCGCGCCGAACGCATAGTGTAGCAGCCCGCTGAGCAGCAGCAGCGCATACGCCGCGGCGCTCGCGAAGAACGCGCCGTCCGGTCGCCGTCGCGTCAGCGCAACGACCGCGAGCGCGGTTACGACGAACCATGCGGCGGCCACGCCGAGCGGCGTGATCCACGCCGGTTCCGGATAACTGTCGATCGCGAACGTGTTGTCGGCAAAGTGCAGTAGGCTCGCCAGCATCCCGGCGGTGAGCAGCAGCTTGAGCGCACGAAATCGGCGCGCGGTCACGCGACGGGCTTGCATTTTCGGCTCGTTGCGGCTGCTCATGAGAGGACTCCGTCGCTCGGCGCGGATATCTCCTACTCCCGCGGCGCGCGGCCACCTTCACGAAACGGACAACGATCGTGCCGTTCTTACAAATCCACACCAGTCGTAGCATGCAGCCCGTCGCGAAGCACGCACTCGGCCGCAGGCTGGCCGCCGCGTACGGCGACGTTATGAAGACCAGCGCGCGGATCGTCAACGTGGGCTTCGTGCAGTATGAGGCCGGCGATCTCGCGCGCTACGATGGGCCGGACGACGCGCCGCGCGAGATGACGATCGTGACGTGCGACGTGCGTGACGGCCGGACGCCGGAACAACGCGAATCACTCGGGCGCACGGTCACCGCACTGTGCGCCGACGTCCTCCGAGTGCCGCCGGAACGCATCGCCGTGTACCTCACCGAGCACTCCGCCGACGAGATCTATCGCGACGGAGGCCGCGCTCCGGCCTGGAGCCCATCCGAGGCGATGTAAAGCGTACTTGACGTAAGGTCCACTTGACATTGACGCACCCAGCCTGGCGCGCGACATCACCCGCGAGACGTGGGCCTCGTTCACCGCGATGCCCCGCTGGTCGCACATCACTCTGGTGCTCGGGATGGTACTGCACGTCGCGACGGTCGCGCCCCCGCTGGGAACGATCCCGCACCCGCTGATCGGGGTCATCCGGGTCGCGGCGTTCCTCGCGATCATCGTCGGCCTCATCGAGAACGCGAAGACGCTCGACGAGTTCTACACCCGGCTGTACCTCGACGCGTGCGTGATCTCCGTCGTGCTGTCGAGCGTCATCATCTACGCCGGCTCCGAGCTGGCTGCCACGTCGGCGTGCGCGCCGTCGCGGTGCTCGCGGGGACGTTCGTGCTCGGCTTCGTCGTATCGTTCGCCCGCTTACGGCGGCGCGCGTGAAGAACGCCGTTCGCGAGCTGCGCCTGCAACTGGGCTGGACGCAGCAAGAGCTCGGCGTGCGCGTCGGAACGTCGCGCCAAGCGATCATCGCGATCGAGAACGGGCGGTTCGATCCGTCGCTGCCGCTCGCAATCAAGCTATCGCGGGCGTTGAAGAAAGCGATCGAGGAGATTTTTTTCCTCGATGAATAGCGGCGCGCGCCGCCGCTGCGAGGAGTGCGCGGCGGTGCTGCGCGAGATCGCGCTGCTGCGGCCCGCGTACCGCCGCGCGTTGGAGCTCAAGTGCCGCGGCCACGCGTACCGCGACATCGCCGATCGGCTTGGCGTGCCGATCGGCACGGCACAAACGTTCGTGCACCGCGCGAAGCTGGCGCTGCGCGCGCGGTGCGCCGCCGCTACGACGGCCTAGCGATGGTGATGAAGTTGCCGAGGCGCAGCGGTAAACGCAGCCACAGCAGCTTCGGCAGGTTGATCTTCCCAAGGCCCAGCGCGAAGACCGCGTGCTTGATCAGGAACGTCACCGGGAACTGGTTCACCGACCGCTTCGTCTCGGCCACGCCGTAGCCGGCTTGCCCGAGCAGCGAGCGCATCGATTTCGGGTTGAACAGGTGCGGGTGCTGCAGGCAGTAGGCGGGGAAGCGGCTCTTGAGCAGGCGCGCCAGCAGCGAGCTCTCGTCGTGCGTGACGATGAGCATCGTCGCGTCGCGCTTGAGCTTCGGGCGCAGCTCGGAGAGAAAGCCGACCGGATCGAGGATGTGGTCGAGCACGTGGATCATCGCGACGGCGTCGATGCTGTTGTCGGGTACGTCGGAAAGGTCCAGCAAGTGCGTCGAAACGTAGAGCTCGTTGTCGCCGATGCGCCGGCGCAGCTCGGCGTGCGCATCGACGTTCGGCTCGAACATCCAGAACTTGGTGAAGTGCCCGTACCTGACGCACGCCTCGGCAAACATCCCGACGTCGGGACCGATCTCCAAGAACTCCCCTTCGAGCTTCGAGAACTTCTGGAGCTCGCGGAAGTAACCGAGCTGCGTGCGCTCGAGCGCGCCGTCGCTGACCTCCACCATATTGGGCGGCATCGAGGCGTACAGCCGGGCGAGCTGCGGTTCGGTGAAATACTGCGGCGAGTACAGCATGCCGCACGCCGCGCAGCGGTTGTACGTGAAGAACGTGCTCTTCTTGAAGAACCCGTACCACTGCTGCTGCAGGTCTTCGAAAGGCTGCGCTTCGGCAGGCGGCGCGGACGCCACCGCGGCGTTGGACGCGCTCGCATTCGCGCGGCACGACGGGCACGTGCGCGCGCCGTAGCTGTCGAGCCCGACGGCTTCGTCGCGCGGCTGAGCACCGGCGGTTGCGTTCGGGGTGCCGATCACGAGCGCAGCGTCTCCGTGGCCTGCGCAAGGCCCGACGCCGTTTCGACGTCGGACGGCAGTGTCAGGTGCACCGCGCCCGCATCGACCGCCACGCGCGACGAGCCGAAGGCGCACGCGGCACCGTTCTGCAGCGCGACGCGCGCGAGCGGAAGGATGTTCTTGCCGTGCCACGGGCACGAGAGCCGCCCGTTCTTCATCTCCGCGCAGTCGAGCCCCGCACCCTCGTGATCGCAGAACCGCGGCATCACCAGCAGCTCGCCGTCCTGCTTGACGAGCCGCACGCCGCGGTCGTCGTCCGGCCCGACAAACACTGTACCGCGCTGCGCGATCTCGTCGAGCTGCACCGTTTCGGTGCGCACGAACGGCCGCTGCGGCGCGACGACGTTGTCGACGAGCAAGTTCATCGTCTCCGGGAACGCGCGCGCGCGCCCGTCGGAGCGGAAGTGAAAACCGCGCGCGCGGAGCTGACCGCGGCGGTCGCGCATCGGCAAGTCTTCGAGCATCAGCTGCTTGTAGTTCTTGGTGAGCACGCGGCGGATGAGCGGGAACGCGAGCCGGAAGATTCCGGTCGTGGCGACGTTGTACGTGGTGACGACCTTGGTCTCGTTCGGGCCCAGCGCTTCGTACTGCGTGTGGACGACGAGCACGAATGGCCCCAGCGACGTGAAGTACGTTTGCGAGGTGTCGGAGCTGGCGTAGTTCACCAGCGTCAACGGCCACGCCATCCCCAGGATCTTCTGGAGATTGAGCGTGGTGATCACCTCGTCGTCCACGGTGCCCAGCAGCGCGCGCACCTGCGTGTGCACGACGTTGAGGTGCGGGACGTCCTTGTAGTTCCAGTCGGCGTCAGCGACCCCGTACGCGCCGGTGCTGCTCACCGAGAACGTGCAGACGTGATAACCGTTCGATTTCAGCTGGCGAACGAGGCCGTCGCAGGTCGCGCGCATCCGGCTCCGGTTTCGGCGCCTACCGGTCGATTCCCACCCGGCTGAGGATGTAGGCGTCGTTGAACGCGGCCTCGTGCAGCGCGTCGTAGCGACCGGAGGCGCCGCCGTGGCCCGCGTCGAGGTTCGCCTTGAGGAGCACGGGCTTGCCGCTGGTCGTGACGGCGCGCAAGCGGGCGGCAAACTTCGTGCCTTCCCAGTACGGGACTTGCGAGTCGTTGAGCGACACCTCCACCAGCACGTCCGGGTACGCGCGCGCCGCGACGTTGTCGTACGGCGAGTACGTGCGCATGTACGCGTAAGCGGCCGCTTCGTTGGGGTTGCCCCACTCGCGGTACTCCGACGTGGTCAGCGGCAAGCTGGCGTCGAGCATCGTGTTGAGCACGTCCACGAACGGGACTTGCGCGATCGCGGCCCGCCATAAGTCGGGGCGCATGTTGAGCACGGCGCCGACGAGCAGTCCGCCGGCGCTGCCGCCCTGGATCACGATCTTGTCTTTTGAAGCGAGCTTTGCTTTGCCGAGGTATTCGCCCGCCGCGATAAAGTCGTTGAACGTGTTGCGCTTGTTCATCATGCGGCCCGCGTCGCGCCACGGCTCGCCCAGCTCGCCCCCGCCGCGAATGTGCGCCGTCACGTACACGACGCCGCGGTCGAGCAGCACCAGGCGCGAGGCCGAGAACGTGTCGGGGATCGTGATGCCGTACGACCCGTAACCGTACAGCAGTGCCGGCGCCGTCCCGTCCAGCGGCGTGTCGCGGCGGCGCGTGACCGTCAGCGGAATTTGCGTGCCGTCCGATGCCGTCGCGAACACGCGGTCGACGACGTAGCGCGTCCGGTCGTAGCCGGGGACCTCCGTCTGCTTGAGCACCTGGCGCGTGCGCGCGAACGGGTCGTACTCGATCACCGTCGACGGCGTCACCGGCGACTGGTACGAGAACCGCCACGTGCGCTGCTCGTACTCCGGGTTCGCCGCGCCGAACACCGCGTACGCGGGCTCGTCGAAGCTGACGCGGTGCCGCGCGCCGGTCTTGAAATCGAGTACCTCCAGCTGGTCGAGCCCGTTCTCGCGCTCGGTGACGACCATGAAGTCGCGGTGCAGGTCGGAGCCGGCGACGTTGACGGCCGGCCGGTACGCGATCACGTCGGTCCAGCGGTCGGTCGCGCCGGGCGCGTCGTCTGCGGCCGACACGATGCGGAAGTTCGGCGCCGACAGGTTGGTGCGGATGTAGAACCGGCCCTCGCGGTGGTCGGCAAAATACCGCAAGTCCGCGCGCCGCGGCACCATCACGCGCAGCGCATCGGTGGGCCGCGCCGCGTCGAGGTAGCGAACGTCGTCGTCGGTCTTGCTGATCGCAGTGAGAAAGACGAAGCGCAGATCGGAGCTCCGGCTGACGCCGACGTCGTACAGCTCGTCGGGCTCGCGGTACACCTGCACCGAATTCGACCCCAGCGCGCGGCGCCACAGCGTGTCGTTGCGCTTGGACACCGCATCTTCGGTCACGTAG
Source organism: Vulcanimicrobiota bacterium (assembly GCA_963792235.1). Taxonomy (GTDB): domain Bacteria; phylum Vulcanimicrobiota; class Vulcanimicrobiia; order Vulcanimicrobiales; family Vulcanimicrobiaceae; genus Vulcanimicrobium. Next base: position 60,034 of record CAWBVR010000025.1, read on the forward strand.
AACAGCGTCGCGTTGTCGCTCGCCCACACGACCTCGTCGACCCGCTCCGCGCGGTCGGGTAGCGTCGCGCCCGTGCGCAGGTCCTTGACGGCCAGCGTGTACTGCCGATACCCGCTCTCGTCGAACGTGTACGCCAACTTGTTGCCGTCGTCGCTGACCGCCACCGAGCCCAGCGCGAAAAACTTCTTCCCTGCCGCGAGCGCGTTCGAGTCGAGCAGCACCTCTTCGGGCGCGGTGAGCGCGCCGTGCTTACGCGCGAAGACCGAGTACTGCTGGCCGGCTTCGGTGCGCGTGTAGTAGTAATACTCGCCACGCTTGTACGGCACGCTCAAGTCCGTTTGCTTGATATGGCCGAGCATCTCGTCGTACAGCTTCTGCTGCAGCGCTTCGGTCGGCTTCATCATCGCCGTCGTGTACGCATTCTCCGATTTCAGGTAGTCCAGCACCTCGGGCTTGTCTTTGCCGCGCAACCACGCGTAGTCGTCGACGCGCCGGTCACCGTGCAGCGTCGAAGCGACGGGGATCTTCGTCGCGACGGGCGGCGCGGGCGCAGTTTGCGCGACAGCGGGCGCAACGGTTGCGGCGAGCGCGCAGGCGGCAAAGAGCATCGCGTGAGACAAGCGTGGCGGCATGAAGCCATTGTCCGCCCGCGGCGGCGTGAATCCTCCGAAATCGTCCGTAGAGACGGCGGGAGGGGCAATCGGTCGTGCAGCCGAGGCGTGGTCGACCGCGCCCCGAATCGGCTGGGGATGAGCGACGGACAGGTCACCGAACGCGCCCAGGCGCTGCTGGCACGGATCGGCGCGGTCGACGCGCAGTTGCGCTGCTACGTGGCGGTCGATGACGCCGCCGTGCTGCGCGAAGCCGCGCGCCTCGATGCGGCCGCCCCTGGCGCGCGCGGCGCGCTGCACGGCCGCGCGCTGGCGGTCAAGGACATCATCGACGTCGCTGGGCTGCCGACGCGCGCAGGCTCGTCGTTTTTCCGCCGCGACCCCCAGCACGATGCGCCCGCCGTCGCTGCACTGCGCGCCGCGGGCGCGCTTGTGATCGGCAAGACGAACACGCACGAGTTCGCCTGGGGCATCACGACGGAGAACCCGCATTTCGGCCGCACCGCGAACCCGTGGGACGTGACGCGGACCGTCGGTGGATCGAGCGGCGGCTCGGCGGCCGCCGTCGCAGCGGGGCTCGCCGACATCGCGCTCGGCAGCGACACGCTCGGCTCGATCCGCATCCCATCGGCGCTCAACGGGATATCCGGCGTGCGCCCCGCAACCGGCGCGCTCTCGCTGGACGGCATCTTCCCGCTCGCGCTCGGCCTCGACACCGTCGGGCCGTTCGCGCGCGACCTCGCCGCGGTGCGCGCGGCGTACGACGTGCTCGCCGGCAGCGCGGTGCCGAACACGACGGCGCGCCGCGTGTGCCGGTTGCGCGGCGGCGCCTGGGATCGCATCTCCGCGGCCGTTGAAAAGGCGCTCGACGAAGCCGGCGCGGTGCTCGTCGCAAACGGCATGGTCGTCGATGACGTGACGTGGTGGGATGACGAGCTCGTGCGCGCTGTCGGCGTGATCCAGATGCGCGCCGCAGCGCTCGTGCACGCGCCCTACTTCCCGGATCGCAGCGCCGAGTACGGTGAGGACGTGCGCGCGCGCGTCGAGCGGGCGCTCACGCTGACCGAAGCCGACGAGGACGGCGCGCGGGCCGCCGTCGGGCGTGCGCGCGCGTCATGGAACGCCGCGACGGACGGCTACGACATCGCGCTGGCAGCGTCGGCCGGTGCGGAAGCGCCCGTCGCGCCGGTGCCGCCGACGTTTCGCGACGAGACGATCCCGCTCGTCACGCCTGCGAGCGCGTTCGGTTTACCGGTCGCCGCGGTGCCGATCGGTTTCGGTCCCGCCGGGCTACCGCTGGGCATGCAGATCATCGCGCTCGACGGCGCAATCGGTTCGGCGTTCACGGTCGGCGGGGCATTCCAAGGGCTGACCGATTGGCACGCGCGCCGGCCGGCGCTCGCAACCGTTTGATTCAGCCCGCGCTGCGCGCGGATTCGCGCTCGAACGCCGCGCCGACCGCTTTGCCCGCGTCCACCACCGCTTCGCGTCCGCGCGCGAACAGCGCGATGAACGAGAAGAACGCGTGGATCATGCCGTCGTACACGCGAAGCTCGACCGGCACGCCGTCGGCGCGCAGCCGCTCCGCGTACGCGACGCCCATGTCGTGGAGCGGATCGCACTCCGCGAGCACGATCGTCGCGGGCGGCAACCCGCGCAGCGTCTCCGCGAGCGACGCGAGCACGTACGGTGTCTGGGCGAGTTGGGGCTGCGGCACGTAGCTGTTCCAGTAGAACGCAATGCGTTCGGACGTGAGAAAATGCCCTTCGCCGTACGCGCGATACGATGCGCAGTCGACGTCGTATGCAACTGCGGGATACACGAGCAGCTGGTGCGCGAGCGCGGGGCCGTTCTCGTCGCGCGCTTTGAGCGCGGCGCTTGCCGCGAGCGCGCCGCCCGCGCTGTCGCCGCCGACCGCGAGCCGGCCCGGTTCGGCGCCGATCTCCGCAGCGTGCGCGGCGAGCCACTCGAACGCGGCATATGCGTCTTCGAACGGCGCGGGGGCGGGGAACTCCGGCGCGCGGCGATAGTCCACCGACGCGACGACGCAGCCGCTGGATTGCGTCAGCAGCCGGCACACGGCGTCGTAGCTGTTGCGGCTGCCGTTCACCCAGCCGCCGCCGTGAAACCACACGAACAGCGGACGCGGCCCTTCCGCGCCTTCGGGCGTGTACACGCGAACGGGGATCGGCCCGCGCGGGCCGGGCGTATCGATGTCCTCGACGCGTGCGACGGCGACGCCCGGGCCGCCCAATCGCGTGAACGACTCCTCGAACAAGGCGCGCGCGTCGGCAAGTGCCATCTCGCCGATCGGCGGCCCGTTCAGCCCGGCGATGTAGTCGAGAAAGGCCTTTGCTTGCGGGTCCAGCATTCCGCGCGATTCGGCCGCCCGGCGCGTCCGCCTCCCACCGGATTCGCCGGCGGGCAAGTGGGCACAACCGAGCTATGGACAACGACACGAAGGTCACGCAGACCAAAGAGACCACGACCGAGACGCGCACCGTCAAGCAAGAGGTCACGCCGCCGGAGCCCGAGCACCACACGACCACCATCACGACGACGCACACCGAAGGCTGATTCAGCGGGCCGCCGCGCGCCTCGCCGCGGCGGCTACGGCTTGCCGTACGCCGCGGTGAGGTAGTCGACGATCGCCGGCACGGCGTCGTCGGGGATCGGCGCGCCGTAGACGTTCTTCATCTTCAGCACTTCCGCGTTCCACTGCGCCTTGCTGAGCACCGGTTGCGTGGAGACGTATGCCGACGAGTGGCACGTGAGGCAGTTCGCTTGCGCCGCGCCGACGCCGGGACCGGGCTTGAACGCCAGCCCGGCGTCGCCGGGCATCGAGATCGACGCTTTGCCGTGCGGCGGCGCGGTCTTCGGCGCGGCGAACGCGCTCGCGCCGAGCGCGGCGACGCACGCCAGCACGAATATCGTCTGCTTGGTCATGCTACGGTCACCTTGTACGTCTCGATCGCGTTGCGCAAATACCCGCTGGGATTCCAGCCCGGCGTGGCGCTTTGCGTCGCGCCGTCGTTCGCGGTCGCGCGCACCGCGAGCGTGTACGCCGCACCGCGCGCGGCGTCGAACGGCGCGCGCCAGCGCCGGAAGCTGTACTTCCCGTAATCTTGTTCGAGCGCCGCATCGCGCCACGCCGCGCCGCCGTCCAATGAGATCTCGACGCGCTTGATCCCGCTGCCGCCGTCGAACGCGATCCCGCGCAGCTCCACCGGGCCGGCCCCGACCTTCGCGCCGTCGGCGAGGCTGGTGACGAACGAGCGCACGCGCATGCGGTTGATCGGGATCGTCGGAAACCCGGTCGTGCCCGGTGCGACGCTGTTGTCGGGTGTGTCGGGGATGCGGTATGCCGTCTTCATCCAGAAATTGTCGTCGGTATGGTCGAGCACCGTGATCGCCGAGAGCATCTTCACCCAGTACGTCGAGTACCAGCCGGGGACAACCAGCCGCACCGGGTAGCCGTTGAGCACCGGCAGCGGCGCGCCGTTCATCGCGTACGCGACGATCACGTCGTCCCCGCGCGCGACGTCGACGTCGAGCGACTTGCGAAAGTCCGGCGTGGCCGGAAAGATCCCGCGGTCGAGGCCGTCGAACTGCACCTGCTTCGCCGTCGCCTTGAGCCCGGCGAGGGCGAGCACGTCGCGCAAGCGCGCGCCGGTCCACAGCGCGTTGCCCATCGCACCGTTGTCCCACTGGCCGCCCGGCACGCGTGGTGCCTGCAGCGCGCGCGAGTTGCCGGAACACTGGTTCACCGCCGCGATCTCGACCTGCGGCAGCTTCGCCAGATCGTCGAGCGACAACGACAGGGTTTTATTCACCTCGCCCGTCACCGCGATGCGGTGCGCCGTCGCGTCGACCTCGCTGGGGATCACGGGCAGGTGCCAGCGCACGAAGAACGCGTCGTTGGGCGTGTACACGCCCTGGTCGAACAGCGCGAACGGCGTCTCGAGCTGCGGCGGTCGCGGCGTGAGCACGATGAGCGGGCGCTTCTGCGGAAACGCCATCAGCGGCCGTTCGCCGTTCGCGAACGGCATCGTCACGGTTTCCGCGAGCGCGTGCGCCGGCAGCGCGCCGGCGGCGAGCGCCGCTCCGGTTCCGGCGAGAAAACGACGACGGCCGAGCTTCAAGAAGAACCTCCTCGTGGTGTCCGTGCGCTCCTTCACGCCGACGCGGGCGTTTCCTCGCCCGCGCGTCGTCCGGCTCCGCAACCGCCGCGGAACGGACGGCGACTAGGTCAAACGCGCCGGATCGGCGAGCACGGTGAGCACGATGGTGTTCGCCGCGTAGATCGGATCGAGGATCTGCATCAAGCGCGCGAGGTCGGCGTTGTGCACGCGCACGCCGCCTTCGCCGCGGGTGAGGCGCTGATAGGGCGCGAGCGGATCTTCGGCCGGCGTCGCGCGCGCCAGGCTCGCGCCGCCGCCGCGGATCGCGATCGCGGAGCGGTTCCAGTGCGCGAGCCCGCCGACGGGCACGGTGAGCCGTGCGATCTCGACGCCGGCGCCGCGCATCGTCGCCCGCCCCGCGTTGACCAGCGTCTGCAGCGCCGCGGTGTCGAGATCATCGACGTAGATCAGGCCCGGCCCGTCGTCCGCCGTGGGCGGCTCGTTCTCCGTCTGGCCGATCAGCCGGTAGTGGCCCGGCGCGATTGGAAAGCCCGGCCCGTAGGGCGCCCGCATCCCGCCGCCGCCGGCGTCACCGCTCGCCGCGATCGCATGCCAGAGCTTGCCGTCCGGACCGAAGATCGAGAGCCGTTCGGCATTCCGGTCGAACACCACGTGGATCACCGGCCCACCCCGCCTCGACGACACCCCATGCGCTCGACGTTGGGCGAACCAGGCGACCGAAACCTCTATATTATACTATCGCACCGCAGAATATCATGGTACTACCGTACTATCGGTGGAACCGCTTTGCGGTCCACGCCGCTGCGGCGGCACGGCCTCGCTGCCCTTCCCTCCGCATGGGTTTACGACGTGCCCGCGACGATGCCCATTGCGGCGCACTTCGAGACCAGCGCCGAGCGCGTGCGCACGTCCATCACCTCGTAGACGCGGCGGGTTTGATTGCGGATCGTGTTCTTGCTGCGGCCGAAGCGCTCGGCGATCTCCGCGGTCGAGCGGCCTTCGCAGATCGCGAGCATCACGCGGTGCTCGGCCTTGCTGAGCTGCTCCACGCCGCGCGCGCGCTCCGCGAGCGCGGCGTAGCGGCGCCGCAGCCACGAGCGCGGGACGACGCGCGTCAGCTCGTCGGCGCGGTTCAGCGACTCATCACCCGGCGCGATCTCCGCGAGCGCGAGCAGCGTGACGGCTTCGTCATAGCGGTCGCCCAGCCGGCGCCACACCGCCAGCGCCGCACGCAGCCGCCGCAACGCTTCGCCGCTGTCGCCTCGCGCGCGCGACAGCGCCGCGCGCGCGACGTCCTCGAGCGCGTCGAGCCGCGGCTGTACGTCCAGCACGTCGGCCGGCGCGCGCGGCGCGGGCAGCGACTCGTACAGCGCCGTCAAGCTTTCCGCCACGGCGGTGTCGATCTCCGCCGCATCGCAGATGAGCCCCAGCAGCGCCGCGCGCTCTTCGGCGCCGGTCGCGGCCCAGTCGACGTCGCCCGCGATGGCGGCGGCTTTGTGCACGACGCGCTCGGGCGTGAAGGCGTCACCCGCGGCGCGCGCGATGCGCGCCACCGTCAGCAGCGCGCCGACGCGCTGCGCACCGGCCGCCGACGCGAAGAGCGTCTCGTCGGCAAGCCGCCAGGCCTCGGCGGCGTTGCCTTCGAGTAATTCGACGAACGCGCGGTCGCGGCGGATCGCGAACCAGCGCGACTGCAAGCCCGGCGACCACGTCATCGCGTCGATGTCGGCGCGCACGCGCGCGAACAGCTTGAGGTCGAGCGTGTCGAGCGCGATGCCCGTCATCCCGTGCAGCAGCGACGCGACCATCAGCGCGTCGCGATGCGTCGTGCTGCGCAGCACGTCGAGCGCGTCGAGGAAGTGCCTTGCGGCGATGGGGTAGCGTTCGCGCTTGAGCTCGATCCAGCCGTACAGCTCCAGCGCGCGCGCGTGGATGATGTCGGCGTTGGGATCGGCGTGCGCGTCGAGCGTCGTCTCCGCGTCGTCGAGCCGGTTCGCCATGTAGTATGCCAGCGCGAGATCGTAGCCGGCCTCGGCGCGCACGGCGTGCTGCGCGCCCGCGCCCTCGGCGGCGGCGCGCTCCAGCAGCGACACGCCCTCCGCGGCACGGCTCAGGCGCACCAGCGTCGTCCCGCGCAGCATCGCCGCGGTCACGCGCTCGTCGGGATCGTTCGGGAGCTCCGCGACGTCGTCCAGAGCGATCAGCGCCCGAGCGGGCTGGCCGGCGCGCAGGGCCGCGCGGGCGAGCAAGAACGCGGCCTCGATGCGGTCCCCGAGCTCGTGCAACTCGGCGTCGCCGAGCAGCGCGATCGCGCGTTCCCAATCGCCCGCGAACCATGCCTCCCGCGCATCGCGCAAGGCGTTGCGCGCCGCGGAGCGGCGCACTTTAGGCCGCGGTCCGACGACGCTCAACGCAGCTTCCACCCGTGAAGCAACAATGAGGTCACGCCGGTTGTATTGCACCCCCTGTTGAGCCGCACCTCGTCCGCGCAGACCCAGCGAGCCGGGGATTTACGTCCCTGTTCGGGTCCCGCATTCCGGGCAGAACTTCGCGTTGGGCCCCATCTCGGCGTGGCATTTCGCGCACGTGGGCTTGCCCAGCGGCGCGCCGCATTCGGCGCAGAACTTCCCGCCGCCGGCTACCGCGCCGCACGCCGCGCACGTGGGCGTGGAAGACGCCGCCGCCGTGACATCGACGCCATGCGTCTGATCGACTTCCTGCGCGCGCGTGTACACCTGGTCGCGCGCAACGGTGGCTTGCGCCGATGCGAGCTCTTCCTGGAGGACCGGCGCGCACTGCTTGCACAGGCTGCGGTCGGCGTTCCAGCACACCTCGCCGCACACCCACGTGCCGCATCGTTTGCACTGGTGAAAGTGCGGTTTGATCTCCTCGACCGCCGCCTTCAGCGCCGCATCGTGCTGCGGCCCGCCGACCGCGCGCTGGATATCGTACGCGCTGTTCCCCGCGTTTCCCAGGAGCCCGCCGAAGATGCCGCCCGCGGCGCGCAGCAAGCCGCCCGCCATCCCCAGCGGGTTCGACTGAAAGCTCGACATGTAGCCGTTGCCGCAGCGGTCGCAGTAGAACTTGAACTGGAAACCCTGATCCGTCGAGAGATCCTCGTAGTTTTGGGTGAACTCGATCATCGCCATCGCCGGGACGATTCCGAGCGCCCGCCCTGGCTCCCTTGGGCGCGCTCAGCCGGCCGCGGCACCGTCGCGCACGCGCCACCGCCCGCGCACCATCACGTGACGCGGCGCGGCGCGGTCCGTGGCGAAGACGTAGCGGTCGAGGACGTCGCCGGGAAGCGCACCCGCAAGCGGGGGTTCGCGGTCGTCGAGCACGACCAAGTCGGCGCGGTTGCCGGCCGCCAGCGCGCCCGCGCGGATACCGCAGGCCTGCGCCCCGCCGCGCGCGGCCCGCGCGTACAGCACCTCGCCGGCGGACTCGCCCGGAGTGGTCGCCGCGACGATGCGACGCCGCGCCGCCAGCCGCTGGCCGTACTCCAGCCAGCGCAGCTCCTCCACCGGCGCGATCGACACGTTGCTGTCGGAGCCGATGCCGATCGCGCCGCCCGCAGCCAGGTAGGGCGCAAGCGGGAACAGGCCGTCCCCCAAGTTCGCCTCGGTCGTCGGGCACAGCCCCGCGACGGCGCCGCTGCGCGCGAGCGCGTCGCGCTCCGCGTCGTCGAGATGCGTCGCGTGCACGAAGCACCAGCGCTCGCCGACGTCGTGGTTCGCCAGCAGCCACGCGACGGGGCGCGCGCCCAACGCCGCTTCGACCGCCTCGACCTCGCGCGTTTGCTCGGCGGCGTGCAGGTGCACGGGCACATCGCGCGGCGCGCCGTCGACGAGCGCGCGCAGCTCGCGCGGCGTCACGGCGCGCAGCGAGTGCGCGCAGGCGCCGACGACGACGTCGGGATCGTTCGCGTGATCGGCGCGCAACGCCGCGGCGATCTCCAGCACGTCGTCCGCGCTGGTCGCGAAGCGCCGCTGGCGCTCGTGCAGCGGCGCACCGCCCGCGTCGCCGTGCGCGTACAGCGCGGGCAGCAAGCAGATCGCGATCCCGGCGTCCTTCGCCGCGGCGATCAGGGCGCGCGACGTCGCGGCCTTGTCGGAATACCAGCCGCCGCGCGGGTTGCGGTGCAGGTAATGGAACTCCGCGACCGCGGTGTAGCCCGCCGCGAGCATGTCTCGGTAGACGCCCAACGCGATCGCATGCAGCGCGTCGGGTTCGAGCCGCGTTGCGAGCGCGTACATCGCCTCCCGCCACGACCAGAAGTCGTCGTCGCCCGACACGCGCCGCTCCGCGCTGCCGGCCATCGTGCGCTGGAACGCATGCGAGTGCAGGTTCGGCAGCCCCGGCAGCACGGGCCCGTCGAGCACCTCCGCGTCGCCGGCCGGGACGCCCGCGCGCACGTCCACGAGCGTGCCGTCGGGCGCGACGTCGAGCGCGACGTCGGGCGCCCAGCCATCGGGGAGCAACGCTTTGCGCGCGAAGAGCCGCATCGAAAGATGAAGCGCCAAGCTCCCGGCTGAATCCTTGGCGACGTGAGCTCCGACTTCTACGAACGGCTCGACGCGCGGGTGCGCGACCTGGAGCATTCCGTACGCGGCTTGCGCGCGGAGCTCGACTCGTCGCGCGTGATTGCGGGCCAAGAGACGGTGCCGTCCGAGCCGAAGCCGCCGCTGCCGGGCGAGCCCGCGCCCGCGGCGACGACGGCCGAAGCCGTGAAGCCGTGGCCCGATCCCGCGTGGCCGACGTACGAGCAAATGTTCGGAAAGCCGATCCCCGGCACGGAGCCGGCCGGTGTGGCGGCGCGGCCGCAGCGCCCGGGCATCTCCTTCGAAACGCTGCTGGCGGGCCGCGCGATGCCCGTCGCCGGGCTGCTCCTGGTGCTGCTGGCCGCGGCGTTCTTCCTCGACCAGGCCTTCCGCAACGGCTGGATCGGCCCGCTCGAGCGCATCGTGCTCGGGCTCGTCGTGGGCTCGGCGCTCATCCTCGTCGCGGCGCGGCGGATCGGCGCAGCCTACGTGTTCCTCGCCGAAGGCCTCATTGGGCTCGGCGCGGGCATCCTCTACCTGTCGCTCTGGGCGTCGGTCGCGAAATTCCCCGAGCTGCACGTGTCGCGGCCCGCGGTCTTTGCGGCGATGATCGCCGTGACCGCGGTCTTGAGCGTGCTCGCGAGCACGCGCCGCTCCGAGCGCCTCGCGCTGATGGGGATGTTCGGCGGCTTCATCACGCCGCTGCTGCTCGCGAACGGCGCGCCGGAGCGCGTCGTCCTCGCCGCGTACCTGCTCATCTTGGCGGGCGCGATGCTGTGGGTGAGCGTGCGGTCGTCGTTCCGTTTCGTCGAAGCGCTCACGTTCTTGGCGATGGTGTGCTATGCGCCGGCCTTTGCCGTCGACAAGGCGCAGCACTGGAGCGACGTGCAGTCCGCCGTCGTCGCGACGCTCTTCTTCGCGGCGTTCGCGAGCGCGTTCACCCTGGGCGCGCTGCGCGACGGTACCGCGTCGGTCGCGCGCGTCGTGCTCCTCGCATGCGACGTCGTGCTGTACGGGTTCGCGCTGGAGCTGCTCTTCGACCAGAAGCAAACCACGCTCGGCATCATGCTGCTCGGCCTGGCCGCGGTGCTGCTCGCTGCAACGCGCATCCCCGCGCTAGCGCGCCGCTTGCAGCTGACGTACGGGTACCTGGGGTTGGCTTCGGTGACCCTCGCGATCCCCGCGCTGTTCCATGCCACGTCGCTGATCGACGTGTTCGCCGTGGAAGCGGCGCTCTTGGTCGTGATCGGCGCGCGCAACCGCGACAGCTGGGTGCTCGTCGCCGGCGCGGTGATGTTCGTGTGCACGGGATTCGCGATCGTCTTCCAAGGGCTGAACGATCCGCCGCACCGCACGCTGTTCAACCCGCTCTCGCTCGGCTTCGTCGTCTACCTCGGCGCGCTGGGGTTCGCGTTCTCGCGTTACGCGGCAAACGAGCTGACGCGCACGGAGCGCAACTGGGGCCGGGTCGCGATCGTGGTGTGGAACGTCGTCGCGCTAACCGCGCTGTCGCGCGAGTGCGTCGACCTGGTGGGCGGTCCGAAAGGGTTCGACGGGCTCTCCAACGAGGCGCAGTTCGGTCTGTCGGCAATCTGGACGATCTACGCGAGCGCGCTCTTTGGGGTAGGCCTAGCGCGCCGGCTGCCGATGCTCCGCTGGATGGGGCTCATCTTGTTCGGCGTCACGATCGTGAAAGTGTTCCTCGTCGACCTCGCGGCGCTCATCGTGATGTACCGCATCTTGTCGTTCTTCGTGCTCGGCGTCGTGCTCGTCACGGTGTCGACGTGGTACCAGCGCACGATGGTCCGTCAAAAGGCGCCCGAGGCGGAGGAGTGACGAGCGACGCTGCAGCCTGGAACGCCTGGACGAGCGTCACCGCGGTCAGCGCCGCGCCGGCGAACAGGCCGCGCTTCGTGCGCCTACGGTTGCCCCTGACGATCGATCCCGGCCCCGACGGCGCGTACGCCGATCTGCGCGTCGTCGACGACCGCGGCGCCGAGACGCCGTACGCACTCGATCCCGAGCGCGCGCGCACGCCGCGCCGCCTGCGCATGACGGACACCGGCTTCGTCCCGCACCGCTACACCCAAGCGGTCCTGGACTTCGGCGAGCGGCCGCGCGCGGACACCGTCACGCTGGAGGTCGACACGGCGCAGCGGCCGACGTATTTCGAGCGCGTCTCGCTCGAGGCGAGCGACGATCACGTCACCTGGCGCATCGTGCGCGGCGATGCGATCGTCTACCGCGTCGCGGACGACGGCGGTCGCGGGAACCAAACGATCGCGTTCCCGGAGTCCGACTCGCGGTGGGTGCGCGTGCGCATCGCCGACCCACGCGCGCCCTTCCCGCTGACCGGCGCGCGCATCGACGACACGCAGCGTTCCGAGCCCGCGCCGCCTGCGCTCGCGCCGCTCGCGCTCGCCGCCGTCGAGAGCACCGACGAAACCGCGCACCGGCAAACGTGGACGTTCGAGGACCGCGGCATCGTGTTGCGGCCGTCCGCGGTGACGTTCAGCGACGGCGGTGCGACCTTCGCGCGCCACGCGACCGTCGAGTCGAGCGACGACGGCGAGACGTGGACGACGGCGGCCGACGGCGACGTCACCCGGTTCGCGCAAGGCGGCGCGCAGACGTCGTTCCCGTTCGGCGAGTCGAGCGCGCGGCGCTGGCGCGTTGCGGTCGACAACGGCAACGACGCGCCCGTCGCCGGCTTACGGCCCACGCTGCTCGTGCGCCCGCGCGAAATCGTCTTCGAAGCCGGCCCACAGCGGCGTTATCGCCTGCTGTCGGGGAACGACGCGGTCGCCGCACCGTCGTACGATCTCGGCGCGCGGCTGGCCCACAGCGCGTGGCGCGCCGAGCCGGCGACGGCGGACGTGACGGACCGCAACGCGTATGCCGAGGCGCGGCCGGTCACCGAGCGCGTTCCGGGCATGCTGACCGCCGTGCTCGTCGCGGTCGCCGTCCTGCTGGGCGGGCTCGCGCTGTACACGGTGCGCAGCGCGAAGAGCGCGTAGCGCCGCTTCGCATGCCGCACGCGTACGACACGCTCTGGATCAACGCGCGGCTCGCCACGATGACGGCGGGCGGCTCGGCGTACGGCGCGATCGCCGGCGGCGCGCTCGCCGCACGCGACGGCGCGATCGCGTTCGCCGGCGCGCGCGCAGACCTGGCCGACGCGCCCGAACGGCTCGCGGCGCGCGTGTTCGACGCGGGCGGGCGCTGGATCACGCCGGGGCTGATCGATCCGCACACGCACCTGGTGTTCGGCGGCGACCGCATCGGCGATTTCGAGCGGCGCGTCGCGGGGCAGAGCTACGTCGCGGCCGCCGGTGGCGGCAGCGGGATCGCGCACACCGTCGCCGCGACGCGCGCCGCGGACGAGGAGACGCTCTTTCGCGATGCGGCCGTGCGGCTGCGCACGATGATCGCCAACGGCACGACGACGGTGGAGATCAAGTCGGGCTACGGGCTCGACGTCGAGACGGAGTTGCGGCTCCTGCGCGTGGCACGGCGGCTCGGCCGCGAGCTCGGCGTGGGCGTGCGCACGACGTACCTGGGCGCGCACGTCGTGCCGCCTGAATACGCCGAGCGCCGCGCCGAGTATCTCGCGCTGGTGTGCGACGTGATGCTGCCGCGCGTCGCGCGCGAACGGCTCGCCGATGCGGTCGACGTGTTCTGCGACACGATCGCGTTCTCGGTCGAGGAGTCCGCGCGCGTGCTGGACGCCGCGCAGCGGCTAGGCCTTCCCGTGAAGGTGCACGCGGACCAGATCGCCGACACGGGCGCCGCCGCGCTCGCGGCACGGTATCGCGCGGTCTCCGCGGATCACATCGAGCACACGGACGTGGACGGCGTCGCAGCGCTGGCGCGCGCGGGCACGGTCGCCGTGCTGCTGCCGGGCGCGTTCCACTACCTGCGCGAGACGGTGAAACCGCCCGTCGCGCTGCTTCGCGAGCACGGCGTCCCCATCGCGCTCGCAACGGATTGCAACCCGGGCACGTCCCCCGTGCTGACGCTGCCGACGGCGATGAACCTCGCGTGCGTGCTGTTCGGCCTGACGCCGGAAGAAAGCGTCGCCGCGGTCACGCGCAACGCCGCGCGCGCGCTCGGCCTCACGGACCGCGGCGAGCTGCGCGCGGGGCTGCGCTGCGACCTCGCGCTGTGGGACGCGAGCTCGCCGGCGGAGCTGTGCTACTGGCTGGGCGCGAGCCCGTGCGCTGGCGTCGTCATCGGCGGCGAGCCGCTTTGATCCCTGAAACCGCGCGCTGCCGTGACCGCTAGCGATGATGCATGTCGCTCAGCGGCGATGACTTGGCTTCCGCTGCGGTGAGCCGTGGTGTGGCGGCACATTGCCATCGACCGGGGCGGGCTGGTTCGGGCGCACGGTCCCGGGTGTGATGTCGGGGTCGAGAGACGTGACGATGTCTAGCACGTTGATAGCGCGTCGTATTCGTCCCCGGCGGTGGCACGGCGCCTCGGCATCGTGCCAACCAAGACGGTGTGAAGTTACGGTTCTATCCGCGCCAAAACCAATCCGCGCCCAGGTAGTCGCCGTGAAGGACGGGATGGAGCGGCGACGGTAGGCGAAAGTCACGCGGTTCTGCGCGACGTTGGTTCCTGCCGCGGCCTGCATTTCGCGCGGATACGCTCGGTTTTGAAGTCACGACGGGCGCGCTCGACTCGCGACACCTCCTGACCTGGTTTCATAAACGAGCAGTACGTTGAGATGCGGTCGCGATGAAGTCGTTGAAGAACCAGTAGTTCGCCCAGTAGATGCCGACCTGGTCGCCGTTGCGCTCGCCAGCACGGCGCGTCGGGATCGAACAACACGCCGTAGTAGTCGTCCCGCCATTCCGCGAACGAGGCGGAGAACGACGGGTTGTACGCATCGAGGAAGTAGCGCGTCTTCTCCAGCGAGGTGCCGAAGGTGACGAAGCCGCGGATCCGGTTCCACTCCTCGTGCGAGACGCCTGATTCCGAGCGCAGGTTGTAGACGCTTCATGAGCGCGTCCAGCGAGATGGTTGATACCAAGGCTGTGAGCGAACACGTAGACGCGGTCGTACGCAGGTTCGCCTGGATCGTCTGTCACCAGCGTTCTCGTCACGACGTCGAGAATCTGCACGCGCAGCGCATAGAACGTCGAGTTCTCGTCGTGCGATGCAATAGATCTGCACGTCGCCGAAGAAGTTCGCGATGAACGTGGTCGACAGCCGCCTTGCCGAGCCTCGAACATCATCGCGGACAATACCAGCCAAAGCGCGACCGTGCCGAGCTGCTTGCCGTTGTCGAACGGCCACAGCGCGCATGCCGCCATCGCGAGGATCGCAATGAGCATGAGCACGTCGATCGCGAGTCTGCGGGACTTCAGCTGGATCGGGATCGTCGAAAGCACGGCGCGCTGCCTTATGATCGAGAAACATGCCCGGAACGCTTGCGCGGCGCAGAGCGCACCCACGGCCCCGATCGCCAGCCGCAGGACGACCGCCGGCGAGAGCAGCTTGCGCAGCTCGGTGAACGTAGGGATCCCACAACAGCGTAATCGACGACCCGAGCCGGCCCAAGCCGGTTTTGACGGCAGCGGGCGCCGCCGTCAGCAGCCCGGAGACGCCGAGTTGCATGAGGCGTTCGGGCCAGCTCACGAGCGGCTTCCACCATGGCCATGCCGACCCGGGCGCGGTGGCGTGGGCTAACGTGATCGCGAGCGCGTTGCCGAATGCGATCAAGCAAATGGCGAATGCGAGCAGACCGATGAGGACGAACGCGAGGATCGACAGCACGTCGGACCATGCTTTGGTCGCGCCGCCGCCGTAGCGCGCGGTCGTGTTGATCGGGTTGAACATCGACGGTCAGCAGCCATTTCATCACCGACAGCGCGTTGGTCTTGCCTTTGTCGATCGGGCTCCAGTACGCCTCGATGACATCGTAGTAGTCGTGCGTTGGGTATCGCCGCGTCTTTCTCTGTCGCATCGTGTACGCGCACGATGCTCGGACGGATCGCCGCGACGGGATCGGGGAACGGCCTCGGAGCGGGCAGCGGCTTCAACGCGGAATCAGCGTCCGGGCTGCCGGATTGTCGGAAAGACGACGTCCATCGTCCATGTCTTCGCCATCGTTCCGCGCGGCGAGCCGGTACCGTCGCGACGAGGTCCTCGCTGCTTTCGTCCCGGCACTCCAGGAGATACGGGCGCGGTGTCCTCCGTCTCGCCGTTCAACCGGTCGCGCAATGCGGTGGCGACTTGGTCTTGGAAGTCGTGCTCGAGGTGCGGGATGACGCCGTGGACGGCGACGATCGCGGTCCTTCTCATGGCGTCGCCTTCAAGCGCGCCGTTCGGTCCCCTGTTAACCGAGTCGACCGTGTTCGAGCGCGTTACCCGCGCCGGCCCGTGACTGCCGCGGCGAGCAGCGCCTCGCACATCGCGCGCAGCACGGCGGAGAGGCGCGCGGCTTTTGCGTCGTCCCACTCCGTGCGCGAGCCGTCGGCGAGGTAGGTGCGCTGGTTGATCTCGACCTGGATCGCCTCGACGCGGTGCGCTGGTGCGCCGTAGCGGCGCGTGATGTAGCCGCCTTTGAAGCGGCCGTCGACGACGACCGAGTACGAAGAGTTTTGCGCGGCCGCCGCGACGGCGGCCGTGAGCTTCGGATCGCACGCGGAGCCAGAGTTCGTGCCGATGTTTAAGTCCGGCAGTTCGCCGTCGAACAGCAACGGCAGCCGCCCCCAGATCGAGTGCGCGTCGAGCAGCAGCGCCTGACCGTTCACCGCTTTGAGCCGCGCGAGCTCGTCGTGCAGCGCATCGTGGTACGGTTCGAAGTAGCGCCGGCAGCGCGCGACCGTTTCGTCGTGGCTCGGTTCGTCCCCGGGCGCGTAGAGCGCCTCGCCTTCGAACGTCTCGGCCGGCACGAATCCGGTGGTGCGCGCGCCGGGGTAGAGCGCCGTACCCGCCGGATCGCGGTTGAGGTCGACGACGTAGCGCGAGTAACGCGCGCGCAGCACACTCGCGCCGAGCTCCTCCGCAAACGGATAGAGCCGGTCGGCGTACCAGTCGGTGTCGACGAGCGCCCGCCCCGGCGGCGTTAGGCGGGCGGCGATCTCGTCCGGCAGCAGCGTGCCGACGTGCGGCGCGCTGATGAGCAGCGGGCCTTTGAAGCGCGCGAGTTCGAACACGTCCTCACTCATCAACTCGCTGGCCTTCCGAAAGCTCGCCCAGCCCACCTCTTGGTCCTAGCATCGGGCCCCAACCTCGCCCGTCATGAACCGCCGCCGCGAGGGGCACCGTTCACGGTGTGGAGCGCGAGTGGGATGCAGCCCTCGATTTGGTGTTGGAGCGCCAAATCGGCCTGAACTGGTGCTGGGCGGCGACGGCGAAGGGAATCGTGGACTACTACGGCGGACCGAAACTGCCGCAACGCCGCTACGCCACCCACTTTCTCAACCAGACCGAAAGCTGCTGCGACGGACTATGCGCGACGAACGAGTACGGCGTTGAACCTCGACGTCTACGTCATCGGCCCCGCACCGCTCGCCGCCGGCGAGGATCCGCAAACCGCGGAACATCTCGCGGAGTGTTCGTTCTCGCTCGACCCGGCGCCCGGCGACGACCCGTCACGCCTGGAACGCGTGCTGCGCGGCATGCGCGGCGATATCAACGCGCGGCGCGCCCACGGTTTCAACGTGCGCTTGCTGCGCGTTCCGTCGCTCATGCTTACGGCGTTATGGTTCGTTCGTGACGACGCTCCCGCCGGCGACACGCACTTCGTGCCCGTCGAGCCCGCACCGTATTTTCTCGAAGCCGGCCAGGAGTACACGCTGCGCGAGTTCCGCGAGCTGCTCGTGAAACCGGCGCGCCGCGCGCTGCGCAGCAATGAGATCAACCGCAATTTCATCGAGCGCCTCGATCGCGAAACGGAGCACGCGCCCGGCGTCTGAGGACTTAGATCAGCTCGACGTGCTCCAGGAACACGAGGCGGCGGCCCTTCTTCGTGTGCACCCGCACGTGCCGGCGATCGTCGTCGACGATGTACTCTTCGTATTCGGCGATCACCAGGCGAAAGCGGCCGTCGGGCGGCAAGCCCGCCGGAAGCGTGACGGTGCCATCCCACAAGGCGAAGAACGAACCGATCGCGCCGACGAGATTCTCGGACACGAGCTGGTCGAAGTTGCCGCTGCGGCGGAGATCGACGGCCCGCAGGATCTCGGATGCCGTCATGAACCGCGCGGAGTGATGCGGCGCGACCGGTCGAGGTGCGGCGCCGGCCGGCATTGCCACCGCATCGGGCAGGCGGTGCCAGCCGAAGTCTTCGCCGAGCGTGGGATCGAGCTGCTCGACCCACACGTCGAACACGGTCGTCGGCGCAACGTACGCGGGGGCCTCGAGGTGTCCGCTCGAGTCTTCATACGAATAGCCGTAGACGGTGAGCGAACGCGTGCGTGACTGCGCGGTGCGCTGCACGATGAGCCAGCGATCCGCCGTGAGCGGCATGAAGTCGGCGAGCACGATCGTCGAGAGCGAGACGCCCCACTCCGAGACGGGCTGATAGCGCGCCAGCGCGAGGCGGACGAAGGGCCAGTACGACGCGCCTTGGTCGATCTCGATGTCGCAATACCAGAGCTGGCGTTCGGGATCGTAGAAGACGTCGTGCGGAGCGACGTCCACCGCGGCGCGCGCGTACGACGTGACGTTTGCCACGTCGAACGCGCCTGGCGGCTGATCCGCTTCGCTTGCCGGTGCGCCGGCGGGCAGCCACGCGCCCGTTGCGTCCGGGCCCGTGCGCTGCAGCGGAAAGTGCTGTCGCGACGGCGCCAAGCCGGCGACGAAGCGCGACTTCCAGATCGGATCGGCGCCCCATTGCGTGACGAACGTGCGATACGGCGCGCCCGCCGGCGTCGTGTCGGGATCGCCGCCGAACGACGCTGGCGGCAGCACGACGCCCAGCATCTCGCCGTAACCGGACACGTTCCACGGCCGGTCGAGGTACACGCGCAGACCGCCGCCGCGCCGCATCGTCGTCGCGGCGCCGCCCGGTACGTTCGAACGTGACCAGCCGAACGTAGGGACGACGTACAACACGTGGGGCGCAGGCGGCGGAGCGGAGCTCTTCACCCAGCCGGCGGTGGCCGGTCCCGTCACCGTGATGTTCGCTTCGGTCGGTGTGTTGCTGACGGGGTCGATAACGAGCGCGGCGGGAAGGTACTCGCGAAACGCGCTCGTCGCTTCCAGATGGTATTCAATGCGCCGGTATCGGGTGTCGTGAAACTCGTGATATTTGGGCGCGCGGAAATCACTCGGCAGGTTGACCGCGATTCGGTCCTCGCCGACGATGACATGATCGGCGGCGCCGCCGCGGTCGTGGCCGAGCTCGCGCTGCGCGTAGCTTTGCGGCGTCGTGATCTTCAGCGAGAACGCGATGTCGTTGCGCGGCACGTCGGCGTTGCCCAGGGCGGCGTCGTCTTGCGGTTCGTGCCAGCTGCCGTGCACGTCGATGCGGTCGGTGCTCTTGATGCTGCAACGTGCTTCAAAGCGCGGCACCGCGGAGGTCGCGTGGTAACCGCGTGAGATCTGCAGCTTTTCGACATCGGGCGCGATGAGCGGTCGCTGCACCGCGTGAACGAGCTCGAGCGTGCGCCACGGCGTGAGCATCCAGTGCTGTCCGTCGAGTGCGGCGATTTCGAGCGTGGACGTGGGCTTTGCGACCCAGCGCCACACGCCCATGAGCTCGCGTAGCGTGTGCTTCGAAAGCTTCATCGAGAGCCGCACGGTGATCCGGTCGCCCTTCTCCACCGGGACGTGCAGAACGCGGGTGGCCGCATCGTATGCGGGCGCCCGACCGGGGTGCTCCACCGCTTCGATGATGAACGGCCGCGCCTCCGGCCAGCGGCCGTCAGGATACAGCGGAATCGTCAGCACCTTCGTATCGGGGATGTGCGGGTGACCGAAGACGCGCACCGCGACCTCTTCGGCGAGCGGGTCGGGCAGATACGTCAGCCGCCGGCCCTCGCGATACGCGGCGAACGCGGTGTCGACCGATTTGGCGTCCTGCGGCCCGCGCACGAGCACGGGTTCCTGGATCAAGCTCGCCGCCGGATCGCGCGCGTCGAGGTCCTTGTCGTGCGCGAGCATGGTGAACGTCGTCGCATCCACCACGCCGGCCGCGTCGAGCATGCCGTGCTGTTCGGCGTCTTTCACGCTCGACTGCGGCGGCACCGCGAACCGCCGCGCGGTTTGCGGCGTCGTCGGGATCGCGTTGTCGGACGGGACGTCGTTGAAGCTGCGAATCACCAGCCGCTGCATCGACTCGCCCTCGTTGGGGCGTTCGGTCGTGCCGTCGTCGTGCTGCACCAACGCGATGGCCGGCGCGGCGAGCGGCTCGTACCGGAGATACGGCTGCGCCAGCCGCTGCGGGTTCTCGTGGCCGAAGTCATCGGGCTGCGGCGGCAGCGAGTTTCCCGCCAAGTCCACCGCGCGCGCGCGAATCCAGTAGCGGCGGCCGAACCGCAACCGCGGCAGCGATTTGGGAACCGCTTGAAAATGCGACTGGAAGTGAAGGCCGGGCGGCAACACGGCTTCGGTGCGCGTGCCAGTCTTCGGCACGGAGTCGTCGGGTTTGATCGCGCGTCCCGGTTGCGGCGCAGCGAGACTCCAGCCCGTCCACGACACGAGCGCCTCGTGCAGCCACATCACGTCGGGGTCCGCGGTGGGGTCCGGCGACGTCGTCGCAGCGAGTCGGACCGTGCCTTCTTCCTTGCCTGCCGCGGGCGTGACGCGCACGCCGGCAACGTCGTAGCCGGCCTCGCGCTCGCACAGTGAGCGCCACACGCCCGTGTTCGCATCCCACACGTCGTAGCGGAAGCCGCGTACGACGTCTTCCGCCCACAGCAGCGGCGGCGACGCGTTGGGGTTCGCGGCGAACACGAGCTTCGTGAGGTCGTTCATCGCCGTGTTGTCGGCGAGCTTCGTCTGGAGCATTCTCGAGCGCCGGGTCTGCACGAGCATCAGGCCCGCGGTGCGCAGCGCCGGCGCGCCGACCTCGTTCTCGTGGCGCGTCACCGGATCGACGCGCTCGTCGCCGGGCTCCATCCGCGCCAGCGAGCGCGCGAAGTTCATGAGCTTGAGCCCGGCGCCGTCAACGTCCATCTGCAGCAATGCGAACCGCTTCGGATCGAGCTCCAGCAGGCGGTCGCGCACGCGCAGACCGTCGGGATCGAGCAGCGGGTTGGACACTGGCGCGAAGTCGCGATCCGACAGCGCCACGTGAAGGACCGGCGCCGCGGAGCGCGTGTCGCGCGTCGCCGGTCCAGGTTGCGCGAACGTGACCGCGACGGTCAGCGGCGCATCCGCGGACTTCGTGAACGCGCTGCGGTCGAGCACGAAGTCGATCACGATGCCCAGCCGCCGCAGCAGTGTGGGGTAGGCGTTCATCGCCGACACGACTTGGTGGAAGTCGAGCTGATGCGCGAAATCCGCCTTCGCGGGCAGCGGCGTTTGCGCGTACTCCAGCGTCGTCGCGGCGATGCGCGGATCGTCGTTGCGCCGGCGCGTCGCCGTGTGCGATGCCGACCCCGGCGTGTGGAACAACTGCACGCGGCCGAGCGTCTGCCACAAGGGCTCCGCGCCACCGCCCGCGTTCGCGAACGGCTCGTCACGAAAGCGTGCGAACTGCCGGCGCGGGTCGTGCCGGCCCGTGTCCGGATCGGTGGCCTCTTGGTCCATCACGGTGACCGCCGCGACGACGGCAGCCCAGTTCGGATCGTTGAGCACGTCGGACACGAGCGGCATCCGGTCGCCGGCCGCCGCGAGCGTGGCGTACAAGCCCTGCACCAGTTCGGTGAGCTGCACGGTGTCGTACGAGACGATCTTGGCCGCGCTGCGATCCTGGTACTGGAACCCCCGCACGTACAGGTCGGGCTTGAAGAGCGCGCGCCACACGAGCGAGTCGGCTGTTCCGAGCGCGGTATCGACGCGGTTCGCGCCGGTGGTCTGCGACGCCGGTACGGTGACCACCGCCCCGCCGTAGCTGATCGCGAACGACGCGCCGGCGAGCGTCGCGGGCCAATCGATCCAATCTGGAAAGCTTGCGAGCACGGCGGGATCGTCGAGAGGCTCGAGGCGCGGCGATATCATCACTGACACCTTCACGCCCCGCTCGTCCACGTTCACCCCGTTGGGCAGCGCGGTCCACAAGAACGACTGGCGCGCCACGTCAGGCCGCTTCCTCGGCAAATGCGTCGCAGTACGCCGTCCACGTCGCTTGATCCGGGATGAGCTGCACGAATTTCGGATCGGATTGCGAACCGCCGAACTCGCGCCGGCAATGCACCGACACGCTGGCGCTGAAAAACAGCACCTCCACCTCGACCTCGAGGCTCGCTTCGCCCCACACGGTCGAGGCGCCGCCCTCTTTCTTGTACGCCAGCTGCAAGTTGAACGTGAGCGAAGCGGAGATGAGCCCGATCACCGTGAGCTCGCCGTGCAAACGCACGTAGCCGGCGAGCTCCACCGAACCCTTGCCGTCGGCGGGCTCGAGCCAGTGGAAGTAGATGCCGGCCTTGATCTCCACCAAGCCGGATGCAACGCCCAAGTTGATCGCGACGCAGGCGCCGAACTCGAGCGCCGCCTCGATCTCGCGCACGCCCTTCGCGGACACGCCTAGCGCGAAGAATCCGCCGCCGCCGATCGCAGACACCGTGAGGTTGAACGGGTGCTCGCGGGTGCAGAAGTTGAACCGCACCGAGGCGGGCTGCGCGTCGAAAGGCAAGTGGAAGCTTGCGCCGAGCGATGCGTTCGAGAGCACGAAGATACCGACGCCGACCGTCGGGATGTTCAGCGAGTAGCCTGCGCTGATGCCACTCGGCGTGACGGCGATACCCGATCCGCCGGAGAATCCGTTCGACGGGATCAGCGACCGCAACTCGTTGACGAACTCGAGTGGGCCGCCGAACTGCACGGCGCCGGCGTCGTTGAGATGCACGCCGACGCTCGGCTTCTGGCCGGTGCGCGACGCAAAGCGCAGCTCGTCGAACCATAGGATGATGAACCCGAACAGGTTCACCTTGAAGTTGGTGATGCTCGCTGTCGCCTCGAACGTCGCTGGGCCTGGGGGTGTGCCCGCGGCGGGGTTTCGGAGCGGCGTGTTGATCACGCTGTCCATCAAGAACGTGGACGCGTTCGTGCCGTCGGCGCGCGGGATCAGCACGTTGGGCGGAACGGGCGTGGTGAGTTCGGTCTTCCAGTGGAAGCTCGTCTCGACGCTATCCGGCAGCTCGCGCGAGAGCAGCTTCGGAACGGCAGCGCCCGCGAGCCCGATAACCTCGGAGAGGATCGACGCGAGGTCGATCCCGCCGAGGATCGTCGCGCCCTTGAAAAAGTCGGCGGGGTTGAACGCGCCGTCTATGACGTGTCCGAGGGCGCCCTCGACCGCCGCGGCGGTGATCGGACCGGGCGGCACGGTCGCGGCGACCGGCCCCGTGAGCTTCGAGAGCCCGAGGATCGACATCTGCGGCGCGGCGAGCGCGCCGAGCGCGTCGCTCTTGGCCTGCCCCGTTCCGCCGCCGAAATCGAGCTGGTGCGGCGTATCGACGACCTGCAGAAACACCTTGCCGGGGTTTTTCGTGGCATCTGCTTCGCCGAAGCCGTGGTCTTTGTAGACTTGCGGGTACGTGACGTCGACCACGGCACCCGGGCGGTTGAGCATCTTCTGCACGGCCCGGATGCCCACTGCGGCAGCGCGCGTTTCCGGATAGAAGTTCGGTTTGTCGGTGTGGAACAACCCCGTTCGCAAGTCCCCGGCGGCGAACGACATGCTCGCGGTCGGCAGCCGCGGATCGCCCTTTTCGTCCGCGGCGTTCGGATCGAACGGGGCGAAGCACAGGGTAGAGTTTCCGAGCTCGCTCTGCGCTTTCTGCGGCATGGCGTTGTACGCGCTCTTGATCGCGGCGATCGTCGTTTTATCGTCGTTGAGCACCTCGCTCACGAACAGCAGCGGGATCGGGAACGTGACGCGCGTGCCGGTGATGTCGGTCGCCGCAACGTCGAAACGAAAGTCCACCGCCCCTCCGCTCGTCGCCTCGACCATCGGCCAAAACACCATGCGCGGCTCGAATCCCTTGACGTGATTTGCCGTGGCCAACTGGTCGAAACCCGCGAGCGCCGACGCACCGACGCCGGGATCGCCGAGATTCGGCGTCACCGTCGTGAGGATCTCGACGCGCGTGAACGGGAAGTTGCGGCCCGCGAAGCGGTGCTCGCCGGAATCGTAGTCCTTCACGCGCTCGCGCACGACGATGAAGTACCGCTGCCGTAGCACGGCGATCCGCTGGCCTGCCGCTCCCTCGAACTTGCGCTCCGTGACCTTCACCAGCGACGCGGCGTGACCGTACGGGCACAGATATCCGGCGAACACCACGCGCACGTACGCGTCGCGGCCCACGGAAGCCAGATGGCGCCATTGCGCGAGGTCGACGCCGGTCGGCCGTTTGCTCCAACTCCCCTCGACGTCGAGCAGCGCGCCCAGCGCGGAAAGGTGCAGCCTGCGCGAGCTGCTCGCCCGCGGCGTGTAGACCTGTTTGTTGGGTTGCACCTCGTCGAAGCCGGCCATGTTCTGCACCAGCATCCGGCGGATCGAGCGGCTGAGGCTGGTGCGGAACGGCAAGTCGGGCCGCGTCAGCGGATAGTCCGGCGACCATATCGCGCGAACCTTGGACGGCTGGTCCGGCCCCGTATCGTTCTTCGCCGTGGTAAGGCGCGTGTGCCAAAGCTCGGTGCGGCCTTCATGCACCATGACACCGTCGCGATGCGACCAGCGCGCGTCCTCGATCGGCGAGACGATCAGCCGGTATGGGACCTCCAGCGCGGTCTGGCCCGGGGCAGGCTCGTGCGGGCTCAGCAGCAGCGCGAGGTAGGGGATGTCCTTCACCGCCGTGGTCGCCTCGTCCACAAAAAAGCCCGCGGCGGCCATCTGCTCCGTCACGGCGATGGCGAGCGCCGCGATGCCGGCCCGATGGCCGGCTCCCTGGTTCAATGCCGGAAATGTGCGGTGCAGTCGATCGAGCTCGGTCTGCATCGCGTCGACGAGCACGCGGCCGATTACGTTGCGCGCGCTCCCGCTGAGCGCGCTGGCCGCGCGTTCGGTGATCCGCTGCGCGGCGGCGCCAATCGCGTCCGCGCTGCCGCGTGCGACGGTGTGGTCGAGGACGTGCGCCAGCCCTGCGCGCGTCGACGACCACGCATCGGAGACGACCGCGCTCAGCAGCCATTGGTCCGGCTCCGGGTCGGGCAATGCCGCGGGCGACAGCGCCATCGGCCACGTGCGCATTGCGTGCAGCACGTCCGCGGCGGTGAACGGCACGCTGGTGATGCCGGCGGGCATCGCGTACGCAACGCGGCTGGGCCCCGCCATGCGCACGCGCGCAGCGCCGAGCGCAGGAAGCCCCTCGGACGTGATGCCTGCCGCGGCAGGGTCGACTGCGGACGTCTCGAGATACGCCTCTTCGGCGAAGCTCTGCGGCGGGTACTCCACGATGAGGACGGCGTTTGCGCCGGGCGCCGATCGCTCCAAACGCGGCGATCCGTCCGTCGGCAGCACGAAATTCCGAAAGACCAGATCGGCCACGAGCAGATCGTCCGGGCGCCGCAGCTGCGCGCGGAACTCAGGAGGCGGGGATCCGAGCACGGCTTCGATGAGCCGTTCGACGACGAAGTCGCCCCGGAACTGCATGGCAACCCTCCGATCGGGACGGGGAGGGTACGCTTCAGACGCTCGCTTTACCTGGAGACGCTACAGTAATGGGGCGCACACCGGGTCAGCGCGTGCGAAGATCGCACGCACATGCTTCGACAAGTTCAGCATGAGAACGGCGCGGCTCATGTCACCCTGAGCTTGTCGAACGGTGCGCCACCACCATCACCGCGCTTCGTCGTCGGGAACAATTCGGCGCACAGCGGCGTGAAGCGGCCCGAGCGCACGAGTGCGGCGACACGTTCGATCTCCGGTGACAGATAGCGGTCGCCGGTGCCGCCGCCGTCGGGGGCGATCTCGGCGAGGACTGCTTCGAGCGCGGCGGACGTGCGCAGCGGGCGGCGGAATCCGACCCCCCGTGCCGCCGAGAGCAGCTCGACGGCGACGATGTTCGCCGCGTTGCGCAGCATGTCGTCGAGGCGGCGCGCGGCGTGCGTTGCCATGCTGACGTGGTCTTCTTGTCCGGCGGACGTCGGGATGCTGTCGACGCTCGCCGGATGCGCGAGACCCTTGTTCTCCGACGCGAGCGCCGCGGCGGTGACTTGCGCGATCATGTACCCCGACTCCAAGCCCGGATCGGTGGCGAGGAACGCGGGGAGCTGGCTGAACGTCGGATCGACCAGCAGCGCACAGCGGCGTTCGCTGATGTTCCCGATCTCGGCGATCGCCACAGCGAGCGCGTCGGCGACGAGCGCGACCGGCTCGGCGTGGAAGTTGCCACCCGAGACGACGTCCCCGGTATCCGCGAACACGAGCGGGTTGTCGGACACGGCGTTCGCTTCGTCGATGAGAATCGCCGCCGCGTCGCGCAGCGTGCGCAGGCATGCGCCGAGCACCTGCGGGATGCACCGCAGGCTGTACGGGTCCTGCACGCGCCCGCAGTCGCGGTGCGATTCGTTGATCTCGCTGCCTTCGATCAGCCGGCGGACCGCAGCGGCGACATCGCTTTGCGAAGCGTGGCCGCGCACGGCGTGGATGCGCGGGTCGAACGGCGTGACGCTGCCGAGCGCGGCCTCGATCGTCAGCGCGCCCGCGACGAGCGACCCCGCGAGCACGTCTTCCGCACCGATCAACCCCGACAATGCCAGCGCAGTCGACACCTGCGTGCCGTTCAGCAGCGCGAGCCCTTCTTTCGCCTGCAGCTCGAGCAACGCGATTCCCGCAGTGCTCATTGCCTCCGCGGCGGACAACCGGCGGCCGCCGACGATCGCGTCACCGACGCCGATCAGCGCGCCCGCGAGGTGCGCGAGCGGTGCCAGATCGCCGGACGCACCGACCGATCCTTGGCCTGGGATCGCCGGAAGCACGTCGTTTTCGAGACACTCGAGCAGCGTGTCGATGACGGTCCAGCGCACGCCGGAGTACCCGCGCGCGAGCGAGTTGACTTTGAGCGCGAGGACCAGCCGCACGACGTCCCGCGGGAGCAGCGGGCCTACGCCGCACGCATGCGACAGAACGAGGTTGCGCTGCAAGTCGCCGAGCTTGTCGCGGGGGATTCGTGTCTGCGCAAGCTTTCCGAACCCGGTGTTGACGCCGTACACGCTCGCGTCTTGAGCCGCGATGCTCGCGACGACCGCGGCCGCGCGGTCAACGGCCGGGCGCGCGGCGGGATCGAGCGCGAGCGTCGCATTGAAACGCAGCAGCCTCCGCACATCGCTCGCGCGGAGTTCGCCGGCGCGCAGCGTCACCGCCGGCCGCTGCGGCGTGATTTCGTTCACGCTTCGCCCGGCGCGAGGTGCATCGGCAGGCGCAGGCCGTGCTCGTGCGCGGCGGCGAGCGCGTCTTCGTAGCCCGCGTCGGCATGGCGCGCGACGCCGCTGGCCGGGTCGTTCCAGAGCACGCGCGCGATGCGGTTCGCGGCGGCTTCGGTGCCGTCCGCGACGATGACGACACCGGCGTGCTGCGAGAACCCGATCCCCACGCCGCCGCCGTGGTGGATCGACACCCACGTCGCGCCGCCCGCGACGTTGAGCATCGCGTTGAGCAGCGGCCAGTCGCTGACGGCGTCGCTGCCGTCGCGCATCGCTTCGGTCTCGCGGTTCGGCGACGCGACGCTGCCGCTGTCGAGGTGATCGCGACCGATCACGATCGGCGCTTGCAATTCGCCGCTTGCGACCATCGCGTTGAACGCGAGCCCGACGCGGTCCCGGTCGCCCAAGCCGATCCAGCAGATGCGCGCGGGCAAGCCTTGGAACGCGATCCGCTCGTGCGCCATGTCGAGCCAGCGGTGCAGGTGCTTGTCGTCGGGCAGCAGCTCTTTCACTTTGGCGTCGGTCTTCGCGATGTCGTCGGGATCGCCGGACAGCGCCACCCAGCGAAACGGGCCCACGCCGCGGCAGAACAACGGCCGGATGTACGCCGGCACGAAGCCGGGAAACGCGAACGCGTCCTTCAAGCCCGTGTCGAAGGCCATCTGGCGCAGGTTGTTGCCGTAGTCGAACGTCGGCACGCCCATGCGATGAAACGCGAGCATCGCCTCGACGTGCGCCACCATCGATGTCTTCGCCGCTTCCGCGACAGCGTTCGGATCGCGCTCACGCGCCTCGCGCCACTGCTCCAGCGTCCAGCCCGCCGGGAGATAGCCGTTCACCGGATCGTGCGCCGACGTCTGATCGGTCACCGCGTCGGGCCGCACGCCGCGCCGCAGCAGCTCGGGCACGATTTCCGCGGCGTTGCCGAGCGACGCCCACCGACACCGGAATCTTCGTGCGCTTCGATTCTTCGATCAGCGCGAGCGCTTCGTCGAGCGAGTCCGCGCGCTTGTCGAGATAGCGCGTCTGCAGCCGTTTCTCGATGCGGGTGGGATCGCACTCGATCGCGAGCATCGACGCGCCCGCCATCGTCGCCGCGAGCGGCTGCGCGCCGCCCATGCCGCCGAGACCGGCGGTGAGGATCCACTTGCCGGCGAGGTCGCCGCCGTAATGCTTGCGGCCCAGCTCGGCGAACGTCTCGAACGTCCCTTGCACGATCCCTTGCGAGCCGATGTAGATCCACGAGCCGGCCGTCATCTGGCCGTACATCATCAGGCCCTTGCGGTCGAGCTCGTGGAAATGCTCCCACGTCGCCCAGCGCGGCACGAGGTTGGAGTTCGCGAGCACGACCCGCGGCGCGTCGGGATGCGAGCGGAACACGCCGACGGGCTTGCCGGATTGGATCGCGAGCGTCTCGTCGTCGCCGAGGCGCTCGAGCTCGGCGACGATGCGGTCGAACGACGGCCAGTCGCGCGCGGCCTTGCCGATCCCGCCGTAGACGACGAGGTCGTCCGGGCGTTCGGCGACGTCCGGATCGAGGTTGTTCATCAGCATGCGCAGCGCGGCTTCGGTCTGCCAGCTGCGCGCGCGCAGCACGATGCCGCGCGGCGCGCGGATCCTGCGAGCGAGTTCGCGAACCAATCGGGTGCCCTCCGGCTCGGATACTCCCGGCCAAGCCGGGGCGGCTCCTCTCGCGACGGCGCGCCGCGCCGGTTGCTTCCGAAGGACCGCCCTCGTGCCGGGCCGCAGTGGTCATTCCGAGCAACCGCAGTTGCGTGCTTGCACAGGAGGGATCGGGCTTGAACACGCTCCACGGGATCGACGACCTCGCCCTCGCGCTGCGCGAGCTCGGCGAGGTATTGCAGCCGGTGCGCGTCGCCGCGACGCTGCGCGGCGTGCGGATCGACGAGCGCACCCTAGCGCCCTACCTCACCTGGGCCCCCGGCCGGTACACGCGCAACCTGGTCCACCGCGACCCGGCCTTCGAGCTGATCGCGATCTGCTGGGAGCACGACGCGCGCTCGGCGATCCACGACCACGCCGATTCGGACTGCGCCTTCGTGCTGCAAACCGGCTCGATCACGTGTGAAAACTTTCGCGTCGCCTATCCCGACGGTTTCGAGAAGGCACCGTGCGATCTGCGCCACACGGGCACGCGCACGCTGCGCGAAGGCGAGATCGACATGCGCAGCGGCCACCTCTCCGTCCACCGCGTCGGTGCATGCGACGGGCGTGCCGTGACGCTGCACGTGTACGCAAAACCGATCGACTGCTGCCGGCAATTCGACGAAGACGGCACGTCGCGCGTCGCGTACTCACGCTACGACACGAAGCCCGCAGCGTTCGACTAGCCCTGATCTAGGTCGACGCGGCGCGCGGCGGACAGGACGCTCCCGGAGTCAGCCGCGACGCTGCGGCGCGCACGAGCACCGTCGCCCAGGTGCGATACGGGCGCCATTCTTCCGCGATTCCGGCAAACTCTTCCGGCGTTGCCGGGCGGTCCAGGCCGTAGAGTTCGCCCACCAGCGCCAATGCTTTGTGTTCGTCGCGCGGCAGGACGTCGGTGAAGCCGCTCGCGCGGATGACGATGAGGGCGCTATAAAACGGGCCGATGCCGTTGATGCGCTGCAGATCGGCCATCGCCGCCTCGGGCCCGAGCTTCTGGATGCGCGACACGTCGAGCAAGCCATCGAGCGCGGCGCGCGCCACGCCATGTAACCGTGTCATGCGATCCGCTGATATGCCGGGGAACGCGTCGATCACGAGCAGCTGGTCCGGCGTCGGGAACGCCGCGGCGCGTTCGCCGGCGAGCTCGAACGTCGCGCCGTGCGCTTCGCTCAGCCGGCGCCGGACGCCGTCCATCTGCTTGGGGACGCGGCGCACGCTGAGCACTGCCCACGCTGCCGCCTCGTACGGCGAGTAGAAGAGCGGCGGGCGCAAACCGGGCGCCGCGGCGAGCAGCCGCGCGAGCACGGGATCGCGCTCGCCGATGCGCGCGAACGCACTGCCGTCGTGATCGAGCGACAGCACGCGCGCGACCTGACGCCGCACGACGTCGACGTCGGCGCCGGGGGACACCTCGCAGTGGACGCCGCGCTCGTCCTGACGGACTTCCACGCCGGCGTGCTCGCTATAGCCGTCCACGCAGAAGGCGAGGCGCATCACGCCGTCCCACGTGGTCTCCAAACGTTGGCCGAACCCGAACGTGGCCGCCTCGCGCAACGAGAACGGCCCCTGCGGTACGATGGTGAACGCGCGATGCGTGTCGAGAAGCATGTCGACCCCTTTCTGGGGACCGATCGTATCGCGCCAACGTTGACACGGCATGTCAACATTGTAGCCCCGCGATTGCCGTGGCGGCGGGGGACTGAAGGCGAATGGCCTCTGACGAGAAACCGGCGATGGGCCGGCACACGGCACGGGGGGATTGGCGATGAACGCTGCGGCCGAAACGAATGACACGCCACTGCGCAATTGCGACATCGTGATGAAGGGCGGCGTAACGAGCGGCATCGTGTATCCGCCTGCCGTCGAGGAGCTCGCGCAGCGATTTCGCTTCGTCAATATCGGCGGCACGTCCGCCGGCGCCATCGCTGCCGCGCTAACGGCCGCCGCGGAATACCGGCGTCTCAACGGCGGAGGACTCGACGGCTTCAAGCGGCTGGCCGCCGTCCCGCAAGAGCTGGCTCGCAACCAGCGTCTCCTTCAGCTCTTCGCGCCCGACGACTGCGCGCGCCCGTTCTTCAACGCAGTCAAGCAGGTCGCGGCGGCGAAGGGCCGGCGATTTAACACGGCGTCCGCGCTGCTGCGCGCGCGACTCGGACGGAGAATCTGGCTAGATGCCGGCGTTGGCGCGATCCCCGGGGTGGTGCTTGCGATCTTGTCGATCGTGTTCGCCGGCGTGCGCGGTATACCGGGATTGCTCGCCGGCATCGTCGCCGCCGTCCTCGGCGGCGGCGTGCTCACCGCATGGCGCAGCGGGCGCCGTGCGTTCGCCATCATCATGGACGATATCGAAGGAGTGCGTTCGAACGGCTATGGATTCTCGCGCGGCGTAGGCACCGATCCGGCCGACGGCAGCGTGCTCTCGGTCTGGCTCACGAACCTCCTGAACGAGGTCGCCGCGCTCGCGCCGGGCGAGCAGCTCACGTTCGGGCATCTTTGGTACGGTCGCACGCCGACGACCGCAGACGCGCCCGCGCGGCCGTCGGAACCCAAGATAAACTTGGAGATGGTGACGACGTGCATCACCCATGGCCGCCCGTACACGTTTCCGGCGGAGCGGAATCTCTTCTACTACGACCCGGCGCGCCTCGCGCACTACGTTGCGCCGGACGTTCTTGCATGGATGAAAACACGGCCGCGCGACGCGGGTAGCGGTGCGAGGTCGCTCACCGATGCGGAGCTCGGCACGCTGCGGCGCATGCCGCCCGAACGCGATCTCCCCGTCGCCCTGATCACGCGGATGAGCCTTGCGTTCCCGCTGCTGCTATCTGCGGTGCCGCTCGCAGCAGTCGACGCCGACGAGCGCGGCAAGAAACCCGGCGACCCTGCCGGCACCCCCGCGCCGCGTCCGCTGCCGAAAACATGCTGGTTCGCCGACGGGGGAATTTCGAGCAATTTTCCGATCCATCTCTTCGACTCGCCGCTGCCGCGCTGGCCAACGTTCGGAATCAACCTCGGCTCGTTCGGAGCTCGCCGCGGATACGATGCCACCGATCAGTCCAAGAACGTGTGGATGGCCGAACACAACGCAGACGCGCGTTCCGAGCAGTGGGTCACGCTCGACGGTTGGGGCAGCTACGTCGGCGCGCTGCTCGGATCGGTCAAAGACTGGAACGACAATCTCCAGATGCGGATGCCCGGATATCGCGACCGCATCGTGACGATCGGTATGCGCGATGAGGAAGGCGGCTTGAACCTGGAGATGGACGAGGAGCGCATCACCGCGCTCGTTGCGCGCGGGCGCGCTGCGGGCCGGATGCTCGTGGACCGATTCGCAGCACCGAGTACCGGGGCGTTCCCGAAAGGGATGGGCTGGGAAACCCACCGTATCGTGCGATACCGCGTCGCGATGAGCGCATTCCAGCGTTACTTGATGGCGTTCCAGCGCGGCTTCGAGGAGCCGCAGCCCGGCGACGCGTCGTACGGGCAGTTGCTTGACAACGCCAAGACCGCGGGGAAACTACCGGCGTACAACTGGTCGCGGGTCACCACCCGCGATGCGGCGCGAAGCATCAGCGAGATGCTGGCTTCGCTGCCGCGAGCATGGCAGACCAGGCACGTCAACTTCGACGACGACGACGCGCCCAGCCCCGCGCCGGACCTCGTCAAGCGGCCCCGCGCCTAACGCAACGCTAGCTGCAGATCACCCTTCCCCGGGCTTCGTCGCCGGGATGCGCTCGCTCGGCGACTTTCCGCCGAACGGATCGAGGGGCTTTCCGCGGTCGAGCGGCGAGGAGTCGTCGGCGTGCATGCCGCGAGGCAGGCCCGTATCGGAATCGACGTCGGCGCCGTTGTCGCGGGTAATAGGAGCAACGGGCGCAGGCGTGCGGTTCTCCGCAACGCGCTCGTCGGTTTCGGTGCGTTCGTTCGAACGATCGTCTTGCATGACCAGAGCGTTCCCGCGCCACGTGCGACCGAAAAGCGAACGTGCTCAGCTTGGGACGATCGCCGTCGCCTCGATCTCCACTTTCGCTTCGTCTTCCAGGAGGCCGGCCACGACGATGACGGACATCGCCGGAAAGTGGCGGCCCATCACGTCGCGGTACGCTGAGCCGATCTCACGCTGCGCTGCGAGGTACTCGCCCTTATCGGTGATGTACCACGTCAGCCGCGCGACGTGTTCGGGCAGCGCGCCCGCCTCGGCGAGAACCGCCACGACGTTGCTCAGCGCCTGGCGCACCTGGCCGGCCAGGTCGCTCGCTGGGAAGCGGCCCTCCGGGTTCCAGCCGATCTGGCCACTGACGTAGATCACGGCGCCCTCGCCGACGATGCCCGATGAAAAGCCCTTCGGACGCGGCCAGCCTGGCGGTTGCAGAACCTTCACCGCTTCGCCTCCGCTGTGCTGCGCAGCTTGAAGCGCTGCAGCTTGCCCGTTTGCGTGCGCGGGAGCTCGTCCACGAACGCGATCGCGCGCGGATATTTGTACGGCGCGATACGCGACTTCACGAAGTCTTGCAGTTCGGTCACCAACGCATCGTCGCTAGCCTGCCCTGAGCCTGACGAAGGGTCGCGCAGGACGACGAACGCTTTCACGATCGTACCGCGCGCTTCGTCGGGCGCACCGACGACCGCGCACTCCAACACACGCGGGTGCTCGAGCAGCGCGCCTTCGACTTCCGGTCCCGCGATGTTGTATCCCGACGACACGATCATGTCGTCGGTGCGCGCTTGGTACCAAAAGTAGCCGTCGTCGTCGAGCAAGTATGCATCGCCCGTGAGATTCCAGCCGTGCTGGACGTAATCGCGCTGGCGCGGGTCGGCAAGGTAGCGGCAGCCCGTCGGGCCTTTCACCGCGAGGCGCCCGACGTTGCCGGGCGGCAGCGGTTTGCCGTCGTCGTCGAGGATGCACGCGACGTAGCCCGGGACGGGCTTGCCGGTTGCGCCCGGCCTGATCTCGTCGCCCGACGCCGCGATGAAGATGTGCAACATTTCGGTCGAGCCGATGCCGTCGATGATGCGCACGCCCGTCGCGTTCTCCCACAGCGTGCGCGTGGCGACCGGCAGCGTCTCGCCGGCGGACACGCACGCGCGCAGCGTGCGGAGCTTATCGCGGTCAGCGAGCGGCGCCATCGCGCGGTACGACGTCGGCGCCGTGAAGCAGACGGTCGCGCCGAACCGGTCGATCGCGTCGAGCAGCGCGTCCGGCGCCGGCTTCTCCAGCAACACGGTCGCCGCGCCGGCGCGCAGCGGGAACAGCAGCGCGCCGCCCAGGCCGTAGGTGAACGCCAGGGGCGGCGTGCCGACGAACACGTCGTCCGGCGTGGGCGCGAACGAGGACGGCGGGAACGTGTCGCAGACCGCCAGCACGTCGCGGTGGAAGTGCATCGTCCCCTTCGGGCGGCCCGTCGTGCCCGACGTGAACGCGATCATGCACACGTCGTCGGACGCCGTGGCAACGTTCGCGAATTTCGTGGGCTGTCGAGCCATGCGCGCGGACAAACCGCTGGGTCCATCGTCATGCGACAGCACGACGGTCACGAGCGTGGGACAGAGCGGCCGGGCGGCATCCAGCTCGGCCGCTAGGCGCCCGTCGCAAATCGCGTGCGTGATTTCCGCTGCGGTGATCACGTCGACGAGTTCTTTGGCACGCAGGAGCGGCATCGTCGTCACCACGACGCAGCCCGTTTTCACCACCGCTAGCCAGCACGCGGCCATCACGTCGTTGTTGAAGCCACGCAGCAGCACGCGATTGCCGGGGACCAGCCCGAGGTCGTCGCGCAGCACGTTCGCGATGCGGTTCGCTTCAGCCAGCAGCTCGGCGTAGGTGACGCGGCGCTGCAGCGTGACGATCGCGGGGCGGTCGCCGAGTCCCTTCGCAACGGTCGCATCGAGCAGCTCGGCGGCGCAGTTGAGCCTCGCTGGGTATTGCAGCACCGGAAGATCGTACAGGAACTCCGGCCACTCGGCGCGCGGCGGGAGGTGGTCACGGGCGAACGTGTCGGCGTGCGCGCTGGTGGTCATGCCTGGTCCTCGCGAAAGCGCGCCAGCGTCTGGCGCGCGATGATGAGTTGCTGCACCTCGCTCGCGCCTTCGTAGATGCGCAGCGCGCGAATCTCGCGGTACAGCCGCTCGGGAACCGTCCCGCGCGTGACGCCGAGCGCGCCGTGCAGCTGCACGGTACGGTCGATGACGCGCTGCGCAGTCTCCGTCGCGGTGAGCTTCGCCATCGCGGCCTCGCGCGTGGTGGGCTCCTGCTCGACGTCGCGCTGCCACGCGGCGCGGTACGTCAACAGCGCGCTCGCATCGATGCCCGTCGCCATCTCCGCGAGCGCCGCCTGCGTGAGCTGAAAGTCGGCCAGCGTCCCGCCGAACATCGTGCGCGACGTGGCGTGCGCGAGCGCCTCGTCGAGCGCGCGCCGCGCGAGCCCCAGCGCGGCCGCCGCCACGCTCGCACGGAATACGTCGAGCGAGCGCATCGCGAGCTTGAACCCGTCGCCGCTCGCGCCGAGCCGGTGCGACGCCGGGACGCGGCACTCGCGCAAGCGCAGGGTCGCGAGCGGATGCGGCGCGATCAGCCCGATGCGCTCCGCGATCTCGAGCCCCGCGGTGTCCGCGTCGACGGCGAACGCGCTCAGCCCGCGGCTGCCCTCCGCCTCGCCCGTGCGCGCGAACACGACGTAGAAATCCGCGATCCCGCCGTTGGATATCCACGTCTTCTCGCCGTCGAGCACGTACGCATCGCCGTCGCGGCGCGCCGTCGTGGCGATCGCGGCGACGTCCGACCCCGCATCGCGCTCCGACAGCGCGAACGCGGCGATCGCCGTACCGTCGCAGACGCGCGGCAGGTAACGCGCCTGCAGCTCCGGCTCGCCGGCGAGCACGATGGGCGCACTCCCCAGCCCTTGCATGGCGAACGCGAAGTCGGCCAGCGCGTTGTGCCTCGCGAGCGTCTCGCGCACGATGCATACGGCGCGCGAGTCGACGTCCGCGAAGGCGCCACCGAAGCGCCCAGGCACCGCATAGCGCAGCCAGCCGCCGCGCCCGAGTTGTGCTACCAGCTCGCGGCACGCCGCATCAACATCGTCGTACTCGTCGGCGGACACGTACTCGGCCGCCCACGTGTCGAGTGCCGACGCCAGCTCGCGGTGCTCGTCGTCGAAGAACGGCCAGGACAAGAACGTCGCGTCGCTCATCAGTCGCCTTCGAACACCGGCGTCTGCTTCGCGGCGAACGCCTCGTACGCGCGCCGGAAATCACGCGTCTGCATGCAGATTGCTTGCGCCTGTGCTTCGGCTTCGATCGCCTCGTCGAGCCCCATCGACCACTCCTGGTGCAGCATCGTCTTGGTCATCGCGTGCCCGAACGTCGGACCGTCCGCGAGCGTGCGCGCAAACGCCGACGCCTCGGCGAGCAACGCGGCCGACTCGCACAGCCGGTTGAAGAACCCCCACGCCAGACCTTCGTCCGCGCTCATCGACCGGCCGCTGAACAGCAGCTCCGACGCGCGCCCCTGGCCGATCACGCGCGGCAGCAGCGCGCATGCGCCCATGTCGGCACCGGCGAGACCGACCCGCGTGAACAAGAACGCGACGCGGGCGTTCGGCGTGCCGTACCGCACGTCCGACGCAAGCGCGAGCATCGCGCCCGCGCCCGCGCACACGCCGTCGACGGCCGCGACGATCGGTTGCGGGCACGCGCGCATCGCCTTGACGACGTCGCCGGTCATGCGCGTGAACGCGAGCAGCTCGGGCATCGCCATCTCCGTGAGCGGCCCGATGATCTCGTGCACGTCGCCGCCGGAGCAGAAGTTGCCGCCCGCGCCGGCGATCACCACGGCATGCACGTCCTTCGCGTAGACGAGCCCGCGAAAGAGATCGCGCAGCTCGGCGTACGAGTCGAACGTGAGCGGGTTCTTGCGCTCGGGCCGGTTCAGCGTAAGGGTCCCGACGCCGTGCACGACCTCCCAGCGAAAATGCCGCGCCTCGTATTCGGCAAAGGTCCGGTCTCGGTTCATCGCGCGTGGTCGCTTTCGGCGGCGTTGAGGTGGCGTTTGAGTTTAGCGAGCAGCGCGTAGAGCTGCGTGCGGTCGGTCTCGGTGAGCCCGGCGAACATCTCGACGATCCAGCCTTCGTGGCGGCGCGCCATCTCGGCGAATGCGCGGCGGCCTGCGGCGCTCAGCTTGACGATCGCGGCGCGGCGGTCGCCGGGCGCGACGGTGCGCGTGATCAGCCCTTCGGCGAGCAGCTGGTCGGCGATGCGCGTCACGTTGCCGCCGGTGACCATCATGCGCTTCGAGATCTCCGTCATTCGCAGTCCGCCGGCGTTGCGCTCGAGCTGCGAGAGGAAGTCGAAGCGCGGCAGCGTCGTATCGAAGGCCTCGCGCAGCCGGCTCGCGACCCGGCCTTCGAGCAAGTTCGTGCACGCGAGCAGCCGCAGCCACACCCGCACCGACAGATGGTCGTCGTGCGTCGCGCGCGACTCGGTGTCGGCCAGCATCAGTGCTGCACCTCGCCGCCGTCGATCACGATCGCCTGCCCGGTGATCGCCGCGGACTCCGCGCGGCACAGCCACGCGACGGCGCTGCCCACTTCGTCCGGCCGCACGAAGCGCCCGAGCGGGTTGCGCCCGAGCAGCGCACGCGCGGCGTCGTCGCGCGTGCGGCCCGTCGTTCCGACGATGCGGTCGAGGCTGCGGTCGAGCATGTCCGTCTCGGTGAAGCCCGGGCAGACCGCGTTCACGGTGATGCCTTTTTTCGCTAGCTCCACGGCGAGCGAGCGCGTCAGCCCGATCACGCCGTGCTTCGCGGCGCCGTACGCCGCGATGTACGAGCCGCCGACGAGCCCCGCGGTGCTCGCGACGTTGACGATGCGGCCGGTCCCCGCCGCGATCATCGCCGGCACAACCTCATGGGCGAAGGTATAGGTCGCGGTCAGGTTCACCGCGATGATTGCGTCCCACGTCTCGCGATCGAGCTTGGCGAACGGCACGGCCGCCGCCGCACCGGCGTTGTTCACCAGGACCTCGACCTCGCCGTGGCGCTTGCGCACGTGCACGAATGCTTCCGCCACCTGCTCCGCGTCGGTGACGTCCGCGACGACGATGTGCGCCTCCGCGCTCTGGGGCAGCGTGGCGGCGTGGCGCGCGAGCACGTCGCGATCGCGCCCGAGCAGCGTCACGCGCGCGCCGTCGGCCGCGAGCGCGGTCGCGATGGCGGCGCCGATGCCGCGTCCGCCGCCGGTCACGAGCGCGTGCTTGCCGGCCAGCGGCGCGCTCATCGCGTCACCTCGCTAGCCGCTTCGGCCGCGATCTGCGCGGCGCGGCGCAGGTTGCGCAGGTACTGCTCGCGCCCGGTGAGGTATTGCTCGGGCCAGTGCTGCTCGTCGTAGCCCAGCTGCGCCGCGGCGTGCAGCGTGAAGTACGGGTCGGCGAGGTGCGGTCGCGCGAGCGCCACCAAATCCGCGCGGCCCGCGGCGACGATGCTGTTCACCTGGTCGGCGTCCGTGATGTTGCCGACCGCCATCGTCGCGATGCGCAGCTCGTTGCGGATTTTGTCCGAAAACGGCGTCTGGAACATGCGCCCGTACACCGGCCGCGCGAGCCGCGACGTCTGCCCGGCCGACACGTCGATCAGATCGGCGCCGGCCGCGTCGAATGCTCGCGCTACCTCGACCGCATCGTTGGGCGTGATCCCGCCCTCAACCCAGTCGGTCGCCGAGATGCGTACGGACATCGGCTTGTACTCGGGCCACACGGCGCGCACGGCGGCGAATACCTCCAGCGGAAAGCGCAGCCGGTTCGCCAGGCTGCCCCCGTACTCGTCGGTGCGCTGGTTGGTGAGCGGCGTGATGAAGCTCGACAGCAGGTAGCCGTGCGCGCAGTGCAGCTCCAGCAGGTCGAAGCCACAGCGCGCGCCCATCTCCGCCGCGCGCACGAAGTGCTCTTTCACGCGCGCAATGTCCGCGTGCGTCATCACGCGCGGGACCTGATGCCGCTCGCCGAACGGCACCGGCGACGGGCCCATCACCGGCCAGTTGCCGTCGGGCAACGGCTCGTCGGCTTCCTCCCAACCGCGCTGCGTGGAGCCCTTCGGGCCGGCGTGCCCGAGTTGGAGCGCGATCTTCGCCTTGGTGTAGGTGTGCACGAACTCGACGATGCGCGACCACGCGGGCACGTGCTCCTCGCGGTACATCCCCGCGCAGCCGGGCGAGATGCGCGCATCCGGCGCGACGCACGTCATCTCCGTGAACACCAGCCCCGCGCCGCCCTGCGCGCGCGCGCCGAGGTGCACGAGGTAGAAATCGTTCGGCGTGCCGTCGACGCAGCTGTACATGGCCATCGGCGACACGACCACGCGGTTCGCCAGCTCGAGCTCGCGCAACCGGAACGGCGCGAACATCGGCGGCACCGCCTTCGCCGTCCCGGCGCGCTGCGAGAGCCACGCTTCGATGTTCTCGATGTACTCGCGGTCGCGCAGCCGCAAGTTGTCGTGCGTGAGCCGCTGGCTGCGCGTCAGCAGGCTATACGCGAACTGTTCTGGCTCGAGGTTCGCATAGCGCGCGACGTTCTCGAACCATTCGGTGGAATTGCGGGCCGCGTTCTGCAGCCGGAGCACCTCGATGCGCCGCTCCGCTTCGTACTCCTCGAACGCGCGCATCCGTTCAGGATTCCTCCGCAACGCGCCCGCGAGCCCGATCGCGTCTTCCAGCGCGAGCTTGGTCCCCGAACCGATCGAGAAGTGCGCGGTGTGCGCGGCGTCGCCGATGAGGACCTTGTTGCCGTCGAACCAGCGCGCATTGTTCACCTGCACGAACGAGAGCCACGGGTTCGCGAGGTGCTTGGCGTTGCTCATCAGGCCGTGCCCGCCGAGATACCGCGCGAATAGCCGCTCGCAGAACGCGATCGACTCGTCCGGTGTCGCCGTGTCGAGCCCGGCCGCGCGCCAGGTCTCCTCGCGGCACTCGACGATCACCGTACCGGTATCCGCGTCGAACTGGTACGCGTGCACTTGGAACCAGCCGTGCGGTGTTTCTTCGAACGCGAAGGTGAACGCGTCGAAGCGCTGGTGCGTGCCCAACCAAATGTAGCGGTTCTTGCGGTTCTCGAGCGTCGTCCCGAACACGTCCGCGTACTTGCGGCGCGTCGGCGAGTTGGCGCCGTCCCCGATCACCACGACGTCGGCATCGGCGTAGTCCGCGTCGTTCGCCTCCACCTCGAAGCGCACGTCCACGCCGAGCTCCACGGCGCGCTGCTGGAGGATTCGCAGCAGTTTCTTGCGCGCGATCCCGGCGAAGCCCTGACCGCCGGCGCGAATCGTGCGGCCGCGGTAGTGCACGTCGATGTCGTCCCAGTGCACGAAGCTCGCGACGATCCGCTCGTACGTAGCGGGATCGGCGGCAGCGATATTGCCCAGGGTCTGATCGGAAAAAACCACGCCCCACCCGAACGTATCGTCGGCGCGGTTGCGCTCGAGCACGACGACGGCCGCGGCGGGCTGCGCCTGCTTCATCAGGATCGCGAAGAACAGGCCCGCCGGCCCGCCCCCGATGCAGACGATGCGCATGATCTTCCTCAAATAGTTGCGGTGTCAACTATTGAGGCATAAATTTTTTACGGCGTCAATATAGGAGCCGGTGCGTAGCGGCTCAAAGGGAGCGAGACGGTGCCGCTCGACTGCTCCTCACTCTTCCTCGAAAGGGATGTCGATGGTGAATTCACTCCGCGCGCCGCTCGCCGCGCTCCTCATGCTCTCGCTGGGAGGCTCCGCGGCGTTCGCCGCCGACCCGCCGCCGCTGAAGATCGGCATGATCACCACGCTGTCCACCGCCGGCGGTTACCTGGGCGAGGACGTGCGCGACGGCTTCATCCTTGCGATGGACGAAGAGCACGGCCGGCTCGGCGGCGTCCCGATTCAGCTGCTGGTGGAAGACGACAACCTCAAGCCCGCCAACGGCAAGCAGATCGCCGACAAGTTCCGCATCCAGGACAAGGTCGACGTGTTCACCGGCATCATCTACTCCAACGTCGCGCTTGCCGTCGTGCCGGGGCTCGTCGAGAGCGGCGCGTTCTACATCAGCCCCAACTCCGGCCCGTCGCAACTCGCCGGCAAAGGCTGCAACAAGAACTTCTTCGTGGTGTCGTGGCAGAACGACACGCCGCACGAAGCCAGCGGCCACTACGCGCAATATCTCGGCATCAAGAAGATGGTCGTCGTCGCGCCGAACTACACCACCGGTAAAGACGCGATCAACGGCTTCAAGCGAACGTATCACGGCCAGATCGCGGAAGAAATCTACACCGCGCTCGACCAGACGGATTACTCCGCGGAGCTCGCGCGCATCCGCGCCGCGAACGCCGACGGCATCTTCTACTTCCTGCCCGGCGGGCTCGGGCATCAACTTCCTCAAGCAAT
Organism: Vulcanimicrobiota bacterium; assembly: GCA_963792235.1. GTDB lineage: Bacteria > Vulcanimicrobiota > Vulcanimicrobiia > Vulcanimicrobiales > Vulcanimicrobiaceae > Vulcanimicrobium. Next base: position 100,886 of record CAWBVR010000025.1, read on the forward strand.
TCACGCAAGCCGGTTTGAAAAAGACGATGAAGGTGGTGCTACCGGAGTTCTCGCTGGAGAGCCACGTCGTGTCGGCCGTCGGCAACGACGCCGAGGAACTCTACGGCACCGCGCACTGGCTCGCCGACTTGCCGTATCCCGCGAACAAGAAGTTCGTCGCCGATTACACCCGCAAGTACCACCGCGACCCGACGCCGTACGCGAGCCAGGGCTACGACACCGCGAAGCTGCTCGCGAGCGCGCTGCGCGCGGTGAACGGCGACGTGACCAAGGCCGACGCGTTCCGCGCCGCGCTGCGCAAAGCCGACTTCAAGTCCACCCGCGGCGCGTTCAAGTTCGGGCCCAACCAGTACCCGATCCAGGACTGGTACAGCGACAAAGTCGTCCGCGACCCGAAAACGAACAAGCTGACGATCCGCGGCGTGGGCAAGATCCTGCGCGACACGGGCGACGTCTACTCGAGCCAGTGCAAGATGTAGCGTGAGCCTCGCGGTCGAGCAGGTCCTCAACGGGCTGCAGTTCGGGGTGATGATCTTTCTGCTCGCCGCGGGGCTGACGCTCGTGTTCGGGATCATGGGCGTGATCAATCTCGCGCACGGTTCGATCTATATGCTCGGCGCGTACGTAGCCGCTTCCACCGCGGCGAAGGGCGCGCCGTTTCTCGTCGCCGTCGCGGCCGGCGCGGCGGCGGCGGCGCTCGCGGGGCTCATCGTCGAGCTCGTCGTCATCCGCCGGCTCTATCGCCGCGATCACCTCGATCAAGTGCTCGCTACATTCGCGCTGATCCTGATCGCGAACGACGGCGTCTCGGCGGTGTGGGGCAAGACGCCGCTCAACATGACGATGCCGGCGTCGCTCGCGACCACGGTGTCGTTCGCCGGGCTCACCTATCCGGCGTACCGGCTCGTGCTCATCGCAGCGGGGCTCGTCGTCGCGGTCGGGCTCTATCTCCTCATCGCGCGCTCGCGGCTGGGCATGCTCATCCGCGCGGGCGCGACGCACCGCGAGACCGTCGCCGCGCTGGGCGTCGACATCACGCGCTTGAACACGATCGTCTTCACGCTGGGCGCGCTGCTGGCCGGCGCCGCCGGCGCGCTCCTCGCGCCGATCCTCGCCGTGCAGGTTGGGATGGGCGAGCAAATCCTCATCCTGACGTTCGTTGCCATCGTCGTCGGCGGACTGGGCTCGATCCGCGGCGCGTTCGTCGGCGCGCTGCTCGTCGGGCTCGTCGACACGCTGGGCCGCGCGTACATCCCCGTGCTGCTGAAGCCGGTGGCGAAACCGGAGATCGCCGACTCGCTGGGCGGCGGGCTCTCCGCCATCGCGATCTACGTGCTGATGGCGGTCGTGCTCGTGTGGAAGCCGCGAGGCCTGTTCCCTGCGGGCACTCGCTAGCACGCGCCGCCGCGCCGCGATCCTGTTCGCGACGCTCGCTGTGCTCGTCGCGCTGCCGGTAATCGCCGCGGTGTTCCACCAGCCGTTTTGGGTCAACGCGTGCACGCGCATCCTCATCTACGCGCTCGTCGCCGTCAGCTTGGACCTGATCGTGGGCTACGGCGGGATGGTGAGCTTCGGGCACGCCGCATACTTCGCGGTGGGCGGTTACACCGTCGCGGTCCTCGCGCAGCACGGCGTCGACGCGGCGCCGATCGCATGGCCGCTCGCGATCCTGGTCGCTGCGGCGCTCGCCGCGGTCGTCGGCGCGCTGTCGCTGCGCACGTCGGGCATCTTCTTCATCATGATCACGCTCGCGTTCGCGCAGATGGTGTTCTTCGCGCTGATCGCCGTGAAGGCGTGGGGCGGCAACGACGGCCTCCCGCTCGCGGCGCGCGGCGTGCTCCCCGGCCTGGACCTGCGCGATCCCAACGTGCTCTACGCCGTCTGCCTCGCGCTGCTCGTCGCGTTCGTCGTCGTCAGCGCGCAGCTCGTCGAGTCGCGCTTCGGCATCGTGCTGCGCGGCGCGCGGCGCAGCGAACGCCGGCTGCTCGCGCTCGGCTTTCCGACGTTTCGCTACAAGCTCGTCGCGTTCGTGATCGCGGGCGCAGGCGCGGGGCTCGCGGGCGCGCTGTGGGCGGAGTACGCGCGCTTCGTGAGCCCCGACATGGCGTCGTGGACGCGTTCGGGCGAGTTTCTGATCATGGTGATCCTGGGCGGGATCGGCACGCTCGCGGGCGCCGTGTACGGCGCAGCGGCGCTGCTCGGGCTCGAGTCGCTGCTGTCGGGGTTCACCGAGCACTGGATGCTCGCGCTCGGTGCGATCCTGCTCGTGATCGTGCTGTTCGCCAAGCGCGGCCTGTACGGCTGGCTCGCCGGAACGAACGATGCCTGAAGTGGCAGCGCCGGCGGCGAACACGGCGCTCGCGGTGCGCGGGCTGCGCAAGACGTTCGGCGCGCTCGTCGCCACCGACGACCTCGATCTGGACGTCGCGCGCAACGAATGCCACGCGCTCATCGGCCCCAACGGTGCGGGCAAGACGACGCTGCTAGCGCAGCTCGCGGGCGAGCTCGCGCCGGACCGCGGCAGCGTGCTGTTCGACGAGCGCGACGTCACCGGGCTCGGCCCCGATGCGCGCGCGCGGCTCGGCATCGCACGGTCGTTTCAGATCACCACGCTCGTCGACGACTTCACCGCCGAAGACAACGTCGCGCTTGCGGTGCAGGCGCGCCACGCGACGGCGATGCGCTTCTGGCGCAGCGCGTTCACCGACCCGGCGCTGCGCGACCCGGCTCGCGCGGCACTCGCGCGCGTGGGTCTGGCAGACCGAGCGAACGCGCGTGCATCGGACCTCGCGCACGGCGAGCAGCGGCTGCTGGAGCTGGCAATCGCACTGGCGCAAGCGCCCGCGGTGCTACTCCTAGACGAGCCGATGGCCGGCCTTGGCCACGACGAGAGCCGTGCCATGATCGACCTCCTGCACACGATCAAGGGCAGCGTGACGATGCTGCTGGTGGAGCACGACATGGACGCGGTGGCGCAACTCGCCGACCGCGTCACCGTGCTCGTCGCCGGGCGCGCGATCGCCGCCGGCAGCTACGACGCGATCCGCGGCGACGCGCGCGTTCGCGACGCGTACTTGGGCGAGAACGGATGAGCCGGCTCCTTGACGTCGACGCGATCGACGCCGGCTACGGCCGCAGCCGCGTGCTCTTCGGCACGACGCTCCACGTCGACGAAGGCGAGAGCGTCGCGCTGGTTGGCCGCAACGGCATGGGCAAGACGACGACGATCCGCACGATCATGGGCCTTTGCGAGGCGACGGCGGGCCGCATCACGTTCGGCGACCACACGATCACCAACGAGCCGCCGTACCGCATCGCGCGCCACGGCATTGGCCTGGTTCCCGAAGGCCGCCAAATCTTCCCAACACTGACCGTCCGCGAGAACCTGCTCGCGACCGCCGCGAACTACGGTGATGTCGCGAAGCCGTGGACGCTCGCGGACGTGCTCGCACTGTTTCCGCGGCTCGCCGAACGCGCGAGCGCATACGGCAACCAGCTCTCGGGCGGCGAGCAGCAGATGCTCGCGATCGGGCGCGCGCTGATGCTCGGACCGCGCCTGCTCATCCTCGACGAAGCCACCGAAGGTCTCGCACCGGTCGTCCGCGACGAGATCTGGTCGTGCTTGCGAACGCTGCGCGAACGCGGCCAGTCAACGCTCGTGGTCGACAAGCACCTCGCAGCGCTCGCGACGCTGGCCGACCGCGCCGTCGTGATCGTCAAAGGCCGCACGGTGTGGGAAGGCGCCCCGTCCGCACTCGCCACAGATCGCGCGCTGCACGATCGTTTTCTGAGCGTCTGACCGCGACCGATTGCATTTGCAGCGTCCCCAGCACCGGGGACACGCGGTCATTCGTTGTTGCGCCGTTTCGCCAGGCGGTCCAGCGCGGTCAAGATGCTGGGCGCGAGCGGCGAGTGGCTCTCTGCCCCTTCGCGCCGCACCGTCTCGTCGTTCAGCGGCGGCGGCAGCAGGCGCGCGACGACGCCGAGCAGCCGCGTCGTGGCGGCGGGCGCCAGCGCGTTGACGATCTGCGCGGCGCGCGCCAACGGCGTGATCGTGACGAACGGCTTGCGGCGCGCGATTGCGTGCACGATGGTCACGACGGCGTGGCGCGTCGAGGCCGACAGCACCGGGTTGCTGTCGCCGATCGTGAACCACGCGTACTCGGCTTTGGTGCGGCCTTTGAAGATCGCGTGGTCCGGCGAACCGGTGCGCATCAAGCCGGGGCACACGCACGTGACGGTAATACCGTCCTGCGCGACTTCCGCGGCGTATGCCTGCGACAAGCCGACGAGCCCGAACTTGCCGGCGGAATACGGCGCGAGGTGCGGCGTGCCGACCAGCCCGCCGATCGACGCGATGTTGACGATGCGGCCATCGCGGCGGGCGCGCATCGACGGCAGCACCGCGCGCATCGTGTGCAGCGGCCCGAACACGTGCGTGTCGACCGACTCGTGGAAATCTTCGATCGACTGATCCCACACCGAGCCGACCTCGATCACGCCGGCGACGTTGACGAGCACGTCCACCTGGCCCTCGACGCGCGCGATGAGCGCTTCGGCCTCGGCCTGGTTGCGCACGTCGCACGCCACGCCGTCGACGCTCAGGCCTTGCGCCGCGAGCAGCTCGCGCGCGCGGTCGACCGTCGCGGCATCCCGGCCGGCAATCGTCACACGCGCGCCACCGCGCGCGAGGTCCTCGGCGAGCGCGAACCCTAGCCCCCGCGAGCCGCCGGTGATCACGACGACGCGGTCGCGCAGGCTCTCGCGGTCGGCGACGTGCGAGCGGCGTGCGGCCAGCGCAGCACCGGCCGCAACCGCGGCGGCGCCCACTGCGAAGGAAGCGATTCGGCGAATGCGTGCCATAGGCACGTATCGTACCCGGGCGCTCGGCCCGTGACTGCTTGCGTGCGCGCTTACTTACGGGCGACGCAAACGATGCGCTTTTTCCGCGCCAGCTGCTCGTACGCGTCCGACGGCGGTTCGAGGAAGACGACGTCCCGGAAGCCGGCATGTTCGAGCATCGTGCGAAGCGCGTTGGGCGACGGGCACAGACCGAGCGGGGTCGCGCCGACCTCCGTGTTGCCGGTGCGAAATTCCGCGTCTTCGTCGATCAGCGCCAAGACGCCGCGATACCGGTGCTTCCACAGCTCCGAGCCCCACTCCACTTCGCCTTCCACCTCATCGATGACTTGCGTCTCGATGACGGACAGGCGCTGCGTGACGGAGCTCAGGTTCCGCAAGCACAGCATCGGGTTCTCCACGTGGTAGAGCAACCCGAGAAAGAGCGTCACGTCGTACGTTCCGATGCTCGCCGGAGACACGCACTCGGCGTTCAGCCGGCGAAACGTCAACCGCCTTTCGCGGAGGGCGCGCGCGACGAAGCGCGCCTTTCGCAAGCTTTCTTCGCGCGCGTCGATGCCGACGACACGGTGGAAACCGAGCTTCGCCATCTCGACGGCGTAAAATCCCTCATGGCACCCGACGTCCAGGCAACGCGCGCGCGCGATTTCCTTCGCCGTGAGGTTGGCGAGCACGGCTTCGGTCACCATGCGCAAGCGCGTCTCATGGATGCGCCGCACGTTGGCGGATAGCTTCGAGGTCGTTCGGCCGGCGCTGCCCAGATCGAACTCGTAGAACCACGGACTCAAAGATTCGATCGAATCGCGGTCGTATTTCACAGCGGTAGAGCCGCGTTCCGGTGCGGCGCCGCATACCCTGCGAAGCGGGCCGCTTCGGAAACCTTCAGCCCGCGATGGCGTTGCGCCCGGCCGCCTTCGCTTGGTAGCACGCCGCGTCCGCGTCCGCTAGCGCCTGCGCGCCGCTGATCGTGTCGGCTTCGATCTCCGCTAGGCCGACCGACACGCCGATGTCGAGCACTTCCCCCTCGTGCTCGATGCGGTAGTTTTCGACGGCGGCGCGCAGCTTCTCGGCGACGCGCCGTGCGTCGTCGAGCGGGCAGTTCGCGAGCAAGAGGGCGAACTCGTCGCCGCCGATGCGCGCCAGCACGTCGCCGCCGCGCACCACCCGGCCCATCACGCGCGCGATCTCGTGCAGCAGCCGATCGCCAACCGCGTGGCCGAAACGGTCGTTGACCACCTTGAAGCGGTCGAGGTCGATGAAGCCGACCGCATGGTGCTCGCCGCGCTCGCGAGCGCCGTTCACCGCCTCTTCGAGCCGCTCGGTGAACGCGCGGCGGTTCTGCAGCCCGGTCAGGGGATCGTGCGTCGCCTCGAAGGACAGCCGCAGCGCGATCCGGTTCTCGATGGTTACGTCGCGCAGCACGATGACCGTGCCGTGCGCGCCGGCGTCCACCCGCGAGGCGACGTATGCCACGTCGATGATCCCGTGCGCGGTCCGCAGATGGCCGGTCCCGCGCCGCACGTCCTCGCCGCGGTGATTCGCGATCACGTCGATGGGGCGCGCGTCGTCGTCGACCATGCGGATCACATCGCCGACCGCCGACCCGTACGCGTCGGCCGCTTCGATCCCCAGCAGCTGTTGCGCCGCCGCGTTGATGAATTCCACCTGGCCGTCGGCGAGCACGCTCACCACGGCGTCGGCGATCGCGGCGAGGGTCGTGAGCAGCTTGCGCTTCTCGACCGCGAGCGCGTTCTCGAACTGCTTGCGCGTCGTCACGTCGCGGAACGTCACCACGTGGTGCACGGCGTTCTCACCGAACCGCACCGGCGTCGACGAGATCTCGGTCCACAGCGGCGAGCCGTCTTTGGCGTACAGGACCACGACGACGCGCGCCGCTTCGCGCTCGGTGATGCGCGAGCGCAGCCACGCCATGCGGTCGCGGTCGGTGCGCGGGCCCCAGATGCGGTCGGCCGGGCGCCCGACGAGCTCGCGCGCGGCATAGCCGAACAGTTGCGTGAAGTTGCTGTTGACGTAGAGCACGCATGCCGGGCCGCCGGGCTCGGGCGCCGTATCGAGGATCGCAACCGCCTCGTCGAGCTGCTCGGTGCTCTCGGCGAGACGCTCGATCGCCGTCGACGCCTCCCCCACGCGGCCGGCGGGATCGCACGCGGCGCCGATCTCGACGGCGAGCGCGCTGAGCGTCGCTTCGTCGGCGTTCGCGGCCGGCGCGACGAGGATCAGCTCCGCGGGACTGCCGTCCGACAGGGTCAGCGGCAGGGTGCGAAACGACCAAGCGCCGGAGGGCGCCGCCCGCCGCAGCACGCGCACGAGCGACTGCGCGCCGGCCCCGCCGCAGCCCCACGCCGCTATCGGCGCATCGTCACCGATGCGCGCGACGAGCGACGCGGTCGCGCCCGAGACGCGGGCAGCGATCCGAAGCAGCGCTGCAGCGGCCTCCATACCTGTGTTAAGGATCGGCCAGCAACGCGAAATGCGCGAGGGCAGCCAAGCGGCGTGTGCGCCGGATCATAGTTTCGCTATGGGAGCGTGAGCGGCCGGTAGCGCAGGCGGTGCGGTCGCGCCGCCTCCTCGCCGAGCCGGGCCTTCTTGTTGGCCTCGTACTCCTGGTAGTTGCCCTCGAAGAAATAGACGCTGCTGTCGCCTTCGAACGCGATGATGTGGGTGGCGATGCGGTCGAGGAACCAGCGGTCGTGGCTGATCACGAGCACGGTGCCCGCGAACTCCTCGAGCGCGTCCTCGAGCGCGCGCAGCGTCTCGACGTCGAGGTCGTTGGACGGCTCGTCGAGCAGCAGCACGTTGCCGCCTTCGAGCAGCGTCTTGGCGAGGTGCAGCCGCCCGCGCTCGCCGCCCGACAGCGTGCCGACCGGCTTCTGCTGGTCGCCGCCCTTGAAGTTGAACCGGCCAAGATACGCCCGCGACGGCATCTCGAAGCGGCCGATCGTGAGCAGGTCGCGACCGCCGGTGATGTCGTCGAAAACGGTCTTCGTGTCGTCGAGCGACTCGCGCGTCTGATCGACCACCGCGAGCTTCACGCTCGAGCCGATCGCGATCGTCCCGGCGTCCGGCTGCTCCTTGCCGGCGATCATGCGGAACAACGTGGTCTTGCCGGCGCCGTTGGGCCCGATGATGCCGACGATCGCACCGGCTGGAATGCGGAAGCTCACGTCGTCCATCAACAGCCGGTCGCCGTACGCTTTGCGCACGCTCGCAAACTCGATCACCTGCTCGCCGAGCCGCTCGGCGACCGGGATGAAAATCTCTTGCGTTTCGTTGCGACGCTGGTATTCGTAGCTCGAGAGTTCCTCAAAGCGCGCGAGGCGGCTCTTGCTCTTCGACTGCTGCGCCTTGGTGCCGGAGCGCACCCACGCGAGCTCGCGCTTGAGCGCCTTCTGGCGCGCGGACTCGGTGGCTTCTTCTTGCGCGAGCCGCGCCTGCTTCTGGTCGAGCCAGGAGCTGTAGTTGCCCTTCCACGGGATGCCGCGGCCGCGATCCAGTTCCAGGATCCATTCCGCCGCATTGTCGAGGAAGTAGCGGTCGTGGGTTACCGCAACCACCGTGCCCGGGAAGCGCTGCAAGAATTGCTCGAGCCACTCGACGCTTTCGGCGTCGAGATGGTTCGTCGGCTCGTCAAGCAGCAGCATGTCGGGCTTCGATAGCAGCAGCCGGCAGAGGGCGACGCGGCGCTTCTCGCCGCCCGACAGCGGTCCGATCTTCGCGTCCCACGGCGGCAGCCGCAGCGCGTCGGCTGCGATTTCGAGCTGCTGCTCGAGATCGTCGCCTTGCGCGAACAGCACCGCTTCGAGCTTCGCCTGCTCTTCGGCGAGCTTGTCGAAATCAGCATCGGGCTCGCCGTACGCCGCGTAAATCTCGTCGAGGCGCTTGCGCGCCGCCATGATCTCGGTCAGCGATTCCTCGACCGTCTCGCGCACCGTCTTGTCGGGGTCGAGCTTCGGCTCTTGCTCGAGGTAGCCGATGGTGAGGTTCGGCATCGGGATCGCGTCGCCGTCGATCTCGGTGTCGACGCCGGCCATGATGCGCAGCACCGTCGACTTGCCGGCGCCGTTGAGCCCGAGGATGCCGATCTTCGCCCCGGGCAAGAAGCTCAGCGAGATGTCTTTGAGAATCTGACGCTTCGGCGGCACGATTTTGCCGACCCGATGCATCGTGTACACGTATTGCGTCAACGAAGACCTTATGGAAATGGAAAGCGGAACCCGGCAGTATTGAGCGCCCGGCCCGCCGGAGCCTGGTGCGCAACGAAAGAGAGCGCCTTGCGGCGCCCTCTGCGGTGGTGTCCGTCCGCCTACGTGGCGATCAGGAGATCATCTGCGTGACGGTGGCCAGGGCAGGCGTCTGATAGCTCTGGCGGACGCGCTCGTTACGGTCGCGGTTGACGCACTTCGCGAGCTCGGCGATCCCGCCGAGCGCGGCTTCGAGCTGGTCGCCGACGGCGAGCGCGTTCTGGACGTGGGCGCGGCGGTTCGCGACAGCCTGCAGGTCGACGATGCCGTGGTCGTCGTGCACCTTCTCGCCGAACTTGATCGCGATCCCGACGAGCGCGTTGTAGTGCTCGAACAGTCTGCGCTCCGTGGCCGGCCGCTTCGCGCTGGACGCCTTGAGCGCGGCGCGCGCCTCTTTGAGCCCGAAGTTGTCGTCGTCCCCGGTGAGGTGATCGAGGTCCAGGCGCAGCAGGGTGTTCATGTTCGCGACCAGCACCCAGTCGGCCACGTCGCCGCCGCTGCGGCGCGCGCGCTGGTAGCTCATCACGGCGGCGGCGATGCCGCCACCGGCGCACAGGGCAAGAAACGTCCAGATCAGGGCTTCGATCGACATCCGGTCCTCCGGGCGAGCTGCGTACCGGAATGATCGGCATGCCGAGTCGGGCGCCTTAGTTCGTGCGGCGGAGCTGAGCGCTAGAAGAAGCGAGCAGCCGGCGGCCCGAAACCGCCGGCTGCTCGGGCACGTTGCGCAGCCCTTAGATCGACGGTTGCGACGGGAGGATCGGGACCCAGATGCTGCCGGACACGGTCACCGTGCCGGTCGGTCGCGCCGGTGCGGCGGGGTTCGACGATGCATCGAATCGCTTGTCGTCGCCGAAGATCAGCAGGGCCACTTGATCGCCCGCGTTCAGCCGCGCGCCCTCGCCGGCCGTGTCCGTTGCGAGCGAACCCGTGCCTTGCAGCGGCTGCACTTGGCCGTTGACCAAATCCCATTGCGTTTGCCCGACTGCGAGGTGGCCGATGCCGACGAACATCGTCGGCGCGGTCAGCGACGACGCCACCGTGACCTCCAGGCGCGAGATACCAGCCAGCACGTTGCCGGCCGCGGGAACCGTGTACAGCGGCACGATCGCCGGCACCGACGTAGCGCCGTGCGAGGCGAGATACGACCGCCAGTTCGACGTTCCGTTTCCGACCGTGGCCGTCGTGCTCGGTACGGTAAACTGCATCCCCGCATGGCCTGTCGTCAGCGACGTCAACGCGACCCCGTCGCCCTTGACGAACGACACGCAAACCTTCGGAATCGCCGCGGCCGCGTTCGCTTGGCCTTTCAACTTTTCGTTGAACCACGCGAGCACCGCGTCGTCGTGCTTCAGGCTGCCGCAGCCGCTGTCGAGGTCGTTGCCGGCCGGCGTGTACGGCGGATCGTCGTCCGGGAACACGCTGGAGCCGGTATTGTGACCCGATTGATACGTCCAGTAGCGGACGTCGCCGCCGAGTCCGGACGCGCACTGGAAGCCCGCGTAGTCGGTGTACAGCGGGAACAGATGGTCGCGGATGCCTTGCATGATCAGCAGGTTGATCGGCGGCACCGGCTGCTGCGAGAGCGCCGGTCCGAGATCGCCGTCGGTGACGCCCGGCACGTGGTTGCACTGTTCTTCGAACGAATGGTACGCGAACATCTGGTTCACGACCGCGGGCTCCTCCGGCACCGTGCTCGGCGCGGACGACATGTAGTTGAAGAACGCGGGGTCTTCCGTCGCTCCGACGCTCGTGACGGCGCCCGCGAGCACGTTGTTCCACCAGTTTTTGTTCACGCCGTTGGGCGCAGACGACTTGTTGTACTCGGTGGTGATGATCTCGGGCGCGATCGCGTGCAGGCGCTTGCGATCGTCGACTTGCCAGATGAAGTACTCAAACGCGCCGCCGTACGATGATCCGTTCGCGCCCATGACCGCCGTTCGCACTTGGTGACCGTCGACGCTTGGGCCGAAGGCGATCCACGGCACGTTGACTTCCATCCAGTTGACCATCGAAAGATACCACTGCGCGTCGTGGTTGGGGTCCATGATGTTCACGGTGCCGCTGTTGCTGCCCGGACCGGCGAAGCCGTGCTGGTCGAGCGATGCGACGCCGTAGCCCGCCGCCAGCAGCTTCGAGAAGATGTTCGTGCCGGCACGGAGCGTCGCTTGCGCGGACGCCGGCGTGCGTTTGCCGCCCCAGCCCGGCGCGGTCAGAATGATCGGATACGTCTGCCCAGCCGTCACCGTGTTCGGCTCGAAGACGGTGAACGACGCGGTGTTGCCGTCGGGCGGCGTGGTGAGATAGACGTCGTATGCGCTGCCGGGCCGGCTGCCCGACGCCGGCATCGGCAACGGCTGATTCGCGCCGGTCACGCCGGCGGGTGGCGCCGCATACGGTGCGACGGTCGGCGCGGTGTACACCGATCCCGTCGACAACGTCGGCGGGCTCGCACTGCCTCCGTTACACCCGCTTAGCAGCACCGCAAACAACGCCGTCGCCCCCGGGAACGGCGCGAACACCACTCGGTCGGAAAATTTCATCCACAAACCTCCACGTAAGGGAGAAACAGATTTTTCAAACTGTGCGATTGCCGCGTGGCATCACCTTCCGTGAGCGACCGAGCGAAGGATTGTGCGACGGTTGCCCCCTCTTCAACAGCGCCGTCACAATCGGGAATCATGACGGCAATGCCGGGCCGCTACACTGCGCTCCATGCACAACCGTCCCGCCGTTCATGCGAAACGTGATGCGGCCACGGCGATCGACGCCGTCCTCGATCGATTCGGTCCCGGCGCGTTGCGCGTCGCGGCGAGCGCCGGCGTTCGCGTCGTTCACCTGCGCGGCAACGAAGCATATCGCGACCGCTCGCGCGCGCTGCGGCGGCTCGCGACCGGCGTGGACGACTGGCCCGTGCCGCCGGCAGGCTTGTTCGTCGTGGAGGAGCGCACCGTCTATTTGCGATCGACGTCGCCGATGACGGTCGCGCACGAGTTCGCGCACGCGCTCGACTGCGCGCTCGGCGGCGGCGTCTATCTCAGCGGCGTCGACCCGCGCGTGCGCCGCGCGTTCCGCGAAGCGCGCGCCTTCATCACCCCGTACGCCGCGTCGGCGCTGGACGAATACTTTGCTGAGTCGTTACGCGCATGGGTCGAAGCGAACGACGCGCGCTCACCGTGGCCGCGCGCGACGCGTTCCCGCTTGCGCGCAATCGATCCGACGATGGCGGCGATCCTCGAGTCACTCTTCGCGCACGATCTGGTCGCGTAGCGCCGCGACAACGTCTGTACGTCTCTCGTTCGACCGCCGGGTCGACCGCCGCACCGGCTTCTCGCTAGGGCGACGGCGGCGGTGCTGGGCGGATTGCGAAGATGCTCGGCTTCTTCTCAGCACCCCTAAAGCCGATCCTGAAGCGCTGCCGCGCTGCACCGAACGCGACGTCGTAGACGTACACCAAATTCCCACCGCGGCGCACGCGCGCAATCGCGGTCACCGCGCCCCGAGGCGGCAGCGATTTCAATGTTTCGAGCGAAGGCATCGCGTCGGGCGGTATCTGCGCGCAGAAGTTCGGCGCCATGCGAGCGCATTCGAGCGATCCGCTTGCGCGGACGTCGTCGATGAGCGAGATCAGGAGCGCGCGCACGGCCGGATCGTCGTGAACCGCGGGCGTCGGCGGCGGTGCCGCGGCGCGCTCGGTCGCCGTCGGCGGGTCGAGCAGCTGCATGATCCCCGCGGTTGGCGCCTCCAGATTACCACTTTCGGTGTTCGTCAGCGCGACGATGGTCCAACCGCGCTCGGGAAAGACGGTCTCCACCGCCGCGAACCCCGTTATCCCGCCGTCGTGCGAGACGAAGCGACGGCCTGCGGCAACGCCGATGTCCAGGCCGAAGCCGTAGTCCGTCGGACCGGTGGCCGGGGTCGAGCCGGAACGCGTCATCTCGGCCAGGCTCGCCGGCGTGACAACGCGTCCGCTGAACAGCGCGTGTTCCCAGGCCAGGAGTCCGTCGACCGTTGCCCAGATGCCGCCCGCCGCGCCCGCGAACGTATCGTCGGTCTTCGCGACGGACACGGGCCCCGACGTGCCCAGCGAGTATCCGACTGCGACGTCGCCCGGCGGCGGCGGCCCGAAACGCACGCCGGCGACGTGAGCCTCGTTCAGCATCGCAGTAAGCTGGGCCGTGTAACTCGTTTTCGCGACACGTTCGAGGAGCGCGCCCAGCAGGATGTAGTTGCTGTTGCTGTACTCGAAGTCGCTTCCCGGCGCGAACTCGAGCGGCGCCGCAGCGATCGGCGCAAGGACGCGCTCGGGACTCCAGCCCGGCGTCGCGAGGCTTGCGATCCCGTGATTGGTGTAGTCTTCGAGCCCCGAAACGTGATTGAGGAGCTGCCGCACGGTGATCTCGTCGCCGTGCGGTGCATCGCTCACATAGCGCCCGACCGGAACGTCCAGCGCGATCCGGCCGGCCTGCACCTGGCGCATCACGAGCGATGCGGTGAACTGCTTGGTAATCGAGCCGATGGAGTACCATGTCGACGCATCAGGCACGCTCGAGTTCGCGACGTCGCGATAGCCGTAACCGTGCGCGTACACGGTGTGACCTCGGAATGAAATACCAAGCGCAAGCGAAGGAAGGTGCTGCGCTGAGACCGCCGCCTTGGCGATCGCGTCGATCTTTGCCGTCGTGCCGGCGTCGATCGGCGGCGCTGCCGCGATCGTCGCGAGCGCCAGGATCGGGGTTGCGAACCAGCGGACGATGCGTTCGAGCACGGGAGCGACTACCGTTCGCAAGCGGTCCGCGGGCTACTTTTCGTTTGGCTCTTCGTCGCGGCCCGGGCCGAAAATGGCGCCGAACAGGCCGGCGAGGCCGGGTTTGCGCTTGCGGCGGTCGGGTCCACGGCGCTCGAACTGCGGGTCGATCAACTCGGCTGAGGTGCCGCGCCGCGGGCCGCGGCGGCGGTCGAACTCCGGATACGTGCGCTCCTCGTTGGAGCCGGCGGGAAGATCCTGATCTGCCATGTTCCCTTCCTTTCGGCGCGGCACGTGCAATTCTTTAGCGTCGGACGCCTTGGCCGCACACTTTAGCGAGCCGGCGGGTACCTTACCCAATCTTTACGCAGCGCGAAAACCTGCCGCCCGGGCAGGTACCCGGCGCTCGCTCGAGATGGACCAGACCAGGGCGACGAGCAAAAAGTTGGTCACCAGCGAGCTGCCGCCGTACGAGATGAACGGCAGCGTGATCCCGGTCAGCGGGAACAGGTGCAGCACGCCGCCCACGATGATCACGATCTGGAACCCGAAGACGCTGGCCAGGCCGGTCGCGAGCAGCTTCGCATAGAGGTCGGGCTGGCGGTTCGCCACCCGCAGCGCGCGCAGCACCAGCGCCAAGAACAGCGCCAGCAGCGCGATGGAACCGATCGCGCCCCACTCCTCGCCGAACGCCGCGTAGATATAGTCGGTCGGCACCTCGGGGATGTAGTACGGCTGCCCCAGCCCGAAGCCGGTGCCGAACAGCCCGCCGTTCGCGAGCGAGAACAGCGACTGCACGGCTTGGTAGCCCGCGCCGAGCGGGTCGTGGAACGGGTCCTTCCACACCGCGATGCGCATCGCGACGTAGCGGAAGTGCGACGCCGCCCACCAGGCGCCAACGCCGAACACCGCGATCGCGCCGGCGACGAGATCGATGCGGCGCGTCGCGACGTAGACCATCGATACGAACGTCGCGAGCAGCAGCGCCGCCATCCCGAGGTCGTGCTCGAGCGTGAGAATCATCATCGAGATGCCCCAGCCGACGAACAGCGGGCCGAGGTACTTCGCGTTCGAGCGCAGCGACCACGGCCGCGTGCGCGCGATGACGTCGGCGGTCTCGGCGAGATACGACGCCATGAACAGCACGACGAGCAGCTTGATCACCTCGACGGGCTCGAAGCGCACGGGGCCGAAGATGGATCCACAAGCGCGCGCCGTTGACTTCTTCGCCGAACAGCGCCAGCGCGACGAACAGCACGATCGCGGCGAGAATCCAGATGTACTTGTACGCGGCGAGCACGCGAAAACGGTCGAACGCCGGGCCTGCGGCGACCGCGAGAACCAGCGAGAACGCCAGCCATACGATCTGCTTCTGGGCGAGCTGCGGCGACAAGCGCGCGACGACGGCCAGCCCGATCGACGACAGCAGCACCGCGATCGCGAGCAGCGTGTCGTCGCGCGACACGTTCACCGGCCGGATCGCGGGCCACGCCAGCGCGAGCAGCCCCAGCGCGAACGGCAGCCACGCGGGAAGCAGCGCATTGTGCGGCGCGAGGCGCACCGTGAACGCGGCGATGATGAGGGCCACGACCATCGGCGCGCACGCCCGAAGGCGCACGAGCGCGTCGGTCACGCGGCCGAGAACATCGTGCGCAGCATGAAGAACGCGATGACGGCGGCGACGATGATCACGCTCAGCGCGAGCGTGGCGTCGCGCGCAGACGGCCGGTGGCGGCCAGCCTCCGGCGCGATCTCGTGGAACGCGCGCCCCACGATGACCGTACCCGCGCCCTCGCCACGGATGCCGGCGATCGCGAGCAGCCGCGCGGTGACGTCTTCGGACGACGCCGAGGCGCGCAGCGCGTCGGCGATCTCGTCGTCGGCGAGCAACTCGTGCAACGCGCCGCTCGACAGCACCAGCGCATCGCCGTGCATCAGGCGCACGTGGTCGAGCGCCGGGTCGAGCGTTGGCTGCGTGCCCAGCGTGTGGGTCAGCAGCCGCAGGGGGCCGTCGCCCAGCGAGTCGTCCGTGGTCAGCGGCGCAAGGACGCCGTCGCGGCCCAGGTACGCCCGCGTCGCGCCGACGTGCCCCACGAAGGCGTGGTCGCCGACGATCAGCGCGGCGGTCAGCGACGTGCCCGAGGCGACGTAGTCCTCGGTGCTGCCGGAGTGCGCGTAGACGCGCGCGTTGGCGGCGGAGAACGCCGCCGCGAGGGCGCCGCGCGGATCGCGCCGCTCGCCGCGCACGCGGCGCTTGAGGTTGTCGCGCACGGCCTCAGCGGCCACGGCAGGTGCTGATCGCTCCCGGATGCGGCCGAACCCGTGCGCCACGGCGAGCAGCACGATGCCCGGCGCGACGATCTCGGCCACGTAGGCTTCATCGCCGCCGCGCTGCGGGACCCCGGGTCGCGAACCGACCGCTATCTCCATGCACCGACTCCCCGGAAAACGAGAGCAGCCCCGCCGACGGTCACCTCGTCGTCGACCCCCAGCAGCCGCGGCTCGGTGACGTTCTCCCCGTCCACCTGCGTTCCGTTGCGGCTTCCCAGATCTTCCACGAACACGCCGTCGTCCCGCATCTCGATTCGCGCATGCAGCCGGCTCACCCGCGGATCGTCGAGAACGAGATCGGCGCTCGGCGCCCTGCCCACCAGGATACGCCGTCCGAAGCGGTACGTTTTGATTTTCCCCGCGTGCGCGACCGTCAACTCGATCCCGGTGGGGATCGACGCTTCGATGGCAGGGGCGGGCGGCGCGCCGCGCCAGTCGTGCACCAGCACGACATAGGCGACGAACGCGCCCGACAGTCCCAGCGTGATGAGGCGCGGATCGGTCACGACGCGTCGACCACCTTCAGCGGCGTGTCGCCGATGGTCAGCGTGCGGCCAGGGTCGAGCCGCGAGCGGCGCACCTGCGCGCCGTCGACGAACGTGCCGTTCGACGAGCCGGTGTCCTCGACGCTCCAGCCCGTGCCGTCGGCGACGATGCGCGCGTGTTTGCGCGACGCGCGCGCGTCGCGCAACATCACATCGTTGTCGTCGCCGCGCCCAATGGTCAGCCCGTCCGCGAGCGCGATGCGCGTGCCGTCCGGCCGCTCGAGCGCCAGCGTCTGCACGCGCTCGTCCACGACGGGCTCGATGGCGAGCGAGCCCGAGACGACGTCGGGATCCTCATCGAGCACGACGCGCGCCGACGCCGCGCGCTGCGCGGGCAGCGCTTCGCGCAGCATCGCGCTCCAGCGCCCTTCGAGAAAGTCACGGTCGCCCGCGAGCCGGCCATAGTCGGTGGGATGGACGCGTACCAGGTACAAATCGCTTGGGGACGCCTGCGCCGTCGCGACGAGCCGCCGGCCGATCTGCGCCGGATCGAGCGCGCTCGGAAACACGCGCGCGAACGCGTCCTCCACGACGCGCGCGCAAACGTGCTCGATCCGAGCGAAGACGTTCACACCCGGCGAGTTACCCTGGCGATGAAGAATCCATCCCGGCCGTCGATGCCGGGCGCCACGAGCACGTCGCCGGCCGGCGTGAGGAACGGCGCATAGCGCGCCGGGATCGTATCGCGCGCGAACTGCGGGTGCTCCGCGAGGAAGGCGTCCACCACGTCTTCCCCTTCGCGGCGGTCCGTCGAGCATACCGCGTACACCAGCGCGCCGCCCGGCTTCACCCCGCCGGCCGCGGCGTCGATCAGCTTGCGCTGCACGGCCGCCATGCGCACTGGGTCGTCGGGCTGCTTGCGCCAGCGCGCCTCCGGCTGGCGGCCGAGAATGCCCAGCCCCGAGCACGGCGCGTCGAGCAGCACGAGGGCCGCGTCCGCCGTCGCCTGCATCGTCGTCGCATCGGCCGTCACAAGCGCGACCGAACCGATCCCCGCCGCTTCGAGCCGCTTGCCGGTTTGCAAAATCTTGCGGTCGTCGTCGTCGACGGCGAGCACGGTGCCGCCGTCGCGCATGCGGCTCGCGATCTGCAGCGTCTTGTTGCCGCGCCCGCAGCACAGCTCCACAACGCGCTGACCCGGCTGCGGATCGAGCACGTCCACCGGGAACGCTGCGGTCTCCGCGTGCAGGTGCCAGCGATGCTCCGCGAGCCGCTCGAGCTCGCCGCTCGGCGCCGACGCGTCGAGCACGAGCACGTCGTGCGCGTACGCGCTCGGCGCCGCGGCGATCCCGGCGTCCGCGAGCACGCGCAGCGCGTCGTCGCGCGTGGTGTTCCGCAGATCGACGCACACGCTCACCGGCGCAGGCGCGTTGACGCCCGCGAGGATCGCTGCGAGCCGTTCCTCGTCGAATCGCTCGCGCCAGTGCTCCACCACCCAGTTCGGCAGCGACGCGCGCGTGGCGAGATCGGCGTCGCGCGGCGGCTCGGTCGACACGCGCCGCAGCACCGCGTTCACCAGCCCCGCGGTGCCTTTGTGCCCGTACTTGCGCGCGAGCCCGACGCTTTCGGAAACAGCGGCATACGCCTCGACGCCGCTCATCGCGCGCAGCTGATACGTCCCCAGCCGCAAGATCTCGGCGATCGGCTGCGGCAGCGACTTCGCGCGCTCGCCGACGAACGGCTTGAGCTCGAAGTCCAAGAAGCGCCGCATCTTGATTGCGCCGTAGGCGAGCTCGGTCGCGAACGCACGGTCGCGCGGTGCGAGCTCGCTCTTGCGCAGACGATAATCCAGCGCCTCGCGCGCGCCGCGCGGGTTCGGCCCGAACACGTCACGACAGACTTGCAGCGCGACCTCGCGCGCGGTCGTCGCCGCGGGCGCGCTCATCGCGCCACCGCGCGATACTCGCGCAACACGACGTGCAGCTCCGCAGGCCCGGTGAGCTCGCGGTTCCCGTTGCGAAACTGCTCGCCGCTGACCGCCTTTCCGCCCGGCACCACGAGCTCGTCGACGGCGACGAGGCCGTCGGTCGCTTCGATCCAAAGCTTGCCTTCGACCGCGATGATCCGCCCCGGATCCGCCAGCGCCGCGGGGATCGCCGGACCAGCGGGATCAGCGTGCGCTTTTAGGACTTTCGCGCGCCCGTACGGAAAAAATCCGTCGCGCGTGCGCGCGCCGGGCGACGGCGCGAGCGACCGCACGAGATCGACGGTCTGCTTCGCCGTGCGCGGGCCGTCGACGATCGCGTCGTTTTTGCCGAGCGGCTTCGTGCGCGTGCGCGCGATCTCGTCCTCGCCGATCCCCAGCTGCTGCGCGACGTCCGACTGCGCGGTGCGCGTGAGCGCACCGCTCGCGTAGCGGTCCACGGCTTCTAGCGCCATCTCAGCGCCGCGCTTCGCCAAGCGGTCGTGCAGCTCGCCGTACGTCTCGGTCGAACCGATCGGGGTGCGCTCTTGCAGCAGCACGTCGCCCGTATCCATCCCGGCGTCCATCGCGATGATCGTCACGCCGGTCTCGGTGCGCCCGTCGTGAATCGCCGACTGCAGCGGCGTCGCACCGCGGTACAGCGGCAGCAGGCTGGGGTGCACGTTGAACGCGATCGGCACGGCGTCGAGCAGCTCCTGCGGCACGATCTTCCCGTACGACGCAACGACGAACGCGTCCGCGCCGAGCCCCCACGCGTCCTCGACGAACGGCTTCAGCTTCTCCGGCGTCAGCACGCGCAAACCGCGTGCCTCGGCAGCGCGCTTCACCGGCGTCGCGCCGAGCTTCTGCCCACGGCCCGCCGGCCGATCGGGCTGCGTCACAACGCCGACGACATCGTGCCGCTCGGCGATCGCTGCAAGAACCGGGACGGCGAACTCGCTCGTCCCGAACACGACGAGCTTCAGCGCGCTCCGGAAGCGACGGCCTCGACTTCCTCCACTTCTTCTTCGGTCGACGCCGGACGGATGTTCTTGGCTTTGTCGATGTAGAGCACGCCGTTGAGGTGATCGATTTCGTGCTGCAGGCAGCGCCCGAACAGCCCGGTGCCGTCGAGCGTGATCTTCTTCCCGTGGCGGTCGAGCCCAGTGCAGACGACGTGCTCGAACCGGGTGAGATCACCGACCATCCCCGGCACCGACAGACAGCCTTCGACGGACTCGATCTCGCCCTCGGTCAGCGTGAACTTCGGGTTGATGACGACGAACGGACCGTGCGTGTCGTCGTCGTCGCCGAGGTGGATGGTGAAGATGCGCTTCGAGATGCCGATCTGCGGCGCGGCGAGCCCGATGCCCGGCGCTTCGTACATCGTCGCGAACATGTCGTCGAGGAGCTGCTGAAAGATGGGGTCGCTGATGTCGGCCGGATCGACCTTCTTCGCGACCTTGCGCAGCGTGGGATGCCCGTCGGTGATGATCTCGCGGATGTACGCCATAGGATGCCTCCAGTATAACCGTCCGCCGCGGATTCCGGTTCCCGCTTACGCCGGACACGGAACCCGCGTGGACGATCAGACGGCCGGTTGCCCTACTTCTTCTTCGCGATCGGCGCCCAGGCGACGCACCAGCCGTTGGGGCTGATCTTCCCGGTGACGAGCTTGCACTTGTTCGGCTTCACGAACAGGCTGCACCCGGCGCACTTCTGGCCGTTCTTGCCGGGCTTGTCCTGATACTTGAACTGTTTCTTGTTGTCGGCGGCTTGGGCCGGCGACAGCGTCGCGCTGATCCCCAGCGCGACGAACGGGATGGCGACCAAGCCGCGAAGGGCCCGACCGCGCGAAACGGATGATTTCATGTCCATGAGACGACGTCTGGCCTCCGTAAGCGCCCGGTAATGAGGCGCGGGTAGGATGTGCCTACGATGCGCGTTGTCACCGGCGCCTTCCTCGCGGTGCTCGCGGCCGGCCCCACCCTCCCGGGACCGGCCACGGGCCTCGCCGTGACGCTCGACGCCCACCCCGGCGCGCGGTGCACCATGATCGCCACCGCAACGATCGTCGCCTACGACGCGATCGCGCAGCGCAGCGTCTCGTACCGCTTCGTGCGCAGCGACGGCACGGTGTCGCCCGTGGGCCGCCTCGCCTTCAGCGGCGAGGGCGCCGTCGCGCAATCCGTGCGCGACACGTGGACGCCGCGCGGCACGTCGCCGTGGGTCGCGCTCGAAGTCACGTCCCCGCAGCGCATCCGCTATCCGCGCCACGCCGTCGCGCAGCGCTGCACCCGCCGGTTGCTCGCGGCGACGCACTAACCCCGCTTGGCGACCCGCACCCTCAAGCTCCCGCGCGCATTCACGCGCGACGACGGCCGCGAGCGCATCGCGATCCCGTTGTGGCGGGGCGTGCTGTACGCGCTCGGGGCGATCGCGATCGGCTTCGTCGTGATGTTCGTCGCGATGATCGTCATGATCTTCGCCGCGGTCCTCATCACGGGCAACGCGCCCTCGACGAAGCCGGGCCACCCGGTGATCGCTGCGGCAGAGATGGTCTTCTACGCCGCGGGCGGCTGGTTCGCGTGGCGCGGCCTGCGCCGCACGGTGCAACACCAGCCGTTTCGGGCGCTGACGCGGCGTGACGTCCGCGTCTTCTTCATCGGCGTCGGCGCGCTGTTCGTCGCGCGTATCGGGATGGGGATCGTGCTCGTGCTGACGGACCAGACGAAACACGTGCAAGCCGGCTTCGAGCACTTCGACGTGACGTCGAAGATACCGGGCATCACCGGCGTCAGCGTCGGTCTCGCGATCCTCACGCTGGTCATCGTCGGCCCGGTCGTCGAAGAGATCGTGTTCCGCGGGCTGTTGTTCGGCGCGCTCGCATCGCGCCTGGGGATCGTCGCGAGCGCCGTGATCACGGCGCTGCTGTTCGGCATCGTCCACGGCGACCTGGTCCTGCTCCCGTCGCTCGTCGCGCTGGGCCTGATCGCCGCGCTGGCGTACGCGGCGACGGGCAACCTCTGGGTCCCGATCGCGCTGCACGCGCTCAACAACTCGCTCGGCGCAGCGTTCCTTTTAGCCTCGTCGCTCGCGAAGCACTAGCCGGCGATCGCGGTTACAGGATGAAGCTCGACAAATCCGAGTTGCCCGCGATCGTTTCGAGCCGCTCGCGAACGTATGCGGCATCGATCACTTTCTTGCCGCCCTCTTCCGGCGCGCGGAAGGCGATCTCGTCGAGCACGCGCTCCAGCACGGTGTGCAGGCGGCGCGCGCCGATGTTCTCGGTCTGCTCGTTCACCTTCATCGCGATGCGCGCGATCTCGGCGATCGCGTCGGTGGTCACGTCCAGCTCCACGCCGTCCGCGCCCAGCAGCGCTTTGTACTGACCGATCAGCGCGTTCTCCGGCTGCGTGAGGATGATCTCGAAGTCCGCCGCGGTCAGCGAGTCGAGCTCCACGCGCACGGGGAAGCGGCCTTGCAGCTCGGGGATGAGATCCGACGGTTTCGACACGTGGAACGCGCCCGCCGCGATGAACAGCACGTGATCGGTCGAGAGCGGGCCGTGTTTGGTTTGCACGGTGCTGCCCTCGACGATCGGCAGGATGTCGCGCTGCACGCCTTCGCGCGATACGTCGGGGCCCCGATTGCCCTCGCGCCCGGCGACCTTGTCGATCTCGTCGATGAAGATGATGCCGTGATCGCCCGCGCGGCGGAGCGCCTCGCGCTTGACGGCGTCCATGTCGATGAGCTTGTCGGCTTCCTGCTGCGCGAAGATGCGGCGCGCGTCGGCGACGGTCACCTTCTTGCGCACGCGCTTCTTCGGGAGCAGCCCGCCGAGCATCTCGCTCATGTCGCCGCCGCCCATGCCGCCGGGCTCGCCGCCGCCCATGATGCCGATCGGCAGCTGCGCCGCTTCTTCCACTTCGATCTCGATGAGCCGCACGTCGTAGAAGCCGCGGTCGACGTCGGCTTTGGCGGTCGCGCGCACGCGCGCTGCCTCGTCGTCCGGGATCGTGCGCGTCGTGGTTTCGGTGGTTGTCTGCGCTTGCGGCTGGTTGCCGAACGCGTTGCCGAAGATCGAGCCGAACGACGCGGCGAAGGGATTGCTCTGCTGGGGCTGCGGCGTCGTCGTCTCCGGGTGAAGGATGTCGACGACGCGCTCCACGGCGGCCTTGTCGGCGGAGTCGCGCACGTCGCTGCGGCGCTCGTCCGACACCATGCGCACCGCGGCCTCGGCCAGGTCGCGCACCATCGACTCGACGTCGCGCCCCACGTAACCCACCTCGGTGTACTTGGTGGCCTCGACCTTGATGAACGGCGCACCGGACAGCGTGGCGAGGCGGCGCGCGATCTCGGTCTTGCCGACGCCCGTCGGCCCGATCATCAAAATGTTCTTGGGCGCGACCTCTTTGCGGACGTGTTCGGGAAGACGCTCGCGGCGGTAGCGGTTGCGCATCGCGACGGCGACGGCGCGCTTGGCGTCGCCCTGGCCGACGATGTAACGGTCGAGCTCGGCGACGATCTCGCGCGGAGTGAGGTCCTGGGGATTTTTCACAGCGATAGCACTTCGACGTTGTCGTTGGTGTAGATGTCGATGCGGCCCGCGATCCGCAGCGCTTCCTTGGCGATCGCGGCAGCATCGAGCGTCGAGTGCTCGAGCAGCGCCATGGCGGCTGCTTGCGCGTACGGCCCGCCGCTGCCGATGGCGGCGACGCCTTCGTCGGGCTCGATCACGTCGCCGGTGCCGCTGAGCACGAACAGGTGCTCCGGCGTGCCCACGATGAGCAGCGCTTCGAGCCGGCGCAGCGCGCGGTCTTGGCGCCAGTCCTTCGCCAGCTCGACGGCCGCGCGCAGCACGTTGTCCTTGTAGGCGCTCATCTTGCCCTCGAACTTCTCGAGCAACGTAATGCCGTCGGCCGCGCTGCCCGCGAAACCGGCCAGCACCTTGCCGCCGGCGATGGTGCGCACCTTGCGCGCGCCGTGCTTCATGACGGTTTTGTCGACGGTCACCTGGCCGTCGCCCGCCATCGCGATCTTGCCGTCCCGGCGGACCGCGCAAATCGTGGTGGATCGTATACGCATCTAGACTTGGTACTCGCCGCCCGGCGGCGAGGTTGCACTCAGTCTCTGCAGTTCACCCTGAACCTGTCGAAGGGCCGTCGCCCGGTCCCGCAGGCGGAGGGATCAGCGCGGCGTCCGCCACGTCCGCGACGACCGCTTGCACGGTCCGTTCTTCGGCGCGCACGAAACGCGCGGGCATCGACACGACGATACGGCGCCGCGCGCCGGGCAGCTCGGCATCGACGACCACGTCGAGCGGGCGCTCGTCGTCGCTGCGCGCTTCACCGTCGACGTCGCTCGCCTCGGTGCGCTGCGGTGCGCGCTTGCGGTTGTCGCGGCTATGCATGCGCCGACACCGCGGCCTGCGGCGCGACCGCCGCCGCGAACGCGTCGATGTTTGCGAGCGCCCGCTGCGCCATGCGCGCGCGGCGCTCGCGCTTCTCGCGGATGTTCTCCGCGAGCGGCGAGAAGAAGGTCCAGGTGACGTTGGCGGGCTGAAAGTCGGGTGACTCCGTGTTCTGCAGGTGCGCGACGACGGCACCGAGCGCGGTGTCCGCCGGCACGTCCACCGGTGCGAGGCCGAGGCGTTCGCGCGCGGCTGCGATGCCGGCGATCGTGCCGCACGCCGCCGCTTCGACGTAGCCTTCGGCGCCCGTGATCTGCCCGGCGAAGAACACGCGCGAGTTCGCGCGCAGGCGCATGTCGGCGGTGAGCAGGCGCGGTGAGTCGATGAACGTGTTGCGGTGCATCACGCCCAGCCGCAGCCACTCCGCGTTCGCCAGGCCCGGCAGCTTACCGAACGCTTCTTTTTGCGCCGGCCACGTCAACCGCGTCTGAAACCCGACGAGGTTGAGCGCAGTGCCTTCGGCGTTCTCCTTGCGCAGTTGCACCACGGCGTGCGGCGCCTTGCCGGTGCGCGGATCGCGCAACCCAACGGGTTTGAGCGGCCCGAAGCGCAACGCGTCCTCGCCGCGCGCGGCCATCTCCTCGATCGGGAGACAGCCTTCGAAGTACGGCACGCCGCCCGCTGCCGCGTCGGCTTCGAAGCCGTGCGGATCGTGCTTGGGCAGCGTGCGCAGGTCGGCGATGAACTGCGCGTACGTCTCGCGGTCGAGCGGGATGTTGAGGTAGTCGTCGCCCTCGCCCTTGTCGTAGCGCGACTTCCGGTACATTGCGCTCGTGTCGATGGAGTCCAGCGCGACGATGGGCGCCGCAGCATCGTAGTAGTGCAGCCGGCCGCCCACCAGATCGTCGATCGCGTTGGCCAGATCGTCGGACGGCAGCGGCCCGCACGCGATGATCACCGTACCGCCGGCGGGGATCGCGGTGATCTCTTCGCGCCGTATCTCGACGTTGGGCAGCGCCGCGAGCCGCGACTCCACCAGTGCGCCGAACCGCTCGCGGTCGACGGCGAGCGCGCCGCCGGCGGGCACTGCCGCTTCGCGCGCCGACGTCACGATCAGCGAGTCGAGCCGCGCGAGTTCTTCCTTCAACAGGCCGACCGCGTTCTCGAGCGCCGCGCCGCGCAGCGAGTTCGAGCACACCAGCTCGGCGAGCGTCCCGGTGTGGTGCGCGGGCCCGCGTTTGTGCGGGCGCATCTCGTACAGCGCGACCGAAGCACCACGCCGCGCGGCCTGCCACGCCGCTTCGCTCCCCGCCAGCCCGCCACCGATCACCGTAACGTCAGGCACGCTACACCGGCTCCAGCTCCGCCTCGGCATCCGATTCTTCGGCGTCCGGGGGCGCGCCGAGGCCCGTCGCGTGCGCGCGGTCGGTGTGGCAGACGTACGTGACGTTGCCGCCGCGCTTGCGCTTCTCGACCACGTAGTCACCGCACACCGCGCACGGCTGCGGCGCGACGGGATCCCACGACACGAAGTCGCACGCCGGGTAGTTCGCGCAGCCGTAGAACGTGCGGCCTTTGCGCGACTTGCGCTCGGCGACCATGCCGCCGTCCTTGGGGCACTTCACGCCGGTGTCCTTGAGGATCGGCTTCGTGGTCTTGCACTCCGGATAGCCCGTGCACGACATGAACTTCCCGAAGCGCCCCGTCTTGATCACCATGGGCTTGCCGCAGTTGACGCACACTTCGTCGGTGGGCTCGTCGCGCTGCTCGAACTTCGGCAGCACGCGCTCCGCCTCGGCCAGCTCTTTCTCGAAGTCGACGTAGAACGCGCCGAGCACCTTGGCGGTGGCGTCCCAGTCGCCGCCGGCATCCGCGAGGGTGTCGAGCTGCCCTTCCATCACTGCCGTGAACTTGGGGTCGACGATGTCCGGGAAGTGCTTTTCGAGCAGGTCGTTCACTTGCTCGCCGATGTCGGTGGGATGGAAGCGCCGTTCGAGCTGCTCGACGTAGCCCCGCGCCTGAATCGTCTCGACGATCGCGCTGTACGTCGACGGGCGGCCGATCCCGTTCTCCTCGAGCGTGCGCACCAGGCTCGCTTCGGTGAAGCGCGGCGGCGGCTCGGTGAAATGCTGCTTGGGCTCGACCGACTTCGCGTCGAGGTCTTCGTTCTCGCTCAGCTTCGGGAGGATCGGACGCTTCGCGCCCTTCGCAGCAGCGCCGCCATCGGGCTGCGCAGCATC
>CAWBVR010000026.1:0-339829 GCA_963792235.1 Vulcanimicrobiota bacterium
ATTCCAAGCCGCATTCAAATGCGCCGCCACGGACAAAATGGTACGCAAAGACCGCTGCCAGATCTGGTAGCCTTTATGTCACCCTGAGCCTGTCGAAGGGTGCGCCACGATCCTACGGGCGACGTGATTCAGCGCGGTGCCGGCTCCCAGCCGACGAGCTGATCGTCGTATCGAATGCCTTCGTTGTCCGATGACGACAACTTCACCGGCCAACCCAACGACGGCGCATACCAGGACGTAAACGAGCCTTCCCAGCGGCTGCGGTTTTCGCCGTGAGAGCTCCACCGAACCACGAACGTATCGATCCGCTTGTCGCCAACCTGCACCACTTCGGTCCGAAGGACGGTTACCTCATCCGCCCACGACAGGCTTCCGCCGCGCGGTTCGTATCGGTGGTAGCGCACGGTCTTCCCGACCTCGAGCGGCCAGATCTTCGTGAACTCGGTGAAGTCGGCCGCCGGGAGGTAGTTCCGGTCCCGGGTCCCCACCATGCTCGTCGTCTTCGTCTTCCCATCGGACGTGTACGTGACGAAGAAGTCGGCGGCTTTACCGACGACCACGACGCTGCCGCTGCGCCAGCGAAAGATACTCCCCGGTGGCGCCGGATCGAAGGGCGCCGGCGGCAGCGCCGCGACAGCGCTACTGCCCGCCGCGCTCGGCGGCGCTGACTGGGCGGTGGCTCCGCCGGTGAGCGCCGCAACCACGGCGATCGCGAGGATAGGCCCGAGAACACGCACGCGCATCGTCCCCCATGTGAAGACTTCGCGCAGGTTCGTCGCACGAGCACCCACCCCTCGGCGCCGAAGGCCATGCCTAGCGCCCGATCCCTGGCCGCTAATCCGGGCGGCCCGTCGTACCGATCATGTTCATTGGGCAAACAGCTGTATCGTCTGTCCGTGCGACCGCTCCGTATATCAGCGGCTGCGCTTTTTTGTTTGCTCCATCGAGAACACACGCCGAAAGTACGGGTTTGAGCCACCGAACATCTAGCGCGCGTAAAGCGACCATCGCCTGCCTCCAGACGCTGGCGCTCGCGGTCGCCTTTATGGTCGCTCCGTCGCCGCCCGCAGACGCCGCCGGGTACCCGTGCGCCACGCCCGGCAAAGACGGAAGCCCGTCGATCGGCGGTGTCCCGAACACCTATTGGGCGGGCAGCGGCTCGCCGTCGGCGGGCACCACGTCGATCACGCTGGGCGCACGCAACCCCGGCGGCTCGAACACGCTCGTCTACACGGGCGACATGCTGCTGCTCGTGCAGATGCAAGGCGCGTCCATCAACACCGCCAACGGCGCCGCCTACGGTGACGGCGCGACCGGCGCGGGCTGGACCGGCGTACCGATCGCCGGCCGCTACGAGTTCGTCGCCGTGCGAAGCGCGCCGGCAATCGGCGCCGACGCCGGCACCACCATCAGCGTCGTGTCCGCGGGCGGAAACGGCCTGATCAACTCGTACACGAGCGCCGTCGCCACGGCGGGGATGGGCCAGGAAACCTGGCAGATCGTGCGCGTCCCGCAATATCTCAACTTCACCGCGTCGGGCGCGCTCTACACGGCGAAATGGGACGGCTCGAGCGGCGGCATCATCGCGCTCGACGTCGCGAAGACGCTCACGCTGAGCTCCGCGATCAACGCGGACGGCTACGGCTTTCGCGGCGGCGGGCAGAACACGTGGGGCCAAAATGCGACGACCGTCGCGCCCGCGAGCTGGACGTTCAACAAAGGCGCGGTCACCGACTACGTCTATCCCATTACGCCCGCGTCGCAGTCGCTGGCGGGGTTCACGTACACGAGCGGCTCGACGTACACCGGCGGCCCCGACGGTTTCAAAGGCGAAGGCATCGCCGGCACGCCGGCTTACACGTACGCATCGGGCGATGCCGCGACGGTCAAAGCCGCGACGTGGGGTTATCCCGGCGGCGACAAGGCGCGCGGCGCACCGGGCAACGCGGGCGGCGGCGCCACCGACGGCAACGTTGACGGCTCGAAAGAATCGCCCAACGCGAACACGTGGAACTCCGGCGGCGGCGGCGGCGGCAACGGCGGCAAAGGCGGACTGGGCGGAAAGAACTGGGACGGCAATGGCGGTGACAACGGCGCCAGCGCACTCGTGTCGAGCGAAGGGTTCGGCGGAAAAGCATGGGCGCCGAGCGCAACGAGCATCGTCATGGGCGGCGGCGGCGGCGCCGGCGCCAACAACGACGCAACGAAGGGTTCGCGCGTCATCAACGTCGGCGGCGGCGGCACGTTCACGCCCACGGCGGCGACGGCGTCGTCCGGCGCATCGGGCGGCGGGATGGTGCTCTTGCGCGTCGGTGCCGTCGGCGGCGGCACGATCACGGCGCGCGGCATCGCCGCGCCGGATCCGGATTACGACGGCGGCGGCGGTGGCGGCGCGGGCGGCACGGTTGTGGTGGTCGGAACCGGCGCAGTCAGCGCGACGGTCAACGTCGCGGGCGGCGCAGGCGCGTGTTCCACCGGCGGCTGCGGCGGAAATGTCAGCACGTATCCGAGCTACAAACACGGCACGGGCGGCGGCGGCGGCGGTGGCGTCGTGATCAACTCCGGCAGCAGCGTCGCCGCAACGCTGACGGGCGGGACCGCAGGCCAGACCGCCTACACCGGAACGCCGGCCAACGACACCTACGGCGCGGTCGCGGGCAACAACGGCACGCAGATCACCGGCGTCGCGCCGGCGTCGATCCCCGGCGTTCATTCGGGCGCTGAGTGCTCGCTGCTGCTGCTCGCGAAACGTATCACGGCATTCAACGGCACGGTGCGCTCGACGTTCGCGGCCGACAACTATACGGACGCGAACAACGGGCAACTCGTCGACGCGAACGTCAACTGGCCCTGGAGCTGCGCACCGGCGTGGAGCTGCGGCGGAAACCCCCAACTGCTCGGCACGCTGACCGAAAACCCGAAGCCGGCCGACACGATCGAATACACGATCTACTTCCTGTCCGGCGGCGGCCTACCGGTGGTGTTCGGCGGAGCGGGCGCCGCATCACAAGGCATCTGCGATTTCGTCCCGGCCAACATGACGATCGTCGCAGCGCAATACGCGGGCAAAGCGGTCTCGATCACGCTCGGCAACGCAGCCCCGGCGACGACAACCTACGCACAGGTCGCCGCATCCGGGCAAACCGGCTACTATGCGATCGTGGGCGGCGTCGGCAACCCCATCGCGCTGCCCACCGTATGCGGCGCGGCACCAGCCGGATCGACGGGAGCGGTCTTCTTCAACACCGCCAGCCTGCCGACATACCCAACGACGGACGGCGGCTTCGGCAAAATGCGCTTCACCGCAAAGCAAAACTAGAGGCGCAAAGGAAAGCGCCGGGTCAAGCCCGGCGCAAATGTGCCAGAAGGCGCTAGTCGCCGAATAAAAAGAACACGTACCAGTCTCCGCCGAGCTTCGCATAGATCTCGTGCTCGCGAACGTAGCGGGTTCGAGCGGGTTCGTCCACCGAGCTCACGAGCGGCTTCGGCGCGCGCCGCGCGAACGTGAATCCCTTGGCGTCTTGCCCGCGAAGGCCGCCGGGTGTGATCCACAGCGTCAGATTGGTCAAGTCGTTTGCGCCGTTGATCGTGGTGACGCCGGTCGTCCGCATGAGCGCCTGTAGTTCTGTCGTGCGCGCATCGTTCGGGTCGACGGGCGCGAAGTCGGTGCCCGACGTCCGGACCTGCGCCGCGCCCCCCTCGAAGCTGAGGTACGTGACGCGCGGCGGGCGTTCGACCAGCGCGCGAAGCCGTTCGAACGACGCGCGGTGGGAGACGAACCACGACTGCAGTTCCGGCTGCGACGGTTCGGCTTTGCCGCAGGCGGTCACGACGGCGAGGAGCACGACGCACGCGACCTGGGCGAGGCCGCGGCGTCTGCCGGTGCTCAGCACCTGCGCTGTTGCTTCTTCCTGCACAAGTCAATGTGCATGTTGAGCCAGTACTCCGCCCAGATGTACCCGTCGTGCTCGATGTTCGCGTCGGACGGCGTCTCGCCGTAGGGCCAGCTTCCGCCCAGCCCGGTCTTGCCGACACCGGGGTTGCCCTGCGGGTTCTTTTCACTCGCCCCGGACGCGCCTTCCGCGAGCAGCAAGGACAATGAGAACCCTGCCGCATTGCCGGTTGCGCCGTAGTTGAAATTTCCGGTGAAGTCCAAGTCGTCGAATGGAACTTGGCTCTTCAGCGACTTGTCGTTCTTGAAATCCCACGACTTTCCGGTCGCGACCATCCCCCTGAACCAAAACGGGTTTAAGGCGTGCCCGGGCCGCTGCGCTTCCAACACGTTGGCCTTCACGCGGTCCAGGCCCCATTTCGGACAGCGTATCTTCGGCAGCGGCGGCGCCCACGGGGCTGTGCCGTGGAAATCCGTCAGCATGAGCGGCCTGTCGGCCGCATAGCGATAGAGATTGTCGCCGCCGTCGAGCCCGATCGTGTCGCTGGTCGTGTACCTCGCCCATGTCGGACTGTACCAGCGCGTGCCGTTGTAGCTGAACGGAACCGCGCCGTTGGGGCCGTTGTCGAACTGCTGCGATTCCTGGCCGGGGAACCGCAGCGGCTGGTGCACGTCGCCGCCGCGCAACGAGTAGACCCGCCCGTACGGCTCGTGCTCAGCTTGCCACGAGACGGCTCCCGACCCGTCCGTCTGCAGCAGCGGCAGGCCGAGGTGATCGGCGAACGTCCAATGCGTTCCGTTGGGGTCGAGCTGCGCCACCGGGCGGTCGCCAAACCACATGAACTCGTACGCGATGGCTGCCGGCGCCGCGCTCGTCTCGGATTCCGCCAGCAGATGGTCGGTGGTGTCGTAGAACGACGCGCGTTGCGCGGAGCCGGACGCCAGCGTCGTCGCCACACGCCGCCGGAACCCGTCGAACGCGTACGCGGAGATGGTGGGCAGCGCCGAGCCCAGTAGCTCGCGCGCGCCGTAGGCGAACGTGTTGACGCCGTCGGTGAGCTCTGAGCCGGCGGCATCGTAGTTCACCGTGCGCACGGTGCCGTTCTGGTTCACGGACGTCAGCATCGGCAATCCGGTCGACCCCGACGCGCCGGCGCGGTAGCTGAACGTCGCCGTGCGCCCCGTCTGCAGCGTCTGGATGTTGCCCATCGCATCGTAGGTGTAGCCGTTGCCGTTCGCCGTTCCCCACAGCTTCGAGCCGCTGTTCGCGGTTGTCAGCCGGTTGAGGTCGTCGTAGCCGAACGAGCGCGCGTAACCCGCGTCGAGCGCGTCGGAGACCGCCGTGACGTTGCCGACGGCGTTCTCAGAGTACACATGGTCGGCGATCGTCGTGCCGTTGGCGACGAGCTTGTTCTCTACGGGCAGGTATCGCTGGTTGTACGTCATCGTCTGCGTCGTGCCGTTGCCGAACGCCATCGACGTCATCGGGCCGAACGCCGCGTACGTCGCGGAAGCGACTAGCGTGCTGTCGGGCCGTCCGCTGCGGAGCGCGCGTCCCGCGCCGGCCATCCCGGGCAGCGTGCGCGACGTCACGGTGGCGGAAGGCGTCGACGGTGCCGCCGGCGCTTGCGCGCGCCCCGGCGTGGTCGCGCTGCGGGTCTGCGATGGGTTCGCCGTCACGGGCACGCCTCGCGACGCGCCGGGAGCCAGCTCCGACTTCGCAAGGTGGTGCGGCGCCGGAAGACCAAGTGCGCGCAGTCGCGCGAGCGTCTTCGCGCGCCGCCCGACGCTCAGCGTTCCGCCACCCCCCGGGAGCGTTTGCGTCGCCGAGTACGGCCGGTCCGCGAAGTCGAACGTGTAGCTCACGATCGTGCCGTCGGGATAGGTCATCGACGATCGGTTTCCGTTCACGTCGTATCCGTAGCCGTACGTGAACGCGCCGCCGGCAACGTTGTGGTTCTCCACCTCGAGGTAACCGCGGCGGTCGTACGTGAACGCGGTGCTGCCCGACGGATCGGTCATCGTCGCGAGCCGGCCGATGCCGAAGTGGCCCACCCCTGCGTCGTCGTACGTCCAGGCCTCGCTGGCGGTCGCCGAGCCCTTCGTGTCGGTCTCGGTGAGCATGCGGTTCAACGCATCGTAGGTGAAGGCCGACGTCGTGCCGTTCGCGTTTGTCGATGCGATCAGGTTGTTGTCGGGATCGTAGGCGTACGTCGTCACGCCGGTCACCGGCGACGTCTCCTTGACGACGCGGTCGAAGTCGTCGTAGTGGTAGCTCGTCACGTTGCCGTTCGGGTCGGTGACGCCGCTGAGATTGTCGTGGAGGTCGTACGCATACCTCGTGCCGACCGTTCCGCCCGGCGCGCCGGCCAAGACGTGTGTTTCGGACAGTCGGCGGCCGGCGACGTCGTACGCGAAGCTGACGTCACCGCCGCTGGTATGGTTCTCGTCGTTGAAGGTCGCCAGTGAGCCCTTACCGGTGTAGGTCACGCGCTTGGAGGTGCCGTCAGCATTGGTGACCTGCGTCAAGTCGGCGGTGGTGGAAGAGTACCCATAGGTGCTGCTCAATTGCGTGGCCCATGACGCGCACACCGCTGCCGGCGTCGGACACGTCTGCGCAGCCACGGCCGTCGTCGCGTCGGCTGCGTCGTAGGTCACCAGCAGCCGCTCGTGCTGCGCCAGCGACGTGTCCGCGCGCTTGATCTGGGTCACGCGGTCGGAGGTGTCGTACGTGTAGAACGTGGCGTTTCCCGCGGGCAGCGTTTGCTGCGTGCGCCGTCCGGCGGCGTCATAGCTCATCCGGGTGGTCAAGGTCTGATCGCCCTCGCCCACGGGCAGCAAGCTGCGCGACAGGAGCCGCCCGCGCGCGTCGTAGACGTATTGCGTGCTGACGTGATTGGGATCGCTCGTGCTCTGCGGGTTGCCGAAGGGCGTGTAGCCGCTGGAACCGGCGACGCCGGAGAACTGGACGGAGTGCCCGAGTGCGTCGGTGACCGATTGCAGCTGCCCGGCGCGCGTGGCGTCCGAATCCGTGTCGGCGAAGTACGCGTACGTGGTCCGCTGCGTCACGTCGGTGCGCGGGCCCGTCTGCGTGAGAACGCGGCCGCGCGCATCGTACGTCCAGCCCTGCGTGTACGTCGTGGCCGTGCCGTTGACGTAGCCGGTCATAGCGCGCTGCGTGAGCAGTCCCGTCGTCGAGTACGTGTCGGTCGTGGAGTTCGTGAGCCCCGGTTGATCCACCGACGGCTCGGTGATGGTTTGCGGCAGATCTTGGCGCGGGTCGCCGACCGGGTAGTAGGCGAACGTCGTCGTCCGCGTCGTGCCGCCGGTGTCGACGTTCTCGACGATCGAGGTGGCGCCGGGATAGGCCTGGCCGCCGCCGTCGCGGTTGTAATTGTAGGTAACGGTGTGCTTCGTGCTGCCGTCGACGGCATCGTCGGTGGCGGTCACGAGGCGACCGTACGCATCGTACGTATACGCGCGGGTCTGGTCCCCGCCGCACGCGCAGAGCGGGCCGGAAATCCGCGTGAGCAGCAAGGTGTTGAGGTCGTATGTGATCGTGGACTGACGCGACAACCCGTCAGTGACCGTGACCACGTTGCCGCCGGCGCTCGGGTAGGTGATGTTGATGTAGCCGCCCGTTTCCGCGCACGGCGAGGTCGAGCAGAGCCCGGTCTCCTGGTGGATCGCCTTCAGGCCGGAGTAGGTGTTGATCTCCTCCGGATTTCCAAGCGGGTCGAGTACCTTGGTCAGGTTGGTGGTCTTGTTCGTGTCGGCGTACTGATAGCTCCACGAGTTGCCGTCCGGCTCGGTGACCGCGCACAGCTCGCCGTACGAGCAGTTCGGGCCGGCGTCGTAGACCATCGTCACGACCGGCGTCGTGACGGACGTCGCGGGCGCAGACGACGGGCACGCCGTCGTCTGCATCCAGGCGGCGACCGATTTGATGCGGCCGGTGATGTCGTAGTAAAAGCACAATTGCCGCCCCAGCGGATCGGTAACGGACGTGATGCGGTCGTAGTGCCCGCTCGTCGTGTCGCGCGCGATCGTCTGGGTGTTACCGGCCCGGTCACTCAATGATGTCGCCTCACCTTTGGCGTTGAACGTCCACCGCTCTTTGGCGAAACTCGTCAGCGTGTACGTGGTTCCATCGGCAGAGAGCGCGAGCGTCATGCCGGTGTTGCTGTCGTACGAGGACATGCCGGTCGCGACGCCGCCGAAGTAGTACGGCATGCCTTGAAAATCATAATACGTAACGACGCCGGCGACCGCGCTGTCGACGTCGAGGCGCGCGGAGTAGTTGTGCAGCCAGTTGCTGTCCCCGAGTTCGGGCGTGCCGGCGGTCTGGCTGCCGTAGAAGCGCGTGAACGACAAGCCGAACGGGCCAGATAGCTGGAGATCGGTCTTTTGGTTCCACAGCTCCCCCGTGGCCACGTCGATCGGATGACCGATCGTCGTCCCGTTACACCGGCCGCACGGGCGCTCGGGCTGGAACGTGAACGGGCTCTGATTGCCTTCGATGAGCGCGACGTTGATGGCGCCCTCGCTGTTGGGCCCGGCACATCCGCCTTCGCTCGGCGGAAGGCAGAACGTATATGCGCCGTTCACGTGGCCGGTGATGTACGGATAGTTCGTGTTGAAGACCGCCGTGCGGGTGAGCGTCACGGACACGGTCGGGTCGTTGACCGTGCACGAGCCGCCGTTGCTGCTCGTCGTCGGCGAGAAGCTCACTTGAATGTTCGGGTCGACGGTCGGATCGCTCCAGCCGCTCCACGACCAGTTAGTGGGGTCGGGACACGTCGCCTCAGGTCGGGACGCACCCGAACCTTGGGCGGCCTTGTTCATCCCGTTGTACCGCATGGTGACCGTCGCGCCGGCGTCCGGGAGATAGCAATTGAAGCCTACGCCCCAACCCGGATATGGCGGGGGGCCGGTGGAGACGCACGTGTCGCGCGGGATGACACCGTTCGTCGCGATGGTGATCGGTTTGACCAGGTTGCGGTACGCGCCCGCGAACGCTGCGACAGCGATCGTTTCGCGCGCTGTGAGCGAGCGTGCGTGCGGTGATTCGCTTGAGGCGGCTTGCGGCCGAACGCCCACGGCGGCAAGGAAAAACAGCGCCATAATGAAGGCGCGACGAACTGCGCTCATGCGAGACACCACCCGAATTAGTGGCAACGAAGGCGCCGAGCTACAAAACGTGGCTCGGGCCCAGTCAGCATAGCCGAACCGTCCGTTCGCGTCAAACAAGGAGCGTCTCTATGAACGCTTGATCTCGGCATGAATAGCAAATTGTGTGACGACGGCGACTATCCGGCCGGCAAGAACACCAACGGTGGTCAGTTGGCTTTGCGCATACGGTCGAGATCCCGCTTCGGCGTCCCGGCACCTTTCTTCGGTAGGCCTTCTTCAACTCAGACAGCCTCCCGACACATCCGGCAACGAACGGCCGCTTCGGAAGATATTCGTTTTACCGCGACGCGGAGACGGGTGCATCGCATATTCTCGACCAGACGTGGGGACAATGACGCGGTGCATCTTGAAGCGCAACGGCTCATCGCCGATCTCGGTCTTTCCGCGCATCCCGAAGGCGGGTGGTACCGCGAGACGTACCGCAGTCCGGAGCGCGTGACGACGTCGCGCGGCGTCACGCGCAGCGCCACGACGTCGATCTACTTTCTGCTCACCTCCGGCGCGTTCTCCGCATTCCACAAGCTCGCTTCGGATGAGACCTGGCACTTCTATCGCGGCGTTCCGGTGACCATCGAGATCATCGCACCGAGCGGGACACACGAACGGCGCACGATCGGCAGCGGCGACGCGCTGCAGACGACGGTCGCGGGAGGCGCCTATTTCGCCTCGCACGTGGACGGGCCCGACGGGTACGCGCTGGTCGGCTGCGACGTCGCACCGGGCTTCGAGTTCGCCGACTTCCAGTTGACCACGCGCTCGATGCTCACCGCGGCGTATCCGCAGTTCGGACCGCTGATCGGGCGGTATACGCGCTAGCGGCACGAACGCGAGCCGCGTTTCGCGACCAACGCGCCACGATCTGCTACAGTAGAAGGGCCGCTCGGCAGGTTCGGAGGAACCGTGACAAAGCTCGAAATCGACGGGAACGATCTCGTCGTGCACGTCCAAGGCCTTGACGTACTCCTCGCCTTCAAGAGCGAGTTGCGCATCCCGCTGAGCCACGTCGAAGGCATCGCGCGAGCTGGCGACGAGCTCCAGGGGCCGAAGGGTTTGCGCGTGCCCGGGATCGCGATCCCCGGCCTCTGGGTAGGCACGTTCTACGGCGAGGACGGCCGCGCGTTCTGGGACGTCTCCGGCGGTGCGAACGCCATTGCGATTTATCTGCGCGACGACCGGTTCAGCAAGCTGGTCATCGACGTGGACGATCCGGACTGCTGCAATCGCGCTCGTAACGCGCGCCGCCGCGACGCCACGGTGATGAAGCGCGCCGAACGGGGTGAGCCGGCCCACACGTCGTGCAGCGGAACGCCCGCCGGAAACGCGTGCACGCGCAGCGGCAGCGCTGCGAACTCTTGCTCCGATACCTGCGGCATGCATCTCCCTCGCTACTGGCCGTTGCGGGTGTCGCGGTTTCCCGCTGCGTCGGCCTCGCGCCGGCACACGTACGCGCCCGCCTTCGTGTTGCCGTACCAGCGCATCCCTTTCTCGTGATAGATGCCGCTGTTCGTGTTCAGCCACACGACGACGTCGCGCGGGCAGTGCGCCTGCGCCGCGCTTTCGGCGGCGAACAGCTGCAGCGAGCCCGACGTAACGGGCGCGCTCGCCGTCGTATGGTGCTTCGACCCGTGCGCGCCCGCCGGCGCGCCGAGCAGCGCCAGCGCGATCAGCGCGGAGAAGAGCGTTCGTCGGATCGAGGTCATATCGTTACCCCAAGCCTGCCGGCAAGACACGCATGCCCGAAGGCCGGGGGATGTCCTTCCAAGCGCCCTGGGGGACCGGCAGCGGCGCGAGGCGCGGCTTGCAGGTCGGCGAAACGAGAAGCCTACAAGTACGCGGCATGACCATCGGCCACGTCGATCCGTACAAAGGGTACCGGTTCAAGGTCAAGGTCGGCAACGAGTATGTTATGGCATGCAACCGGGTCGGCCCGCTGAGGCGCACGACGCAGGTCGTCGAGTCCCGAAGCGGCGGTGACTCGAGCGCGACGCGGAAATCTCCCGGACAGACGTCGTTCGATCCGATCGTCCTCGAGGCGGGCATCACCCACGACACCACGTTCGAGACGTGGGCGAACGACGTCGCGAGCCATGGGCACCCCGTCGGTTCTCCACCTGGCGCACCACCGACGGATTTTCGAAAAAACATCCGGATCGAGCTGGTCGACGAAGCTGGGCAGATCGTCGTAGCGTACAACGTCTACCGGTGCTGGCCGTCTGAATATCAGGCGCTACCGGCGCTCGGTGCCGGCGCCGCCGACACCGCGATCACCACGATCAAGCTGGAGAACGAGGGCTGGGAACGCGACACGTCCGTGGCCGAAGCGCACGAATAACGCCGAACGACTCACCGAACCTTTATCATCACCGCGTAGAACGGCAGCGCCGACGGCTTCAGGTACACCGGCGTGCGGTCGGGCACGTTCGCTGCCTTCGCCGCGTCCTCGGCGCTGAAGTTCGCCTTCTGCTCCGTGTGCGTGAGCAGCTTGCCGCCGTCGAAATATTTCGTGCGCGTCAGCGTGCCGGTCGTGCCCGGAACCACCTGTTCGCTGCGCAGCCGAATGAGGCGGTCGCCGGCGTAGCAGTAGGTGTCCGTGCCGCCCAGCTCGGCGTAGGGCTTGAGCACCGCGAGCCGCGCGTAGACGACGTGGCCGTGCTTGCGCACGACGTGCGCGTACGTCCCGGGGTCGAGCGTCTCGTCCTGCGACGACGCGGCGCCGCGCCGCGGCGCGCCACTCACCTGCGGCGTCCAGCGCCTCGTCGAGGCCAGGCGCTGAAAATGGATCCAGCCCTTGGCGGGCGTTGCGTCGAGCGGGTCGCACTGCGCGTCGATGTCGTGGCGGAACGGCGCCGACACCGACGCCCCCATCTCTTGGGCCGCGGCGGGAAGCCCCGCCGCCACGAAAAGCACGAGGCATCCGCCGAAGAGCAGTCGCATTCGCCGGGCGTTGGGCGGGCCTGCCGTCTTTTTCCTGTCCGGCCGGAAGGGCAGACGCTGCCCGGATAGTAACGAGCATCATGGCCGCGCGACGCCTCTGAGGATGCGCCTGCGGTGTCGTGTTCCGCTGTACTCCGCGTTTGAGGTGCCCGTGTTGACCGTTTTTCGTCCCGCCGCGGCCTTCTTGACGGCAGCCGTTCTCCTCGCCGGTTGCGGCGGCGGAGGCGGCAGCACCCACGCGACACCGGCAGGCCCGCCGTTCAACGCGGGCAACGCGCCCGCCGGCACCGCGCCCGTCACGCTCACGTTCATCATCCCGAAAGCGCCGAGCGCGAAGCAGCGGGCCGCTCAAAGCGTGCGCGGGCCCAAGTACATCACGGCCGCCACGGCCGCGATCAAAGTCACGCTCACGGCCGTCGCCAACCCGACGACGCATGCGGCGGTCACGCCGCCCGGCGGGCTGCCGCAAAGCACCACGTTCCCGGTCACCTCGACATCCCAGAACCCCAACACGCCGGGCCAGTGCGGACCCGACCCGGCCAACGCGGGCAACGTCAAGTGCACGGAGACGATCAATCTGCCACTGGGTGACGACACGCTGACGATCGCCACCTACGATGGCTATAGCGGCGGCAACGCGACGGGTAACATCATCTCGCAGCAGCGGGCGATCGCGTCCGTCATGCAGGGCGTGGTCAACACCTTCACGTTCACGCTCGACGCGAACTCGGGCGCGTTCACGGTCACGGCGCCGACCGGCACCACCGTCGCGAGCGGCCCCAACTGCACGGCCCAAACGATCACGGGCGCGAGCGACATCTCGGCCACCTGCACGGCCACGATCACCGGCTCTACGCCGGTGAACTTCAACGTCGTCATCGCCGACGCACACGGCAGCACGATCCCGCTTAGCGCGCCGGGCGCACCCGTGCTCAGCGTGACCAGCAGCAACAACGCGAACTTCACCGCGACGATCGCCGGCAACACGCTCACGATCACGCCGCACTCCGTCAACGTCTCCGCGGTGATCACGCTGACGTCGACGCCGCCGAACACGTCCGGCGCATCGCCGGGCGACGGGTTGGCCCCGGTCTCGCTCGCGTTCACGGTGTTCAACGTGCCGGGCACGACGTTCAAGACGCGCACGCCGACCGGGCTACCGCGCCAGAACGGCACCGCGACCGTCATCAACAACATCCTCTACCTGGCCGACGGCACCACGAACCCGGGTACCGGTTACGTCAAGGCTGGTTCGCTGCAGCAATACGATCCGTCCACGACGGCCTGGACGACGCTCGCGGCCGACATCGTTCCGCGCGACTTCGCGTCGGGCGACGCGCTGTTCGGCGAGTTCTACGTGGTCGGCGGCAGCGACGCCGGCAACAACACGATCGCGAACGCCGATTACTTCGACCCGCCGACCAACACGTGGTTCGCGGTGCACGCCATGAATCACTCGCGCATCCGCCATCGCGCGATCAGCATCAACGGCGCTCAACTGTACGTCTTCGGCGGCGTCGACGAGACCAACACCCTCGTGGCGAACCCCGAAGCGTACTCCTCCGACACCGACACGTGGAACGATCTCGCCCCCATGCCGACGCCGCGCGACGACATCGCGGTCGCCTCGATCAACGGCTTCATCTACGTCATCGGCGGGCGCAGCGCGACACAAGCCGCGACGACGACCGTCGAGCGCTACAACCCGTCGACCGACTCATGGGCCACGATGGCGCCGCTGCCCACGGCATTGCGCCACCAGCACGCTGCGGTGATCAACGGCCGAATCTTCGTCGCGGGCGGGTATCCCGGCAGCGGCGTGCCGTCGGCGAACACGGTCTACTTCTACGACCCGGCCGCCAACACGTGGAACGTCAACCCGGGCCCCGGCGGCACGATGCCGTTCCCGAGCACGAACCCGCCCACCGAGACCTCGGCGCGCGGCAACAACCTGCTCTACATCGTCAACGTCGGCCCGAACTTCGACCAGCTCATCGAGCTGTCGTCGCCGTAGCCCGTTAGGTTCGCGGGCTGCCGAGCTCCGTCAGCACGACGGCGTTCGGCAGCTCCGCGAGCGCTGCGCCCGGCAGCGAGATCTTCGAGCGGCGCACGCCGCTCCCGATCACGACGCGATCCGCCGCTGCGACGGCCGCGTCGATGAGAACCGGCCAATCGGCGGGCAGGCCCAGCGGCGTGATGCCGCCCGACTCCATCGCCGTCGCCGCCGTGGCGGCGTCCATCGGAGCGAATGAAATCTTGCTCGCGCCGAGGTGCTTCTTCGCGAGGCCGTTGACGTCGGCGCGCGTCGTCGCGAGCACCACGCACGCGGCGAACCAGCTGCGGCCCTCGCGCCGCGCGGCGAGCACGACGCAGTTCGCGGAGCGGTCGAGCCGCACGCCGTAGCGCTCGCAGAACGCCGCGGTGTCGGCAAGCTGCGGTTCGATCTCCGCCACCCACAGCGCATCGGCGTCCACGCCGCCGCGCCATGCGCGCACCGCATCGGCGACGGAGGGCGCGAGCAGATCCGGCCGGTCGGCGGCGCGCTCGGCCGGCACGTTGCCGATCGTCATCGCGCCGCCGCGGCGTAGGACTCTCGCAGCCGCCGCTTCGCGATCTTGCCGTTGTCGTCGCGCGGCAACGCGTCGGCGACGGTGAACGTGCGCGGCACCTTGTAGCCCGCGAGCACGCGTCGCAGTTGCGCTGCAAGCTGCTCGACAGCGAGCGCGGCGCCCGGTTCGGGCTGCACGAACGCGTGCAGCCGTTCGCCGTACTCCGGGTCGGGCACGCCGATCACCGCGCAGTCCAGCACGCCGGGCAACCGCAGCAGCGCGTGCTCGATCTCGGCGGGATACACGTTCACGCCCCCCGACAGCACCATGTCTGCGCCGCGGTCGCACACGAACAAGTATCCCTCGGTATCCAGATAGCCGACGTCGCCCAGCGTCACCAGGCCGTCGCGCTCGATCGCGCGCCGCGCGTCGGGCAGGTCGTGATAGGTGAAGTCGGGATACGCCGGCTGGCGGCCGTAGATCATCCCGATCTCGCCGGGCGCGCACGGCGCACCGGACTCGTCGTAGATGCGCACCTGCGCCGCGCCCGCGGGGCGGCCGGCGGTGCCGGGCCGCGCGAGCGCGTCGGCCGACGACGCGAGGGTGATCAAGCCCGCTTCGGTCGACGCGTACGTCTCGTGCACCACGGGGCCGAGCCGCGCGATGATCGCGCGCTTCACCTCGGGCGCACACGGCGCGCCCGTCGACGCGACGAAGCGCAGCGACGCGATGTCGTACCGCTGCCACACCGCGTCCGCCAAGCGCAGTAGCCGCACGTACATCGTCGGCGTGAGGTACGCGACGTCCGCCCGATGGCGCTCGATGAGCGCGAGCGTCTCTTCGGCGTCGAAGCGCGGCGCGAGCACGAGCCGTTCGCCGTACAGCAGCGTGTTCTGCGCGATCGACGCGGGCGCGCTGTGATACAACGGCGCCGACAGCACGGTGCGGCAGCCGTCTTCGATGCCGTACACCGTGCGCACGAGCTCGCGGATCGCGGCCTGCTGCGCGGGCAATGCGTCCAACGGCACCGGCACGCGCCGCACGCCCTTGGGGCGGCCGGTCGTGCCCGACGTATAGCCCATCAGACCGCGCGGCGACACGACGGCGCCATCGTACGCGGGCTGCGCCGCGAGCCACGCTTCGTAGTCCGCGAATGCCGAGCCGTCGCCGGCGCGCAGCACCGTGGCGCCGGGTGGCAGCACGCCGGCGGCCGCCGCGAGCAGATCGCCGTGCCCGATCACCACGCGCGCGCCGCAGTCGTCGAGGATGAAACCGAGCTCGCTGGGCGTGAAGTGCCAGTTCAGCGGACAGTAGTAGAGCCCCGCGAGGCGGCACGCGTGCATCACGTCGGCGTACACGGGGTCGTTGCGCAGCAGCACCGCGACGACGTCACCCTCCCGCAGGCCGAGCGCGCGCAAGCCGCCGGCCAGCCGCAGCCCGCGCTCGCTCAGCGTGTCCGCATCGCGCACGACGCCGCCGAAATGCAGCGCCGCGCTCATGACCGCCCAACCATGGTGCAATGCTGGGCCGTCGCACCGTCGTACCCCTGCCGGGAACCGCGCGCGCGGTGACCGAAGCGGCGATCGACATGCGTTTCTTCATGATGCTTGCGGCCGCCGCCGTGTTTGCCTTGCCCGCTGCTGCGGACGCCGCGCCGCGCGCCGCTGCGCCCGTCGACGTGGCGATCCAGACGTCGATGGGCACCATCGTCGTGCGGCTCGATCGCGCGCACGCGCCCGGTACGGCGGCGAATTTCCTGCACTACGTCGACGCCGGCACGTACAACGGCACGACGTTCTACCGGACCGTCAGCAAGGCCAACGAACCGGGCTCGCAGATCGAAGTCATCCAGGGCGGCCTCAACCCGCAGGGCCCCAACCCGGCGATCCGCCCCATTCCGCTGGAGCCGACCACCAAAACGGGGCTGCACAATACCGACGGCGCGATCTCGATGGCCCGCACGTCCGATCCGAACTCCGGCTCGACGGAATTCTTTTTGTGCATCGGCGACAACCGGTATCTCGACGCGGGCGGACCGACGGGCCCCGGCTACGCGGCGTTCGGCAAGGTGGTGCGCGGCGCGGACGTCGTGCGCAAGATTCAGCGCGCGCACGCGAACGGCGAGATGCTCGCGCCGCCCGTGCGCATCGTGAAGATGACGCGTCTGCGCTAA
The DNA here is from genome assembly GCA_963792235.1 of Vulcanimicrobiota bacterium. Classification (GTDB taxonomy): domain Bacteria; phylum Vulcanimicrobiota; class Vulcanimicrobiia; order Vulcanimicrobiales; family Vulcanimicrobiaceae; genus Vulcanimicrobium. Next base: position 16,742 of record CAWBVR010000026.1, read on the forward strand.
CCGCGCGAAGGGGTTGAGCCATGGCGATGACACCACAGGAATGGACCGCGGAAGTGCGGCGGCGCATTGCGATCAACGAGGGCCTGAGTCTCACGATGTACTACGACACCGTCGGCGTCCCGACGATCGCGTACGGCTTCAACTTGCAGAACGCCAATGCGGACGCGATCTTGCGCAACGCCGGCGTGACCGACATCGCGGGCGTCAAAGCAGGCAGAACCGCGCTGACGCAGGCGCAAGCCGACTCGACGTTCGACCAGATGCTGCCGGGCTACGTGAACGACGCGCGCGGCACGCTGGGACCCGGCGTCTTCGACCAGTTGAGCGACGCGCGCCGCTTCGTCATCGTCGACATGACGTACAATTTGGGCGTGGCCGGCTGGCTCGGCTTCCCGTCGGCACGCGCCGCGATCAACGCCGCGGTCGCGGCGACCGGCGACGCGACGAAACGCGCGCAGTACAACGTCGCCGCGGACCAGATGGTCGACTCCGCCTGGTACACGCAAGTCGGCAACCGCGCGAAGCGCGACGTGGCGATGATGCGCTCGAGCGGCTGGGTCGACCCCAACGGCGACGGCAGCAGCTGAGGAAAAACGAACGCCCGCGTCTGCACGACGCGGGCGTTTGCGTGTTTCGCGCGAGCGCGAACTCCGTTACTTGACGCTGACCTTCGCGCCGGCTTCCGACAGCTTCTTGGCGATGGCGTCGGCCTCGTCTTTGGGGATGCCTTCCTTGACCGGCTTGGGCGCGCTCTCGACGAACGCTTTGGCTTCGGTGAGACCGAGCGACGTGACTTCGCGAACGGCCTTGATGACCTTGATCTTCTCCGGGCCCGCCTCTTCGAGGATGACGTCGAATTCGGTCTTCGCTTCGGCCGGTGCGGCGGCGGCGGCGGCCGGCGCGGCGGCGGCGACCGGCGCAGCGGCGCTCACGCCGTACTTCTCTTCGAGCTGCTTGACGAGATCCGCGAGCTCGAGGACGGTGAGTTTGTCGATTTGTTCGATGAGTTCGGCGAGTGCCATGATGACTTAGGACTCCTGTGCGATGGCGGGCTGATTCGCGTTCTTCTGCTCGCGAATCGCATTGAGGACGCGGACGAGTCCGCTTTGGTTGCCGCTGAGGACCATGACGAGGCCTTACAGCGGGCTCTTGAGCGACCCGACGAGTCTCGCGAGCAGCTCGATTTTGGGAGGCAGCGCGGCGAGCGCGTTGACTTGCGCCGCATCGACGATCTTGCCGTCGATGTAGGCGGCCTTGACGTCGACCTTCTTCGTCGCGTCGTGGAACGTCTTGAGGGCTTTGGCGGGTGCGACGGGATCGGCACCGGCGAACACGACGCCGGTCGGGCCCGCGAGCACCGCGTCGAGCTGCGACGCGAGCTCGTCACTCGCAGCGCGCTTGAACAGGGTATTCTTGACGACGCCGTACGTGCTGCCGTCTTTGCGAAGCTCGTTGCGGAGCTTCGAGATCTCTTCGACGGTGAGGCCTTGGTAGTTCGTGAAGAACAAGTTCTTCGCGCCCGCGATCTTCTCGCGGAGCTCCTCGATCGTCGCTTCTTTTTTCGCGGTCGGCAAAATGCTCTCCGGGGGAAACAAAAACGCCTCCGCCGACGGGGGCGAGGCGCATTCTTCGACAAGCTCAGGACAGGCTGGAATCAGCCGGCTGTGCCCTCTGGGAATCGTGCGTCCTCGGCAGGCGTGCGTTCGTGGGAGCGCACATTACCGACCCCCGGAGGAGCCGACCTGCAGTCATTGGAGCCAACGGTCAGTTTACGACGCGAGCGGGTGCGCCGTCAAGGGGGACCGTGCGCAAGCTGATCCTGCGCAATTTCCAATCGCCCGGCGACGTCGTCATGCTGACCGCCGCGGTCCGCGACCTCCACGCGGCGCACCCGGGGGCCTTCGCGACCGACGTGAGGACGAGCGCGAACGCGCTGTGGGACCACAACCCGCACCTGACGCCGCTCGACGACGGCGCACCAGGCGTGCGCACGCTCGATATGCACTATCCGCTCATCCACCGCAGCAACACGCGCCCCTACCACTTCCTGCACGGCTTCACGGAGTACCTCAGCACGCAGCTCGGCGTGCCGGTCGTGCCGACGGCGTTTCGTGGCGATATCCACCTGTCCGGCCAGGAGCGCGACTGGGCATCGCAGGTGCAGGAGCGCACCGGCATCCGCGTCCCGTTCTGGATCCTGACCAGCGGCGGCAAGCCCGACTTCACCACCAAGTGGTGGAGCGCCGATCGCTACCAAGCGGTCGTCGACCATTTCCGCGACCGGCTGCTCTTCGTCCAAGTCGGCGAGGCCCACCACATACACCCGCCGCTGCGCGGCGTTCTCGACCTCGTGGGCCGCACGGACCTGCGCCAGCTCGTGCGGCTCGTGCACCATGCCGACGGCGTGCTGGGCGGGGTCTCGTTCCCGATGCACCTTGCCGCGGCGGTCGAGATGCCGCCGGGCGCGCCGAAGAACCGCGCGTGCGTCGTCGTCGCGGGCGGCCGCGAGCCGCCGCACTGGGAGGCGTATCCGCACCATCAGTTCCTGCATACGAACGGCGCGCTGCGCTGCTGCGACGACGGCGGCTGCTGGAAAGCGCGCGTGCGCCCGCTGGGCGACGGATCCGAGAACGACCTGCCGAAAAACCTTTGCGTCGATGTGGTGGGCGATCTCCCGCGCTGCATGGACATGATCGGCGCCGGCGCCGTCATCGCGGCGATCGAGCTGTATCTCGCCGGCGGGGCGGTGCGCGCGCTGACGCGCGCGGAGGCCGCGGCGGCGAAGGCAGTCGTGACGTCCGGGCCCGCCGAAGCCGCGTTGCGTTCATGAATCCCGATCGCGCCGCGGCGCAGCTGTGGGCCGCCTTCCTCCGGAACCGCAACGTGGACGCCGGGACGGCGGGCGACGGCGCCATCCCGGTCGCAGGCGGCTACGCGCTGTACGTGAGCGGGACGCGGTTCGACTTCGCGATGGGCGCGGGCTCGACGCGCGCGCTGCGCGACGACGATCTCGCGGTGGTCGAGGAGTTCTACGCGGCGCGCGCGCACCCGGCGCGCTTCGAGCTGGACGAGGCGGTGCTCGCGCGCGACGGCGCGCTGCTGCGCGCCCGCGGCTACACCGAGGAGGACGAGACGCTGGCCGTGCTCGAGGCCCCGGTGGGCGCCGCGCCGCCGCACGGCGCGGTCGCGGTGCGCACGACCACCAACCGGCGCGCGTGGGCCGAGCTCGCGGTCCGCGCGTTCGACGACGGCGTCCGCCGACGTGGCGTGCTGCGCCGGACGCTGCAAACCGCGGCGGCGGCGGCGCACGTGCTGGTCATCGCGTCGCTCGACGGCGACGACGCGGGCACCGGCGCGCTCGCCATCTCCGGCGAGACGGCGCTGCTGTGGAGCGGCGCGGTGCTGCCCGGCTTTCGCCGGCGCGGCGTCCACCAGGCGCTGCTGGCCGCCCGGCTGGCGATCGCGCACGAGCGCGGCGCGACCGCCGCCGCGTTCAGGACCGCCGCAAATTCGCCCGCCGAACGCTCCGCGGCGAAACTGGGGTTTGCCCGCACGGGCCTGCGCCGCCGCGTCCACCGCGCCCCGAGCTCGAAGCCGTCCGAGCAGTAACCGAAGCCGGGCGGGCGAATTCGTCCGCAGGGTGGCAGAACGAGCAGCACCGGCGATCGTGCGACTCGCCGGCGAGCAGGACATCGCGACGCGCCATGAAGTGCACCTCGCGTTTCAGCAAGTGCGTGAAAACCCGCGCGTCATCGTCGATCTGACCGGCTTGAACTACGTCGACTCCACCGCGATCGACGAGCTGTACCGCGCCGAGTCGCGCGCGCTCGCGCTCAACGGCAAGCTCGTGATCGTCGCACGCAACCAGCGCATGATCCGCCTGCTCAGCATCGCCGGGATCACCGCGCGCACGCCGATCGTCGACTCGCTCGGCGCCGCCGCGGAGCTGATGCGCGCGCTCTAGTCCGTCTCGCGCTGGTCGCCCTCCGATTCGAGCCGGTAACCGGTCAACTCGAGCTCGACGCGCTTCGGCGCGCCGTTCGCGACCGCTAGCGCACCCGCGCCTTCGGCGCCGAACGCCGCATGCGGGATCGCCACGGCGACGTTCGCGCTGCGTCCCGGCGCCACGTCGACGTTCGCCGAAAACGTCGCGAGCCCGAGCCGGTGCAGCCCGGGGCCGCCGTAGACGATGACCCCGCCGTCGATGCGCCGAATCGCGCGCGCGCCGCGGTTCACCAGCCGCACGACGAAACGTTCCGACGCCGCGTTCGGCGGCGTGACGTCGCGCGCCGAACCGCTCACGATGCGCGCGATCTCAGCACGCCGGCGTTCCGTGGCGGCACGATCCTGCGCCGTGAGCTGCGCCGCTTTCGCGCGGAGCGCGGCGTCGTACGCCGAAACGGGCGACGCGCCGGGCTGCACCGGCGCGTCACGATGGTTCGCGCACGCTGCGGCCGCGCCCAAGAGCGCGACCGCCGCCACTGCGCGGAACGTCATCCTCGCTTCAGCAACCGGACACGAACGCGACGCTCATCACCGGATGGATCTCGATCCCGTTGGGCGCCACCCCCGTTTGACCGTGGAGCAAGTCGAACATCGGAACCCCGGTGATGTCGACGACGACCGTCTTGCCGGGCGCCGTGAACGACGACGGCGGGCTGCCCAGACACGTGACGAACGCATTGCGCGCACTCTGGTACAGCGCGCCGTAACCGGACTGGCACGCGCCCGAGCACGACGACGACGGCGGCTCGATGATCATCGTCTCGTTGGGGTTGTTCATGTCGGAGATGACGATGTGGTAATCGTTGTCGCTCTCGGTCTTCCACCCCACGATCGTGCCGCGCACCCGCACCGCTTGCAGCTCCCAGGGCGAGAAGCGCACATTGTCCGACGACGACGACAGGCCGGACGGCACCGCGGCGTGGATCAGCGTGTCGACCGTGACGATCTGCACGTTGCGGTTGACCTGCGATGCGTACGGATCGCTCATCGTCTTGACATGCCAGCGCTCGACTCCGCACGAGATGCCGCATCCGCTGCCGCCGCCGCCGGTCGGCAGCGGGATCGGCGTCGGCCCGCCGACCGGCGTCGCGGTCGGCGTCGGTGTCGGTACCGGCGTGGCGGTGGGTTTCGGTGTCGGCGTCGGCCCGGGCGTCGGTGTCGCGGTGGGTTTCGGAGTCGGCGTCGGTGTCCCGGCCGGCGTCGGCGTCGCGACGGGCGTCGCCGTCGGGACCGGCGTCGCGGTCGGCCGCGGCGTCGGCGTCGGCGTGCTCGTCCCGCCGCTGAGCGTGACGTCGTCGACGTAGAGGATCGTGTACGTCCCGCTGTAGCCGTCGCCGTGCACACCGAAGTACAAGTACAGCGTCTGGCCGGCGTAGGCCGACACGTCGAACGTCTTCTGCACCCACGCGTTGGTCTCGTCCACCGCTTGCCACAGCATCTTCACGGTGACGCCGCTCGCGTCCATCAACTCGGCTTCCTGATACGCGTACGTCGTCGAGCTCTCGTTCGAGAATCCGTAGTACCAGAACGTCAGCACGCCGCTCGCCGGGATCGTCACTTGCTGACACACCCCTGCATCCCCGTTGATCTCACCGGACGTCGCGTTGGTCGAGCCGCCGCGCGCGGAGTACGTGCCGGTGTGCGCGCGAATCGTCGACATCGTCGCATTCACGTTGCCGCACTGCCCCCACGACGCGAACCCGCCCGACTCGAAGCCGGGATCGCTCAGAATATTCGTCGACGGCGTGCGGCGCGCGTGCGCGTCGGCAGCGGTCTTCGGCACGCGGATCTGCCGCATCGTCTGCGTCCCGCGCGCCGCGGTCGTGTTCGGCGGAACGAACGCCTCGGGGTCGCGTGCCCCTGGCTTGGGCGGCACGCTGCCGGTGCCGCCGTTGCAGGCGACCAGCGTCGTGACGAAGAGTGCGCCGGCGAGCGCTGACATGAGACGCCGCATGAGGACCCCCGAATCCGTAGGCGAGACGAGCTACCTTCCGCCCATGTTGGGAGGGGGTCGCCGCCCTCCTCCCATGGTGTGAAAAAAGAGACGGGGCGCTCACGCACCCCGTCCCGCTCAATGTCACCCTGAGCCCAATGTCACCCTGACCCTTCGACAAGCTCAGGGCGAAGGGTGCGCCACCAAGCCCGCCTACGCCGTGCTGGCGGTCGCGCGGACGCGGGTGGGGTCGACCTTCACGCCGGGTCCCATCGTGGACGTCAGCGTGATCGAGCGCAGGTACGTGCCCTTCGCGGCCGACGGCTTCGCGCGCACGATCGCGTCGAGCAGCACGCCGACGTTCTCGACGATGGCTTTCTCGTCGAACGACGCCTTGCCGACGATCGTGTGCACGATCCCCGTCTTGTCGAGGCGGTACTCCACCTTACCGGCCTTGATGTCGCGCACGGCGTTGCCGATGTTCGGCGACACGGTGCCGGCTTTGGGGTTCGGCATCTTCTGCGCCAGGATACGGCCGAGCTCTTTGCCGATCGACGGCATCATGTCCGGCGTCGCGACGGCGACGTCGAAGTCGGCGAAGCCGCCCTTGACGCGCTCGATGAGATCCGCTTCGCCGACGACGTCGGCGCCGGCTTCCTGCGCGGCGCGCGCGGCGTCACCGCGCGCGAACGCGATCACGCGCACGACGCGTCCGGTGCCGTGCGGAAGGTTGACCGTGCCGCGCACGTTCTGATCCGACTTCTTCGGATCGACGCCCAGCTTGATGTGGATCTCGACGGTCTCGTCGAACTTTGCCGTCGCGTTCTTCTTCACCAGCGTCGTCGCTTCGGCGGGATCGTACATCTTCTCCGCGTCGAACGCCGCGGCGAGGTTCTTGTAGCGCTTGCCGTGCTTGCGCATCAGTTCGCGATCTCCACGCCCATCGAGCGCGCGGTGCCGGCGATGATCTTCATCGCGGCCGCTTCGTCGTTGGCGTTGAGGTCGGGCTTCTTGGCCTCGGCGATCTCGCGGACTTGCGCCTGGGTCAGCTTGCCGACTTTGTTGCGGTTGGGTTCTTTCGAGCCCGACTCGAGCCCGAGCGCGCGCTTGATCAGGAACGACGCGGGCGGCGTCTTCGTGATGAACGTGAACGTGCGGTCTTCGAAGACCGTGATCTCGACCGGGATGATGAAGCCTTCTTGGGCTTTCGTGCGGTCGTTGTACTGCTTGCAGAAGTCCATGATGTTGAGCGAGTAGGGGCCCAACGCCGGACCGACGGGAGGCGCAGGTGTCGCCTTCCCGGCGGGAAGAGCGAGACCGATCTTCCCGACGACTCTTTTAGCCATGTGATCCTTTCGACGCGGCTTCCGACCGCCTGGCGGCAGAAGCCATCTCCCCCCGAGTGAACGCCGCGGCCGCCGGGGTAGGCGAGCCGCCGCGGCCCGGCATACGGCCGGGCGCAACGCCCCATTTTACCACGCCCGCCCCGTGCTGTCACCAGCCCCAATGTCACCCTATGGGCCCCAATGTCACCCTATCGGCCCCAATGTCACCCTGAGCCTGTCGAAGGGTGCGCCACCAGGGTGACCTTAGATCGTGGGCTGGTACCCCGGCACGCCGAACTGCCACAGCAGGAACGCGTACTCGTCGGCACCCAGCGCGACGGCTTGCGAGCGGCCCCCGCCGATCCCGCCGTGGCCGCCTTCGTAGTCGACGCGCAGCAAGATCGGCTTTCCGCTGGTCGTCGCGTCCTGAAGCGCGGCAGCCATCTTCGCAGCTTGCCACGGATCGACGCGCGGGTCGTTGATGCCGGTCGTCAGCATCACCGCCGGATACTTCGTGCCTTTGACGACGTGGTGAATGGCGCTCGTCGCGTAGAGGTTCTTGAAGCCTTGCTCGGTCTTGACGCTGCCGAACTCCGGCACGTTGGGCGGGCCGTTCGGCGTCGACTCGATGCGCAGCTGATCCGACACCGGGATCTCGTCGAGCACCGCGGCGAACACGTCGGGCGCCGTCGTGATCGCCCCGCCCATCGTGATGCCGCCCGCGCTGCCGCCGCGCGCGCCGAGCTTCGCGGCGGACGTGTAGCCTTTGGCGATCAGCCACTTGCCGCAGTCGACGAAGTCGCTGATCGTCTTCACTTTGTTCGCGTCCTTGCCGGCGAGATGCCACTCCTCGCCGTATTCGCCGCCGCCGCGCACGTGTGCGATCGGCGGTGATGCCGCCGAGCTCGAACCACGCCATGCGTCCCGCCCCGAAGCCGGGGTTCTGCGAGATGCCGTAGGAGCCGTACGCATTGAGCAGCGTCGGGTTGGAGCCGTCCATCTTCAGGTCGCGGCGGTGGATGATCGACAGCGGGATCAGCGTTCCGTCGGACGCCGGGACTTTGACTTCCTCCGCGACGATGTTCGAGAAGTCGACGGGCGACGGCGCGTCGAGCTTGGTGTCGGTCACCGTGTTCGACTTCGCGTCGTACGCGTACCACAGCGGCGGCGACGTCCACGACGTGAGCTGCGCGACGAAGCCGGGGCGATCCGGTTCGGTGACGAGGCCCGAGATCGTGCCGTTCACCGGCAGCGGAACCTCCCGCGTTGCACCGTCGTAGCCCACGCGCGTGACGCGCGCGAGGCCGTCTTCGCGCGACAACACGTACAGCGCGTCACTCGCGGTCGCGGCACCGTCCACCACGCGCGGGCCTGCCGGGATCACGTCGGCGGCCTGGCTCATCGACCCGCCGCTGATGTCGAACTTGATCACTTTGAAGCGCGGCGCATCTTTCGCAGTCACGGCGTACAGCGTGTTGCCGTGCAGCGTCGCGTCGGTGATCTTGTCCTCCGGCCGGATGACGAGCTTCCACGGAATCGTCGCGGGGTTCGCCAGCGCGCTCTTGGGCGCCGTATACACCGTCACGAACCGGTCCACGCCGTTGATCACGACGCCGCCCAGGTACGGCGAATCAGGCGAAACCGACAGCGCCGCGAACGACGTGGGCGGGACGTTCACGTTCGGGTTCACGCCGACGCCGAACACGGCGACGTCCGCGGCCGCAGGCTGGCCGACGACGTGCCGGTACGAGCGAATGTTCATGTATTTCGCCAACGGCGACGCGCCGGGCGCTACTTCTTGGCGCCGCATGTAGAACAGCGACTTGTTGTCGTCGTTCCACGACGTCACGCCGAAGTCGGCGCGGTCGGCGGCGTCGGGCAACGTCTTTGCGCTCGCCACGTCGACGACGTGGAGAACCGCGTTCTCCGACCCGCCCGACGCCAACCCGTACGCAACCTTCGTGCCGTCGTTCGACGGGTTGAAGAACGAGAGCGCCTGGCGCGGACCCGTCATCGCGTCGGGATCGACCAGCACGCGCTCCGCGCCGCCGATGCCGGAACGCACGTAGAGCTTCACCGAGTTCGCGCCCGGCGGCAGCTTCTCGTAGAAGTACGCGCCGTGGCGCGCGACGACGCCGCTCGACACGTTCGACGTCTCCGACAGCGCCTGCAGCCGCGCCGCCAGCGCTGCGCGGCCCGGGATCGAGTCCAGGATCGCGCGCGTGCGGTCGTTGTCCGATTTCAGGTACGCGAGGAGGTCGGGCCCTTTGTCCTCCATCCAGCGGTACGGATCGACGACCGTCGTACCGAAGTACGTGTCGGTGACCGGGATGCGCTTCGCGTCCGGCGGCGGCGGGAGTGCGGCGCCGGCAACGGTCGTGCAAGCAAGCACGGCCGCAGCGGCGAACGCGCAAACAATCGTTCTCATGGAGTTCTCCTACGTTCGGCGCTGGCGCTGGTGCGGGCGCTGGCGGAGCTCTTCGCCCAGCGACGCGAAGCCGCTGGTCGATTTGGCCGTCGTGACCGCGGCTTCGGCGGCGCCGTGCATCGTCGTGAGGTTGATGCGGCGCGTCGCGCGATCCGCCGAACGCACCTGCACTTCGATCGCTTCGCCGAGCTCGTAGTCGGCCGGGTTCGCGTCGCTCTCGCGCACGGTGCCGACGATACCGGGCGCGATCTCGACCTGTAAGCGCGGCTCTTTGGCGACGACTTTGCCCTGCACCGTCGCGCCGCGGCGCACCACGTCGGCGTGATCGCGCCACGGATCGGGCAGCGCGTTCTTGCGCGAAAGCGAGATCTTCTTGCCGTTCTCGTCGATGCGCAGCACTTCGACGGAAAGCTTCTCGCCGACGCGTCACGACGTCCGACGTCTTCTCGACGCGCTCGAACGCGAGCTCGCGCATCGGGATGAGGCCGTCGACGCCGCCGAGATCGACGAACGCGCCGAAATCGGTGAGCCGCACGACGGTGCCTTCGCGAACCTGACCGACTTGCAGCGAGCGCAGCAGCTCGTTGCGTTTGGTGCGCCGTTCTTCTTCGACCGCACGGCGGTGCGACACGACGATGCGGCGGCGGCCGGCGTCGACGTCGATCACTTTGAGCGGCACCGTCGTCTTCACCAGCGTGTCGATCGGCGTGCCCAGCGGCACGCGCGCCTGCGACGCGGGCAAGAAGCCGCGAATGCCGCCGACGTCGACGAGCAGCCCGCCGTTCACGGCGGCGGTGACGTAGCCGGTCAGCGTCTCGCCGCCTTCGCGCGCGGCGACGACGCGTTCCCACGCCTGCTGCGCGCGCACGCGGCGCGGATCGGGCGGCGGCGGAGCGCGGCGCGGCCGCCGGCGGCGCCTCCGCCGGCAGCGGCGTTCGGCCGCGGTCGCTTCGGCCGCGATCGGCTCGGGCGCGGCGATCGGCTCGAGCGGCGAGCGATCGGCTCGGCTGCGGCGATCGGCTCGGGCGCCGCGATCGGCTCGACGGCGCGGCGATCGGCTCGGGCGCGGCGATCGGCTCCGGCGGCGGCGATCGGCTCGGGCGCGGCGATCGGCTCCGGCGCGGCGATCGGCTCGGGCGCGGCGATCGGCTCGGGCGCGGCGATCGGCTCCGGCGCCGCGATCGGCTCGGGCGCGGCGATCGGTTCGGGCGCGGCGATCGGCTCGGGCGCGGCGATCGGCTCGGTGCGGCGATCGGCTCGTGCGCAGGTCGGCTCGGCGCCGCGCCGATCGGTGCCGCTGCGAACGCGGACGCGACGCTCACGCGGCCTCGAACGCCGGGGCGTCGACGGGCCCGAGGCACGCAGCGGGCTCGACGGCCGGGGCTGCGGCGGGCTCGGCTTCGGGGGCTGGGTGGGCGGGGTGGTGAGTGACGTCGTCGTTCATCGTGTTCCAGGGCGGTTCGCGTACGGGGCGGCGAAGGCTTTCGGAACAAGCGCGGAAAGCCTCGTATCTCACGTCCGAGGGTTCGCGCATGCGCCGTCTGCTCGCCCTGGTCATGGTGTTCGCCGCCGCCGGGCTTTCCGCGTGCGGCGGCGGCGGTTCGGCCGGCTCGAGCGTCCCGCCGCCGGTCGCGACACCGCCGCCGCCGGGTTCCGCGCCGGCGTACGACGCGGTCGATCCAGCAGAACTACGGCGGCGGCTGGGGCGTCGAGCTCGGCATCTACAAGAACGGCGCGCCGCTGTACGTGCACGGCTACGGCCTGCGCGACCGCGGCCTGCCCGACACGTTCGCGTTCCCGAACATGTGGAAGATCGCGCAGCCCGAAGCGCTGTTCAACCTCCCGCGCGGGCAGTTCGCGCCCGACGCGAACACCGTGTTCGATCTCGCGTCGGTCAGCAAGGAGTTCACCGCCGGCGCGATCCTGCTGCTGCAGCAAGACGGAAAGCTGTCGGTGAACGACACGCTCGCGAAATACTTCCCGGGGTTTCCCAACGGCAGCGCGATCACGCTGCTGTACCTGCTGCAGCACCGCAGCGGCCTGGTCGACTACAACAATTTCGGCGACGCTCCCGATTTCACCAGCGCGTACGACGCGTTCATGGCGAGCGGGCAGACCGAACTACCAGCCGATCGTCGACGAGCTCGCGACGTTCCCGCTGCTGTTCGCGCCGGGCTCGCAATTCAGCTACAGCAACACGAACTATCTGCTGCTCGGGCATGATCGTCGCGAAGGTCAGCGGCCAGCCGCTGGGGGCGTTCTTGCAGCAGCGCATCTTCGCGCCGCTCGGCATGACGCAGACGCAGCAGGGCTATCCGGCGCCGCCCGTCACCGACCTCGCGCTGGGCTATCTCACGAACGGCGGCACCGCCTTTCGCGCGTGGCAGTGGAATCTCGCGTGGCTCGCCGGTCCGGGCGGGCTGACGTCGACCGTCGGCGACATCGAGACGCTGGGATCGCGCGGTTCGCCAGCCGGGGATCTTCACGCAAGCCTCGCTCACGCAGATGTTCGCGCCGAGCCCGTTCTCCGCAGTCGTACGGCACGCCTGCGGACGGCTGGTTCATCAGCTCGCTCAACGGACATCTCTACATCTGGCACGACGGCGAGATCGGCGGCTTTCAGACGATCAACGCGACGTTCCCCGACGACGGCATCGACATCATCGTGCTGACGAACGACGGCATCAACGGCGTCGCCCCGTACTCCGTCATCCCGCAGCTGTTCCCGCTCGCGCTCGCCGCGAGCCCGACGCGGTCCGCTCGGCACCGCGCGCCGTACACCGCGCACCGCCGTACGCGCGGGAGCGCGCGCGGATGTTGGGTACGTGAGGCCCGATGCGCCGCAGGAGGGGCCCGCAATCGACTCGCCGCACGGCCGCACGCCGCAGCGCGCAGCAAATCGGCCGAAGCGAAGTTCGGCGCGGGCATCGTCGCGGGCGCGTCGGACAACGATCCGACGACGGTCGCGACGCTGGCCGTCATCGGCTCGACGACGACGTACGAGCTGGGCTGGCTGACGCTGCTCGTCATCCCGATGCTCGCGGTGATCCAGGCGATCGCGGCGCAAGTCGGCACCGTCTCGAAGAAAGGCCTCGAGGACTGCGTGCGCAGCGCGTACGGGCGTTTCTGGGCGGTCGTCGCGCTCGCCGCGCTGCTGATCGTCAACGTCCTCACGCTCGCCGCCGACCTCGAAGGCGGCGCCGCGGCGATGGACCTGCTCACCGGCATCGAGCTACCGCTGGTGGGTGGCGCCGCTCGGCGCGCTCACCGTGATCGTGCTCGTGTACGGGCAACTACCGCACGCATCGAGCGCGTGCTGCGCTACATCGCGCTGCTTTTTCTGACGTACGTCGGCGCGGCGTTCCTCGCGCACCCGGACTGGGGCGCCGTGTTTCGCGGCTCGTTCGTCCCGCACTTCGATCTTCGTCCCGACACGGTGTCCGGCGCGCTCGCGCTGCTCGGCACGACGCTCACCGCGTACGCGTACGTGTGGGAGACGATCGAGCTGAGCGAGGAGAAGCCGAAGCTGCGCCGCTGGGGCTCGTGCAGGTCGACGCCGCGCTCGGCATCGTCGTCGCGGGGCTGACGTTCTGGTTCATCCTCGTCGCGACCGGCGCGACGCTTGGGCGTGCACCACAAGCACGTGCAGACCGCGCAAGAAGCCGCGCAAGCGCTCGCGCCGGTCGCGGGCAAGTACGCCTCGCTCGTGTTCGCGATCGGTCTGCTCGGCTCGGCGCTCGTCGCGATCCCGGTCATCGCGGGCACGTCGGCGTACGTCGCCGCGGAGATGTTCGGCTGGCGCCACAGCCTCGACGCGAAGTTCGAGCGCGCGCGCCGCTTCTACCTCACGCTGAGCGGCTGCGTGCTCGCCGCCGTCGCGATCGGCATGGCCGGCGTGCCGCCGATCAAGCTGCTGTTCTTCAGCGGGATCGCCGGCGGCATCGCGACGCCGCTGACGATGGCGCTGATGCTGCTGGTCGGCCGCAACAAGAGCATCATGCACCACCTGCGCATCCCGGGCTGGCTCGCCGTCGCGGGCTGGTGCGTGACGCTGATCGTGACGAGCGCGACGGTGATCTACCTCGCGCAAACGCTCACCGGCCACACGGCGGCTAGCGCACGCGAACCGGCGTGTAGCCCTCGCGCGGCGGCACCTTCTGCGCGCCGATGATCGCGGCGGCCTTGCTGCTGTCGGCATCGCTGCACGGGCCGGCCGCGAACTCGCCGCCGACGCGCGACACGATGCGGAAGTACTCGTTGGGATCGCGCCGCTTCGCGCGCGGCAGCATCTCCGCGCAGTACGTCTCCTGCACCGCTTGGTGATCGCACGCGCGAAAGAACGCGGGCTGCGCCTTCGCCGCGTCGTAGCGGTGGTTCTCGAGCGCGCGCACCAGCGTCGCGGTGTCGGTCGTGCCGCTCGCCTCGATCGCGGCGACGACGTTCTTGACCGCCATGTAACCGAGATACTGGCGCCAGTTCGGCGGAAAGCCTTGCGCGACGCTGCGAGCCGGCGGTGCAGCGCCGGCGCGCCGTCGCCCGCATCGGGTCCCCACACATAGCCCCACAGCGAACCCGCGAGCTCTTCGGACGGAAAGCCCGCGGCGAGCTCGTTCTCGCCGGTGACGCCCGCCGCCAGCATGCGCTTGTGCAAGCCGAACTGCACGAACGACGTCGCGGCGTTCTGCGTGTCGGTGCCGCCGTTGAGGATCAGGAACGCGTCGGCGTCGGACGCGCGCGCCTTCACCATGTACGGCGAGAAATCGGACGTGCCGATCGGGTGCAGGTCCATGCCGGCGACGCGGCCGCCGTGCGCGTCGAGGATCACCTTGAGCCGGTCGCGCGCGTCGGTGCCGAACGCGTAGTCGGCGACGAGGAAGTACCAGCGCTTCGCGCGGCGCACGAGCTCCGCGCCCAGCGCCGTCGACAGCATCGCCAGCGAACACGTCTGCCGGAAGCAGACTTTGTTCGCCTTCGCGCCCGTCATCGCGGTGTCGTGCGTCCCGACCGCGACGTACAGCACGCCGGCGGTCTGCGCGTACGCCGACACCGCGTTGCCGACCGCCGACGACGCGCCGCCGAGCAGCACGTCGACTTTCACGTTCTCGACCAGGCGACGCGCCTCGCTCTCGCCGACGGCCGGCTTCGTGGTGTCGTCGCCGACGACGAGCTCGTACTGCACGCGGCCGCGCCGGTTCGCCTCCTCGACCGCGAGCCGCGCGCCGGAGAGCTGCGGGATCCCGCCGACCGAGAACGGCCCCGACAGCGAGTCGACGTACCCGAGCCGAATCGTCGGCTGCACGGTGGCGGCGCGGCTTGCGATCGGCAGCGCGCTCGCGGCGGCGCCGAGCGCGAGGGAGCCGCCGAGGAACGAACGGCGAGTCGACAAAGGACGCATCGTGCGGTATCCGCTGGCCTCCCGGCCCGAACCTTCGCACCGGATCGCGCTCGGTTTCGCCGCGGCGGCATTTGCGTTGCACCTCGCGTTCGCGAACCGCTACGACGTGTTCCGCGACGAGCTCTACTTCATCGTCTGCGGCCGCCACCCGGCGTTCGGGTACGTCGACCAGCCGCCGGTGGTGCCGCTGCTCGCGGCGGCGATGTACGGCCTCGGCCACCAGACGTGGCTGCTGCGCCTGCCCGTCGTGCTCGCCGCCGCGGCGCTGGTGCTCGTCACGTGCGCGTTCGTGCGGCTTTTGGGCGGCGGCCGCGGCGCAACGGTCCTGGCAGGCGCGGCGACGGCGTTCGCGCCGATGTTCCTGGGCATCACCGCGACGCTCAACACGACGACGTTCGAGCCGCTGTGCTGGACGCTGGCCGCCTACCTGATCGCGCGCCGCATCGTACTCGACGAGCGCAGCGCGATGCTGTGGTGCGGTGCCGTCGTCGGGATCACGCTGGAGATCAAGGACTCGATCCCGTTTTGGCTGATCGCGCTCGCCATCGGGCTGCTTTTCACCGAATGCGCGCCGCATCCTCGCAACGCGCGAAACGGCGCTCGGCGCGCTGATCGCGATCGCGCTCGTCCTTCCGAACGTGGTGTGGCAGGCGACGCACGGCTGGACGATCGTCGAGCTGCTGCGCAACGGCTCGAACGGGAAGAACGTCGTGCTGGGGCCGCTCGCATTCGTCGCCAACCAGGTCTTCGTGATGAACCCGCTATTCGCGCCGATCTGGATCGCGGGCATCATCGGCCCGTACACGGTGCGCGCGCTGCGACCGGCAAGGCCGTTCGCGATCGCGTTCGTGGCGATCTACGTCATCATGATCGCGCTGCACGGCAAAGACTACTACCTCGCCGCCGCCTACCCGACCGCGTTCGCGCTCGGCGCCGTCGCGCTGGAGCACGCGATCGGCAACGTCGCGCTGCGCACCACCTGGGTCGCGCTGGGCATCGTGCTGTCGCTGATCGCGGCACCGATGGCGCTGCCGATCCTGAACCCGCCGGCGCTGCTCGCCTACGAACGTGCGCTGCACCTCACCCCGCAAGCCACGGAGAAGCTCGGCGAAGGCGTGCCGCTTCCGCAAACGTTCGCCGACATGCTGGGCTGGCACGACTTCGTGCGCGAGGTCGGCACCGCATGGCAACAACTGCCACCCGGAACTCGCGCGACCACGTCGGTCCTCGTCAACAACTACGGCGAAGCGGCCGCGCTCGACGTGTACGGTGCGGAGTACGGGCTACCGCCGGCATTGAGCGGCCACAACCAATACTACTTGTGGGGCCTCCGCGGCCAACCGGCAACGAACATCCTGCGCGTGCAGAACGACCTTGCGAAGCTGCGCCCGTACTGCGCGGAGATGCGCCCATTGGGCACGACGTCGTCACCGTACGCGATGCCGTACGAAAACGGCAAAGGCATCGCGTATTGTCGGGGCGTCCACCCCCCGCTCGCAACGCTCTGGCCCAAACTGAAAGCGTATCAATGACGCGCACCGACCCGCCGAAAGGAGCCCGCAACGTGCCGATGCCGCCCCGCCCGCTGAAACGCGCATTCGCCGCAACGATCGTCATCGGCGCGCTTATCGTCGGCGCCTACGCAACGCGCACGCTCGCCGCGGACACCGCCGGCGACGCGATCTTCGCCATCGGCGAAGGCGGGGTCCTCGAACCGATCGCCGTCCGCAAGAACGGCACGTTCATCAACCCGGGCTCGAACGACGGCGGGCCATCTGAAAGCCTGCAGAAGGCCGCCGCCGCAGCGCTCGCAGGCGCAGGCAATCGCGTGCATGTGATCTTCGGCGGCCGCGTAATCGCAACGGTTCCCGTCACCGTGGACCCAAACCACGCGTACGCGCACATCACCGTCCCGCCTTCGCTGCACCTGGCCGGCCACATCAGCGCGCTCGCATCGACGCTCAACGGCTACGCCGGCCCACCGCGCCGCGCCCCAACCCCAGACGAGCGGCGCCGCGCGCTCGCGAGCGCGGCCGCCGTTCTGCATACGAGCGAGGCTCGTGTAACAGTCCGCAACCTCACGGCGATCCGCTTAGCGCGGCGCACTGCCCTCATCGGCACGGTCGATCTACGCGGCACGGACAGCCCGCGCACCGACAAGCGCCTGTTCTTCGTCGACGAGCTCGTCAGCAAATCGGCAATCGCCCAGACGTTACACAACGTCATGACGATCAAGGTGACGGAACCACTTCTGGAAGAGCCGGCGGAATATCTCGTCGACACGCTCGACCTAGGCAACGACACCCCGGCCCTGATCACGAGCATCATCGGCTACGACGCCAACACGTTCGCGATCTACACGCGCCTCAAAGCCAGCCAGATGTGGACAAAAATCTACGAGGCGGCGGCGCAGCGATGTAGCCCCGACCGCTCGCCCCGCCCCGATCGCGCCTTAAACTTTCTCGATCTGGTAAAACTCCAGCTCGACCGGCGTTTCACGTCCGAAGATCGAGATGAGCGCGCGGACTTTTTCTTTCTCCGGCTGGATGTCGTCGACGATGCCGGTGAAGTCGAAGAACGGGCCCGAGGTGACCTTGATGCGGTCGCCCTTGGCGAAGTCGATCTTGAGCTTGGGCGTCTCGATACCCATCTGCTTGAGGATCGTCTTGACTTCTTTGTCCTGCAGCGGCACGGGCTTCTCACCCGAACCCGGCGAGCCGACGAAGCCCGTCACGCCCGACGTGTTGCGCACGACGTACCACGACGCGTCGTCCATGTCCATCTCGACGAGCACGTAGCCCGGAAACACTTTCTTGGGCGTGATCTTGCGCTTGCCGTCCTTGAACTCGACTTCGTCTTCCATCGGGACGAGCACGCGGAAGATCTTGTCCTGCATGTTCATCGAGTGGATGCGGCGCTCGAGGTTGGCCTTGACCTTGTTCTCGTAGCCCGAGTACGTGTGGATGACGAACCACTTCTTGCGGTCGTCCTGCTTCTTCGCCGGCGCCGCCGCGTCGCCGCGGTCTGCTCGTCCGGCTCGGCGGCGGCCGTGGTGACGTCCTGATCGGTTTCCATCAGCGCGCGCTACCCGTGAGCCAGGTGAAGATCAGCTCGAACAGCCGGTCGCAGGCGTACGTGAAGACGCCGACGCCGACGACGAGCGCGATCGTGAGGGCCGTCGCCGCGATCCACTCTTCGCGCGTGGGCCACGTGACGCGGCGCATCTCGGTGATGACGCCGCGGACGAAGTCTTGCGTGCGCTGCGCGTTGGCCGCGCGCTGCGCCGCGGTCACGGGACGAGCCGGCGCCGGTCGGCCGGAGGAACCCTGGCGCGCTGGTGCGCCGGGACGGCTGGGATTGGACTTCATAATGCCTTCTACCGCAGAAGCTTGGCAGGGCGGACAGGACTCGAACCTGCAACCCGCGGTTTTGGAGACCGCTGCGCTACCAATTGCGCCACCGCCCTACGGGGATCGGGGAGTTACTTGGTCTCGCGATGCGCCCGGTGGCACCGGCACCAGCGGCAATATTTGCTGAGCTCGAGCCGGTTCGTGGTCTTCTGCTTGTTCTTGAACGTGTTGTAGTTGCGGCGCTTGCACTCGGTGCACGCCATCGTCACCATCACACGGTTCTCTTTTTTCGCCATCGTTTACGTTCTCGAAAGGGAGCCGGGGCGCCGGGAACATGAAGAAAACGGACGCGCGGTCCGTTCCGAGGTGAAAGTGTAACACAGGCCTCGGCCTCTGTAAACCGAAGCCGGCCAGCGCATGGTTCCAGCAGGACTCTCCTCCCGCCTGACATGCCGCTGGAAACCGACGCCCTTTACGCCTGCCCGAGCTGCGGCGAGGAGAACGCGCTGGGGGTCGACCCGACGGCCGGCCGCCGCCAGACCCTGGTCGAGGATTGCCCGGTCTGCTGCCGCCCGCTCGTGTTCACGGTCCTGGTCGACCATGAGGGCGACGCGACCGTCGAGCGCGTGGAGCGCGAGTAGATGAGCCGCCGATCAGCTGACGACCGGGAGGCCTTCGCAGCAGGCGATGCCTGTCATACCGCGACCAACGGCGACTCGACGACGCGGTTGCGGCCCGCGTTTTTCGCCCGGTAGAGCGCGCGGTCGGCGCGTTCCACCACGTCGCCCGTCGCGTCGGCGGCGCGGGCGTACGCGACGCCGACGGAGACCGTCACCGGCTTGCCGTCCGCATACGCCAGGCCGCCCGTCTCGATCGCGGTGCGCAGCCGCTCCGCGACCTGCAGCGCGCGCTCGCTGGTTGCATCGCGCACGAGTACCAGGAACTCTTCGCCGCCGAAACGTCCCGCGAGGTCGACGCCGCGCGTGTTTTCCGCGATGAGGCGGCCGATCTGCGCCAGCACGCGGTCGCCGGTTTGATGGCCCAGCAGGTCGTTGATCGACTTGAAGTGGTCGACGTCAAGCAGCAGCACGGCGTAGCTGCCGCCCTCGCGCACGTACTTCATCGCGTCCTCGAACGCGCGCTGCACGCCGCGCCGGTTCGCCAGGCCCGTCAGCGTGTCGATCGTCGCGGCGGTGCGCGTGGCGGCGATCGCGCCGTACTCGCCCAGCAGCGGCCCCAGCTCCGATGCGGCGCGCTCGAAGTCGCGCCCCGCGACGAGCGCGAGCGTGCGCGGTGCGCGAAACAGCAGCAGCGCGCCGCGCAGCCGCTCCTCCGCGTCGCGCGCCGCATACGCGCGCACCGTGCCGTCCTCGCGGTCTTCGAACGCGACGTTGTCGCCGGTGACTTGCAGTTCCAGCAGCGCGCGCCCGCCGAGCCGCTCGAGGTCGGACGGAACCGTCGGCCCGAAGCGCATGACGCGCGACCAGCGGTCCGCGCCGCCGCGGCCGAACGCCGCGATCTCGACGGACTCGCGCAGGATGCGCGGGTCGATGCTTTCGAGCAGCGAGCGGATCTGCGGCTGCGGGTCGTTCGCGCGCAACATCGCGTCGACGGCCTCGCGCGAGAGCGACAGCCGGTGCAGCCGCGCGTTGACGCGCGCGAACCGCACGAGCACCACGGCGAGCAGCACCAGCGGCAGCAGCAGCGCGACGCCGAGCACGCCGCCGTCGTGCAGCACGACGCGCGCAACGACGTACGCCCACGACGCTTCGGCGAACGCGATGAGAATGCTCGCGCGGTCGCCGACGTGGCGGGGCCAGATGCGCAGCAGCGACCGGCCTTGGCGCGCCGCGGCGAGCGGATCGATCCAGAGCAGGTCCACGAGCAGCACGAAGCCCGTCGCGATCACGATGAAAGCGATGGTGCCGACGATCGTCGCCGGGCGCGCGGCGGCGGCGCGCAGCTGCGGCGCGAGCAGCGATGCTGTCCACCAGACGGGCACCCACAGGGCCGCCGTGAGGATGCGGTCGATGGCCGGCCGCCGCCGCAGCAAGCCCGCGGGCCGCACGAGGTACGCGGCCACGTTGCAGACGGCGGCCCACATCCAGCCCTCGGTCACGAGCACCGCAAGCAGCAGGGGGACGATCAGGCCCACGCGGTCGCTCTCGGGCGTCGGGCGGACGCTGCGCTCGAAATGCGCGGCCGGCGCGCGCAGCACGCCGAGCGCCACCGCGATCGCGAGACTGCCCGCGACGAACACGACGTCGTCCGGCCGCAGCGCGCGCAGCGCCGCAGGACCCCAAGCGACCGCCAGGACCAGCGCCGCCAACAGCGAGGCCGCGCGAACGAAACCGTACACGCGTCGTGAACTCACGTCGTTCCAACGGTTCGCGGTGCGCGCGAATGCCTCCGGCCGGTCACGACGCGTAGCGCCGCGCGGCCCGTCTGGAAAGTGCGCCCGGGCGGACTTGAACCGCCAACCTCGGCCTTAGGAGTGCCTCGCTCTATCCAGTTGAGCTACGGGCGCGCGCACGGGCTCGGAACCTTCCCGCAGCGAAGGGACGGCTCATGCAGACGCACGCAAGTTCCGATGCCGTCGGAGGCCGGCACATCCCCCCGATGAGCACCGTTCCGGCCGGTTTTTCCATCGAGCGCGATCTTCCGGCGGGTTTCGCCGCCTTCTACCGCACGCTGCACGAGCAGTTCACGCCGCGCCAGCAAGCCGCGATCGAGGCGCGGCACCGGGTGCTCGACGCGTCGCAGCACGGCCGCAAGCCGCAGTACCTCGCGCCGTCCGCGGCGCAGGGTGACTGGCGCATCGAGATTCCGGCGTGGGTGCAAGACCAGCGCAACCAGATGACCGGCCCCGGCGACGACCACGAGCTCGGCGTGAAGATGCTCAACTCGGGCGCGCCGGGCGTGATGATCGACCTCGAAGACTCGATGGCGAACGACTTCGCGCATACGCTGCAAGGCATCGACAACACCATCGCGATGTATGACGGCGAGCTGACGTACGTCGACCAGAAGCGCGGCGGCAACGTGGTCGGCATCAAGGACTCGCCGACCGTGCTGTGGACGCGCGTACGCGGCCTGCACCTCTCGCAAGCGGGCATCTACGAGGAGCCGACGTCGGCGTCGCTGTTCGACCTCGCGCTGCTCGCGTTCAAGCTCGACTTCTCCAAGCTGAAACACCCGCTCGCGATCTACATCCCGAAGTCGCAGTCCGCGGACGAAGCGCTGTGGTGGCGCGACGTGTTTCAGGCGGTCGCGCAGGCGAAGGGGCTCGACAAGCACGCGATCAAGGCGATGGCGCTGGTCGAGGCGTTTCCGTTCGCGTACCAGATCGAGGAGTTCGCGTACCATTTGCGCGACCATCTGCTCGGGCTCAACCTCGGCCGCTGGGACTACATGGCGTCGCTGATCCACTTCAACCTCGACGATCCGAACTGGATGCTGCCCGATCGCAACACGATCCCGCACGACGTCGGCTTCTTCCAGAACTTGCGCGAGCGCATCCCCGAGGTGTGCCACCGCCACGGCCTGCTCGCGATCGGCGGCATGACGGCGCTCTTCCCCGACCGCACCAACCCCGAGCTGAACGCTCGCGCGCTCGCGGCGCTGGAGAAAGACAAGAAGAACGAGTCGAACGCGCTGTTCGACGGCGCGTGGACCGGCCACCCCGACCAGAACACGATCGCGGTCGCGCAATTCCCGCAGCCGAACCAAGGCTTCGCGCGCAAGCCGGGCGCCAACGCGACGCCGGATCTTCTGCCATCGATCGCCGGCGTGGGCGAGAAGACCGAAGCGGGCACGCGCGCCGCGGTGCGCACCGTGATCCGCTACCGGCACGGTTATCTCAGCGGCCGTGGCGCGTCGCTGCTGGACGGCTACATGGAAGACCTCGCGACCGACCGCATCTACCGCCTGATGATCGCACAGCGCATCCGGCACGGCATGCACACCGCCGCGGACGTGACGCGCTTCTTCGACGAGGAGCTCGACAAGCTGCTCGCCGAACCGGCCGCTCAAGACCCCGCCGAGGCGGCGAAATTTCGCGAGGCGCGCCGTCAAAGCGAAACGATGATCACCGACGGGTACCATGATCCGATTTAAGCGCGCCGAGGTGCTCGCCTCGGGCACGCGGAGCTAGAGGGCCGCACCATCCCCGACCTGACCGGGGCTGCAGATCTGGATCTCCGCACCGCCGAGGCGGCGCTGACGTCGCTCGCGGACGCCATCCCGCAACTGGTGTGGGCGAACGACGCCGCGGGCAACGCGATCCACGTCAACCGCCGCTGGATCGAGTACACCGGACTCACCTTCGACGACTCGCTCGGGCACGGCTGGGAGCGCGTGCTTCATCCCGACGACGTGCCGGCGATGGAAGCATGCTGGCGCGAGGCGCTCGTCGCGGGCACGTTCCGCAGCGAGCGCGGATACCGCCTGCGGCGCTACGACGGCGTCTATCGGTGGTTCGTCGTGCGCGCCGTCGCCGTGCGCGACGAGAACGATGCGATCGTGCGCTGGTACGGCACCAACACGGACGTCGACGATCAGTACCGCGCGGCGCAGCGCCGCACGATGCTCGACAAGCTCGGCGTCGCGTTCACCGAGTCGCTGGACTACGAGCGCACGGCGCGCACCGTGGTGTCCGCAATGTGCGAGGACTTCGCGGACTTCGCGTTCGTCGACGTCGTGGAAGACGGCCGGCTCAAGCGCATCGCAGTCGAGGGCGGGCGCCTGCGCGCGGACACCACGCCCTTTCGCACGTTCGCGCCGCCGCCGGAAGCCGGACGCCACCCGATCAACCTCGTTTTGAGCACGGGCCGCACGCAGATCGTCGCGCAGTGCGACGAGGCGTGGCTGCGCGCCACGACCTGGAGCGACGCGCACTATGCGTTCGCCGCGTCGCTCCCGATGGCGTCGATCGCGTACGTGCCGATGATCGTCGCGGGCGAGCCGATCGGCGTGCTGACGTTCGGCGCGGCGATCGGCACGGGGCGCAGCTTCACCCAGGACGACCTCGACGAGGCTGAGGAGATCGCGCGCCGCGCTGCGGTCGCACTCGCGAACGCGCGCCTGTACCGCGACCTCGCCGAGAGCGAGGCACGCTACCGCAGCCTCATCGACACCGCGCAGGAAGGCGTGTGGATCATCGACCGCGCCGCCCGCACGCGCTACGTCAACGCACGCATGAGCGCGATGCTGGGTTATACGCCCGACGAGATGTACGAACGCCGGTTCTTCGACTACGCGGACCCGCGCGAGCACGACGAAGTACGCCGGGCGATCGAAGACCATCGCGGCGGCAGCGGGATTCGGCGCGAGTCGCGCCTGCTGCACCGGGACGGCCACATCGTGTGCGTGATGGTCGCATCGAGCCCGATCCTGGATGCCGATGGCGCGTACAACGGCTCGCTGGGGATGTTCACGGACATCACGGAGCGCAAATCGCTCGAGACGCAGTACCGCGTGCTTGCGGAGGCCGGCGAGGTGCTGGCGGCGTCGCTCGACGTGGAGCAAACGTTCCCGGCACTGGCCGCGCTTGCGGTGCGCGAGTTCGCCGACGTGTGCCGTATCCACGAGCGCGACGCGAGCGGTGCACCGCGGCTCGTCGCGAGCGCGCACGCCGGCGCGGCGCGCACCGGCGTGGACGCCGCGCATGCAGGTGAGAGCGGCTACGAACGCGCCGTCGTCGCAAAGGTGCTCGCGCGCGCCGAGTCGCTGTTTCTTCCGGCGATCGAGCCGGCGCTGCGCACGAAGCTGCGCGCGCAGTCGCTCATCGTGGTGCCGCTGGTCGCGCGCGGCGTGACGCTGGGGGCGATCACGCTGGTGGCGGCGGCCGACGGCGCGGGCACGTTCGTCCCCGACGACCTGCGGCTCGCGGAACTGCTCGCCAAGCGCGCCGCGGTGGCGATCGACAACGCGCGCTTGTACGGCGAGGAGCGCCGCCTCGCGCGCATGCGCGAGGTCGTCGCGCGCGCGAGCGACGTGCTGAGCGGGTCGCTCGACCTCGACGCGCTGCTGGGCCGCTTCGCCGACCTGCTCGTCGCGGAGCTCGCGGCGGAGGCGACGATCGCGCTCGACGCCGAACGCGCGGTGGTGCGGCGCAGCGCCGCGTTGGCCGCCGGCGCGCCGTCGCTGCGCGTGCCGCTGCGCCATCGCGACGCCGTCGTCGGCGCCGTGACGCTGCGCGCGGCGGAGCCGTTCAGCGACGACGACGTCGCGCTGCTGCACGAGCTCGTGGCGCGCGCCGCGGTCGCGATCGAGAACGCGCAGCTTTACGCGCGCGAGCACCGCGTCGCGATGACGCTGCAGCGCGCGATGCTCCCGGCCGTGCTGCCGGAAGTCGCCGGGCTGGCGTTCGACGCGGTGTACTTCCCCGGCGCAACCGAAGCGGAGATCGGCGGCGACTGGTACGACGCGATCGCGCTGCCCGACGGTCGCGTCGTGGTGTCGATCGGCGACGTCACGGGCCGTGGGCTGACCGCTGCCGTGATCATGGGCCGGATGCGCCAGGCCATCGAAACGCTGGCCACCTACGAGTCCGACCCGGTGCGGCTGCTCGACGCAGCGGACAGCGTGTTGCGCCGCGCGCATCCGGATGCGATCGTTACCGCGCTGGTCGGCGTGGTCGATCCCGTCGCGCGCACGCTGGCGTACGCGACCGCCGGCCACCCCACGCCGATCGTACGCGCACCCGGTAGCGCGCTGCGCCAGTTGCCCGGCCGCGGGCTGCCGCTCGGCCTGCGCGAAGGCCGCGAACCGCCCGCGACGACCGTCGTGCTGCCGCCGTCGTCACTCGTCGTCTTCTTCACCGACGGTCTGGTGGAATCGACGCGCGACATCGACGAGGGTGAGCGGCGCGTGTTCGCCGCGCTCGGCGACCCCGCGCTTGCGGACGGCCGCGCGCCCGCCGCCGCGCTCGTCGCGCGCGTGCTCGACGACGGCATCCGCGACGACGTCGCCGTGCTCACCCTCCGCCTGGCCCACGCGGAAAGCTCGGCCGACGACTGGACGATGCGCTGGCGCTTCGACCCGCGCGACTGGCGGCGCGCGTACGACGTGCGCGAAACGCTCGCGGAGACGCTGGCCGCGTCGGGCGCGAACGTCGACCTGCCTGCTGCGGAGCTCGTCTTTGGGGAGCTCGTCGGCAACGCGGTGCGCCACGCACCCGGCTTGGTGGACGTGGCGCTGAGCTGGGACGACGCGGCGACGCCGGTGCTGCACGTGATCGACGACGGCCCCGGCTACGTGCCGCGCAGCGGCCTGCCGCCGGATGATGCGGAGAGCGGTCGCGGCCTCTACATCGTCGCGCAGCTCAGCCGTGAATTCACCGTCACGAAGCTCGCGCGCCGCGGCGTGCACGCGCGCGCGGTGCTGCTGACGCGCGCGTAGCGCAGCGCCTACGCGACGATCGTCCCGACGACCTCGCCGAAGCCGATGCGCGCCTCGCCGCGCGCAGCGCGCGCGCGAATGACGACGGTGTCGCCGTTTTCGAGGAAGCCGCGCGTCTCGCCGTTGGGCAGCGTTATCGGCGCCGCGCCGCGCCGCGTGAGCTCGATGAACGAGCCCTGCGTGCCTTGCTCCGTGCCGGAGATCGTGCCGGTACCGAACAGGTCGCCCGGCCGGATGCGCGAGCCGTTGGAGGTCATGTGCGCGAGCTGCTGCGCGACGGTCCAGTACATGCCGCGGAAATTCGTGCGCGCGACCGGCACCGCGGGTTGCGACGACTCGCGCATGCGCGGCGTCTGCAGCAGCATCTCCAGCTCGACGTCGTACGCCCACGGCTCGCGCGCGCGCAGATACGGCAGCGGTTCGGGCTCGCGGACCGGTTCCGCGACGCGGAACGGCTCGAGCGCGTCGAGTGAGACGATCCACGGCGAGATCGACGTCGCGAACGACTTCGACAGAAACGGCCCGAGCGGCTGGTACTCCCACGCCTGGATGTCGCGCGCGCTCCAGTCGTTGAGCAGCACGTAACCGAACACGTGCTCGCGCACGTCGTCCGCCGAAACCGGCGCGCCGTGCGCGGTCGGCGCGCCGGCGATCCAGCCCATCTCGACCTCGACGTCGAGCAGCGTCGACGGCCCGAACGCCGGCGCGTCGGCATCGGCCGCTTTGCGCTGGCCGTTGGGCCGCCGCACCGGCGTGCCGCTGACGACGACCGTGCTCGACCGCCCGTGATAGCCGATCGGGATGTGCCGGTAGTTCGGCGTGAGCGGGTCCGCGTTGGGCCGCAGGATACGCCCGATGTTGCTCGCGTGCTCGAGCGATGAGTAGAAGTCGACGTAGTCGCCGACCTCGACCGGCAGGTGCATCGTGACCGCATCCCGCGGCAGCGTCCGTTTGGCGACGGCAGCGCGCTCGTCGGGAGTTGCGCCCGCGCCGAGCAGGTGCTGCAAGCGCGCGCGCACGGCACGCCACTTCTGCAGCCCTTCGCCGAGGAAATCGTTGAGCGCCGTCGCGCCGAGCAGCGACTGGGCGTCGAGCACACCGTCGTGCACGAGGCAGTCGAGGTCGACGACGCTGTCTTGGAACGCGACGGCCGCGCGCTTGCGGCCGTCGCCGTCGCGCGCGACGGAGAATATCCCAAGCGGCAGGTTGTCGAGCCCGTAGTCGCGCGGGTCGATCACGTCAAGATGCCGAGCTCGCGCAAGTCGTTGACGGGTTCGTCGAAGCTGCAGCTGCCGAACGACACGCACCGCTCGCGCGCCGCGCCGACCTGCTCCGCCTCGACGCGCGCGTCGCGCCACGCGACGTGCGTGGGGTCGACGACGAACGCGCGCGGCTCGCTTTCCGCGATCACGTCGGCGACGCGCGTCGCGTCGAGCGCGCCGGCGTGCAGCGCGATGCCCGCGACGAACAGGTTGAGAAAACCGTGCGGCACGACCCCGCCCGCAACGCCGTGCACGCCGCGCACCGGGTGGTGCAGACCCGCGGTGGCCTTCCACGGCACGTCATGCGCATGCGCCGCGACGACGAACGCCGCCAGATCGTCGACCGACGGCGTCGCGCCCGCCGCCTTCCCGCCGCAGCGCACTTTTGCGCCGACGGTGACGTTCGGCGGCGCGGCACCGCGCACGGCGGCCACCGTTGCGAGCGCCGCGTCGGGCGGCGTCGCCCAACCCGCGCTGTAGGACGGCTCGTACCAGAATGAGACCGGCTCCGACGGCCAGCGCTCCCCGACCTCGGAGACCGCGCGCAGGAGGCCGGCCTGGTCGAGCCCGGCGCCCGGCACGCGCAGCTCCAGCGACGCGACGGTGATACCCGCCGTCCCGAGCACGCGGTCGATGCGGTGCAGGTCCGCGCGCACGGTGTCGCCCTTGGCGCCGCTCATCGCCGCGTCAAGGATGACGCTGAGCTCGATAGCTTGGGCCGGGTCGCGAAGCGAGGCGAGCTCGTCGAGTCGCGACGCCGGGACCACGAAGCGGCCGGCGACCCACCAGTACGCGCTCTCGCGGAGCCGCGCGTGGTGGCGCAGCGCGAGCCGCATCGGCAGCTCGGCGGGCGGAAAGAGCGCGGCGTCGTCGATCAGGCGTTCGAGGAGCGCACGCTTGGCGCTATCGGTGGAGACGGCGGTTGGCATGACGCCCACAGCTACTCAGGAAACCGACAAGACCCTCCGGTGAGGGAGGGTCTGCCGATTCTGGAGCTGCCGGTGAGGATTGAACTCACGCTCTCGACTTTACCAAAGTCGTGCTTTACCACTAAGCTACGGCAGCTCGAAGTCGGCGGCCCAACGGATCATCTTGCGCATGTTGTTCCGGGGCGCAGACAGCCGCAGGTGGGCGCTCGTCGCGGTCAATTCGTGCCCCGGCAGGATGTATACCTTCCCGTTGTCCGGACAGTATACGGCAAGATAATCAATCTCATCGAAGTACGGACGCGTTCTGCCGCGGCGATGGGCGTGCGAGCTCGAACAACTGTACTTGATCACGTTGCCTCGAATGCGGCCGGTCTTTACTTGAACGCGCGACAGCTTCTCGCCGTCGTCGACCACCAGGTCGTATCGATGATTTTCGCCGAGCGGCACCGACACGTCATATCCGCGGCGACGCATTGCGAGAATGACGTGCATTTCGGAGATGTCGCCGATCGTCTTGGTATCGCGCTTCGCCGATTCGACCTTACGCGGTTTGAGCTCGTAACGAGCTTGTTGGTCTGGTGTAAGCTCGATTTCCAATTGCGCATTTGGAGCGTCGTGAAGCAAGAACGAAACGCCCGGCATTCTTTCCGCAACTCTCATAGATGTATCTTGCCGTTTAATTGTGCCACCAGTACGGCACGGTGATGCCGCCTGAGACATTTTATCCCCGGCTACGAGTCGCTCGCGCGATCAGGGGGACGCCCAACCAGCCGGTTGAAATGCGATGCCCATAGACTTGCAGAATGCGCACCGGCGCATGACCCCGCATGATCCCAACGCGTGAGAATCTGGTTCGCAGCGGCCCTCGTGGCCGCATCGCTTTTCATGGGGCAGGCTGCGGCCGCGCAGCAGGTGCCGATGCCGTCGCCCGAGCCCGTCCCGTCGCCCGCGGCACCCTTGCCGCCGGCAGGCGTGATCCCGGCGACCCTGACGCTCGACGTTACGGGGTCGCCCGCCGACCCGCCGTTTCTCGACCAACAAATCCGCAACGCGCTGAACCGCGCGATCCGCCCGACGCTGCGCACAGCCGCGAGCATCGGCTACGGGCCGTTCAACCCGTGGCCACTCTATCCGCTGCCGGCCGGCGCGCGCGCCGCCGTGAACGTCACCGTGCACATCGCCGGCGACGACACCAGTGCGCCCGTCACCGCGATCACGACGGTGGTCCTCAACAATGTCATCCTCCCCGCCGTCGCACCGAGCATGTTGTTCTTGAGCGACGATCCCGAGTATCTGCTCACCGAAGGCCTCGTGTTCCGCGGCACGGTGACTGCGGCGCGACCAACGCGGCTCTACTACTATCACTCGAACATCGGCTTGCCGCGCGGCCTCGACGTCGTCCTCACCGCCGCCGCACCCACGCGCGTGCAGCTCATCGATTCGGAAGCCGGCCCGGACCAAGACGTAATGGCCGTCGGGCACACGGTGACGCGCGATTTGTTGCGCTTCGAGCAAGCCAACGTCGGCACGATCGTCGACGTTGTCCCGGGCAGGCCGTTCGTGCTGCGCCATTCGATGATGCTGCAAGCCGAAGTCGTCGCCGGTGCCGTTGACGTGCGCGTGCTCAACGGCGCGGCCGTCACGGTGTCCGTCGTCGGGTCGCCGGCCGGCAGCCGTCCGGAGGCGTTTCTCGACGCCCCGCGCGTGCCGCTCGACGGACACCGCCGACACGGCGCCTTCGACCTTGCCGGCTTCGGCGCGCTCGCCGCAACATACACGATCGGGGCAGAGTCCCCGGCGACCGTGCAGTACGGCGGCAAAGACCCGACGCCGCGCAACCTCGACCCCAGCGATACCGGCCGCGATTACGGCGATTACGGTGTCGTCCACCGCATCACGTTCACGTTCGTCAACCCGACCGACAACGCGCACAACGTGTATCTCTACGAGAAACCGCTGGGCGGCCCGGTGCGCGGCACGTTTTTCGTCGATGGCCAGCTCAAGGAGCTCGGCTGCGTGCGCCTGCCGCAACCGTACTGGATCACGACATATCAGGTGCTGCCGCATTCGACCGGCGCGTCGACGACGATCACGATGACCGACGGCGGCTCGTTCTATCCGGTCGAGTTCGGCGTCACCGAAACGCAGCCGATGCCGTACACGCCGCCCGTCGGCTCACCGGACGGCTGCTCACCGGTTACGGGGCGCGCGGCGCAGCCGTCACGCTCACGCCAGCAATGACGGATCGCGTTCGCCGCGATCGTCTCCCACGCGACGACCGCGATTTCAGCGCGCCTGCTCGCGACCCGAAGTGAGCCCGGACACCGAGGGCCCGCAGTAGTTCGCACGGCGGGCTGCCGATGACAAGGGTATCGAACGCGATGTCCGGGCCGCCCTCGACCCGCTGACGTCGCTGCGTTTTGCAGCGGCGCTCTTGGTGTTCGTGTACCATCTGCCGCCGACCAGCGGGTTCGGGCAGAAGTTTTTTTTGGGCCAAAGCGGCGTCGGCTTCTTCTTCGTGCTGTCGGGCTTCATCCTCACTTACGCATACCATCGTCAGTTCGCGAGCACGTTCAGCGCAAAAGCGGCGCGAGCGTTTCACCTCGCCCGCATCGCCCGGATCTACCCGGTCCATCTCGTCACGATGGGACTGTGCCTAGCGTGGTTCGCCCGGTTCGGCGCCCCGCAGTGGAACGCCAGCGACGTCCCGACGCGCATCATCGGAACGATCGCGGAGGCGCTGCTGCTGCAAAGCTGGTCGACGAACGCCAACATCCTCGGCGCGCTCAACACCGTGTCGTGGAGCATCTCGGTCGAAGCGTTCTTCTACGTGGTGTTTCCGGTGCTGCTGTATGGTGCGCTGCGCGCGTCGCGCGCATCGGCGTGGGTGCCTTTGGTGGCCGTCATCGTCTTGTGCACCACGGAGCTCGCCGTCCTCCCGCTGATCCAGCCCACGGCGCGCGCCCTTTGGCTGATCAACTACTATCCGCCGGTGCGCCTGGTAGAGTTTGCCGTCGGGATGCTGGTCGGCATCGCGTTCGTCCGCTCGCGCCCGCGGCTCGCAAAAGGCGCGACGGTCGCAGAAGTGCTCAGCATCGCCGCGGTCGCCGGCGGGATCGCCGTGCTCCCGGTGCTGCCGCAAACGATGCGCTACGCCGCGGCGCTCTTGCCGCTGTGGGCGATGCTGATCTGGACGTTCGCCCACGGTTCGGGTGCGATCTCGCGTCTGCTATCGCAGCGGTGGTGCGTACGGCTGGGCGAGATCAGCTTCGCGTTCTACATGGTGCACTACGTGGTGCTGCACGCCGAATTCCGGCTACTCGGCTGGGCGAACGCGCCGCTCACGGCGGCGATCGCACTCGGCGTGTCGCTCGCGCTGAGCTCCGCGCTGTTCCACTGGGTCGAGGCGCCGATGCGCGAGCGAGTCCGCCAATTTGCGAGCAGGCGGCGCGCCCCGCGTGTACTGGCTCCCGAAGCGGCAAGCTGATTCGCGTAAGACTTGCGGGCGGACAAACTACATCGCGTGCCGGCGCTGACCATTGCAACGCCCGCGAACTTCACGCACGGTCGCGCACGACCGACGCGACCCCAACGCCCTAGCAGCAGGCGCCATCCGGCGTGGGTCGGATGGAGCCTGCCTTCTCTCGGGCGCTTAGTGCTGCTGTCTGCGGTGGGTCAACGGCACCTCAGGCGGAGGAGCGTCCGGGGGACTGAGTCCGATGGCAACGATCGCGGTTCCGCCCGGCGCATCCGCCGGAATCGGGTTCGGAATCGTACGGATGGGAGATGCGTTTCCGTCCGCCGCGGGCGCGTAGACGGCCACGCGCGACGAGCGCGGGAAGAACGTGTTCAGCGCGACGAAGAGCTCGCCGCCCCGATCGCAGGCGAGGCTCGTGACCACATCCGTACCGAACGGGCCAATCTTTCGCGACGGTAGCGCCGAACCGGGCGGGTACGCGTAGATGGACGCTTCCGGAACGCCGTTCAGGTTCGGCGCGATGTACGCGGCATAGACGGTTCCGTCGGGCGGCGCGATGGCGATCGCTCCGAACACTCCGCCCGAGGGTGCCGCGATGGTGCGAGTCGGCGCTGCACCGTCCGGTGCGCCTGCTGCGTACTCCAGCACCTGACTCGTGATGGTTCTGCTCAGCGTCGTTGACGACACGAAGAGATTGCCGCTGCTGTCCGTCGCCAGTCCCCCGGGGGCAGCGACCGTGCCAGTTGCGTTCAGCGTTGACCGCAGAAGACCGCTCGCGAATCGCTGGACCTTCACGCCGCCCCACGTGCCGTTGACGACGACGTCGACCTCCCCGCTGAGTCCCGGAGCAACGCCCAAGCCTGGCCGCCCGGCGCACGCGTATCTGCGCTGTACCCCGGCCGTTCCGGTTGCCGTCGCGCTCTCTTCGATCACCTCGCAGGCGGGGTTGTACCGGCTGGCCAGGTAGTTTCGCACGACGTAAAGCGTGCCGTCGACCCCGACACTGACTGCCCCGGCCGCGCTGACCGTATCCTGCGGATCGCTGAATGGCGTGAAGAAGCCGGTGATCCTTCGCGCGGGGAGCGCGCTTCCGTCCGTGGCCGCGGGAAACGCGTCGACCTCACCGAGGCCCGCAACGTACAACGTGCCGGTGGGCGGGGCCGTGACGGTGATGTGCAGGTCGATGTGCTCGGCGCCGTCGTGATCGCTGAACGTGATCGTCGCGGTCCCGGCGTTGAGCGGCGTGATGCGATACGTCGCAACGCAGACGCCCGGCGAGAGACACAGCGCCGGTTGAAACGGCGGAGAAACATCGACCACCAGGGGGTCCGAACTGACGGCGACTTTGCGCGAGTCGTCGTCCCACGTCGTCTGCACCACCTGAAGCGCGCTCGAACCCGTCGAGGTGAAATCGATCGACGATGTGCTGATGCCGATCGAGGACGCTCCTCGGGTGCCGTGCGGCGCGCCCACTTGCGCACCGCCGGGCCCTGGAAGCGAGCGCGAACCGCCGCCCCCGCATGCCGTGATGGAGAAAAGACAAAGTAGCGAAACGAGGCGACGCATAAACGTGATCCCCCGAGCAAACGTTGTCTTGCTTAGCCATGCGAATGGGCATCCCCGGGGACGAACGCCTCACGTGAGAAAGGCTTGTGCCGTTTTCTGGCGTCCCGGCTGAGCAGTACGGCTGCACAACCGCTCTCGAGGACATACCTGGCAGGCGCTGCGCGGCCGCGCAGGACGTCCGCGAGCTGATGAATGTCCGCGCGACCAACATATCTGAACGGAAAGTTGTGATCTTTCGGGTTGGGTTCGGATCATGCTGCGGCTGACTGCTATAGCGGTCCTGGCCGCCGCCATCGGGACGGCTGCGCCGGCGATGGCGATCACGGGCTGGGATGCGAAGGCTACCGCTAGTGAGCGTGCCGCATCGGCCGCGGTCGGCGGCTTTGATGCGACGCAGCGCGTGCTCTATCACCAGGGCCTCGAACATCTCTACCACACCCATCAGCGGATCGGCAGCTTCACGATCCGCCAGGTCGTGAATCAAGAGCGGGCTCGCGAGGCCGCGCGCCGCGGCGCATTCCCGACCGCCGAACCGGGGAAAGCGGCGGCGGGGCGGGAGCGGGAGTCTCCATCGCGGCTTTATTCTTAGCGATTGTCGGCCTTGCAATTGCTTCCCGGAGTCGGAGCGCGTCTAATCGGACTGTCGATGTGCAGCCCTTCGACGAAACGCCGTATCGGTTAAACCCACTTCTGCCGGTGTCGCCGGGCAACGTTATCGTGCAGCATGGCGAAACGTTTTACTGGACTTGCGCTGCTGAGGCCCTGGGGCTTATTCAGGATCGGTCGTACGTGCGAGGAAGCCGGGGCGTATCATTGCGCGTCATGCGCGGCGTGACGATCCACAGCGGTGGATCGCGAGGTCGATATGTTGATAATGTACGATTCGGAGTTGTCGCTACCGGCACGCTGATGCTTTCAAATTGCAGACTACTCTTTATCGCAGCTAGCGGTGGTGTCGCATTCATCGGCTACCAGCGCATCGTTTCTGTCGAGCCTATGGATACGGGCGTACGCGTCCTTATAGACCATGGTGATCCGCAAACATACGCAACAGGGACACCGGCTGCGGCGATTGTGTTACGGCGCCTGATGAACGGGGACTTTGCGGACCATCGTGCTCAGAGCGAAGACGTCGCGGCATTGTCGCCGATTTATAAGGAAAGCAGCTGAAAGGTCGAGTGGCAGAGCGCGACAGCGTGACCGACCCCGACCTCCACTCCGCCCCGCATCCGCCGCGCGAAGGCAACGGCGTGCGCATCATGCTCGACGTGGACTTCGCACCGGACGAGGTGACGATGGACTCGATCATCGACGCGCGCGAGATTCCGCTCGGCGCCGATGCGTTGCCGTTAGTCGAGCTCATGGAGGACGTGGAAGATCGGAACCGGCGGCGCGCCGAAAAGAAAAAAGCCCGCCAGCAGCAACCGGATTCACGGACCATAGACCGTCCAACCAACCTCGTTGAAAACTCCCAGAGCCAGAGGGGTCGTGGCGCGCAGTGACCGTGTCGACTCGGGTTATGAAGTCGTGTGTATCTCCGGTTACGATCGGAAGCTGGGCTCCTTCGCCGCATGACATTACGAGCCGGTCGACTTCGCTGAGCTTCCGAATGATCGCGCCCTCTCGATGTCCGCCGTAATCGCGCGAACACGCGCTGCACGGTCGCCGCTGATTTGGTCTATGGCATACGGCGATCGCGCGGCGATGACGGGACCGCGCCAGGGATCGTTCCGGCGCCGTTGCTCTACGATACTTCCGCGAATGAGGCAAAGACTGGAAGCGAGCGCCGGCGCGAGCCGGGCCCAAACAACGCCCAACCGTTCGGGTGGGATAGTATTTCTCGCCGATGTCAATCGTCGCGTTTGTATCGAGCAAGTAAATCGCGCTTGGAGCCTTAGCCGCCATAGACGTTGCACATCTTCTCTCGTATGCCGTCAAAGCTCGAATAGCTTGCGGACACCCCCCAGGCAAGTTTGCGCGCTGAGTTACTGATATGTGGTCACTATAAATACCGTCGAGACAGCGCGCCGATGCGCGGATAGACGTCCACGCGCAGGATCGCTTCGTAGGTCTCGTACGTCGTCGTGCGCACGGGTCGGCTTGACGGATCCTTCGAGCCACGTGCGAAGATACGTCTCGCACGGGTGACGTCCCCGTCCGCGAGCACGGCGCTGATCGACCCGTGCTGCGCGTGCGGCTGGCGCAGCGCCTCGCGGGCCTCGGCCCGTGCGGCACTTGCGCTTGCACGCGTCGGCGCTTGGCTTCCGATCCGACGCTCACGGCGGCGGTCCCCCCGCCCGGTCGGGCTAGATCGAGCCCATCCCCGGACGACCGCGAGCCCGCTTCTTCATGGCTCCGGGCGTTGCCCGAAAAAAGCCTGGCTCCAGCGTCGGCTCCCCGAACTGCGAAAAGCTAAGCGGGCGGCGGGAATCGAACCCGCGACTCTTGCTTGGAAGTTCGTGCGCTTTTGCGCTGAAAGCGGCGTGGTTGTCGCATTCGTAGAATCTTTGACCCCGCGTTTGTCCCCTTATAGAACGCTACGGAATCGTACGAGACGGCACCGGCTGTCCTGTTGTGACGCGGGGCCTGTGGGTAACGACACCCACCGCTAGCCTACGGTGCCAGTTCCCCAGTATGTTCGAGCGAGCAATAGATATCGAAATTCAGTTCGATGCCGACCACCGCCACATCCCGGCACGTTGCTGGACTTAGCTCCGGTCCCGATCCCCAATCAAGGCGCGACGATTCCCACTTGGCGACGAACAAAACGTCGTTTTGCGCTTTCAGTTGCCGGACGATGTCAGCCACCGGCAAGACCCGATCTAGCACCTTGCGCGCGTGCTCGTCTAGATTCTTCGAATTGGTAAGCGAAGTAGAATCGAAGACCCAGACATGGCGTATTCTCGTCCCGACTGTCTTGCCACCGCCGCTTACGATCTCATCGCCCAACAGATGCGTATAGTCCGGGCGAATACCGAGCGCGCGAGTGATCTCGGCAGGCGATTGTACTTTGCCGCATATCGCTAAGCTAAACGAAATGCGTCCAACGTCGTAGTACACGTCGCCCGGGTCACTCTGAGGGAGCTTGTCGGAGTTCTCTATTTCCGCTAACCTTTCGTCGCTCTTGATGACCGCAGTTTGGCAGGCGAGAAGGTCGTTGCTGCGTACTCTTGCCTGGAAAGCAAGAGCATCGCATACCCGTCACTTCAATTCGGGGGGCAGAAATTGAACCGGAATGCCCTTTTCTTCCAGGCAAGGGCATTTTTTGTCCCCTCGGCTTGTCCCCTTATAGCCTCGTTTTTTCGCGGCTTTTGGTCAATTATAAGCCAAAACCTACGCAATCCTTGCGATAGAAAAACCGCGCGGTTACGCGGTTTTTAGGTGAGCGGGCGGCGGGAATCGAACCCGCGACTCTTGCTTGGAAGGCAAGGGCATTACCATTATGCAACGCCCGCGCTCGATTTCGTGAGGTACGGACACAGCCGCGCGCGTCCCTTTGGGAGACGCGCGCTTGCTTGCCATGTGGGCCGGGCAGGATTTGAACCTGCGTATCGCCTTCGCGAGCCGGGTTTACAGCCCGGTGCCATTAACCACTCGACCACCGACCCACGGTGGGGACCCGCTTTGATACGCGGACGCCTCGCGGCGTTCCTACCGCGTCGCGAGGGCTCGCCACCCGTTCGCGCTGAAAGAGCCTCGACGCCGACGTACCGAAGCGGTCGAACGGAGTGCACTTGTAATGCACCTGCGAAAGCACACGTGGGTTCGAATCCCACCGTCGGCTGTGTCATCTCATTGCATACGATCCAGCATGTCTTGATCTCTGCCATGATGCTTGCATTCGCGCTTGTTATCGTGACTACGATATGCCGAATATAGCCAAATTGCGCCCGTTTTGTGCGAACGGTTGCGCTCGAAGAATCAAAGCACAGCGTGCAGCATTCTGTTCTCAGCCGCTGCCAGCTCGAACACGACCATGAGCGCATGATTGCACTGTGGCGGTCAGGCGAATTGCCGCCGCGGCTCTATTTCAACCGCACGGTTCGCCGCCACATCATCCAAGCAGCCGGCAACAAATGCCAGCGGTGCGGGTGGAATGAACGTAATCCGTTTACCGGCGGTGTGCCGTTAGAGATCGAGCACATCGACGGAAATTGGCGGAACAATGCGCCCGATAACATCGGGGTGCTCTGCCCCAACTGCCATGCGCTAACCGCAACATTCCGTGGAGCGAATCGTGGGCACGGGCGGCCAGGGCGGCCCGGCATGCGCGACTCGAATCCAATTCCGGTTACGAGGATGAGCTGGACGGTCGGGCTACCGATAGCCGAGCAACCGCTCTTTTCAATGTTCCCTGCGCCTGGAACCCTCGGATACGCTTGCGCCGTCATGACCTTTCGTGAGCGAACCCATCGAAGTCAAGCCGATGTGGCGGCGGGCCGGCGGGCTCGCGCTCGTCTGCGAGAAGTGCCTCAACGTCCGGTTCCCCGAGGATTTTCCCGAGCACGCGGGCGACGAGCGGCTCAAGCTGCGCGAGTGGCTCAAGGATAGGCTCAAGGCCGAAGGCCACTGGGGCCCCGTGCGCGCGACGGGGACGACGTGCCTGGACGTGTGCGCCGTCGGGCGCGTCACCGTGCTGCTCGATCCGATCGGACGCGGCGGCGAGCAGCGCTGTCTGGTATTCGATCCGCTCGAGGACCGCGAGCTGATCTACGAGACCATCGTGCGCGAATTGGCGCCGCCGGCACACGCGCCGCACGAGTCCGAAACGGAGAAGGCCCCGCGCTAGCGAGGCCCTCTTCGTTTCCGTCGGACTCCTCGAGAACGTCGGCTGACGGTCAGCTACGCGTCCCTATGTCCTTTCAAGGCAGCTCGATCTCGGCCAGGTTCTTTTCGATCTTGCGCTTCACGCGCTGGAGCGCGTTGTCGATCGACTTGACGTGACGGTTGAGGTCGCGCGCCATCTCCTGGTAGGACTTGCCTTCCAGGTACGACAGGAGCACCTGCGACTCGAGGTCGGAGAGGTTCTCCTGGATGCGAGCCTTGATGTCTTCGGAGACCTCTTGGTTGATCACGAGCTCTTCGGGATCTGAGGTCTTCTGGGACGGCATCACGTCGAGGAGCGTTCGCTCGCTATCCTCGTCGTAGATCGGCTTGTTGAGCGAGATGTACTGGTTGAGGGGGATGTGCTTCTGCCGGGTCGCCGTTTTGATCGCGGTGATGATCTGGCGGGTGATGCAGAGTTCCGCAAATGCCCGGAAGCTCGAGAGCTTGTCGGCCTTGAAGTCGCGGACGGCCTTGTACAGACCGATCATGCCTTCCTGAATGATGTCCTCGCGGTCGGCACCGATGAGGAAATAACTCTTTGCCTTGATCCGCACGAAGTTCTTGTACTTGTTGAGCAAGAACTCCATCGCCAGATTGTCGCCCGACTTCGCCGCGGAGACGAGGTCTTCGTCGGGCCGCTCGTGATACTCGAGGGCCTCGGCGGCGGGCTGGGTGAGCGCCATGAAACCTACCTTGCCGGAATGCGTCGAGCACGTAAACGCGGGCCGGAGCCCGTCAGAGCCGTGCAGGACCGTCTAAGTATAGGAGGGTCCTTCTTCCCGGTCAAGGACAAATTCAGGGTCTGGGCCCTATGCGTCCTCAGAGGACCTTGTCTCACCCCGCTGACGGACCGCCTCGTAGAGCAAAATCCCGGCCGCAACGGACGCGTTGAGCGAGCCGACCTTGCCCAGCAGCGGGATCGCGACGAGGACGTCGCACTCGCGCTGGACCAGCGGCGAGATGCCCGGGCCCTCGGCGCCGATCACCAGCGCGACGTCCCCGCGCAGGTCGACCGCGGTGTACGGCTTGGCAAGGGGAGCGAGCGCGGCCCCGTAGACCCACATACCGGCCTTCTTCAGCGTCCGCACGGCTTGTGCCACGTTGGCGACCCGGGCGATCGGGACGAAGGCGGTCGCGCCGGCCGACGACTTGCGCACGGTGGGGTTCACCCCCGCGCTGCGGCGCTCTGGCAAGATCACGGCCGTCGCGCCGGCGGCTTCGGCGGAGCGCACGATCGCGCCGACGTTGTGCGGGTCGGTCACGTGGTCGAGCACGACGAACAGCGCCGGCCGGTCGCGCGAGCGCAACGCGATGGCCTCGTCCAACGAGCGGTACGCGAACGGCTCGCCGAACGCGACCACGCCCTGGTGCGCCTTGTACGGAAACGACGCGAAGAACGCGCGGCTCTCGAAGCGCACCGGAACGTTCGCCGCCCGCGCGCGCTCGAGCAGGTTGCGCAGCGCGGGATCGTGCTTGCGATCGTCGCCGACGTGTACGCGCCGCAGCGGCTCGCCCGCGACCAGCATCTCGTCGACCGCGTGCACGCCGTACACCACGTCGTCGAGCTCGATCCGCGGTCCGCGGCGCTGCGCGTCGGCGCCCGCAGGCGGGCGCTGCGCGCCTACGCGCCGGCGGCGGTCCACGTCGTGCCGTCTTTGGAATCCTTGAGCGCGATGCCCTCGGCAGCGAGCGCGTCGCGCAAGCGGTCGCCCAAGGCAAAGTCTCTGTTTTTTCGCGCCGCCGCGCGCGCTGCGATTACCGCCTGGATCGCGCCTTCCGGCGACTCGCCGTTCACCGATGGAGCCGCTTCGCCCAATCGTGCGCGCAATCGGTCCGGAAGCGAAGGATCGAGCGAGGATTTTGCCTCGAGCGCACGCTGCAGTTGGGCCTCGGTCGTAAATTCGTCGAGCGATGAATCCTCGAAAGCCGGCGCAAGACCGAATATCGACGCGGCATCGCGAATAAACTCGAGCACTTTGTCGGAGCGATGCACGCTACGCCAATGCGAAGTGATATTGAGGACGCTATGCACGACGCCGATTGCGCCCGCCGTGTCCATGTCATCGTCAAGCGCCCGAAAAAACGACCCGCTCGTACGGCCTTCGAGGTCCTGGTAGTGCAGTTGAGACTCCACGTCCGTTTCGCGGCTTCGGCCGTCCAGTGACGTCTGGACGTCCTCTCTCAGGCGTAGCGCCGCCTTTTGAAGTTTCTCTAAACTCACCGTCGCGCCCGCGATGGACTCTTCGGTGAAATTCATCGGCTTGCGATAACCCGTCTGCAAGAACAGCAGCCGGATCGCGAGCGGGTCGTGGCGCTTGAGCAGCTCCGAGAGCGGCTCGAAGTTGCCCAGCGACTTGGACATTTTGCGGCCTTCGAAGTTGAGCAGCCCGCCGTGCACCCACATCACCGCCATCGGCGGCGCCGGCATCAGCGGCTCGCTCTGCGCGATCTCGTTCTCGTGGTGCGGGAAGATCAGGTCGTAGCCGCCGCCGTGGATGTCGAACGGCACGCCTAGCAGCGCGCGCGACATCGCGCTGCACTCGATGTGCCAGCCCGGGCGACCGGCGCCCCACGGCGACTCCCACCGCGGCTCGCCGGGCTTCGCGAACTTCCACAGCGCGAAGTCGAGCGGATCGCGCTTGTGCTCGTTCTCGGCGATGCGCGCGCCCACGAGCAGCTCGTCGACGTTCTTGCCGCTCAGCGCGCCGTACCGCGGAAACGTGCTCACCGCATAATAGATGCCGTCTTCGCTGACGTACGCGTGCCCGGTGTCGATCAGCTCGCCGATCATCTCGACGATCTGCGGGATGAAATGCGTCGCATATGGTTCGGCGTCCGGCTCGCGCACGTTGAGGATGCGCATCGACTCGCGGAACGAGTCGTAGTAGCCCTTCACGACCAGATCGAACGTCGTTCCCTCGCGCTTCGCCGTCGCGATCGAACGGTCGTCGACGTCGGTAACGTTCTTGACGAACGTCACGCGGTAGCCGTTGCGCGGGTTCTCGAGATAGCGCCGCAGCACGTCGAAGAACAAGAACGATCGCGCGTGGCCGAGGTGGCCTTCGGCCGACGGCGTGAGCCCGCAGACGTAGATGCGCACGTGGTCGGGCTCGAGCGGCCGGAGCTCTTCGAGCGCGTGCGTGCGGGTGTTAAACAGCCGGAGAGGCATTCTTCCGTTCGATCTCGGCGAGCCGCGCTTCGAGCGCGGCGATGCGCTCGGAGAGGTGCGCGATGAGGGGTGCGTTGGGGTCCGGCATGTTTACCCGCGGGCGCGAGTCCGCCGCCGCGTTGACGGGCTTGCCGTCGATCAGCACGACGCGGCCGGGGATGCCGACCACCGTCGCGTTGGGCGGGATGTCCTTGACGACGACCGAGTTCGCGCCGATCTTCGCGCCGTCGCCGATGGAAATCGCGCCGATGACGGCGGCGCCCGAGCCGACCGTGACGTCGCGTCCGAGCGTGGGATGGCGCTTCACCTTCTGCAGCGACGTGCCGCCGAGCGTGACGCCCTGATAGATCGTGCAGCCGTCGCCGACCTCAGCGGTCGCGCCGATCACGACGCCCATGCCGTGGTCGATGAACACGCCCTTGCCGATCGTCGCGCCGGGGTCGATCTCGATGCCCGTGAAGAAGCGCGACAACGAGCCCAAAAAGCGCGGCAGCAGCGGCACCTTTGCTTTGTACAATGCGTGGATCAGCCGGTGCGCGACGATCGCGCGCAAGCCGGGATAGGACAGCAGCACGTCGAGATAGCCGTGGGCGGCCGGATCGCGTTCGACCGGCGCCCGGAGGTCGGCAAGGAACGTCTCGAACGGCTTTGGCGGCACGACGCTCTTACGACACAAGGTCGCCGCGGCCGGTTGCTCGCACCGGGCGTTCCGACGCGGGCAGCCCGGCGACGGTCGTCACGCAAGCGCGAGCGGGCGGGGCGGAACGAGCCGCACGGCGGGCGTGCGCGTTGGGCGGGCCGGGCCGGACCGCAGGAACGGGGCGCGTCCGTCGAGGTAGCGATGTGCCGCGCCGACCGCGCCGTCCACGCGCACGGTCAGCGCACGCTGCGCGTCGCCCCCAAGGAGGTGCGCGCGGCGCACCAGCGTGCGCAGCGGAAGCTCGTCGCGCGCGTCCTCGTCGGGCGCGTGCGGGCCGACCGCCGCGTAGCCGAGGACGTGGGGGACGCCGGGCGCGTCCACCACGTACGTCACGAGAGCATCGCCGCGCGCGGCGTCCGCCCCGCTGCGCTCCAGCGCGGCGACCAGCCGCCCGAGCGCCTCGGGGTAGGGCGCATCACCGTCGTCGAGCCGCAGCACGTAGGTGGCGCCGCCGGCGCGCGCCGCGGCTGCCGCGTCGTCGTCACCGCGCACGACCGTAACCTCGAACGGCGCGTAGCGCAAGCGCGCAAGGGCATCGGCTGTGACCGCGCACGGCACGCCATCGTCGGCGCGCACGACGATGCGCACGGGGACGCCGCTCGCGACTTCGTCTGCGGCGGGCTCGCTGCCTACGGCCGGTCGCGCGTTCCTCGGCGGCGGCAGCGCTCGCGCGATCGCGACGGCGCGCGCGAGATCGATTCGGCTCCAGGGACGGTACGTCGCTAGTCCGCGCAGCCAGAAGTCCGCGCCGCTCGTGGATGGGACGCACAGCGGGCGCTGCCACGCCGCAAGCGCGAGTGGGGGCCCTGCGTCGTCGCTGTCGACGGTCACGACAACCGCCGCGCGCGCGAGCGTGGCGGCGGCATCCGCGACCGGGATGAGCGTAACGTCGTAGCCGAAGCGCTCGCCGCCCGCGCACACCACGTCGACCGGCGCACCGTCGGCGCACGCGCCCGCGAGCGCGAGCAGCATTTCGTCGGTGCGCTTCAACGGTGCCCACAGCACGATGCGATCGCCACCCGTGAAGGGCTCGGCCGGACCCGGGACGAGCGAGTCCGAGGGCATCGCGAACGACCGGCGCAACGGCATGTCGAGCCCCAGCACGAGCCGGCGCGACTCCGCCGCCGTCGTGACGCGAAACGTGCGCGCGATCGCGTGCAGATCACGGGCGGCTTCTCGCTGCGCGCGGGCTACGGTGGAAAGGTCCTCGAGCATGGACGGGCCGAGCCGCGCGTCGTGCGCGCCGAGCGCGTCGAGCGCCGCGGCACGCCGGGCGGGATCGTGCTCGGCGGCGACCACGTCACGCGCGGCCAGGTTGGCGATCGTCGCGCGGTCGTTCGGAAAGCGCAGCGCAACGTCGAACGCCGCGCCCGCGCGGCGCAGCCGCGCACCGCGATCGAGCGCTTCGGCAAGCGTATCGAAATCGGTGGAAATAACGACGGCGTCGCTCATCCCGCAATCCCCGTCGCGACGGGGACGCGCGCGATCG
The DNA here is from genome assembly GCA_963792235.1 of Vulcanimicrobiota bacterium. Lineage (GTDB taxonomy): Bacteria > Vulcanimicrobiota > Vulcanimicrobiia > Vulcanimicrobiales > Vulcanimicrobiaceae > Vulcanimicrobium. The sequence goes on from CAWBVR010000026.1 coordinate 59,999, forward strand.
GCGCCCGCGCCGGACCGCGGCGCGTGAGCGCGAAACCGTCAAGGTCCACCGCGTATCCGCCGCCCTCGCGTGCGACGAGCGCCGGCGCTAGCACGCGCGCCGCACCGGATCGCTCGGCGACGTCGACAAGGCGGGCCACGTGGTCCGGAAAGATGCGTGCGCCATTTGGCACCATGACTTCATACAGCGCGTCGTCCCGTTCACCCGGGCGCACGACGTCCGCGTACGTTTGGCGCGCGATCGCATCGGTCGTTCGCGCCAAGGGCGGGGTGCCGAGCTCGACGCGCAGGCGTACGGCGACACGGGGTCCGTGCGCGCGAGGCACCGGCGGGTCCTCGAGCGGCGCGCACGCGACCATGGTCTCCGTCGTCGGCGCCGCGAGTGCCGCGAGGACCGCGGGTACCACATCGCGTTCCACCCAGGCGCGGTACATCGGCGCGTGGCGCAGATACTCGGCCGCGCCACTCGACGACGGTATCGCTAACGGGAAGCCAAGCCGCGCGAGCGCGATGGCGTCGCTGGGCTCGTCGTTGTGCGCTGGGATGACGACGCGCGCACGCGCCAGCGCCGCCGGACCGTCCGCAACCGGCGCGAACGTTGCGTGCGCTTCGGCGCCGGCGATCGCTTCGTTCGCGACGACGATCACGGGCAACCCGAGTCCCGCGAGCGCATGCACGATGAGCGCAGCAGCGCGAACGTGCTGCTCGCCGCACCAAATGACGACGGCGTCGCGCACGTTCGCACGTTCGACGGAGACGGGAACGGTCGCCGACGGTTCGGGCGCATCGAGCTCGGTCGCAATGTCGCGCGGCGCGACGGGATCCAAGGCCGCCGTCGCGACGTACAGCCGTTTGATGTCGGCGGTCACCGCGGTGGTCTCCGCCAGGGCCGCGAGCGCGGCATATCCGCGCGCGCGCACGAGGTCGGCCTCCAGGCGACGGATGCGCTCGCCGTGCTCGTCGCGCAGGCCCTCGAGGCGGCGCAGCTGTATGAACGCGGCGTCGCGCTCGGCAGGCGGCATTGCGTACGCCGCTTCCGCGGCGCGCTGAAATCCGACGAGCCGCACGTCGGTGATCGCGAGGCGCAGCACGAAACGCTCGCCCGCCGCGCGCAACGCGATCGCCCGCGCGAGCGTCGCGTCGACGTCGCGCGGACGAACGGTGAGCGTGTTCAGTGCGGGAAGGCCATTTTCCGCACGACGGCTTGCGCGCCGAGCGGGATTGGGGTGCCCAACGGGAGAGGTGATGCGCCCGGCGTGGACGGGATCGCGTAGACTTGCGCCGTCGAGGAGGTCGCGCCGCTGGCTCCAACCACGAGGAACCGCCCGTCCGCGCTGACCGCGCCCGCTGCGCCGCTGATGATTACCGTCGGTGGCGGACTCGGCGGGGGCGTCCCAATGGCCCTGAGCGGCTGGCGCGTCGTCGACGCGGCGACACGATGTTCGGCAGCATAACGCGCGAACGCGGCACGGCGCACGGCCGATGGCGAGGTCGTCGAGCCGCTGAACAGATACACCGTGCCGTTGGGCGCGACCGCGAAATCGCTGCCGGGCGTGCTCGTCGAGGTCAAGCTCGGAATCTTCGTGAGAAACGCGTTGGCGCAGTTCGTGTTGAGGTCGTACACGTTCACACCGCCGACGACCATCCCGAAGTCGGCGGTGAACGCTGCGCTGAACACCGGGCCCAGCGTTTGCACTGCGCCGCCGCTGACGGGGACGCTTTGCAGCGTTCCCGTGCTCGTCGGTGGAGCAGAACCGCTGTTCGTCACGGTGATCCCGTAGAGAGTGCTGCCCTGCACCGCCAGCGAGCTGTTCGCCGTCCAGCCCGGCGCCGAAAGGGGCGTCGCGGTGATGCCCGAGCCGAATCCGCTGTACCGCGTGAGCGCCGCATCCGCCGCTGAGTAGAGACCGCAGTTCGCATCGCTCGCGAAGTAGTTGGGGCTCGCTGGTCCGTTGGTGTAGGCGCGGGCGTGGATCGTGCTCGGGTTCGATTGCGTTGGCGCCGATGTCGAGGTCGACGCATAGTACACGTCCGCCACGGTGGCGCTCGCCTTGAGCGACGCGACGACGACGTGCTCGCCGGCCGCACAGCCGGCAATGGCCGCCATCGGGTACGGATCGGTGATTCCGGGCAGCGCCTGCGAGCTAACGAGTGCGACCTTGACGGGGTCGATCGCGCTCATCGTCCCGCTCCCCCCGCCGGGCGCTTCCGTCGCGATGAAAACGTATTGGGTCCCCGCGACCGTGAGATTGTCGGTCGAGCCTGACGCCGCGTCGAGCGGAAGGCCGGCGGTGATCGTACCACCCGGGCTCATCTGCGACCCGGCGTACGTCGCGGTGACCTGCCCGGGGGCGGTGAGCGTGGACGGATTGAGCGACACGCCCGCCGGCGCCGTCAGCGGAACCGGACTCGCCAGGTTGCCGGTGATCGCGTATCCGTCCGCATCGATCGGCGTCGCCGTGACCGTCGCCGTCTGCGGGTTGCTTTGATTCTGGAACACGGTCCACGTCGATGCGCCGCCGCTGGCGAGCTTCACGCCCGCAGCGACGCCCAGCGCCTGCACCGCGAGCTGCGTCGAGCCTTGGCTGATCGTCGCCGTCGTGGTGCCCTTCGACAGCACGTTGGGCGTGGTCGTGGGCGTCGGCATCGCGTCGTACACGTTGACCGCGACGGTGTCGTTTCCGATCGGCGCGGTCACGGGCAGCGTCGTGCTGGTAGCTTGCGGCGCGGGGGTGGGCAGCGGAAACACGGTCTCGACGGGAGCGGGCTGGCCGGTGGTGCCAACGGAGACGCCGATCGCGGCGCTGCCCTGCGAGATGTACCGCGGCGCGCGCTTGACCGCTGAATTCACCTGCGGTCCGCGCGCGGGGATCGCGATGGTCAGCATCGCCGTGGTCGTCGCGTGCTTTGTCAAATCGGGCGTGTTTGCCGGCGGTTGCGGCGGGGTCGGCGAGGAATGGCCGCCGCCGGCGCAGCCGGCGACCACGGCAAGCGCGCCCAGCGGGATCAGCGCGACCGCCATGTTCGGCGTGGTGTCGTTCGAGCGTTTCACGGTGCGATGGCTCCTAGCGCGCGTGGCGGTTCTTGGAAGAGACGATGATCGGCACGCCTTGCACGTTGACGGTGACCGTCGTGGTCAGGCCGCCGCCGCCCGTAACGGTTATCGTAATCGAACCGGCCGCGTGCGGCGTCACCGTGAACGTTCCGCTGCCGGACGTGGGGCTGACCGTCGCAATGGTCGCGTCAGCGGACGTTGCACTGAACGTACCGTTATAGCCCGGTTGGGAGGCAGTGAAGTTCTGCGAGGGCCCCGCGCTGCTTACGAACGTCAGCGTGTTCGGAGTCGCGGTAACGGGCGCGTTCAGCACGGTGACCGTGCCGGACGTGGTGGTCTGCCCGTTGACCGTCGCCGTGATGGTGAACGAAGGAACGTACGTGCCGTCGTAGTTCAGGATCACAACATCGTTGGGGCCGCCATCCGTGATCGTCTTGCCGGTCGTACCGCCGTCGGTGAGGCTCGTGTGGCTCGAGCCGTCGGTGTCCGTCAGCGTGAACGGGTTTGCGAACGGCGCCGAGCCGAAGATCAGCGCGCCGCTGGCGTCGTACGCATTCACGGTGACCGGCCCCGAGAACGACGTTCCGGGCTGCAGGTTCGGTGCGGTGACGGTCACCGTTGCGACGACCCCGTCCAGCTGCGCCTGCACGCTTGGGTTCGAGCCCGCGGCGATCTGGAGCGTCACCGTGTTCGTCGCGAGCACATGGCCGCTCACGTCGAGCAGATCGAATTGATACACCACGGTCCCCGAGGGCGTCGGGATCGCGACCGTGCACGTCTCGCCGTTCGGGCCGACCGTGCAGTTGCCGCCCGTACCGGTTGACAGCACGGTCGTGGATGGGTTCTGCGGTGCCTGCGCCGATGTCGGCGGCTGACCGTCGACCGTCTTCACGGTCGTCCGCAGCGATACCGAGTTCGGGGAAACGTATTGGGGGCCGCGCCGAACCGCGTTGGGGTTGCGCGGAATCGTCAAGGTGAGCGTTCCGCTGGCTCCGGAGATCGGCGTTGTCGTCGCAGCCGGTTGCGGGGCTAGGGTGGTGCTGCCGCCTCCGCCGCTGCAAGCGGCGAGACCGATCGCGGCGATCAGCAACGCCGAGCACGACGCGACGGCGCGCGCGCTCATCATGATGACGCCTCGATGTCAACCGTGGACATGAAACCTCCGGAATAAAAAAAGGCCCTAACGCGGGAACTGACGATCATGATAGTGCGTTGCGTGCGCTTAAACCTGCTTGCGGTGCGCAGAACCTTGCGTCGGGTCGAATGCATGGTTCGAGCTCTCACGACTCCTGCGGATCGCCGACGCCTCGCGCGGATTCAGGCGGCGCCGGCTGAATCGTCTCGAACGGCACGCCGCCCGGACCGTACTTGATCGGTTCGAGCCCGCGCCCGTGGAGGATGTGCGAGCTGACCGCGCCGATGCGGATCATGATGCGGTCGTGCCCGAGCAGCGGGAACAGCAACACCAGCGGCGGCCCGTCGTGCGACCCCGTGAGCGCCATGCGGACCGCTTCGAACGCGTCTTTGCGCGCGATCCCGAACTCGCTCGCGATCACCGGCAGGTCGTCCCCGAGCGGCAGCCCGCGCAGCTCCGGCTGCGCGTCGACGTACTGCGCGACCGCGTCGAGGAAGAACAGCACGTGGCGGTTGCGCAGCCGTTCGAGCTCGAGCGCGGGGATCGTCACCGCCTCCTCGCGCAGCGCCGCGATCGCTTGAAGCGCGTCGCCGAGCGTGTGCACTTCGTCGCCGTACGCGTCGATGAACGTGTCGATCCAGCGCTGCGCCGCGTCGGGCACCGGCTGCTCCAGCAAGGCATGGCGCTGCATCACCTCCACCAGCAGCGCGCGGTAGCGCTCGCGCGGGAGCGCGCGCAGCGCGCGCGCGTTGAACGCGCGCAGCCGGTCGAGGTCGAACACGGAGGGCGAGTGCCCGACGCGGTCCAGCGAGAACACGCCGATCAAATCGCGCAGCGCGAACGTCTCGCGGCCGTCCGGCGCCGACCAGCCCAGCAACGCCAGGTGCTCGACCACGGGCTCGGGCAGAAACCCTGCGCGGCGCAGCGCTTCGATGGTGATGGGCTCGCCGGCGCTCGAGAGCTTGTGCCGGTCTGCACCGACCACCAGCCCGGCGTGCGCGTAGCGCGGCGGCGCGAAGCCGAGCGCGCGCGCGATCAGCATCTGGCGCGGCGCGTCGTCGAGATGCTCGTCGCCGCGCAGCACCAGTCGATGTGCATCGCGGCGTCGTCGACGGCCGTGGCGAGATCGTACGTTGTCGTACAATTCGATTTGCGCACGACGAAATCGGCGATCGCGTCGTGATCGAACGCGACGTCGCCCTTGACGAGGTCGTGCACGACCGTCGTGCCGGGCGGCACGCGGAACCACACGGCGCCGTCGCGCTCGTACGCCGCGCCGCCGGTCAGCAGCCGGCCGACGTGCTCGTCGTAGAGCGCGCCGCGCTCCGACCGCCGGTACGGCGCGCCCGGTCCGCCCATGTCGGGGCCCTCGTCCCAGTCGAGGCCGAGCCAGCGCAGGTCGCGCAGCAATGCGCGTCCTCGTCCGCGGGCGCGTCTTCGCCGCCGGCGTCGTCGAGGCGCAGCACGAACGCACCGCGCGTCGAGCGCGCAAGCAGCCAGTTGAACAACGGCGGTCCGCGCCGCTCCGACATGCAGCTTGCCCGTCGTCGACGGGGCGAAGCGCACGCGGAGCGGTCGGCTGTCGAGGCGGTCCATCCGCCTCGTGATCATGTCCCGCGGCGCAGCGTTCCTCCGCCGCGGGTCATCTCAGGACGGTTCGCCTTCGGATTCTTCTTCTTCTTCGGACTCTTCTTCGGGCGCGATTTCGTCGCCGCCGGGCCGCCGGGCTTGCCGGGCATGACGACCGCCAAGACTTGGTCGCGTTCGAGCAGTTCAAGAGGCATGCCGTCGCGTTCGTGTTGTTCGACGCGGAACCATGCGTCCGCGGCAACGCCGTCGAAAGCGCGCACCGTGATCTCGTCGGGGGTGTTCTGCAGGGAGCTCGTCGGTCGTGCCCGCGAGCTGGCGCACCTCGCGCAGCGCGCGCGCGTGGACGGCGCGCGCCGCTCCGCGCTCATCGTGCGTCCGCGGCGAAGCCGGCGTCGGCAAGAGCCGCCTGGTCGCCGAGTTCGTCGCGGTCGCGCGCGCGGAGGTGCGCACGGTCGTCACGGCGGTGCGCGAGTACGCAAACGCGCCGTATGCGGCGATCGTCGAAGCGCTCGACATCGCTCGGCGCCGAGCGCCGGCATGGAACGTCGCGTCGGGCGAAAGCGCCGGCGACGGCGACGAGAAGTCGCGCCGCTTCGCGTCGGTCGCCGCGACGTTCGCGCAGATCGCGCGCGCGGAGCAGCACCGGCCTGCTCGTCGTGCTCGAGGACTCTGCACTGGGCCGACGGCGGTACGATCGATCTGCTGCGCTTCCTCGCGCGACGGCTCGCGGACGAGCCGGTGACGTTTCTTGCGACGTATCGCGTCGACGAAGGCGACACGGAAGCGGAGCGCGTGCGCGTGCTCGGCGCGCTCGAACGCGAAGCTGAGGACACGATCGCGCTGGAGCCGCTCGGCGACGCCGAGATCGACCAGCTGCTCGCGCGCCGCGCTCGCCGACGTCGACCGCACGCTTCCGGCGGCCGCGCTCGAACGCATCCGCGAGCTCGCCGACGGACGGCCGCTGTTCGCCGAGGAGCTGCTGCGCGGCGCGCTCGAGCGCAGCGACCGCGACGGCAGTCGCCGTCATGGTGCCCGGCGAGCATCCGCGTTACGGTGCGCGAACGGTTCGCATCGCTCGCCGGAACGCGACCGCGACGTGCTGCTGCAAGCGGCCGTGCTCGGGCCGCCGCTTCTCCGCGCAGTTCGTCGCGCGCTTGACCGGCGTTGCGCCGGTCGCGGTGTTCGCCGCGCTGCGGCGCGCGCGCGACCTGCAGCTCGTCGTCGAAGAGCGCCGACGACGACCGCGGCGATGCGTTCGCGTTCCGGCATGCGCTCACGCGCGAAGCGGTGTACTCCGAGCTGCTGCGCGCCGAAGCGCGCACGCTTCACGCACACGTCGCCGAAGCGCTCGCGAACGAGGAGCCGCTCGACGTGACGGCGATCGCCGAGCATGCGTGGCGCGCGCACGACGTCGAGCACGCGATCGGCTGGAACGAGCGCGCCGGCGACCACGCCGTCGCGCTGTTCGCGTACGCCGACGCGGCGCGCCACTACGTGCGCGCGTGCGACATCGCAACCGATCTGCGAGCAGCGCGCGCTGCTGGCGGAGAAGGCCGCTGAATCGCTGTACGCCACCGGCGACGTCGCCAGCGCGGTCGACCGCCTCGCGCTCGCGATCGAGGCGCTCGACGGCGATCCCGACGCGAACCGGCTCGCGCTCTGCGCAAGGCGTATCTCTTGTTCGATCAGGGCCGCTACGACGACGGCTTGCGCGAGGCGCTCGCCGTGGTGAAGCGGCTCGAGCACGAGGACTCGGCGATGCGCTTCGATGCCGAGACGATGACCGCCGGGTTGCTCACCGCGCGCGGGCGCGCCGAGGAAGCGCTCGTGCACCTTCAGCGCGCCGACGCGCTCGCCGCGCGCGCCGGCAGAGGCGTCGGCGCCGCGCTTTGCCGGCAACTATGCGTCGTGCTTGGGGTTGCTGGGCCGCGCGGGCGAGGCGCGCGAACGGTTCGCCGAAGCGCAGCGCAGCGCGCGCGAGCAATCGGATTTCGACGTGCTGGTGCGCGCGCTGAACAACCACGCGAACGTCGAGCTCACGTACGGTCACGATCGCGCGACGCCCGCCGGCTCTACGACGAAGGACTCGCAGGTCGCGCGCGCGACGAAGAACCTGCGCTTCGTCGCGTGGCTCTCGCAGAACGCGGCGCTGTGCGCGCTCCTCGCCGGCGACGCCGCGGCTGCCGACGCGCCATCAGGCCGACGTCGACGCGATCCGGCACGACGTCGGCACGGTCATCGACTGCGCGCTCGCCACGAACCTGCGCGCGGTCGACGCTGAGCGGCGCGCAGGCCGACGCCGCGCGCGAGCAGGCGCTCGCGCGCCTGCGCGCCACGATCGCGTCGACCGGACACCACGAGCCGCGGCATGCTCGCCGGCGCGCTCGCGCACGAGCTGCTGCGGAGCGGGCCGCACCGCCGAAGCCGCCGCCGCTCGTCGCGCGACGCGCTCACCGTCGCGCCGCAGGCGTACCCGCCGTACTGGCTGCACGACGCGGCGAGCCGCTGCGGCGAGCCCGATGTCCGCGCGCGCCGTCGCGCGCGACGCGCTGCGCGGTCGTCGCCGCGCGCGACGGGGCGTTGCCGGCGCGCGGGTTTCTCGCGCTGGCCGACGCGCGCGAGGCGCTGCGCCGCCGCCGCCGCGACGAGGCCGTCGCGCTCGCGGAGACCGCGGTCGACGCGTTTCGCACCGCCGGCTGGCGGGTCGAGGAGGCGTTCGCGCTCGAGCTCGCGGGCCGCACCGCCGAAGCCGTCGCGCTCTTCCGCGAGATCGGCGCGCTCGGCGAGGTCCGGCGGCTCACCGAGACCGGCGATCGCCGCGCCGCGCCGGCGTGGCGAGTCGACCCTCACCGCGCGCGAGCGCGAGATCGCCGGCGCTGGTGGTCGGCCGGCCACGCCACGCGCGCCATCGCGGACACGCTGGTGATCTCCGACCGCACCGTCGAGACGCACATCGCGGCGATCTATCGCAAGCTCGGCGTCTCGAACCGCACGGCCCTGGCGCGGCTCCTCGACGAGACCGGGGACCGCCGCTCCGTAATCTCCGTACCGCGGCCCGCCAAGCTCGGTACCGTCACGGATAGAGCCGCGCGCCGCGGCTCCGGTAGCCTAGGCACATGAACGCTACGCCCGAATCGCGACGCGTCGCCGGCGCGCTCCGCATGCTGGCCGAGCTCTCCTCCGTCGCCGCCGAGTGCGCGGCCGCCGGGGTGTGGGACGACGAGCTGACCGCCCGCCGCCGCCTGCGCGAAGACGCGCGGGCCGGCGAGCTCCGCAGCGAGGACCTTCAGGTGAAAGCGCTGTGATCTGGTTCGCGCCGTTCGAGGCTTTCGACGAGCACGACCGCGTACGCCGCGATCCCCGTCCCGTCACCGGTGTAGCCCATCCCCTCGCTCGTCTTCGCCTTCACGCTGATTCGGGCGACGTCCAGCCCGAGCACGTCCGCGATCGCGTCGCGCATCAGCGGAACGTAGGCTGACAGCCGCGGCGCCTGGACGACGACCGTCGCATCGACGTTCGCGATCGTCCAGCCGTGGCGCACCGACAGCTCGTGGCACGCCGCCAGCAGCCGCAGCGAGTCGGCATCCTTCCACTGGGGGTCGTCATCAGGGAAGTGCGCCCCCAGGTCGCCCAGCGCGCAAGCCCCGAGAAGTGCGTCGCTGATGGCGTGCACGAGAGCGTCCGCATCGCTGTGCCCGAGCGGACCGCTCTCGTGCGGAATCCGCACGCCGCCCAGGACGAACGGCCGGCCCTCGACGAGCCGGTGCGCGTCGAACCCGTGCCCGACGCGAAAGTGCGGCAGGTGCGCCATCAGTGCTCGCGGTCCAGCGCAGCGGCGTTGCGCGGCGCGTGGTGCGAGAGGTGCGCCGTGTACAGCGCGTCCGCGCCGGCCAGCGCGTTGAGGCGCGTGCCGAAGCCGCGCAGCGCGCCGTTGGTCGCGTACGCGCGGATGATCGTCGCGCTGGGCAGATCGCGGTCGATCTCGTCGACGCGCGCGTCGCGCGCTTCGAGCTCGAGCAGCACCGCGTCGACCGCGCGCGGCTCGACGTAGCACTCGACGAGCAGCACCTCTTCTTCGGCGCGTCCCTTGCGGGCCGCGCTCGCGCAGCAGCGCTTCGGCGCGCGCGAGATCGCCCGGCAGCGTCACCTTGAAGTTGTCCGGCGCGCCCTCCACCACGACGACGTCCAGGCCCGCGCGCTCGAGCAGCGCCGCGTCGTCGGTCGCGGGCGGCTGGCCGTGGCGCACGGCTTCGGCGTGCGCGCGGCGCAGGTCGCGCAGCGTCGCGAACTGCGGCGTCTGCGCCGACCACAGCTCGCCGCGGTCGAGCGTGCGCGTCACCTTGCCCGTCGCGTCGACCACCTTGATCGTGTCGACGACCGGCGCGGCGAGCAGCGACGCGGTGCCGGGGCGCACCGGGCGCATGCCGTTGCGCACGTCGGACGTGCGCACGAGCGGGCGCGCGCCGTCGTGGACGAGCACCGCCGCGACGTCGTCGGAGAGCGCGTCGAGCCCGTGCCGCACGCTGGCCTGGCGGTCGGGTCCGCCGCGCACGACGATGACCGTCGCGTCCTTCACGCGCGCGTGCGCGAGCGACTCCACCGCCTCGATGAACTCCGGCTCGGTGACGATCACGAGCTCCGCGATCTCCGGCATCGCCGCGAACGCCTCGATCGACCACGCGATCATCGGCTTCCCGCCGAGATCGACGAGCTGCTTGGGACCGCCGAACCGCGTGCCGTGCCCGGCCGCGACGATGACGGCGCCCCAGATCACGAGCGCACTTTCGGGCGGGCGAAGATCATGCGGCCGGCGTTCGTTTGCAGCGCGCTCGTCACCGCGACGTCCACCGTTTCGCCGATCAGGCGGCGGCCGTTCTCGATCACGATCATCGTGCCGTCGTCGAGGTAGCCGACGCCTTGGTGCGTCTCGCGGCCTTCGCGAATGACGTTCACGCGCAGCTCGTCGCCGGGCAGCAGCACCGGCTTGAGCGCGTTGGCGAGCTCGTTGATGTTGAGAACGGAAACCCCCTCGACCTGCGCGACGCGGTTGAGATTGTAGTCGTTGGTGACGAGCTTCGCGCCGCGCTCCTGCGCCAGGCGGACCAGCTTGGCATCGACCTGCGCGATGTCCTCGGGATCGCGCTCGACGATCTCGATCGGCACCGTCTCCTGCAGCGTCGAGAGCAGCTCGAGGCCGCGCCGCCCGCGCGTGCGCTTGAGCGGGTCGGCGCTGTCGGCGATGAGCTGCAGCTCGCGCAGCACGAAGCGCGGCAGCAGCAGCGGTCCGTCGAGAAACCCGCTGCGCACGATGTCGAGCACGCGCCCGTCGATGATCACCGACGTGTCGAGCACCTTGGGCTCGCCGCCGCCGCCGCCGCGCTCGACGGCGTCGCGAGCCGGCCGATCGTCACGCGCTGCTTCGCGCCGACGCGCGCGCCCAGAAACGCCGCGAAGATCGACACGACGAGGTACAGCGCGATCGCGATGTAGCCGCCCGTCGGCCCGGCGAACGCGACGAACTCGAACAGGATGCTCTTGATCAGGAACGCGACGACGAGGCCCGGTGACGAGGCCGATCGCGCCGCCGACCAGCTCGCCCGGCGCCAGCCGGTCCATCGCGCGCTCGACTTGGTGGAGCTGCGGTCTCGAACAGCAGCTGCGCCGCCGGGCGCGATCAGCGACGCCGACGACGCGCGCCGACGATCGGCGCGACCGACCAGGAACGCGAGCTGCCAGAACTGGCTCGCGACGTGCAGCGAGATGAGGTGAACGTACGCTTCGCGCCCGAGCAGGAAGCCCGTGACGCCGAAGATCACGGCGAAGACGAGGCGCAGGAGCGCCGTCGCGACGCCGCGCCCGGGCTCAGTCGGCGAGGAACGCACCACAGACATCGTTGGCTACGAACCGGCCGCGTTCGGTGAGGCGCAAGCGCGCGGGATCCGCGGCGAGGACGCCCGCCGCGACGAGGTCGTCGACCACGTTCCGGTATCGTTGGTGCACATCGATGCCGTACCGTTCGCGGAACGCCGGCAGGTCGACTCCTTCGGCGGTGCGCAGCGCGAGCATGATCGCCTCGCCCGCGCGCTTGGCGCCTTCGAGCCGCTCGCTCTCGCCGGGGATCGGCGTTCCGGCGAGCGCCGCCTCGCAGTACGCGTCGAGGTCGCGCGTGTGGGTCGAGCGGACGCCGCCGAGGTAGGATGCGGCGCCGACGCCGAGGCCGAGGTACGGATCATTGGCCCAGTAGATCGCGTTGTGCTGGGAGCGAAAGCCGGGCTTGGCCCAGTTCGAGATCTCGTAGTGCTCGAAGCCCGCGACGCGCAGGCGGTCGATCGCGATCGCGTACATGCGCGCTTCGAGCGAGTCGTCGGCGAACGCGCTCGGATCGCGCGCGAACCACGTCGCGTACGGCGTCCCCTCCTCGATGGTGAGCCCGTAGCACGAGACGTGCTCGACCTCCAGCGCAACCGCGGCGTCGAGCGACGCCGCCCAGCTCTCCTCGGTCTGCCCGGGCACGCCGAAGATCAGGTCGACCGAAAGGTTGCGCGAAGCCCGCCGTCGCGCGCGGCGCGCACGGCGTTCGCGACGTCGGCCGCGGTGTGGCGGCGGCCGAGCACGCGCAGCTCGCGCGGCTCGAACGACTGCACGCCGATCGAAAGCCGGTTCACGCCCGCATCGTGCAAACCGTCGAGCCGTCCGGCGAGCGACGGATCGGGATTCGCTTCGGTCGTGACCTCGGCGTCGTGCGGTAGCGCGAAGCGCGCGCGCACGTCGCCGATCAGCGCGGCGATCGCGTCGGGCGCATACGTGGTCGGCGTGCCGCCGCCGAAGAACAGCGTGCGCGCGCGAACGCCGGGCGCGCGCGCGAGCTCGGCGCGCAGCGCGGCGAGATAGCGCGCGGCGCGCGCATCGTCCCACGCCCACTTCGCAAAGTCGCAGTACGGGCAGATGTACGGGCAGAACGGCAAGTGGACGTAGACGCCGGCGGAATCAGCGATGGTGCACGTCGACCAGTCGCGCGACGCGCTCCGCTACGAGCACGGCACACGCGAAATGCGAGCGGCCGCCAAGAACAGCATGGAACCAGCGGCGTGGTCATCCGGGGATGACGAAGATCCCGATCGCGCCTTGGCCTGCGTGGGTGCCGATCACCGGGCCCGCTTCGAGCTGCTCGAAGGCGGCGGGAGTGCGTCGTGATCTTCTCGCGCAGCTTGGTCACGACGCGCGCCGCTTCGTCGGCGGCGTGCGAGTGGATCACGCAGATGCGCGCGCCGTCGGCTTTGTTCGCTTCGGCTGCTGCGGCGTCGACGCACGTGTCGAGCGCGCGCGCGTACGTCCGCACGCGCGCGTGCTCTTGAATCTTGCCCGAGTCGATGCGCAGCACCGGGCACGATCTTCACGAGCGATCCGACGAACGCTTGGGTGCGCGACACGCGCCCGGTGCGCACCGCGTGCGAGAGGTCGGGCACCGTCACGAAGCCACGCAGCACCTCACGGTCGCGCGCGAGCGCGCTCAGGATCGCCTGCACGCCGCCGCCGTCGCGCGCGATGTCGCGCGCGTGCTGCGCCTGCAGCGCGAGGCCGCCGGCGACCGTCTCGCTGTCGACGACGTGGATCTCCGCGCCGGGAAACGACTTCGCTGCGGTGTTCGCCGCGTTGTTCGTGCCCGACAGGCTCGCCATGATCGGTGACGCACACGATCGGCCGGCCCGCCTCGACGTGCGGGCGGTACGCGTCCTCGAACATCGCCGGCGTCGGCTGCGCGGTGGTCGGCAGCACCTTGAGGCTCGCGAGCTTGCGGTAGAACTCGTCGCGCGAGAGATCGATCTGGTCGCGAAAGCGCGTGTCGCCGAAGTTGACGAACAGCGGCACGACGTCGATCCCGTCGCCCGTGCGCAGATCGGACGTCGAGTCGGTGACGACGGCGACAGCCGGCCGGATCGGGCGTTCACGCGGCGAGCACGGCGCCGATCGAGCCGACGAGGTCGGCGGCGGCAACCGCCGCGGCCTGGCGGATCGCGTTGCGGATCGCGTTGTCGTCCGAGCGGCCGTGCGCGACCACGCAGTTGCCGCGCACGCCCAGCAGCGGCGCGCCGCCGTACGTGGAGTAGTCGAGCTTCACGCGAATCTGCGCGAACACGGGGCGGCTGAAGAACGCGCCCAGCTTGCCCAGCATGCCGGCGCTCTCGTAGCACTCGCGCAGCGTGTCGCGGAAGTACGTCGCGCTGCCTTCGGCGGTCTTGAGGATCACGTTGCCGACGAAGCCGTCGGCGACGACGACGTCGGCGTGGTCCTGCAAGATGTCCTTGCCTTCGATGTTGCCGACGAACCTCACCGGCGCGCGCTCGAGCAGCTCGGCAGCTTCCATCGACTGCGCGTTGCCTTTGGTGCGCTCTTCGCCGACCGAGATGACGGCGACGCGCGGGTTCCGCGATGCCCAGCCCGGCGCGCGCGTACGCGCTGCCCATCACGCCGAACTGCATCATCCACTCCGGCTTGCAGTCGACGTTCGCGCCCGCGTCGCACAGCACGACGGGGCCGTAGCCGGCCGGGCAGCACCGCGCCGATCGCGGGCCGCGCGATGCCGGGGATCGTGCGCAGCCGGATCAGCGCGATCGCGAGAAACGCGCCGCTGTTGCCCGCGGACACCACCGCGTCGGCGCGGCCGTCGCGCACCAGCTCGACCGCGTCGCCGAGCGACGTGCCTTCCGACTTGCGCACCGCTTGCGACGCGCTCGCGTCCATCGGCACCTCGCCCGCCGAGTGCACGATCTCGATCGCCGTCTCGCCGTGCAGCAGCGGCTCGATGCGCGCGCGGTCGCCGACGAGCACGATCTTGCCCAGCCCGTCGCGGTGCGCGAGCAGCGCGCCCGCGACGATCGCGCCGGGCGCGTCGTCGCCGCCCATCGCATCGACGGCGATGACCGGACAGCTTCGCGACTTGCGCCGTTAGCGCTCAACGCTGATCCAGTACTCGACGCTCGGCTGACCGCCGTAATAGTATTCGACCTCCACCGCGCTGAAACGTTCGCCGATGACGCGCCGCGTACTTCTGCGCGTCGCGCTCGCGCTGCGCGCCGCCGTAGTACAGCGTCACGAGCCCGCCGTCGGCGGCGCCGAGCGCGGCGGCGGCGTCGGCGATCACGTCGCCCAGCGCCGGCGCGGTGAGCAGCCGCTTGCCGATCGAGGCCGTGGGCGCGCCTTTGGCAACCGCGACGCCGTCCACGCTCGCGTCCTTGCCCGCGAAGAACACCTGACGCGCTGCGCACGTCCGGCCAGCGCCGGCGCGAGCGCGTCGAGCCGTGACCGGCGCCTCGGCGCCGCCCAGCCGCAGCAGCACCGCCAGCCCCGCGACGGGGTCGGGGCTCGGCACGACGATGACGGTCTTCGCGGTCAGCGCGCCGACCTCGCGCGCGGCGAGCGCGACGTTGGGGTCGTTGGGCAGCAAGTAGACGGTGCTCGCGAGCGACGCGTTGACGCCGACGAGCAGGTCGCGCACCGACGGGTTCGCGCCGGGCGGGACGGGGATCGTCACGTCGGCGCCCAGCTCGCGCGCGATGCGGTCGAAGCCCGCGCCCGGCACCACCGCGGCGATCCCGAACGGTTTGCCGGGCGCGTCGACCACCAGCAGGTTGTGCTGCTCTGCCATGTCCTCGCGCTTCCAGCGCGTCACGGTGCCGTGCTTGGCGGCGATCGCCTTGACCGTGTCGGGCTCGGCGCAGTGGATGTGCACCTTGATCGTCGGGGCCGCGCCGATCACCAGCAGCGAGTCGCCGTGGCGCTCCAGCTCGTCGCGCAGCGGGTGCGCCTCGACCGTCGCGTCCTCCAGCACGAACTCGGTGCACCAGCGGTTGTCGCCGACGACCTGCTGGCGGGTGAAAACGCTCGGACCGCACGGGCCGGCGCGGAAACGCCGTGGTGCGCACGGTCGGCCTGCGGCAGAAAGCGCAGCACGCCTTCGAGGAAATAGCACAGCCCCGCGCCGCCCGAGTCGACGACGCCGGCTTCCTTGAGCGCGGGCAGCTGCTCGGGCGTGCGGTCCAGCGCGTCGTTGGCCGCGCGCAGCACCGCGTTGGCGAGCCGGTAGAAGTCGGGCTCGCGCACGGCCAGCCGGTAGGCCTCGTCGGCCGCGGCCGTCGCGACGGACAGGATCGTCCCCTCCACCGGCTTGGTCAGCGCGGCCCGGGCCGCGCCCGCCGCTTCGCGCATCCCCAGCGAGAGCTGGAAGGTGTCGATGCTGTCGCGGTGGCGCACGCTGTGCGCGAAGCCGCGCAGCATCTGCGACAGGATCACGCCGCTGTTCCCGCGCGCGCCCAGCAGCGAGCCCTGCGCGGCAGCGCCGGCCACCACCGAGAGCGGCTGGTCGCACACTTTGTGCGCCTCGCACAGCGCGGCTTTGGCAGTCAGGAACATGTTCGACCCGGTATCGCCGTCGGGGACGGGGAACACGTTGAGATCGTTCAGGACGCCCCGGTACTTCCGTCAAGAAGTAGGTGCCGGCCGCGAGGAACTTCTCGAACGCGCGCCCGTCGAGATGGGTGACTGCCATGGAGCGCTCCTCGCGTTCCTGGACGAGCGCGCCCCGCCCTGCGGCCTTGCGCGGAGACATTCGGCCTTGTCCCGGAGGGCCGGATTCTGGTACACTCCCGCTGTTATGGCCAAACGATGTGATGTGTGCGGCAAGGGTCCCATGGCCGGGAACAACGTCAGCCACGCGATGAACAAGACCAAGCGGCGCTGGCTGCCCAACCTTCAGGCCGTCAAGGTCGACGACCGCGGCACCCACAAGACGGCCCGCGTCTGCACCAACTGCCTGCGGAGCAAGCGCGTCAAGCGCGTCGGTACCTAGACTTCAGAGACTTCAGAACGACTGGACGTCGTTCTGAAGTCCTCCTCGGCCTGCGGCCGAGTCCGAAGATGAATTTTTTAAGTTCTCCTCGGCCGAGTCGCACAATGGAATTCTTATTTCAGGTGGTCCCAGCCGGTCGGCGTGATGGGCGTTCCGTCTGCTAGGCGCAGGCCCGGGTTGGGCGTCATCGTTCCTAGGCGTAGGAGTTCGCGGCCCGTGTGGGCGCGGAACCGGGTGGCCAGGTAGCCGAAGGCACGCTTCTCCACGCTGACCAGCAGCTCGAAGTCCTCGCCGCCGTCGAGCGCCCAGCGCGCGGGATCGTCGCCCGTGCGTTCCGCCGTGCGCCGCGCGCCGGGGTGGACCGGGACCGACTCGATCGTCGCGCCGGTGCCCGAGGCGGCGCAGAGCCGGGCCAGGTCGGTCGAGAGACCGTCCGAGGTGTCCATCATCGCCCGCACGTGGCGCGACGCGCCCAGCCAGCGCCCTTCGCGCAGCCGCGGCTCGGGGGTGCGGTAGGCCGCCAGCACGTCCGCGAACGCCGGCTCGGCCGCGAGCTCCGGGTGCTCGACCGCCACTGCCAAGCCCGCCCGGCTTCCGCCCAGCGGCCCGGTCACCGCGACGATGTCGCCCGCGCGCGCGGCGGCCCGCGTCTTGAGGTTCGAGGCGCGAACTTCACCGACCACGGTGATGGCGAAGACGATCGCCGGTGCGCGCGTCAGATCGCCGCCCGCCACCGCGCAGCGGGTGCGCGCGGCGAGCGCGGCGATCCCGTCGTACGCCTCCAACAGCCACGCCGGATCGGTGCCCGGCGGAAACCCTAGCGCGATCGTTGCGAGCACCGGCCGCGCGCCCATCGCGGCGACGTCGGACAAGTTCGAGGCGAGCGCGCGGTGGCCGGCGTCGCGGGCGCTCATCGCGGCGCGCGTGAAGTGCGTGCCTTCGACCAGCGCGTCGGTGGTGATCACGCTGCGGTTGTTGCGCGACGGCTGCCACACGGCGGCATCGTCGCCGATGCCGACGTCGAGCCGCGCGTCCGGGACACCGCACAGCCGCTCGCGCAGCCGCGCGAGGAGCTCGTCCTCCGAGTCGCCGGCGCGCGCGTCGTCGCTCACGTCAAATCCAGTGCTGGTTCCAGATGCGGGCGTTGAACGCGTCCCAGGTGATCGGCCAGCCCGAGATGAGCGGGAAGAAATAGACGAACGCCGCGACCACCGTAACCGCATACGCCGCGACGACATAGCGCCCGCGCTCGTCGCCGCGCTCGCGCCCGAAGTTCCACACGCGCTGCAGCACGACCGCGTTCGCCAGCACGATGATCGCGAGGTTCGGATAGAAGTGGTACTCGAACGCGATGCGCGGCGAGCGGATCCACGGCAGCCAGATGAAGAGGTACGCCACGACCAGCAGCGCGTAGCCCTTGTTTCGCTCGCGCCACGCGAGCCAGCCCATCGCGGGCACCGTGAACAACCCGAACAGCCACACGATCGGGTTCGGCAGCGCGCGGATCGTCGACACGCAGCAGTCGGCGTGGCCCGGTGTGCCGTGCGTGTAATTCGCGTAGTACAAGATCGGGCGGTCCATCAGCGGCCACTGCCACCACTGCGAGGCGTACGGGTGGGTCGCTTTGGCGACGCCCGAGCTATGATACCAGTACATCTGCTGCTGCATCCCGACCACGTCGACGAAGCCGTGGCCAAGCGCAAAGTACGGCCCGTACGACGCCACGTAGAGGATTCCGCCGATCACGAGGACGGCGGCGACCACCACATCGGCCGGCGCGCCGAAGGGGTTGCCGAACAGCGCGGGCCGGCGCAGCCAGCGCTGCCCGTTCACCAGCGCGGCGACCACCCAGATCGCGCCGATGGCGAACAGCCCGTTCCACTTCGCGTCCGCGAGCAGCCCGGCGCTGAGCACGAACACGACCCACCAGACGCGCGCGTCCCGCGCGCGCAGCGTGCCGCCCGCGGACGCCGTGCCGTCGGGACGAAACGTCGCGGTCGCGACGGGCGTCGCGTAGGTCAACGTCCCGTTCGCGTCGATCGTGCGCAGCAGGTCGCCGTCTTGCCGCCGCAGCGGTTTTGCGCGCGCGCCCAGCCGCAGTTCCTCGTCCTCCGGCGTGACGGCACGCGCCGCGGCGGCCGCGGCGAGCACGCGCGTGCCGTCGGCATACGACGTCTCGCGAACGCGGCCGAACCGCGGCGCCACGATGAGGCGTCCCACCAGCCAGAACAGCACGAGCACCCATACCGCGAGCACGCCCTGTGCAGCGCGAGTGGGATCGATACCGTTATGGGCCGGGCCGAGCAGCGGCGCAACGTACCATGCTGCCGCCGCGGCGACGATCCCGGCGGCCATCGTCGCGCCGAGCGCGAGCTCGGCGGGACGCGCGCGCAGCGCCACGCGGTGCGCGATTTGCGCGGCCACCCACAGCCGGTAGAACGCGTACAGCGTGAGCAGCGTGAAGAACGCGACCGTGACCTCCGGCGTCGCGATGCGCGACTCCACGTAGTGGAAGCCGTCGAGCATCAGCATCCCGGCCGCCAGCGCGGCGAACAGCGTCGAGGCGGTGAGGCGCTTCGCGAACACGTACACGAGCCCGACCGTCAGCGCGCCGATCACGACGTTCCCGAAGCGCCAGCCCAGCGCGGTGTCGCCCAGCCCGTGCAGCCCGCCGAACACCAGCATCGAGCCCGTGATGAGCAGCTTGGAGAGCGGCGGGTGCGTGAACTCCCACGACCACAGCCCGCTGACGTCGGCGTGGCGCAGATATTCCTCGCCGGCGCGCGCGTAGTAGATCTCGTCGAAGATTTTCTCAGCCGGGAAATTCACCCATGCCACGCACAGCACGAACGAGCCCAGCGTGAACAGCCCCGCAAAGAGCCAGTCGCGGCGCGTCATGCCCACGAGCCCTTCGCGCGGATCGAACCAGGTGCGCGCGCGCCCGGCCAGCGACGCGAACGCGCCGCCGAGCGCAGTCGCCTGCGCCGGCTCCCCCGGCGCGGCACCCTCCACGACGTCGCTCCCGCCGAGATAACGATATCCCAGCCAGAAGAACAGCACGACGTTCGCGAACGCCGCGGGGTGCGTGATCGCGGGCCAGAGGTTCGTCGCGTCGACCCCCGCGATCTTCGCCTCCATCGCGGTCTGGTACGCGAGCGAGTACGCGAGGTTCAGATACGTGGTGACGCTGAGCACGGCGGCGGACCACGCGCCCGCGCGTCCGAACGCAATCAGCGGCATGGCAAAAAGGAACGCGCCGTAGACGTAGCGCTCGTGCATGCGCGTCGCAAGCACGAAGAACGCCAGGGCGCACAGCATCGCGCCTTCGAGCAGCGCGCGGTCGTCGCGCCGCTGCAGGTAGCGCCCGACGATCAGCGCCGTCGCCGCCAGCACCAGCGCAACGCCCCACGCCGCGAGCGTGCCGGCGTAGAGGCCGACGATCGACAGCTTCATCGTGTCCGGCTGCCAGAACGGCTGGCGCAGCGCGTAGAGGTTGAACGCGTTGACCGAGTTGAACGGGTAGATGCCGCTGCCGAATGCATAGCGCTTCAGCAGCCAGCCGAACACGTCGGCGCTCGGATGGAACAGCAGCCCGACGACGAGCGCGAGCGCGAGCGCCGCGCCAATCCCCACCGCGGTCGCGGCGAGCCGGCGCGCGCGCAGCGCCGGGTCGGCGGTCGCGAACGGGTACGCCAAAAACAGGAGGCCCAGCGTCGCCGCGTGCGGCTTGATCAGGACCGAGAACGCAAACGCGACCCACGCCCACGTCAGCCAAGCCGTCAGCTTGTTGGGCGCGTCGCCCGCGCGCAGCACGCACCACATGGCGATCAGCGCGAAGCCCCACGACACGGAATCGATCTGGCCCCAGTACGCCGACACGTAGATCGCCACCGGGTTGAGCGCCAGCGCGGCGGCAGCGAACAATGCGATGCGCTGCGCCGCGTAGCGCCGCGCGATCGCGTACACGACGCCGGCGTTGACGAGATCCATCGCGATCGCGGGCAGCTTGATGAACGCGCGCAGCACCGCGCCGCTCGCGGCGGCGCCCGGCACCAGCGCGTAGATTTTGGCGACCAGCCACAGGATCACGAAATAGCCTGGTGGGTACTCAGAGAAGCCCACCTTCGCGAAGAACTGCCACGGCGGGTTGTCGCGCAGCGTCAGCGTCCAGGCCTCGAACGACGCGATGTCGCTGTGGAAGCCTTCGCCGTTGATGAACAGCAGCCGCAGGACGAGGCCGGCCCCCAGGATCGCCGCCAGCGGCGCGATCGCGGCGCGCGGCGGCGCGGTGCTGGTGCTCAACGCGCGGCGGTCTGCGCGGCGTCGGCGCGGCGGCGCAGGTCGCGCAGCGCTTCGGGCGGGTCGTCCGCTCCGAACACCGCGTTGCCCGCGACGAGCACGTTCGCGCCCGCCCGCACCGCGCGCTCCACGTTCTCGAGCCCGATCCCGCCGTCGACCTCGATCTCGCACGCGGGGTTGCGCACGTCGAGCAGCGCGCGCACCTCGGCGATCTTCACCAGCGCGCGCTCGATGAACGACTGCCCCCCGAAACCGGGGTTCACGCTCATCACCAGCACGCGGTCGGCCTCTTCGACCAAATCGGCGAGCATCGTCGCGGGCGTCCCGGGGTTGATCGCGATCCCCGCCTTCGCGCCGATCTCCCGCAGGTGGCGCAGCAGGCGGTGCTGGTGCGGCGTCGCCTCGTAGTGGAACGTGATGACGTCGGCGCCCGCGGCGCGGAACGCGTCGACGTACTTCTCGGGCTCGACGATCATCAGATGACAGTCGAACGGCAGGCGCGTGAGCTTGCGCAAGTCCGCGACGATCTTCATCCCCCAGGTCAAATTGGGGACGAAGACGCCGTCCATCGAATCGAGGTGCAACTCGTCGGCACCGCCGCTCTCGACCATGCGAATCTGGTCCGCGATGTCCGCAAAGTCGGCCGACAGCAGCGACGGCGCGAGCTTCACGCGCCGCGGCGCCGTCACGGCTTCTTGATCCCCGGCGACGGCCCGGCGCTGGGCGCGGCTTTCGCATCCTGCGGCGACGGAATCCAGCGCGCGGGCTCGCGCCCGATCACGGTCTGGTTCTGCAGCTCGTTGTTGATGTAGGTGTCGATCTCGGCGCTGCCGACCGCGGTGATGGTAAAGTCGAGCTTCTGCCCGCCTTGCGCGAACCCGTCGTACATGTTCCACACACCGGTGTCGTCGCGCACCTCGATGCGCACGCGCGCGGTGTCGTCGCGCGCGGGCACGGTCGCGGACACGTGTGCCTGGCGGATCAAATACCCGTACTCGCCCGGCCCCGCACTGACTTGCAGCGACACTTCCTCGAACGGGTCCATCGTCGTGCCGGCGGACGGGCTCTGGCGCACGATCTCGCCGCGGCGCGCTCCGCCCGGACCGAACGGCGTCCATACCACTTGGCCGATGTGGATGCGCGCCTTCGCGGCCGCGGCGCGCGCGTCGTCGATCGACATGCCGGTGAAGTTTTGCACCTTCACGCCGCTGGGCGGACCTTTGCTGACCTGCAGCGTCACCTTCGAGCCTTGGCGCACGCTCGCGAGCGGCGCGGGATCCTGGCCCACCACGTGATCGCGCGGGACGTCGTCGTTGTTGACGTACGCGGTCTTGTCGAGCTGCAGCTTGAAGCGGTTGAGGTCCAGCCCCGCGTTGCGCAGCGACTCGAAGCGCAAGTCGGGCATCGGGAAGATCGTCACGCCGCTGCTGACGATCAGCGACACTTGGCGGCCTTCGCGCACGCGCGCGCCCGCATCGGGCTGCTGGTTCATCACCACGCCCTTGGGATACTGGTCGCTGGGCTGGCTCGCGATCACGACGCAGCGCAGCCGCAAGCGGCCGCACTCGGCGTTCGCGTCGACTTGCGTCTGGCCCGTGAACGCCGGGGTGAACACCGACGCGGCGCTGGGCGCGAAGAACTCCTTGATCGCGCGGCCGAACCACACGGACACGCCCACGGCGAACGCGAGCGCGAGCGCGAGCAGCCAGTCGCGGTCCAGCAGCGGGGCGAAGCGCCGCCGCTCGCGGACCGGCGCCGCGTCGGCGCCCTCGAGCTGCATCAGGCGAGCGCCTCGAGCTGCGCTTCGTCGAAGTCGGCGTTGCTGTACACGCGCTGCACGTCCTCGTGCTCTTCGAGCGCATCCAGGAACGTCAGCACTTTCTCCGCGTCGGCACCGTCTGGGCGCGACGTCTGCGTGGGCTCCATCGCGAGCTGCGCGGAGCGCACGCGCAGGCCTTGCGCTTCGAGCGCGTCCTTCACCGACATCAGCGACTGCATCTCGGTGACGACCTCGGCGGCGTCGCCGGGCTCACCGAAGCGCACGTCGACGACGCCGTCGACCAGCGCCTTCTCGGTGAGCTCGTCCTCGGACAGCTTGCCGAAATCCACTTCGACGACGCCGCGCGACGCGAACATCCAGCCCACACTGCCCGTCTCGCCGAGCGCGCCGTCGTTGCGGCTGAACAGAAAGCGCAGCTCGGAGGCGGTGCGGTTGCGGTTGTCGGTGGCGGCGTCGATGATGACGGCGATGCCGGCGGGGCCGTACCCCTCGTAGCGAATCTCCTCGATCTCCTTCTCGCCTGCACCGCCCGCGCGCGCGATCGCGCGCTTGATGTTGTCGGCCGGCATGTTGTTGGCGCGGGCCTTGTCGACGGCCATCTTGAGCCGGTAGTTCGCAGCCGGGTCGGGCGACCCGTTCTTCGCCGCCAGGATGATCTCTTTACTGAGCTTGGTGAAGAGCGCGCCGCGCTGCGCGTCGACCTTGCCCTTCTTCAGCTTGATGTTGTGCCACTTGGAATGCCCTGACATGCTCTGCCGATCTCTGGACGACTACGTGCGGTGAGAAAGATTCAGCGCGTGCGAGGCGTGCGTCGCGTTCGCGGGCCGTCCCTGCCGAAAACGAGCAACCGTTCGCCTGCCATACGTCATGGTTTGTTGTCGCGGTGCGGCATGATCCAGCTCGTGTCGGGGATGCCCAGCTTGTCCGGGAGCATCCGCAGGTACCACTGCTCGTACGTCATCGGGACCGCGGTCACCACCGGATAGAAGAACGCGAACACGCCGACGACCAGCGCGGAATAGAGCGCGAGCGCGCGGTTGGGGTGCGTGAAGCGGCGCAGGACGCGCTCGAACAGGATCACGTTGCACAGCACGATGATCGCGAGGTTCGGGAAGAAGTGGTACTCGAACAGCATGCGCGGCGAACTCATCCACGGCACCCACTGGAACACGTACGTAAGCGCCAACAGCGCATAGCCCTTGTTGCGCTCGCGCCACGCGAGCCACGCCGCGTACGGCACCGACACCAAGCCGAGCAAAAACACCAGCGGGTTCGGGAGCGCGATGATCTCCGACAGGCAGCACGCCGTCTGGCTTGCGGCTTGGAAGCTCGCGCGGAAGTCATGGTAATAGTAGACGATCGGGATCTGCATGATCGGCCACTGCCACCACGCGGACATGTACGGATGCGTCCCCGTGACGTGCCGGTGATAGTAGAACATCTGCTGCTGCAGCGCGAGCACGTCCGCCAGCGTGTGGCCGCTGTCGCGCACCAGCGTGGGGATGTAGGTCAACCCGTAGATCGTGGCGCACGCGAACGCGATGGCCGGCAGCAGCAAGCTCAGATCGAACCCGCGCGGGTTGCCGAACGCCGCCGGCCCGGGGAACAGTCGCTGCGCCGTGACGGCGACCAGCACCGTCACCACGACCGCGACGTCGAAAAACCCGTTCCACTTGCTCGCGACGAGCAGCCCCAGACAGCCGCACAACAGGATGAACCAGAGGTTGCCGTCGCGCGCGCGCACGAGCTCCGCGGTGCCGTCGACGATCGTGCCCGCGGGGCTGAAGGCGAAGCGGCTCGACGGCACGGCGTATGTCATCGAGCCGTCGGGCTTGCGCGCAATCTGCGCGACGGTGCCTGGCGGTTCGGGCGACGTCCACGCCGCTTTGCCGCCGCGCAGCAGCGCGACGCTGCCGTCAGGATACGTCGCTTTCGTCCCGGCCGCGGGCGACGTGCGCGGCACGACCACGAGCCGCGCGAAAAGGTAGACGCCCACCATCGCGTAGGCGAACGCGACGGCGTAGGAGATCGCGTCGGCACCCGCGGTGTTGTTGATGTCCTGGCTGATGTAGCCCGTGACGACGTGACCCGGCGGCTGAAGGTTCATGAGCCACGAGATTAGGGCCGACACCGGGACGCCCAGCGCCAGCGTGAGCGAGAAGCCGCGCGTGAAGACGCGGCGAATCGGGATCACGCGGACCTGAGACGCGAGCCAAAACCGGTACGTGCAGTACAGCGCGCCCACGACGAGCGTCGCGATCGTAATCTCGCCCGTGCCGATGCGCTCTTCGGACAGATGGAAGCCGTCGAATGCGAGCATCACGCCCGCGACCGTCGCGAGCGCCGTCGACGACGTGAGGCGTTTGGCGAACGCGTACACCAAGCCGATCTCGGCGGAACCGATCGCAACGTTCAGGAACCGCCAGCCGAACGGGCTGTCGCCGGTGAGCATGATGGAAAGGGCGAGCACGAGCTTCGTGAACGGCGGATGCGTCCACTCGCGCTGCGGCGCACCGTGCAGATACTGCTCGGCCGACAGCGGGAAGTACACTTCGTCGAAATACTTCTCCGCCGGGACGCCGAGATGGACGAGCGCGATGGCGAATCCGACCAGCGAGAGCGCCGACAGGATGATCCAGTCGGTGCGGTCGAGCCATGCCGTGCCTTCGCGCGGGTCGAACCAG
Source organism: Vulcanimicrobiota bacterium (assembly GCA_963792235.1). GTDB lineage: Bacteria > Vulcanimicrobiota > Vulcanimicrobiia > Vulcanimicrobiales > Vulcanimicrobiaceae > Vulcanimicrobium. The sequence continues at coordinate 85,387 of CAWBVR010000026.1, forward strand.
TCGCGCGCCTTGGCCTTCACCGTCGCCCACGTGCGGTCGAATGCCGACGGCGCGGCAACGGCGGCGGCCGCGGTGTCGCGGCCCAAGTACAAATAGCCGAGCGCGAAGAACAGCAGCACGTTCGCGAGCGCCGCGGGATGCGACACGAGCGGCCAGAGGTTCGTCGCGTCGACGCCGGGCGTCTTTGCCTCCATCGCGGCCTGATACGCCAGCGAGTACGCGAGGTTGAGGTACATCGTCACGGACAGCACGAACGCCGACCAGCCGCCGGACCGGCCGAACGCGATGAGCGGCATCGCGAACAGGAAGGCGCCGTAGAGGTAGCGCTCGTGCATGCGCGTCGCGAGCACGAAGAACGCGAGCGCGCACAAGAGCGCGGCTTCGATCAGCGCGCGGTCGTCGCGCCGCTGGAGATAGCGCCAGACGATCAGCGCCGTCGCCGCGATCACCAGCACGACGCCCCACACGCCTAGCGTCCCGAGCGGCACGCCGAAGAGGGCCATCACCTGGTTGTCGGGCTGCCAGAACGGCTGGCGCAGCGCGTACAGGTTGAACGCGTTGACGGAGTTGTAGGCGTAGACGTTGCTGCCGAACGCGTAGCGCCCGAACAGCCAGCCGAACACGTCGGCGCTCGGGTGGAACAGCAGTCCCACGACGAGCGCGAGCGCGAGTGCGGCGCCGATGCCGGCGGCGGTGCCGGCCAGCCGGCGCGCGCGCACCGCGGCGTCGGCCGTTGCGAACGGGTACGCGAGCAAGAGCAGCCCCAGCGTTGCCGCGTGCGGCTTGATGAGAATTGAAAATGCGAACGCGAGCCACGCCCACGTGAGCCGCGGGACCGTCTTGCCCGGCTCGTCGCCCGCGCGCAGCACGAGCAGCAGCGCCACGAGCACGAGGCCCCACGACACGGAGTCGACTTGGCCCCAATACGCCGAGACGAAGATCGCCGCCGGGTTGAGCGCGAGCGCCGCCGCGGCGATCAGTGCCGTCTTCTCGGCCGCGTAGCGGCGCACGATGAGGTACACGACCCATGCGTCGACCAGATCCATCGCAATTGCCGGCAGCTTGACCACCGCGCGCAGGATCGCCCAGCCGTGCATCGCGTCGTTGGCGCCGCCCACCAGCGCGTACACCTTGCCGAGCAGCCACAGCACGACGAAATAACCCGGCGGGTAATCCGCGAAGCTCGACTTCGCGTAGAACTGCCACGGCGGGTTGTCGCGCAGCGCGAGCGTCCACGCCTCGAACGCCGCGACGTCGTTATGGAAGCCTTCGCTGTTGATGAAGAGCAGCCGCAGGATCAGCCCCGCGCCGAGGATGATCGCAAGCGGCGCGACGGCGCCGCGGGCCGACGTGCCGGCCGCGAACGACGCGCGGGCGGATGCGCTCATGCCGTCCGCCGCGCAGCGCGCCGGAAGAACGCGCGTACCCGGCCGCTGCGATCGATCCCGCCCGCGTCCGCGAGCGCGTCGGCTGCGTCGAGCTCCGCTCGCGCGGTGGCGCTCGCCGCGTCACGGGCGCCCAGCCGGTCGAGGGCAGCGACGGTCGCCGCGACGCCCGCCGCGTCGAGCTCGATCCCGCGCGCGTACGCGCCGGCGATCGTGTCGCGCGCCGGCGACGGCGGCCCGCTCAGCGCCCAGACGACCGGGAAAGTCCACTTGCGCTTGGCGAGGTCGCCGCACGGCTTGCCGGTAGCGGCCGAGTCGCCCCACGTCCCCAAGATGTCGTCCTCGATCTGAAAGGCGATGCCGTAGGCCTGGCCCAGCCGCGCGTACGCGCCGGCCCGCCCGGCATCCGTCATGGCGGCGAGCGCACCCAGCTCGCAGGCCGCGCCGAACAGCGCCGCCGTCTTGCCGCCGATCATCGCCCGGTAGTCCGCCATCGTCACGCTCGGTTCCCTTTCGAACGCGATGTCGCGGCCCTGGCCGTTGCACATCGCGAGGTGGGCCGCGAGCAAAACGCGGTTCATGGCCAGGCGGCGCGCGGGCGGCGCGGGGCTCTCGTCCAGCAGCGTGAGGTAGGCGACCGAGCAGAGCGCGTCGCCCGCGTTGATGCCGTGCGCGGCGCCGAAGCGCGCCCACAGCGTCTCGCGCCCGCGCCGCAGCTTGTCGCCGTCTTCGATGTCGTCGTGGATCAGCGAGAACTCGTGGATGATCTCGACGGCGCACGCCGGGGCGACCGCATCGGCGCCCGCGCCGCCCTCTTCGGCGGCCACCTCGAAGACCAGCCGCGAGCGCAGCCGTTTGCCGCGCCGCGACAGGGAGCTTGCTCCCGCGTCCTCGCCGAACCCGAAATGGTAGCGGATCTGCGCGCCCGTCGCGGAGCCGTCGTCGAACCGCGCGACCGCCCGCTCGAGCGCCGCTTCGAGACTATCCGGTGTGGGCGCTGAGTGCATCCATCCGGTCCGCGACCCGATCGACCAGCCAGCCCGGCGTCGATGCGCCCGACATCAGCCCCGCCGTGCCGACGCCCGCGAACCACTCCGCTTGCAGCTCGTCCGGGCCCTCGACGTGGAACGCGCGCGCGCCGTTGATCGCCGCCAGCTCGGCGAGGTGCTTGGTATTCGCCGACGTCTTGCCGCCGACCACGACCATCACCTCGACCTCGCGCGCGAGCGCCTCGACCTCGCTTTGGCGGTTCTTGGTGTCCGTGCAGATCGTGTTGATCGCGCGGACCTCGTAGTACTTGTCGCTGAGCTTGCGCACGATCTCGGTGAAGCCCGGGCCGTTCCAGGTGGACTGCACGACGACGCCCACGCGGCTGGCGCGCGGCAGCGCATCGACGTCCTCGGCCTTGGTGATGCACCAGGCGCCCGGCACGTGCGACAGCGTTCCCTTGACCTCGGGGTGGTCGGGGTCGCCCACGACGACGATCTTGTAGCCCTCGGCGCGGAGCTTCTCAGCCTGGACGTGGATCTTCGTGACCATCGGGCAGGTGGCGTCGATGACGGTGAGCCCGCGCGCCTTGGCCGTGTCGAGCACCTCGACCGGCAGGCCGTGCGCCCGCACGAACAGCGCCTCGGTGTCGACGTCGTCGATGGACGTGGCGTTCTTCAGGCCCTTGGCGGCCAGCGAGGCGACCATCTGGGGGTTGTGCACGACGTGGCCCAGCGTGGTGACGCCGGCGCCGAGCCGCTCGACCGCTTCTTCCGCCTTTTTGACCGTGATGGCCACGCCGAAGCAGAACCCCTGGGTCTTCGCCCGCTTGATGATCACCGATTGCTCTCCTCGAGCGCGCGGATTCGCTGCATGATTTCCCCTGAAGCCTTCGCCAAATCGTCTTCTTTGGACTGCCGGTTGCGCACCACGTGCATCGGGTCGCCGAAGATGACGGTTACCTTGCCGAACGGCCGCAGGCGGCGCGTCCCGACGATGGCGGTGGGCACGACCGGTGCGCCCGACGCCGCCGCGAGGAACGCCGCCCCCGCCTTTTCCTCGTTGGTGCCGGTCACGTTGCGGCCGCCCTCGGGGAAGATGCCGACGGCGCGGCCTTCCTTCAGCATCCGTAACGCGGCGCGCAGCGCCGCCGTCCCGCCGGCCTCGCGGTCGACCGAGAACGCGTTGAGGTGGCTGATGACCGTCTTGAGGACGGGGATTGCAAACAGCTCCTTCTTCGCCATGTACGACACCGGCCGCGGCAGCGCGACGCCCAGGATGGGCGGGTCGAGGTTCGAGATGTGGTTGGCGGCGATGACGACGCCGCCGCTGCGCGGGACCTTCTCCGCGCCGATCACGCGGTAGCGGAAGCCCAGCCGGAACGTCGCGCCCACGACGGCGCGCGCGATGTCGTAGAACGTCACGCGCGCGCGGCGTCCATCGCGGCGCGCATCTTGGCGACGACTTCGCCGGGCTGCATGTTCGTAGAGTCGATCGTGATCGCGTCGGGCGCGGCGCGCAGCGGCGAGGCCGCGCGCGTCGAGTCGAGCCGGTCGCGCTCGACGATCTGCGCGCGCACCTCGTCGAAGGGCACGTCGAGCCCGCGGTCGTGGAACTCGGCTTGCCGGCGCCGCGCGCGCTCGTCCACCGACGCGGTGAGGAAAAACTTGTGGCGCGCGTCGGGCAGCACGACGGTGCCGATGTCGCGCCCGGCCATCACGACCGGTCCCTGCTTCGCAATGGCCCGCTGCCGCTCGACGAGATCGGCGCGAATCGCGGGCCTTGCCGCAACGGACGACACCGCGGCGGCGATGTCGGGATCGAAGAGCCTTTCGCCGGTGTTGCGCCCATCGACGAGCACACGGTATCCAGCGGTGGTCGATGCGTCCGAGACGATTGCGATCGTGTGATGCGCGAGCATTGCGACAAGCGCCGACTCGCTGTCGAGATCGACACCGTTGCGCAGGGCGAGATACGCGACGGCACGGTACATTGCCCCGGTGTCGAGGTAGAGATGCCCCGTCTCGGCTGCGAGGAGCTGAGAGACCGTGGTCTTGCCGCTCGCAACGTTACCGTCGATCGCGACGTGATCGTTCATCGCCCGCACGCCGCAGGGTTCGCAGCACGGCACATCATCCAATTTGATCCATGACGTCCCCTAAGATCGCGCGTGCAGCGACGGGATGAACGATCGCGGGCGGAAGGCGCTTAGGGTTGCGATGACTGATCCAATCTCGATACCGCTTGATTTGCCGAACTCGACCGATGTCTTCCGAATCGACCCAACCTTTATAGAGTTCCAACAGGTCGTCGAATCGCGAGAACTCGAGTTGATGCTCGACGTGGTCCCGCAGCCGCGCATTGAAAGGCGCCGGCACAGAAGGCGCAATGCTCACCAACGAGCCGGCATGCGATATCAAAAATCGCTCGAACGCCGACCAAAAGCGGAGCACCGTCATCTCGTCGAGTCGCTTGCGGAGACGCGTAACGTCGTCGCGAGATTCACCGACGGCTCGCCCGACGAACCGCGTACCTCCCATGAGAGAGACATCGGCCCGGTCGATTACGCGCCGCGCGACCCTCAAGAGGTCGTGTTCAAGTAAGTAAGCCGCGACGATGCCGTCGAGGGCGACGCTCGGCTTCGCAATCATGAAAACGTTAGAGGAGCGGAGTTAGCTCGTAATCGGATACAGCCACGACGATCGCGCGAAAGGTCGATGCATCGACGTATCGCACCTCTCGGCTCGCCGCTGTCGTAATCCAATACCAGCCCGGCTCGGTGACGCCCCGAAACAACGGGCGCACGTGGGTAACGGCCCCCGCGACCTGCATCTCCATGCGGCCGGGGGAGATCAAATACACGACCGGCGCTTCGTCCAAGGCTCCGGTCACGTCGACGCGTCCCTGGGCACCGAGCACGACACCGGCAATCGGGACGATTGACGCGATGGAATTCCCGTCTCGGATAACTTCCAGACCGGGTGCGTCGTAGTGCCCGAGCGGGTCGTGGATGACGTGGCGCCGCTCGGCGACCACGATGTCGGGATCGGCCGCAAGCCAGCTGCGAACATCAACGAGAAAACGCGCCAATCGTTCGAGGAACGCGGCGCGGATATCAGCGGTATCCGGCGATTCGGCTTGCGTCATGGGCTTCTAACGTTCGAAGTTCGCGACGTACCGGTCGATTCCCGCGCGCGTTACGACGCGTATCTGGTTTGGCTTCGCGCGGCGCATCCTCCGCGGGCCACGAGTCGGCGACCACGAGGCGCGGCGCCTTGCGGTCGAACACGGTCGCGTCGCGCGCGAAGTGGTGCCGAGTGCAACGACGGGGTACTCGAAGTTCTCGCACATTTTCGGCAGCACTTGCGCCGCAGGACGGCGACGACGGCTTCGAGCGATGCCCAAAGAGACGGACGGACGTCTCTATGCTTGCGCGTCGGAAATGCCAGGCCCATGGCACTCTCCCGCGCAACAATGAGGCGTGGCCAAAGCGAGGTCGGTGTATTTCTGTACCGGGTGTGGGTTCGAGTCGGCACGCTGGCTTGGCCGGTGCCCGTCGTGCGAGGCGTGGAACACGTTCGAGGACGCCCCCATCGTCAAGCCGGCGAAGAGCGCGCAGGCGCGCTCCGTCGCACCGCTGCGCGTCGCGGGACCCGTGCCGCTCGCCGCGATCGACGACACGCGCGTGGCGCGGCGCAAGACGGGGATGGCGGAGTTCGACGCGCTGCTCGGCGGCGGGATCGTGCCGGGGAGCCTCGTGCTGCTCGGCGGTCCGCCCGGCGCGGGGAAATCGACGCTGCTCTTGCAACTCGCGACGACGCTGGCGCGGCGCGGCGCGCGCGCCGTGTACGTGTGCGGCGAGGAGTCGGCCGCGCAGACGAAGCTGCGCGCGCAGCGCGTCGGCGCGGCGGAGACGCTGCTCGTCTTTCCGGAAACGAACCTGCGCGCGATCCTCGACGCGCTCGAGCGCGACGTGCCGGAGATCTTGGTCATCGACTCCATTCAGACGATGTGGCTGCCCGACGTGGAGTCGTTCGCCGGCAGCGTGTCGCAGGTGCGCGACTGCACGCAAGTGCTCATGGAGTTCTGCAAGCGCACCGGCTGCGCGATCTTCGTCGTGGGCCACGTCACCAAGGACGGCGCGATCGCGGGTCCGCGGCTGCTCGAGCACCTCGTCGACACCGTGCTGTATTTTGAAGGCGATCAGTCCGGCGAGTACCGCATCGTGCGCGCGTACAAGAACCGCTTCGGCGGGATCGACGAGATCTGCGTGTTCTCCATGGACGACCGCGGCTTGCACGAGGTCGCCGACCCGTCGGCGCTGTTTTTGCACGGCCGCGGGCCGCGGCCCAGTGGGACGTGCGTCGTGGCGACGCTCGTCGGCATGCGGCCGGTGCTCGTCGAAATCCAAGCGCTCGTCGGCGAGGCCGCGTACGGCACGCCCCGCCGGCTCGCGGCCAACGTCGATGCCGCGCGCATGGCGATGATCATCGCGATCCTCGAACGGCGCGCCGGGCTGAACCTCGGCGGCAACGACGTCTATTGCTCCGTTGCGGGCGGTTTGCGCATCTCTGAGACCGGCGCCGATCTCGGCATCGCGCTCGCGATCGCGTCGGCGTTTCGCGACGTCCCGCTCGCTGGCGGAACGGTCGCGTTCGGCGAACTCGGCTTATCCGGGGAGGTCCGCAGCGTGTCGCAGCCCGCGCGCCGTGCGGCGGAGTCGACGAAGCTCGGGTTCACCCGGCTCGTCGCACCCGACGCGGCGCGCGACATCGCCGCAGCGATCCGGCTCGCCTTCGACTGATGTCGACGGCACCGCTGATCCCGCGCGACGTCCTCTTCGGAAATCCCGAGAAAGCGGCGCCTTGGCTCTCGCCCGACGGCACGCGCATCGCGTACCTCGCGCCGCACGAGGGCACGCTCTCGGTGTGGGTGCGCACACTCGGACCCGACGACAAGTCCGGCGCCGGCGACGACCGCATGATCGCGTCCGATCCGCAGCGCCCGATCCGCAACGCGTTCTGGGCGCCCGACGGCGCGCGCGTGCTGTATTTGCAGGACGCGGGCGGCGACGAAAACTTCCACCTCTTCGCCGCCGATCCCGACGGCCGCGCCGCATCGGTCGACCTGACGCCGTACGAGAACACGGTCGTGCAGTTGCAGTCGCTCGATCTGCACCGCCCCGACGTCATCCTGATCGCGATGAACCGGCGCGATCCGCAGCTGTTCGACGTCTACCGGCTCGACCCGCGCACCGGCGAGACGACGCTCGACACCGAGAACCCCGGCACCATCTCCGCGTTCGCCGACGATGCGGACATGGTGGTGCGCGCGGGCGTCATCCAGCATCCCGACGCGTCGAGCGAGATCGTCGTGCGCGACACGGCGGACGCGCCATGGCGCTCGCTCGCGCGCTTCGACCCCGCCGACGGCATGCCCGAACTCGGCGGCTTCACGCCCGACGGGGCGTCGCTGCTGGCGATCACGAGCGCCGGCGCGAACGCCGCGCGGCTCGTCCGCTTCGACCTTGCGACCGGCGAGCGCACCGACGTCGTCGGGGACGCCGAGTACGACGTTGAGGACATCCTGATCTCGCCGCGCACGAAAGCACCGATCGCCGCATCCATCGTGCGCGAGCGCGTAGCGTGGGAAGTGCTCGATCCCGCGTACGCCGGTGACTTCGCAGCGCTCGCCGCGCAAGTGCCGGGCGAGCTGAGGATCGCGTCGACCGACCGCGACGACCGCGTGTGGCTGGTGCTGTCGAACGTCGACGCAGGCTCGCCGGCGTACTACACCTACGACCGCACCGCGCGCGAAGCGACGAAGATCTTCGCGATGCGGCCCGTGCTCGAGCAGTACACGCTCGCGACGATGACGCCGATCCGCTATCCGGCCCGCGACGGCCTCACGATCCAGGGCTATCTCAGCACGCCACCCGGCGCCGACGCGCGCGATCTGCCCGCGGTCGTGCTCGTCCATGGCGGCCCGTGGGTGCGCGACAAGTGGGGCTACAACCGCTACGCGCAGTGGCTCGCGAACCGCGGGTACGCCGTGCTGCAGCCGAACTTTCGCGGCTCGACCGGCTACGGCAAGGCCTTCCTCAACGCCGGCGACCGCGAGTGGGCCGGCGCGATGCACACCGACCTGCTCGACGCCAAAGCCTGGCTCGTGGCGCAAGGCATCGCCGACCCGGCGCGCGTCGCAATCATGGGCGGCTCGTACGGCGGCTACGCGACGCTCGCCGCGCTCGCGTTCGCGCCCGAGGCATTCGCGTGCGGCGTCGACATCGTGGGCCCGTCGAACCTCAACACACTGCTCGCGTCGATCCCGCCGTACTGGGAGACGCTGCGCGCCACGTTCACGCAGCGCATGGGCGACAGCGAGGAGTTCCTCGCGTCGCAGTCCCCGCTGTTCCGCGCCGGCGCGATCCGCGCGCCGCTGCTGATCGGCCAAGGCGCGAACGACCCGCGCGTCAAGATCGCCGAGTCCGACCAGATCGTCGCCGCGATGCGCGCAAATGGGCGGCCGGTAACGTACGTGGTGTTCGACGACGAAGGCCACGGCTTCGCCCGGCCGCAGAACGACAAGCGCTTCAACGCCGCCGTCGAAGCGTTTCTGGGCGAGTACCTCGGCGGTCGCATGGAACCGGCGGGCCGCGACGAGGCGATCGACGCGTACCTGAGGTGAGCACCGCGCACGAGTTCGAGATCGTCCCTAACGTCAGCGAAGGCCGCGACGCCGCGGTCATCGACGCGTGCGTCGGCGCGATGGAACGCGAAGGCGTACGCGTCGTGCACCGCACGAGCGACGCCGTGCACCACCGCAGCGTCATCACGGCCGTCGGGCGCGGGTCGCAGGTCGTTGCCGCGGCGGTCGCGCTCGCCCGCGTCGCTTACGAGCGTATCGACTTGCGCACGCACCGCGGCGCGCACCCGCGCATCGGCGCGCTGGACGTGCTACCGTTCGTCCCGCTCGGCGATGCCACGCTCGACGACGCCGTCACGCTCGCGCACCGCGCCGCAGCGCGGATCTGGCGCGAAGTTGGCGTTCCGTCGTACCTCTACGGTGCCGCCGCGGGCGCGCCGCACCGCGAGCACCTCGCCGGCATCCGGCGCGGCGAGTTCGAGGGCCTCGCCGAGCGGTTGGCGGGTGACGCGCGATGGCGGTTCGACTACGGCGATGCTGTGCACGCCTCCGCCGGCGCGATCGCGATCGGGGCGCGCCCGTTCCTGATCGCATTCAACGTCGAGCTCGGCTCCGGCGACCTCGCACTCGCCAAGCGGATCGCAAAGCGGTTGCGGGCGACGAGCGGCGGTTTGCGAACCCTGAAGTGCCTCGGGCTGCGGCTCGCGGACGACCGCGTCCAGGTGTCGTGCAACGTCACCGACGTCGACGCCGTGCCACTCTACCGAATCACCGAGCTGGTGCGCCGAGCGGCGGCTCGGGAAGGCGTCTCGCTCCGCCGCAGCGAGCTGATCGGCCTAGCACCACATCGCGCAGTCGCCCGCACGGCTAGCGCGTACAAGGCGGCGGAACCCCTGGGCTGATCGTCGTACCGTAGCCGGATGCTCGTTCGCCGATTCGCCGCCGCGCTGTGTGCCACGGTGGTCACCATGTGCACGACGGCGATCCCGGTGCGCGCCGACGCGCCGCCAAATCCCGTCGTCCCCGCGCACGTTCGCACGCTGGCCAACGGCCTGCGCGTGGTCGTGCTCGAAGATCACGCCGCGCCGGTCGCCGTCGTCAACATGTGGTACCGCTTCGGCGGCGCGTACGAGAAGCAGGGCAAGACCGGGCTCGCGCACGCGCTCGAGCACATGATGTTCCGCGGCACGACGACATTGTCGTCGAGCGGGCTCGACGACTGGGGCGCGCGGCTCGGTGCGCAAGTCAACGCCGAGACGACCAACGAGTACACGCGCTTCGACCTCGTGCTGCCGGCGGACCGCGTCGACGGCGCGCTGCGCGTCGAGGCCGACCGCATGCACGCGCTCAAGCTCGCGCCGGCGGACTGGAACAAAGAACGCGGCGCGGTGCTGCAAGAGTGGACGCAGGATCATAGCAATGCGCTGTTCGGCTTGGGCACCGGCTTGCAAGCGAAGCTGTATCCGGGCTCGGCACTGGGCAAGACCGCGCTGGGCGAGAAGCGCGACATCGAGAAGGCGACCGTCGCCGATCTGCGCGCGTACTATCACACGTGGTACACGCCCAACAACGCGACGCTCGTCGTGACGGGCGACGTCGAACCCGACGCGGTGTTCGCCTCGGCGCAGAAGTGGTTCGGCCCGATCGCCGCGCGCGCGGTGCCCAACGTGACGATCGTGCAGCCGAAGGCCGCCACCGGCGTCGTCGAGCGCGTGAAGGCGGAGTACCCGTTCACCGTCGTCGACCTCGCGTACGCGGCGCCGCCGGCGTCCGGCGCGACCGAAGACGACGGCCTGCGCGCGCTCGTCGCGCTGGTCGCGCTGCAGAACCCGCGCGGCCCGTTCCGCAACGCGCTGGTCGACAGCGGGATCACGCTGGGCTTCGGGCTGCAGCCGTCGCTCGACCGCCACGTCGCGACGTTCCACGCATTTCTGCTGGTCGCGCCCGGCCACACGGCCGAACAGGCGCGCACCGCCTGGGACGCCGTGCTCGCGTCGTCGCTCGCCAAAGGCATCAATCCGGAGTTCGTCGAGGCGGCCAAGCGCAGCGAGCTCACCGGCCTGGTCTTCGCGCGCGACTCCATCTCCGGGCTTGCCTCCGCGCTGGGTAGCGGGTACGTGTTTCCGGGCGACCGCGATCCCACGACGTATGCGGCGGAGATCGAAGCGGTCGACGTCGCGAGCGTAAACGCCGTGGCGCGGCGCGTGTTCGCGAAACCGAACGCGGACGCGGTGCTCGAACCCACGACGACCGATCCCGCCAAAGCGAAACCACCGTCGGATCTCGGCGGGACGATCAAGGACGACTTCGGCGGTCGCGTCCCCGACGGCGCCGTGGTGCAGCCCGCCTGGATGCGCACCGACCTCGCGCGACCGCTGACGCTGCGCAGCCGCGTCGCGCCGGTGCAGAGCACGCTGCCCAACGGCCTCAAGCTGCTGGTGCAGCGCGTGCACGACAACGGCACGGTATTCATCGGCGGCTCGATGCGCCGCTCGCCCGATTTCGAGCCGCCGGGCAAAGAGGGCCTCGCCGGCATCGCGTCCGCGCTGCTGTCGTACGGCAGCGCCAACTACGACTACACCGCACAGCACCGGCTAGGCGACGACCTCGGCGCGGCGATCGGCTTCGGCTCGTCGTTCGGTGCGCACGGCCTCGCACGCGACACCGACAAGCTGCTCGACGCGCTGGCCGACGATGTGCGGCGCCCGGTGCTGCCCGAAGACCGGATGGTGCTGATCCGCCAGAACAGCGCCGTCGCCACCGAGCGGCGCGCGGTCGATCCGCAGTACCGCGCGTCGCGCGCGTTCGCCGAAGCGCTCTATCCCGCCAACGATCCTGCGCTGCGCGAATCGTCGAAGAAGTCGCTGGAGTCGATCACGATCGACGACGTGCGCACGTTCGTGAAAAAATACCACCGGCCCGACCTCACCACGCTGGTCGTCGTCGGCGACGTCGATCCCGACGCGGTGAAGGCCAGCGTCGTGCGCGCGTTCGGCGACTGGCACGCCGAGGGCCCGGCGCCCGATCCGCACCTGAACCCGATCCCGCTGCCGTCGCCGGTGCGCAAGCTCGTCGAAACGCCGTCGCTCGACGTTTCGGTGGAGCTGGGGCAGCCCGCGCCGGCGGAGGGCGACAAGGACGCCGACGCGTTCATGCTCGCCGACGCGCTGCTCGACGACCAGTCGTTCGCGAGCCGGCTGTTCCTCGAAGTGCGCCAGAAGCGCGGCCTGGTGTACAACATCGGCACGACGTACTCGTCGGACCGCGATCGCGGTACGTGGGTCGCGTCGTTTCGCGCGGTGCCGTCGAAAGTCGATGCCGCGGAAGCGCTGGTGCGCGACCAAGTGAAGCGGCTGCAGAACGAGCTGGTCGACCCCGAAGAGCTGCGGCGCTGCGCGACGCGCCAAGCCGCGCGCATCCTCATGGCCGAGCAGGCGACGGCCGCGATCGCAGGCGACCTGATGAACATCGGCACCGACAAGCTTGCGCCGAACTACTACTCGACGCTCGCCGAGCGCTACGCGAAGGTGACGCCGGCGGACGTGCGCCGCGCGGCGCGCGAGTATTTCCATCCCGACCACTTCGTGGAGATTCGCACCGGACCGAAAACGTGAGGCCACCGTGCTCCTGCGCCGACTGATCGCCGCCGCCGCCGTCGCGGCACTGCTGCTCCCGCCCGTGCGCCCGCTGCCGGCCGGCGCGCAGAACACGGTCCCTAGCGCGCAGGTGCGCACGCTGCCCAACGGCCTGCGCGTCGTCGTGCTCGAGGACCACGCCGCACCCGTCGCGCACGTGCACATGTACTACCGGTTCGGCGCGCTCGACGAGACGCCCGGCAAGACCGGCCTCGCGCACGCGCTCGAGCACATGATGTATCGCGGCACGCGCACGCTGTCGAGCGCGGGGCTGGACGACATGAACGCGCGGCTGGGCGCCGACCTCAACGCCCAGACACATAACGAGCAGACCGACTTTTACTTCGTTGTTCCGTCCGACCGCGCCGACGCGGTGATCCGCGTCGAGGCCGACCGCATGCGCAACCTCAAGCTGGACCCGAAGGACTGGGCGGTCGAGAAGGGCGCGGTGCTGCAAGAGTACGCGCAGGACTACAGCCAGCCGTTCTTCCACGTGCTGTTCGACACGGCGGAGAAGATGTTCCCGACGTCGCGTCTGGCGCACACTGCCTTGGGCGCGAAGGTCGACATCGAGAAGGCGACCGCCGCCGATCTGCGGCGCTATTACGACGCTTGGTATCGGCCGAACAACGCGACGCTGGTCGTCACCGGCGACGTGAAGCCGGCCGACGTGTTCGCGTCGGCGACGAAGTGGTTCGGCCCGATCCCGTCGCGCGCGCTGCCGCCGCGCAATCAGATCGAGTCGAAGCCCGCAAACGGCGCGACGCTGACGATCAAGGCGGAGTTCCCGTTCAGCCTCGTCGACGAGGCGTTCGCCGCGCCGGGCGGCGCTCCGGCGACCGAGCACGACCAGATCCGCAACGACATCGCGCTCGCCGCGATGACGAACCAGCGCGGACCATACCGCGCCGCGCTGCTCGATACCGGCCTGACGCTGGGCATGCTCCCGCTGCCGCTCGAGGATCGGCGCGCGACCATCGTGCACATGATCCTCATCGTCGCGCCGGGCCACTCCGCCGCCGAGGTGCGCGCCGCCTTCGAGAAGACCACCGCGGATTTGCTCGCCAAGGGTCTCGATCCCGAGCTGATCGCCGCGGCGAAGCGCTCGGCGATCGCGCAGTTCACGTACGCGCGCGACTCGATCGTCGGGCTGGGCGACGGTATCGGCTCGAACTACGTGTTTCCCGGCGATACCGATCCCGCGCGCTATGCCCCGATGTTCGAAGCGATCACGCCGGATGAGGTCAACGCGGTCGCGCGCGCGGTCTATGCCAAGGCGGGCGTCGTGACGACGCTCGAGCCGACGACGACCGATCCGACCAAGTTCAAGCCGCCGTCGAACCTGTCGTCGTCGGTCAGAGACAGCTTCGGGGACCGCGAACCCAACGGTCCTGTCCTGCAGCCCGCGTGGCTCAAGGCCATCCTCGCGAAACCGCTCGACTTGCGCAGCGCGGTGAACCCGGTCGTGACCACGCTGCCGAACGGGCTGCGGCTGCTCGTGCAGCGCGTCACGTCGAATCCGACCGTGTTCGTGCGCGGCGTCGTGCGCACGTCGGCGACGTACGACCCGCCGGGCAAGGAAGGTCTGGGCGGCATCACGTCGGCGCTCATGAACTGGGGGAGCGCGAAGTACGATTACGCCGCGCAGCGCAAGCTCGCCGACGACCGCGCCGCGCAGCTGGCGTTCGGCACGAGCTTTTCCGCGCACGGCATGGCGGCGGATGTCACGGCACTGCTGGACGCGCTCGCCGACGACGTGCGCCACCCGCTGTTCCCCGCCGACAAGTTCGCGCTGTCCAAAGCGCAGTCGAGCGCGCTAGCCTCGCGCCGCCCGCTCGACCCGAACTACCGCAAGGACCGGACGTTCCTCGAGGCGCTCTACCCCGCGGGCGACCCGGTGCTGCGCGAGGACACGGCCGCGTCGATCGGCGCGATCACGCTCGACGACGTCAAGGCCTATCACGCGAAGTACGTGCGTCCCGACACGACCACGCTTGTCGTCGTAGGCGATGTCGATCCGGCCGCGGTCGCGCGTGAGGTCGTTGCGCGCTTCGGCGACTGGACCGCCGATGGCCCCAAGCCCGATGCGCACCTTCCGACGATCCCGCTTCCGGCGGCCAAACAGCAAAGCGTCGAAACGCAAGCGGCGGACGTTCAGGTGCAGCTCGGCGCGCCCGCGCTCGCGCGCACGTCGCCCGACTACGACGCGCTCGTCCTGGCCAATGCCATTTACGGCGGCGGCGCCACCGACGCGCGCTTGTTCCGCGAAGTGCGCGTGAAGCGCGGGCTCGTGTACGGCGCGTACAGCTCGCTGCAAGCCGGCCGCGACCGCGGCACGATGACGATCTCGTTCCGCGCGCTGCCGTCGAAAGTCAACGCGGCCGACGCGGTGGTGCGCACCGAGCTGCGGCGGATGCAGACCGAACGCGTCGGCGCCGACGAGCTGGCGCGCGCGAAGACGCGCGTGATCGCGACGACGATCGAGGGCGAGCAGTCGACCGGCACGATCGCGGGCGACCTGATGCGCATCGGGCAGGACGATCTGCCGCCGTCCTACTTCGCGACGCTCAGCCAGCGGTACGCGAAGATCACCGCCGCCGACGTGCAGCGCGCGGCGAGGACGTACTTCCATCCGGACAACCTGGTCGAGGTGCGCACCGGCCCAAAGACCTGAGCGCGCGAAAATCTCCTGAACGAAGCCTGAAGAACGCGAGCCGCGGCGCCGTTACAGAAGCGCGATCCGGCGCAGGCCTTCGGCGACGTCTTCGATCGGTGCGACCCAACTGATGCGCAGCCAGCCTTCGAGTGAGTCGCCGAAGATGCGGCCCGGGATCGCCACGACCCCGCGGTTTTCGACGAGCTCGAGCGCGGCGGCGAGCGAGTCGCCGCCGCGCGGCAGCTGCACGCACGCGTAGAACGCACCGTCGATCGTGGCGTAGCGCAAACCGCTCGCATCGAGCGCCGCGATGGTTCGCGCCAGCTGCGTCGCGGTACCACGCCGACTGCTCGGTGAGCGCGCCGGGCTCGCCGAAGATCTCGTAGGCGACGCGCTGGCCGAACGCGCTCGCCGTCGCCGTTACCCACGCGTGCGTCTTGACGAGGGCGTCGCTCATCGCGTCGGGCGCGAGAAGCCAGCCGATCCGCATCCCGGTGAGCGCGTTCGACTTCGACAGCGAGTTCGCGACCACGGTGTAGGGGTAGTAGCTCGCGACGTAGCCCGGGTCGTCCACGTACGTCAGCTCGCGGTAGATCTCGTCCTGCAGCACCCACACCGGCGGGCCGCCGCGCGCGAGCAATCCCGCGGCGAGACGGCGCGCGTCGGCGTCGCGGAACACGCGGCCTGTCGGGTTCGCCGGCGACGCGATGACGATCAGCCGCGTCGCGCGGTCGACGGCGTCGAGGATCGCTTCGACGTCGTAGCGGAAGTCTTCGTCGGCGCGCATGTGCACGCGCCGGGACGACACGCCTTCGAGCTGCGCCATCTTCGCGTACGCGGGGAACGCGGGGTCGACCACCAGCAGCTCGTCGCTCGCGGGATCGAGCACCGTCTTGATCGCGACGTACACGGCTTCTTGCGAGCCCGTCGTGACGCACACGTTGCGCGCGTCCGACATGCCCGGATAGGCGTAGTGCGCGGCGATGCGCTCGCGCAAGCCGAGGTCGCCGGCATTGGGCGTGTACTTCACGCCGTGCACGCTCGCCCACTGCGCCGCCGCCTCGATGAACCGCTGCTGCGGCAAAATGGACGGCTCGCCGAGCCCGAGGTCGATGGAACCGGGCTTCTTCTTCGCCGCGATGACGCGGATCAGCGACGGCTCGACAGCCGCCACGCGGGGATTCATGTTAACGGCGCTCCGCCCTAGGCTGCGCGCCCCCCACGCGTTGCGTGGGGCCCCCGGTTCGACCTCGCAACGACGAGACGGGCAGGGCGTGATTCCGCTGCGCTCGGTCCGGCACCACGGCCCTTATCACCACGGTTCTTATACGGAGACTTCGAAGTCGCGTAGGGCGGCGTTGAGCGATGTCTTTTGGTCCGTGGCGTCGGTGCGCTCGCCGATGATCAGCGCGCAGGGCGTGCCGAACTCGCCCGCGGCGAAGCGCTTCGGCAGCACGCCCGGGATCACGACCGCGCGCGGCGGGATGCTGCCTTTGGTGACGACGGGCTCGTTGCCGCGCACGTCGACGATCGGCGTCGATGCGGTCAGCACGACGCCCGCGCCGAGCACCGCCTCGCGGCCGACGCGCACGCCTTCCACGACGATGCAGCGCGAGCCCAGGAACGCGCCGTCCTCGACGATCACCGGCATCGCCTGCGGCGGCTCGAGCACGCCGCCGATGCCGACGCCGCCGCTGAGGTGCACGTCCTTGCCGATCTGCGCACACGAGCCGACCGTCGCCCACGTGTCCACCATCGTGCCGTCGTCCACGTAGGCGCCGATGTTCACGAACGCGGGCATCAAAATCGCGCCCTTGCCCAGATACGAGCCGTAGCGCGCGATGCCGCCGGGCACGCAGCGCGCGCCGAGCTTCTTCCAATTCCGCTTGGTGGGGAGCCTGTCGTAATACGACGGCAACCGGTAGCGCAGCTGTAACGCGTCGAGCGGGCCGGCCGTGTCGGCGAACGCTTCCTCGACGATGCGCGCGACGTCGAAGCGGCTGAACGACAACAGGATCGCTCGCTTCACCCAGGGATGGACGACCCAGCCGTCGTCGGCCGGCTCGCAGACGCGCAGCTTCCCGGTGTCGAGCGCGTCGAGCACCTCCTCCACGACCCGGCCGGCCTTTTTCTTGATCGCGTCGGGCTTGGCCGTGAGGCGCTCCTCGAGTTCGACGATCCGTGCTTCCAAGCTCTCATCCACGCCCCGGCGTTTCCGCGCCGCGAGCCGTGGTCCCGTCGGCCATCCCGGGACCGTGGCGCATCGTGACCGCCGGGGAAAAGGCGGGGGGAGAAGCGCCGCGCGGCAAACGCGCCTTCCCCCAGCATGTTGGAGCATACGTGAACACCGCAGCGGACGACCTTCGCATCAACGCAATTCGCTTTCTCGCCGTCGATGCGGTCCAGAAAGCGAATTCCGGCCACCCCGGCCTCCCGCTGGGCGCCGCCCCTGCGGCGTACGCCCTGTGGACGCGCCATCTGCGCTTCAACCCGGCCGACACGCACTGGTTCGACCGCGACCGGTTCGTGCTCAGCGCGGGCCACGGCTCGGCGCTGCTGTACGCGCTGCTGCACCTCACCGGCTACGCGATCTCGCTCGACGACCTCCAGCACTTCCGCCAGCTCGGCAGCCGGACGCCCGGGCACCCGGAGTACCATCTCACCCCCGGCGTCGAGGTGACGACCGGGCCGCTGGGCCAGGGCTTCGCGAACGGCGTCGGCCTGGCGATCGCGGAGGCCCACCTCGCGGCGGTCTACAACCGCGAGCAGACCATCGTGGACCATCACACGTACGTGCTCGCCGGCGACGGCGACTTGATGGAAGGCATCGCGTCGGAGGCCGCCTCGCTGGCCGGCCACCTCGCGCTCGGCAAGCTGATCGTCCTCTATGACGACAACAAAGTATCGCTCGCGGCCGCGACCGACGTCACGTTCACCGAAGACGTGCGTGAGCGGTTCGAAGCGTACGGTTGGCATACCATCGAGGTCGGGCCCGGCGAAGCGAACGATGCCGACGCGATCGACCGTGCGATAACGGAAGCGAAAGCGGAGACGCTGCGTCCCACGCTCATCGCCGTCCGCTCGACGATCGGTTACGGCTCGCCCGAAGCCGGTACGTTCAAGACGCACGGCGAGCCCCTGGGCAAGAACATGGAAGCAACGCGCAAAGCGCTGCACTGGGAGTACCCGCCGTTCGTCATCCCCGACGAGCCCGCGGCGTTCTTCAAGAGCGTCGGCGCAAAGGGCGCGGCGCTGCAAGCGGACTGGGACGCGCGCTTTGCCGCCTGGAAGGCCGCGAACCCCGATCTCGCCGCGCAGTTCGAGCGCGCACGCGACGGCAAGCTGCCCGCGAATCTGCCATGGCCCACGTTCAACGCCGAGAACGGCAGCGTCGCGACGCGTGAAGCGGGCGGCACGGTGATGAACGCGATCGCCGCCGCGCTTCCGGAGCTGATCGGCGGCTCGGCCGACCTCGACCCGTCGACGAAGACGTATCTCAAGGGCCAAGGCGACTTCCAGCCGGGCTCGTACGCCGGGCGCAACATCCACTTCGGCGTGCGCGAGCACGGCATGGCGGGCTCGATGAACGGGATCGCGCTGCACGGCGGATTGCTGCCGTTCGGCGCGACGTTCTTCAACTTCGTCGACTACCTCAAGCCGTCGCTGCGCTTGGCCGCGCTCAACAAGATCCGCGAAATCTTCGTGTTCACGCACGACTCGGTGTTCCTGGGCGAGGACGGCCCGACGCACCAGCCGATCGAGCAGCTCGCGATGATCCGCGCGACGCCCAACGTCATCGACATCCGCCCGGCGGACTCGCTCGAGACGCTGGAAGCGTGGAAGCTCGCGGTGCAGCCGGAGACCGGTCCGACGGTCATCGTGCTGACGCGCCAGAAACTGCCGTACCTGGGCGACCGCGCTGCGGACGTGTCGCGCGGCGCGTACGTGCTGGGCAACGCCGGCGACGCGTTCGACCTCATCTTGATCGCGAGCGGATCGGAAGTGTCGCTCGCCGTCGACGCGGCGAAGCTGCTCGCGCAGCGCGGCACGAAGGCGCGCGTGGTGTCGATGCCGTCGTGGAAACTGTTCGACGCGCAGGACGAGGCGTATCGCCACAGCGTTCTGCCGCCCGCCGTCCAGGCGCGCATGTCGATCGAAGCAGCCGCGACGCAGGGCTGGTCGAAGTACGTCGGCGACCGCGGGATCGCGTTCGGCCTCGACCACTTCGGCACGTCCGCCCCCGCCGCCGACAGCGCCAAAGAGTTCGGTTTCACCCCGGAGCACGTCGCCGGCATCGCCGCCGGTCTCCTCGCGAACGTCTAAGAGAAAGAGAAGATCACGACATGGGCGACCAATTGCGGGAACTCGCGAACGTCGGGCAGAGCGTCTGGCTCGACAACATCCGGCGCAGCATGTTCGGTTCGGGCGAGCTGCGGCGGCTGATCGATCTGGGCTTGCGCGGGATGACGTCGAACCCGACGATCTTCGAGAAGGCGATCGGCAGCGGCACCGACTACGACGAGCAGCTGCGCACGCTCGTCGAGGAGACCGATCCGACCGCCGTGTTCGAGGCACTGGCGATCCGCGACATTCGCAGCTCGTGCGACCTCTTCCACGCGGTGTGGGAAGAGACCAAAGGGCTGGACGGCTACGTGTCGCTCGAAGTGTCGCCGACGCTCGCGAACGACACCGAAGGCACGATCGCTGCCGCGCAGCGGCTGTGGCACGCGGTCGACCGCCCCAACGTGATGATCAAGATCCCCGGCACCGCCGCGGGCGTGCCCGCGATCAAAGCGTCGATCGCGGCCGGGATCAACATCAACGTCACGCTGCTCTTCTCCGTCGACCGGTACGAAGACGCGGCGAACGCGTACCTCGAAGGGCTCGAGGAGCGCGCGAAGCGTGGCGACCCGATCGACCGGCTCGCGTCGGTGGCGTCGGTGTTCGTGTCGCGCATCGACAACGCGGTCGACAAGAAGCTGCAAGCGAAGCTCGATGCGGGCGAAACCACGCTGGAGCCCTTGCTGGGCAAGGCCGCGATCGCGGGCACGAAGCTGACCTACCAGCGCTTCCTCAAGCTGTTCGGCGGCGACCGCTTCGCCGCGCTCAAAGCAAAAGGTGCGCACGTGCAGCGGCCGCTGTGGGCGTCCACCTCCACCAAAAATCCCGCGTACCCCGACCTGATGTACGTCGAGAACTTGATCGGTCGCGACACCGTCAACACCGTGCCGCCGAACACGCTCGAAGCGCTGCTCGACCACGGCCACGTGCGGCCCGATGCGGTGCTCGAAGACATCGACGGCGCGCGCGCCGTGGTGGACGCGCTCGCGAAGGCGCAGATCTCGATCTACGACGTCACCGAGACGCTCGTCGCCGACGGCGTGAAGTCGTTCGCCGACTCCTTCAACGCCATGCTCGACGCGATCAAAGGCAAGCTCGAGAAGCTGCGCAGCGGCGCGCCGCCGCTCGTCTCGCTCGCGCTCGGCAAGGCGCACGCCGACGCCGACGCGTGTCTCGACAAGCTCGCCAAGGGCAACGTGTTGCAGGCGCTATGGCACCACGATCCAGCGCCCTGGTCAACCGAGCCCGCGCACGTCGAGATCATCAAGAAGGCACTGGGCTGGGTGGAGATCCCGCAGCAGACGCACGCGCAGACAGGTGAGCTGCGCGAGTTCGCGAGCGCGTGCGCGAAACGGTTCGACCACGTGGTCGTGCTCGGCATGGGCGGTAGCTCGCTTGCGCCCGACGTCCTGCGCGCGACGTTCGGCAAGGTCGCCGGCTACCCGGCGCTGCACGTGCTCGACTCGACGGACCCGCAGCAGATCAAGGCGCTCGACGAGACTCTCGACATTCCGCGCACGCTGTTCATCGTCGCGTCCAAGTCCGGCACCACCACCGAGCCGGACGCGTTCTTCCGCTACTTCTTCGGACGCGCGCAGAAAGAGGTCGGCGCCGCGGTCGCGCCCGGGCCAGTTCATCGCAATCACCGATCCCGGCACGCAGCTCGAAAAAGAAGCGAAGGAGACCGGCTTCCTGCGCGTGTTCACCAACGACCCGAACATCGGCGGGCGGTACTCGGCGCTGTCGTACTTCGGGATGGTGCCGGCGGCACTGGCCGGCTACGACGTGACGGGCATCCTCGACCGCGCCATCAATGCGATGCACGCGAACGCCGCGACGGTGTCGGCGTACGATGCACCCGGCGTGCGGTTCGGCGCGGCGATCGGTTCGCTGGCGAAGAACGGTCGCGACAAGCTCACGATCCTCGCGCACCCGTCCGTGGCGGCGTTCGGTTCTTGGGCGGAGCAGCTCATCGCCGAGTCCACGGGCAAATCCGGCACCGGTATCGTCCCGGTCGCGGGCGAGCCGCTCGGCGCGGTCGATGCGTACGGCGACGACCGCGTGTTCGTGTACGTCGGCGAGTGCCTGCCGGACGAGGATCCGGTGCTGGACCGGCTGACGCAGTTCGAGAGCGCCGGCCATCCCGTGATCCGGCTGACGATGAAAGACACGATCGACATCGGCGAGCAGTTCTATCTGTGGGAGATCGCGACAGCGGCGGCGGGCGCGGTGCTGGGGATCGACGCGTTCGACCAACCGAACGTCCAGGAGTCCAAGGACAACACGAAGCGGCTGCTGGCGGAGTTCACGTCGGAAGGCACGTTCTCGGAGCCGCAAGCGCAGGTGCAGACCAACGACGTGCTCGTGTTCCCGCTCAGCGGTTCGCGCGGCGCGAAGCTCGGTAGCGACTTGCACAGCGCGGTCGCGGCGGTCGCCGAGCAGATCAAAGCGGGCGACTACGTCGCGTTCAACGCGTACGTCCCGATGGACGAGGACGATGAAGCCGCGTTACAGCGCATCCGCACGACCGTGCGTGACGCCCTGCACGTCGCGACGACGGTCGGCTTCGGCCCGCGCTTCCTGCACTCCACGGGCCAACTGCACAAGGGCGGCTCGAACGAAGGCGTCTTCTTCCAGGTCACCTACGACCCGCCGTTCGATCTGGCGATCCCCGGGATGGTCGGCTTCCGCACGCTGCAGCGCGCGCAGGCGCTGGGCGACTTCGAATCGCTCGACAAGCGCGACCGGCGCGGCGTCCGCGTCCACTTCCCGGGCGACGCAAAGGCGGGCCTCACCGCACTCGCCGCGGCGCTGGAAGCCGCCGTCACCGCCAGGGCTCGCTAGCGCGAACCCCTCCTCGGTCCTGAACGGACCGAGTCCGTTAAAGGAAATGATAGACTCGTGCAACTTGGGATGATCGGGCTCGGGCGCATGGGCGCCAACATGACGACGCGGCTCATCCGCGGCGGGCACGCGGTCGTCGCGTACGACCGCGACCCTGCGGCGGTGCAGCGCTCCGCGGGCGACGGCGCTACTGGCGCGGAGTCGCTTGCGGACCTCGCGTCAAAGCTGGGCGCGCCGCGCGCGGTATGGATCATGGTGCCGGCCGGCGAGCCCACGGACTCGACCATCGGCGAGCTGCTCGGCATCCTGCAGCCCGGCGACGTCATCATCGACGGCGGCAACTCGCGCTGGACCGATTCCAAGCAGCGATATCTGCGCTGCAAGGACAAGGGCGTGTCGTTCGTCGACGCGGGCACGTCGGGCGGCGTGTGGGGGCTCGACAACGGATATTGCCTCATGGTCGGCGGCGACGACGATGCGGTGAAGCGCGTCGAACCGATTTTTCTCACGCTCGCACCGAAAGACGGCTACGCGCACGTCGGGCCCAGCGGCGCGGGCCACTTCTCGAAGATGGTGCACAACGGCATCGAGTACGGAATGCTCGCCGCGTACGGCGAGGGCTTCGAGATCCTCGAGAAGTCGGAATACAAGTACGACCTGCACCAGCTCGCGTCGATCTGGCGCTACGGTTCGGTCGTGCGCTCGTGGCTGCTGGAGCTGCTCGAGCTCGCGCTGAAGGGCGATCCGAACCTCGCGAAGGTCAAGGGCTGGGTCGCCGATTCCGGTGAAGGCCGGTGGACGGTGCAGGCGGCGATCGACGAGGACGTGCCGGCGCCGGTGATCACGGCGTCGCTGATGTCACGCTTCGTGTCGCGCCAGGACGAGTCGTTCAGCGCGAAGGTCATCGCGGCGCTGCGCAACGAGTTCGGCGGCCACGCCATCAAGTCCGAATGACGGCGCTCGCGAAACCCGGCGACGGCGCCGCGGCCAACCCGCTCCGCAAGGGTCTCGCGGCCAGCCGCATCAGCGATCCGTGCAACATCGTCTTCTTCGGCGCGACCGGCGATCTGATGAAGCGCATGCTGATGCCCGCGATGTACAACTTGCGCCTTCAGGACATTCTGCCGGCCAACTACGGCATCGTGGGTTTCTCGCGCTCGGACGACGACGACGACAAATTCCGCGACGAGATGCACAAGAGCATCGACGAGTTCTCGCGCAGCGGTCCCGCCAAAGACCCGCTGTGGAGCGACTTCGCGAAGCACCTGTCGTACGTGTCGGGCCAGTTCGATGACACTGCGTGCTTCCACAAGCTGCGCGAGCAGATCGAGAAGAACGACAAGGAGCTCGGCACCGCGGGCAACCGCCTGTTCTACCTCAGCGTGCCGCCGTCGCTGTTCGCGCCGATCATCGACCAGCTCGACAAATGCGGCCTCGGTCCGCGCGACAACCCGGCCGGTTGGACGCGCATCATCATCGAGAAGCCGTTCGGCACCGATCTGGACTCCGCGCGCGCGCTGCAAGCCGAAGTCGAGAAAGTGTTCGACGAGAAGCAGGTCTATCGCATCGACCACTACCTCGGCAAAGAGCCCGTCCAGGACATCATGGCGCTGCGCTTTGCCAACGTGATCTTCGAGCCGATCTGGAACCGGCGCTACATCGACTCGGTGCAGATCACCGCAACGGAAACGGTTGGGGTGGAGCAGCGCGGCGGCTACTACGACAACGCCGGCGCGCTGCGCGACATGATCCAGAACCACGTGACGAACCTGCTCGCGCTCGTCGCGATGGAGCCGCCGGTGTCGGGCGCGGCGGACGCGATCCGCGACGAAAAGTACAAGGTGCTGACGGCGCTGCGCCCGTTCGAGCCGGGCCGGCTGAGCCTCGACGCAGCGCGCGGCCAGTACGACGCCGGCTCGATCGCGGGCAAACCGGTGCCCGGCTATCGCGAAGAGCCCGACGTACGGCCCGACTCGAATACCGAGACGTACGCCGCGGTGAAGCTGCTCATCGACAACTGGCGCTGGGCCGACGTGCCGTTTTACCTGCGCTCGGGGAAACGGCTCGCGCACAAAGTCTCGGAGATCGCGATCCGGTTCAAGTCGATCCCGCACCGGCTCTTCGGCGACGCGGGCGACGCGCTCGACAACAACACGCTCGTGATGAAGATTCAACCCGACGAGGGCGTGTCGCTGCGCTTCAATGCCAAGGTGCCGGGCCCGAAGATGCACATCCGCGCCGTGTCGATGGACTTCAACTACGGCACGGGCTTCGGCGTCGTATCCGCGCCCGCGTACGAGCGGCTGATCGGCGACGCGATGCGCGGCGACGCCACACTCTTCACGCGCTGGGACGCCGTGGAGCGCGCGTGGATTCAGTACATGCCGCTGCTCGACAAGTGGCTGGACTCGGTCGACGAGGGCTTCCCGAACTACAGCGCAGGCAGCCAAGGGCCGCCGTCGTCCGATCGCATGCTGGCGATGGACGGCCGCGAGTGGCGCAAGATATGAGGCTCCGCGTAAAATGAGGAAGCGCATACAATGAGCGCCGAACCCGCCGCGAAGCCGAACGCGCTCGAAGAGATCCGCGCGGAGCTTGCACGCACGAAGCTCAGCGCATCGACGATGAACTTCATCGTCTGGATCGACGCGGTCGACCGGCGTGACTGGATCCTCGAGCGCAGTGCGATGCTCGGCGAGAAGCACCCATCGCTGACGATCGTGCTCGACCACACGGGCTCGTGCGCGCATGGCGTGACGCGCCGCGGCGAGCAGGCCGAGCCGGTGGAGTTCACCGTGCAGGGCGAACGCGTGCAGATCGACGTGTCGTGCTTGAACGCGGAGACGATCCTGCGCTACGTCACGGCGCTGATCAAGACCAGCGTCCCCACCATCCTGTGGTGGAGTGGCCTGAACGAAGACAGCGCACCCATCTTCTACGCGCTGCTCCCGCTCGCGACCACGCTGCTGTTCGACTCGTCGGGCGGCGTCGCGGACGAATCGACGCTGCGCCGGCTGGCGACGTTCCACGCGCAGCACCCGCACGTGATCCTGCGCGACTTGGCATGGCTGCGGATTCGGCCGTGGCAGGACATCATCGCGAACTTCTTCGACGACCCGGAGCTGCCGAAACGAGCTGTTCGCGATCCGCAAGCTGCACGTTCGCAGCGGATCGGATGCGGAGGCGTTCTATCTCGGCGGTTGGCTCGCGAGCCGGCTCGGCTGGAAGGCGAGCGGCCGCGACGCGTTCACCGACCGCAATGGTGCGCCGGTGGATTTCGTGCGCGTGCGGGAAGGCGAGGTGCGCCGCGTGCGCAGCGTCTGCCTGGACAGCGAGACGTCGTGGTACCACGGCGAGGTGACCGAAGACGAGAGCGTCCTGCGCGTGTGGGTGGAAGGCGACCACGCGCGCGAGCCGCGCCTGTATCCGCTCGCCGCGATGGACAACGCGTCGCTGCTCGAGCGCGCGATCCTCGAAGGCGTAACCGCCGACGAAGTGTACGAGACGGCGCTGAACAGCGTCGCAACGCTGCTCGGCTGAGGCTGGTCGCATGGCCGAACCGAAGCCGATCACCGTACTACCCGACCCCGCCGCGCTGGCCGCGGCGGCGGCGGATCACATCGTCGAGGTGGTGAGCGCGACGCTGGCGCTGCGCGACTTCGCCCACGTCGCGCTGGCGGGCGGATCGACGCCGCGCGCCGTCAACGCGCTGCTCACCACCGCGCCGCGCCGCGCCGCGGTGGACTGGAAGCGCGTGGTGTTCTGGTTCGGCGACGAGCGCTGCGTGCCGCCCGGCGACGACCAGTCGAACTACAAGATGAACCGCGAGACGCTGCTCGACCCGCTCCGCGTCCACGCGGCACACGTACACCGCATGCGCGGTGAGGACGACCCCAGCGCCGCCGCCGCGGACTACGATGTCGTCCTGCACCGCGAGCTTGGCGAAACGCCGCGCCTCGATCTGATCCTGCTCGGCATGGGCCCGGACGGCCACACCGCATCGCTCTTCCCCGGGACGACGACAGGCATCAACAGCGGCAAACTCTGCATCGCGCATTACGTGCCGAAGCTGGATGCGTGGCGCATGTCGCTGACCCCGCACGCGATCAACGCGGCCCGCAACGTCGCCATCACGGCAGGCGGCGCCGAAAAATCGGACGCGCTACGCGAAGTCCTCGAAGGCCCAAAACAAACGGACGTCTACCCGGCACAACTGGTCCACCCGACGAACGGCGAGCTCCGCTGGTTCGTGGACGCCGCATCAGCCTCAAAGCTGTAGCCCTGTCACTGGACACTTCTCGTTCAGGAAGCGTCAGCACCAATGTCACCCTGAGCTCGTTGAAGGGACCGCCACGATCGCCGCTTGACCTACGAAACGTACTCGTATAGCATCGATGTCGTTGTCCGCGAGGAGGAAACGATCATGCGACACGACATCGATTACGACGAACAGCCCAGCTTTCACGCGCTCCAGCAAACGGCGTAACGGATACCCGTCCGAAACCAACGTCAAGCGCGGCGACCGCGTCGTACACGGCGACAAAGAGCTCATCGAGAAGCTCGGCCGCAACGATCCGTGCATCTGCGGTTCCGAACGCCGGTTTCAAGAAGTGCTGCATGCGCACCGGCCGCTACGACGGCGTCGAGCGCGACTACTACTTTCCGCGAATAACTTTGACGACTACGCGGCCGACTTCTTTCGTGGCCGTCCGCCTTTCTTGCCGTTCTCGCGGACGGCGGCCGCCTTTGCCGGCGAGGTCGCCGATCCACCTTGTCGTCCGATCGACGCCGCGGAGCGCAGCGGCAATGCTTCGGCGATCAACAGTGGAACGGATAGGTCCACGTCGAGATCTGGCCACCGCAGGGCACTACCGCGCCCCTCAACGATGAGGTTCGCAAGCTTTTTTCCGTCGCGTACGTCCCGTAGCCCAGGGATGGTCGTGATCGGGAGGATCACGACGACCCCGCTTCGCAGCGGAAGCGTCAGCATCGACGTGCTGCACGAGACGCCGGAAGCAACGCGCGGTTCAGTCGCGTTTTCGGTATCCGCGCGACGGCGCGCTGCCTGATAATCAGCATCAGAGAGCTTAGCGGAGCGGACCATGTAAGCGTTTCCATTCAGCTTGTAGGTATGGAAGGTTTCCGACGACGATCCCAAGCAGATCGACGGTGGCCCGTTTGCTCATCGTCGTCGTGACGAGGACCGGTGCACTCCCGCGATTTGCACCTTCGCGTCGTCGCCGGCCTTGTAGCCGTGGACATGTGCGGGCTTGTGATCGTTCGTGAAAATTCTGATCTCGAAGCCGTTCGCACGAAGGATCGTCGGCACGAACCGACTATAGCAAATCGCTTAGGTTATCGCAAGGAGGAGCATTAGGGCCGGCGCGTTACCGGCGGGGCCGTCGCCGTCGAGGCCGGCGGCAGCACGCTTTGCGTCGGCGACGTTGCGTCCAGTGTCGTGCCGCCAAGCGCGCTCGTGTCGATGCCGTTTTGTGTGAAGACGCCGCCGCTCACGCGGTTCAGCTCCACGATCGCTTTGTCGAGGTCGGTTTGCGCTTGCAGCTCGCGCAGTTGTTGGTTCGCGACGTCGAGCTGGCGCTGGAGGATCAGGAACGTCGTCGAGGTGCCTGCCTGGAATCGGCGCTGCTCGCCCAGCAGCACGCGCTGCGCGGCTTCGCGCGCGCTGCGCGCCGCGATCACGCGGTACTGCGCCTCACGCAAGCCCTGGATCGCGTTGACCGACTCGCCGCGGATGCGCTGCAGGACCGCCGTCTCTTGCAGGGCGACCTGGCGCGCCTGCTCCTGCGCGATCGCGTAGTTGGCTTTCGCCGTGCGGTTGCCGAGCGGGATCTGGTACGTCACCTGCGCGGTATACGTCGGGAAGCGGTTGTCGATGAGCGTGGTGACCGACTGGCCGAAGCCGCCGTTCTGGTACGACGGTCCGCCGCCGAAGGCATTGGGGTTGAGCGGCGTGATCGGCGGCGAGCCGGGATTCTGCGCGTTCGAGCGGGCGATGAGCGCGTTGATCGCCGCGATCTGAGCGCCGAACAAGCCCGCGATCGGGTTGACGGACGGCGGCGTGGGATTGCCGGCGAAGCCGTTGGCCGTGTAGCCCAGGCCGAGGTCGAACTGCGGCCGCAACTGGTCCCGCGCGAACGCGAGGTTGCTGTTTGCGTTTGCGCGCTGCGAGCGCAGCTGCGCGATCTCCGGGCGGTTCGCGATGGCCGAGTTGATCAGCGCGTCGAGCGTCGGCTCTTGCGGGATCTGCGCGATTGCCGTGGTCGGCACGAGGTTCGCGAACCACACGGGGTCGGCCGGGTTCGCGAGGATGAGCGACTTGATCTGCGTTTGCAGGCGCTGCACGTTCTGGAGCGCGGAGAACACGTTGTCCTGGAACACGTTGACCTGCGTGTTCGCTTCGACGATGTCGGTCGGCGCGACGACGCCGCGCGCGGCGAGCCGCGCGTTCGATGCAGACTGGGCCTGCGCGTTGCGCAGCCCTTCTTCTTGAATTGCGACGTTGCGCCACGCGGCGACGAGGTCGTAGTACGCGTTCGAAACCTGGATGACGACGTTCGACGCCTGCGTCAGCGCCACGTCGTTCTGGATCGAGGCGTTGGTGCGCGCGAGTTGCAGCTGCAGGCGCGTCTGGTCGACCTCCCGCCCGCGGCCAAGCGGCTGCGTGACGCTCAGTTGGAGCGCCGTCTGGTAGAACGGGTCGTAGCTGTTGATCGTCGAGTTGGACGTGACGCGCGTGCCAACGACGCCGACGCGGTACTGGCCGCCCCGCTGCGTCTGACCTTGGAGCGCTGCGGTGACGCCGGCCGTATCCTGCGTGACGGGACCGCCGCCGGGGCCGGCCTGGAACGAGCTGATCGCCGGCGTGACGCTGTGCGAGTACGCGGGCGCGAGCTGAAAGCGCACGTCGTACGTACCTTCCAGCGCGACGATCTGGTAGTTCGCGATACGGCGGTTCGACTGCGCGACCGCGAGATCGGTGTTGCGCTGCAGCGCCATCGCGATCGCATCGCGCAGCGTGAGGCCCACGAAGGGCTGCTGCTGCACGCCGACCAGCTCGCCATTGGGGAGCGCGTTCACCGGCGCGGTAAAACCCGGCGCGATGTTCGGCACCGGCGGAAGCACGAACGGCACGGGCGGCGCGGGAAGTCCGGCGCCCTGCAAACCGGTTCCCGCATTGCTGCGCCCGGCGCCGGGGTTGCCCGGGGCGCTCGGCACTGTGCCCGGCGTCGTCGCCGGCACCGGCTGCTGCCGGCCCGGCAGCGGCGCGGGAACGTAAGTCGCCGCCGGCACCGGCTGCTGCGGCATCTGCGGCTGCGAGGCCGGCGTCGGCGCGGCCTGCGGCGGCATCGTTTGCGCGAGCGCCGTGCCCGCGGACGTGGCGAAGATGCTCGCGCTCAGCGCGAGCGCGAGCGAACGGTGGCGCAGCGTCACGCTACTTGACCTTGATCGACGTTTCGACGGACATCCCGACCCGCAGCGGCTTGTCCTTTGGCACGTTCTTCGGGATGATCCGCAGCGGCAGGCGTTGGGTGACCTTCACGAAGTTGCCCGTCGCGTTTTGCGCGGGGACGAGGCTGAACGTGTTCTGCGACGCGGGCGCAATCGCCGACACGGTGCCTTCGAACGTCACGCCCTTGTAGGCGTCGACCTTGATGTCGACGGGCTGGCCCACGCGCACGTCACCGAGCTGCGTCTCCTTGTAATTCGCGGTGATGTAGATGCCTTTGCTCGGCACGAGCGTCATGAGCGACTGGCCCGGGGCGACGACACCGCCGATCGCGATGTTCTTCGCGCCGACGACCCCGTCGATCGGCGAGCGAATCTCGGTGTAGTTCACGCGGTCTCTCGCAGCCTGGACCTGCGCTTGCAGCGAGCCGGTCTGCGCGTACGCCGCGTCGGCTTGTGCCTGCGTCGTCGACACGCGATAGGGGTTGTCGGTCTCGCTCAGCCGGCCTTGCGCGGTCTGAAGCTGGCCCTGCTGCGCGCCGATCCCGGCGCTCGCGGCATTCGTCGATGCGAGGGATGCGGTGTAGCGTGCTTGCGCCTGCGCGACGCCGGTCTGCGCGGCGGTCACGTTCTCGAGCGCGGCCTGGTACTGCGACGCGGCCTGTGCCTGCGCCGCTCGCTGCGCGTCGAGTTGCTGCGAAGCGATGTCGCCGGTGCGTACGAGCGCTGTGTAACGCGCGAGATCCGCGTTCGCGCGCGCGAGCGCTGCACGCGCCGCCGGTACGCCCGACTGCGCGACGGAAACTTGCGCTTGCGCTTGCGCGATCGCGGAGCGCGCGGCGTCGGCCTGTTGCTGTGCGGACTGCGTCTGCGCCTGCGCGTTCTGGATCGCGCTGCGCGCGGCGACCACGCCGCCCGCGCCTTGCGCCGCCTGCGCCTGCACCTGCGCGCGCGTCAGCGCGACATTTTCCTGCGCGGCGCGAGCCTGCGCGCGCTGCGCGGCGAGTGCGGCCTGCGCCTGCGCCAGCGCGGCGTGCTCGTCGCGGTCGTCGAGCCTGATGATGACCTGGCCTCTGTGCACGGGCTGATCGGTGTCGACCAAAATCTGCGTGACGCGCTCTTGGATCTTGCTCGTCACGGTGACGGTGTCCGCATCGACGCGCGCGTCGTCGGTCGTTTGGTGCGAGCGCGCGTAACCGAGATAGCGCGCGCCCCACACCAAAGCGGCGAGTACCAGCAGTGCGCTGACGAGCAAGATCAAGACCGGCGGGCGCCGGCGCGTCGTCTCGACCTCGACGGTTTCGGTTGTCGGCCCCGCCGGCGGTGCGCCACCCACCTCGTCGCTGACGATGACGGGCCGCGACGGCGGCGCTGCTTCGGTGCGGGTTTCCACGTTACGAACGAACTCCGTTGAGAAAGATGTCGACGACGCCGTCGAGCGTCGCATGGTCGGGAACGTCGCTGTTCCAGAGCTTGCGCCCCACGACGTATGAAAACAGAATGCCCAAAAAGACGCGCGCCGCGAATTCGGGGTCGACGCGAAATCCGCCGCCCGCCCACTTGGCCGTGAAGTAGGCGGCCAAGTCGGCCTTGGTCTGGGCCGGCCCGCGGAACTCGGGCTGATCGTCGGTGCCCGCTGCGTCCTCAGCCAGCGATACGCACATCATCGCGCGCTTAGCGAGCATGTGCTCGGTCACGTGGTACGCAACTTGGCGCAGGTCGTCGGCGAAGTCCACGCCGGGTAGCGCAGAAAGAATCGACCGGAATTGCTCGACGCCGCACGCCTCCTCGCGCATCGCGTCGAGCAGCGCCCGCTTGGAGCCGAAGTGGCGGAACAACGTCGCTTCGTTGACGCCGGCCTTCTCGGCGACTTCGCGCGTCGTCGTGCCGCGGGTACCGTTGCGCTCGAACAGCTCGCGCGCGGCGGCGATGATCTTGGCCCGCGTCTCCTCGACGCCGGCGTGGGGACGTTGACCGGTCGAAAGCATCAATTCTTCTTCGTGAAGACCGCGTCATCGACGGCGACGTTGGTCTTGTAGTCGGCGTAGGTGCCGTGCGCGACCGCCTTGGCGTAGGGGATCGAGATCTCGGCATTCTGCTCGGCGAGCATCGAGTAGCCCCCCACCTCACGGAAGGTCTGGGTCATCGTGATGTGCCCGCCGTTGTAGTAGTCGTAACGGATCGAGTCGATCGCCCATGCGTTCGGGTCGACCAGGACGGTTTCGTGGTCGATCATGCCGCGCACGCGCTGAACCAGCTTGAGCTCGACGTCCTTGCGGCCTTGGTACTCGCGCTCGCCCTGATAGGTCACCACGAATCGCTTCTCCCAGTTCGCGGGATCGCCGACGTCGGCGAACATCTTTTCGAAGCCCTTCGCGAGCGCGGGCACCTTGTCGAAAACGACCTCGTAGTTCGACGGCCGCTTGTAATACGTCGTGCCGTCCAGGTGCTGGCGGATGAACGGGAACGACGTCATGCGCAGATCGACGTGCATCCGGCCTTGATAGGAGGTCAGGCTCGGATTGCGCTCCACGACCCGGGCGAGGATCGCGGCCGGGTCGGTCGCGTGCTCGCTGCCCGCGTATGCCGGGACGCCCACGAAGGTGAGGATGCCGGCGACCGCGGCGGCCGCGAGCCGGCCGAACACGCCGGGGCGTGGCCGCCGTTCCGGCGCGACGATCGGAAACGCGAACACGCGGTCGAGGCCCGCGATCGCGAGGGCGTCGCGGACGGCTGCGCTGCGCGGCGAGATCTCGATGGCGCCGCCGTGCTCGCGCACGCGGCGCAGGCCGGCGATCAGCGCGGAGACGACATCGGCCGGGAGGCGGTCGCCGTC
Organism: Vulcanimicrobiota bacterium; assembly: GCA_963792235.1. Taxonomy (GTDB): domain Bacteria; phylum Vulcanimicrobiota; class Vulcanimicrobiia; order Vulcanimicrobiales; family Vulcanimicrobiaceae; genus Vulcanimicrobium. Next base: position 118,183 of record CAWBVR010000026.1, read on the forward strand.
GAGGGCGACGGAGAGGCGCGGGTTCTCCAAGTCGTGGGAGAGCAGCGCGTCGACGGCGGCGCCGACCTTCGAACGGGCGGCCGGGTCGTCGGCGTGCAAACGGAGTGCGTCGTGAAGCTGTATGTGTTCCATGGTTTCGTTCATGCGTGTAGGTACTTGCATGATACCGTATGGTTCGTATCCGTGCAAGTACCCACTTGCAGAAAATCGCCGTGCAGCAACCCGATCTAGCCCTCCTCGCCGGCCGCGCGGGGCTGGGCGAGGCGCAGCTCCACGTCCGCCGGCTGGGCCCAGCCGGCGCGCGGTGGTCCCGGGACGACGGACGGACCATCTACCCCGCCTCGATGATCAAGGTGCCGCTCGCCGCCGCGATCGGCGCGGCGATCGACGGCGGCAGGCTCCGCTGGGATACCTCGGTGACGGTCGACCCGCGCAACGCGACGGTCAACGACGCGCCGTCCCCGATCGAGCCCGGCTACCGCACGACGGTCGAGGAGCTGACGACGTACATGCTGCAGCGATCCGACAACGTCGCAACCAACCAGCTGTACGATGTCTTGGGCCGCGAGCGCGCGACCGCCGACGTGCACGCCCTGGGCTTCCGCGGAACCGCGTTCCGGCGCAAGCTCTCCGGCGCGCTGCCGCTGATCGACGACCCCGAGGCGACCGGCCGCAACACGTTCCCGGCCGCCGAGGCGGCGGAGTTGTTCGAAGGGCTCGCCGAGGACCGCGTCCCGCAAGCCGCCGTGCTGCGCAGCATCCTCGCGACGTCGTGGTGGGACGTGAAGCTCTCACGCGGACTCGAGCCTGGCGACGCGTTCGCCCACAAGACGGGTGACACCGACGAGGTCGCGCACGACGGCGGGATTCTCACGCTGCCGGGCCGCGCGCGCTGGATCGTCGTCGTCTTCACCGAGTTGGCGAGCAGCGACGAGCACGACGCGCGCTTCGGCGCGTTCATGCGCGCGCTGCGCCCGTACTTGCTTGGCTCCCGTGGGGCGCTCGGCTTCGGCGGTGCGCTCGGGTCCGAAGGAGCGCTCGGCGAGCCGGGGAACGGCGCCTCAACCCCACCCGAGCAGGAGTGACTAGATGAACCGAATCACGGTGCCGGCGCTCGCGCTGGTCGCCATCGCCGCGCTCGTCTCGCCGTCGGGCGCGGCGTCCAAAGGCCCCGCGGCCGGCAAGACAGTCCACGTCGGCGTGATCGCCGACGTCACGGGCGCCGCCGGCGTCTACGGAACCCCTCAGAAAAACGCGTACGAGCTCGCCAACGAAGACGTCAAGTCCGGCAAGATCGATGCGGGCGGCGCAAACCTCACGTTCGACGTGCAAGACGCGGCGACCGACCCTGCCCAGGTCGTGAACCTCATGCAGAAGTTCACCAGCGACGCGGGGACGGCGATCGTGCTCGGTCCCACGCTCTCGGGTGAAGCATTCAAAGCGTTCCCGATCGCGGCGAAGGCGAACTTCCCGGTCATGGGCACGTCGACCACTGCTGAAGGCGTGACCGCCATCGGCCCAACGGTGTATCGCGACGCGCTCGCCGAGTCGCAGGTGATTCCGACGACGGTGCGGCGCACGCACGACAAGTGGCACTACAAGACCGCCGCAATCATCTACGGCGACGACAACGCGTTCACCAAGACCGACGGCGACGTGTTCGCGCGCGAGCTCAAGGCCGCGGGCATCGACGTGGTCGACACCGAGACGTTCCACATCAAGGACACCGACTTTCAGGCCGCGCTCACGCGCATCGAGTCGAAGCACCCCGACGTGATCGCGGTCGGCGCGCTGTTCCCCGAGGCGACGAAGATCATCCAGCAAGCCGGCAAGCTCGGCATCAAGGCGCACCTGATGGGCGGCAACGGCCTCAACTCGCCCGAGATGTACGCGGTCGCCGGCCCGTCGGCACAAGGCACCGTCGTCGGCGCAGCCTGGTACTCCGGCGCGAAGTACGCCTCGAACGTCGACTTCGTGAAGCACTACACCGCAAAGTACGGCAAAGGCCCCGACCAGTTCGCGGCGCAGTCGTACGCAGCCGCGCAGATCGTGGCATATCTGGTCGGGCACGGCGCCACGACCAAAGACGAGATGACAAGCGCACTGAAAAACGTGAAGGTCATCCAGACGGTGTTGGGACCGATCGGCTTCGACAACAACCGCGACGTGAAGTCGTCCCCGGTGATCCTGTCGATCGTCAAAGGCGGCTTCACGTATTTTCACTGAGATCACGGTGATGGAGCGAGCGCAGCAGTATCATGGCCCGCCCGGATTGTCGTTGCGAGCTCGGGTCTGGGGGCCCCACGCGTAGCGTGGGGGGCGCGCAGCCTGGGGCGGAGCGCCCTTCAAATTGATCGCGCAGCAGCTTCTTAACGGGCTTTTCCTCGGCGCTGTGTATGCGCTCTTTGCCGTCGGGTACACGCTGGTATTCGGCGTGCTCGACATCCTCAATCTGGCGCACGCGGCGATCTTCACGGCCGCCGCGTTCGCGGCGTTCTCGCTGGCGGCGGCGGGGTGGCCGCTGCCGCTCGCGTTCCTCGCCGCGGCGGTCGTCGCCGGACTGATCGGCATCCTGCTCGACCGCGTTGCGTTCGCGCCGCTGCGTGCGCGCAACGCGGGCACGCTGGTCCCGCTGATCTCGTCGATCGGCGTCGCGATCATCATCGGCGCGATCCTGCGCGGCATCTACGGCGTCGACGAGAAGCACTTCACGACCGGCGGCCTCGACACCGCGCCGACGATCCACCTCGGCCCCGTCACGTTCACGACGGTGGAGCTCGCCATCTTCTTCTCCGCGATCGCGCTGATGCTCGGCCTGAGCTGGGTGCTGCGCGCCACGACGCTGGGCCGACGCATCCGCGCGGTCGCAGAGGACCGCGTCGCCGCGGCGTTGCTCGGCGTGGACCTCGAGCGCACGATCGCCGCAACGTTCTTCATCGCTTCGAGCCTGGGCGGCGCGGCGGGCGTGCTCACCGGCCTCGAGTACAACAGCGTCACGCTCGACATGGGCGGCCCCATCGAGCTCAAAGGCCTCGCCGTCATCATCCTGGGCGGCATGGGCAGCGTCACGGGCGCCGTGATCGGCGGCTTCATCCTGGGCGCGGTGGAGACGCTCGCGGTCGCGTACGGACTGTCGCCGTGGCGCGACGCGATCGTCTTCGGCGTGATGTTCGTGCTGCTCGTCGCGCGCCCGACCGGCCTGTTCGGCAAACGCGCGCTGCGCCAGGCCTGACCGCCGCCGCCATGACGACGCTGGCCGACTTCTACGCGAAGCACTCGCGCCTGATCGACCAAATCGGCGTCAACGCGATCTTGGCGCTCTCCCTATCGGTTTCGCTGCAAGCGGGCCAGCTTGCACTCGCGCAAGCAGCATTCGCCGGCATCGCGGCCTACGTGTCGGCCATCCTCGCGCTGAACGCACACTGGCCGCTGCTCGCAACGATCGTTGCAGCCACGCTGATCGCCTCGGTCGTCGCAACACTGCTCGCGTATCCGGTCCGCCGCCTGCGCGGAGTCTTCCTCGCAATTGCAACCATCGGCTTCGGCGAGATCGTGCGCGTCTTCGCAAACAACCTGAAGATCACAGGCGGCGCCGAAGGCCTGAGCGGCATCCCGAACGACGCGACGACGCCGGTGATCTACGGCGCGCTGGTAGCGGTCGCAAGCGCGCTCTTCTTCCTGTCACGCACGAAGTTCGCGCTGGCCGTCGCCCTCGTCCGCGAAGACGAGTACGCCGCACGCGGCGTAGGCATCGACGTCGGGACGATCCGCACGGCTTCGCTCGCACTCGGCGGCGCGATCGCCGGCCTCGCAGGCGCACTGTACGCGCACGCGTCCTTCTTCATCACCCCAAGCGACTTCGGCTTCCCGCGGATGGAACAGATTTTGGTCTGGTGCGTGGTGGGTGGCGTAACGAGCCCGGTCGGCGCAGTCCTGGGCGCAGCGCTGCTCTCGATCTTACCGGAAGCGATCCGCTTCCTGGCCGACTACCGCGAGATCACGAACGGCATCATCCTGCTCGCGGTAATCCTGTTCGCCCCGGGCGGTCTCGCCTCACTCTGGCGCCGCGGCGTCACGCGCGTGCGAAGCTAAGTGCTCACGCTGGAAAACGTCGGCGTCCGCTACGGCGGCGTGGACGCACTGCGCGCAGTCTCACTCACTGTCGAACCGAACCACGTCCTCGGACTGATCGGTCCGAACGGCGCCGGCAAGACAACGCTGATCAACGCAACGACGGGCTTAGCCCCGCTCGCATCCGGCACGATCGCGCTCGACGGCAAACGCATCGACGGCCTCCCCCCACACCGCATCGCCCGCGCCGGTATCGCGCGCACGTACCAAAATATCCGCCTGTTCGGCGCGCTGGACGTGCGGGCAAACCTCGCCGCCGGCGCCTTCCCGCGCCCAGGCCGCCCAACCACCGAAGAGCTGAACGCGCTGCTGCAGCGCGCCGGCATCCAGCACGTCGACCTCAACGCCCAAGCAAACTCGCTCGCGTACGGCGACCAGCGCCGGCTCGAGATCGGCCGCGCGCTCGCCGCCGCCCCGGCCGTCGTCATGCTCGACGAACCGGCGGCGGGCATGAACCCGTCGGAAACGACGCGCCTGGTCCAAACGATCCGCGCGATCGCCGCCGGCGGCATCGCCGTGCTCTTGATCGAGCACGACATGACGCTGGTGCGAGCGGCCTGCGACTCCGTCGTCGTGCTGAACTTCGGCGAGATCATCGCGCGCGGCACACCGTCGGACGTCGCGCGCGATCCGGTCGTGGTGGAAGCCTACCTCGGCAGCGACGCCGGAGCGCTCGCATGAGCGGCCTCCTCACGGTCGACGCGCTGCGCGCAGGCTACGGCAACATCGAAGTGCTGCACGAGATCTCCATCGCGCTGGAAGAGGGCACGCTGTGCGCGATCGTCGGCGCCAACGGCGCCGGCAAGACGACGCTCCTGATGGCCCTCGCCGGCATCATGCCGACCCGCGGCGGCCACGTCCACTTCGACGGCACCGACATCACGCGCACCTCATCACACGCGCGCGTCAAACGCGGCCTCGTGCTCGTCCCCGAAGGCCGCCGCATGCTGCCGGGCATGAGCGTGGAAGAAAACCTCCAAGTCGCGGCAAGCGCGGCCGGCCCCGAAGGCTTCGCCCGCATCGACGGCCTCTTCGACCGCTTCCCGATCCTGCGGACGCGCCGCAACGTCGCGGCCGGCTCCCTGTCGGGCGGCGAGCAGCAGATGCTCGCGATCGCCCGCGCGCTCGCGATCGGCCCCAAAGCCCTGCTCCTGGACGAACCGTCGATGGGCCTCGCCCCAAAGCTGGTGGACGAGATTTTCGCGATCGTCGCCGCGGAGCGCGCGCGCGGCACGTCCATCCTGCTCGTCGAGCAGAACGCCCGCCGCGCGCTAGCCCTCGCCGACCGCGCCTACGTCATGGAACGCGGCCGAATCGTCCTCACCGGCACCGGCGCGGAGCTCGCCACGCACCGTGACGTCGTCGCCGCGTACCTCGGCGCTTGAGAACGAGCCGCGAGCCGCGCGCTGAGAGCGGCTCGCAGAAACGGTGGATAACACCCCTTGCTTTGCAAGCGAGGGCGCACTATGCTTTCGAGCACGTCGGAGGAGACGAAGACGGGCGAGCGGCGAGAAGCTCGCGGCAGCGATGCCTGCGAAGTTCGACGCCATCGAGGCCGACGATGACTCGGCCTGACACGCGCATATCGATTCTCGCGCATACAAAGCCGTCCGGGAAACCGAACGGCTTTGTCGCGTCCAACCGTTGCGACCGCTTTGCCCAGCTGTGCATTGCGGGGATTGATGTGGGTTGACGTGCACAACCAAACTTTCTTGTGGACAACCGGCCAACGACGCGCCCGCGCTCTTGCGCAAAAGCCAACCACCCTTGTATGATGCGAACACGTCGGAGGCAACGAAGACGGGCGAGCAGTGAGAAGCTCGCCGGCGCGAAAGTGAGATGACGCGAAGCGAAAGCAGAGCGAAATTTTAAAAGAAACGCCGATTCGAAGTTCGACGCCGCCCTGGCCGATGAAAGTTGGCGAAGGCAAGCGCAGATCGATTCTCATGCTGATTGAAACCGTGTAAGGCAACTTAGACGGTTTCGTCGCGTTTCGACATGAAATTATTTGAGGAGAAAACTCAAAGAGCGTCTGCGCCGCCCCTAAATCGTCGCCAGGCGGAGGTCGCACGATGGTGCGGCGGGGCGTCGCGGAGGTGCGAAGCCCAGGATGGGCGAGAGCACCGGAGCGCCGAGCGACCAAAGCGCAGGATGCGCGCCGGGAGCGTCCCCGACGCACCATCGTGCGACCTCCGCCGGCCACGACCGCCCCCAGCGGCACTGTGAAAAGAGCGAATTGCAGCGAATCACCGTGGACAACAAAACTTTCTTGTGGACAAGCCGCCCAGAGCGCGCCAACCCTCTTGCACCGAAAACCCACGGCTTGTATGATGCGAACACGTCGGAGGCAACGACGACGGGCGAGCGACGAGTAGCTCGGAGGCGCAGAAACGGTGACGCGAGACGAAAGTCGACCGTCGCTTGAACGAACCGCCGCAATCGAAGTTCGACGCCGTAATGGCCGACGCAAGTCGGCGAGGACGTGCGCAGATCGGATGCTCGTGCTGACCGAAGCCGCGTAGGGCAACTTACGCGGCTTCGTCGCGTTCCGGCATCTCCGGGCCTCGTGCTGCGACGCGTGCGGCATGCAACGACGACGTTTCCTGTGGAAGCCTGCGGAACGCCGTGGACAACCAAAACTTCTTGTGGACGAGGACCGCAACCATCTTGCGCGCAGCGCGCGGTGCACCGTATGATGCCTGCACGCCGGTCTCGTGCCGGCCGCGAGCAGCGAGAAGCTCGCCGGTGGGAATCGCATCACGGAAGGCGCCAGCTCAACGGATGCGAGATCGCCGAGACGACATTCGACGCCCCCGTGGCCGAGCAATCGGCGACAGGACGCGCGGCAGATCGATTCTCGCGCAGAACGGCCCCGAGGCGTACGTCTCGGGGCCGCGTCGCTTCTGCGCTAGTTGCCGTTCCAGTCGGTGAATGCTGAGGGCTTGCCGTAGGGCGGACCGACGTCGATCGTCACGTCGAGATGCTGCGTCAGCTCGATTTTGCGCGGGTCGCCGGTGTACAACCGGCCGTCGACCCACACCGCGACGTGCTCGCCCTTGCGCGGTTTCGCGCCGGCGACGTTGGTCTTGCCGAGCGGCTCACCCCACACGTCGAAAAAATTGCCGAGCGTAAACGTGTTGAAGTTCGGCGACTCGATGTGGATGATGCCGTCGGGCGTGTGCGTGTGCAGCCAGTAGAAGCACTGCCCGACGATCGGCCGGCCGATGTCGTCGGGCACGGGAACGGGCTTGCCGTGATCGCGGATCGTCAGGTGCTGGTGGATGTGCAGCACCGCGCCCTCCATCCGGTCGCAGCGGATCCCGTCGACCGGTTGCCCCACCGGGACCGCGGCGCCCGCCGCCCCCGCGCACGCCAACGCGGCGACGGTCGCAAACACCAGCAACGGTTTCATCGTACGCATCGCATGGACAACGCGCCGCGGCGGTTGCGCGTTCCTGCTAGCCGTAGCGCGCGGCCAGCCGGCGCGCGATATCGGCGGCAGCCCGGCGGGCCTCCTCCGGCGCGACGACCTCCGCTTCGGCGCCCCACCCGAGCGAGAAGCGCACGATCTCGATCGGGTCGGACACGCGGTACGTGATGTCGACGCCGCCGTCGTCGCGCCGCACGACCTGACGGTCGCGCGCGACCGTCGACGCCGCCGTCGCCGCCTTGGCGACGACCGGCGAAAAACGTACGGTCACGTCGGCGACGCTTTCACCGTGGACCACGCCGCTCACCGAACGCGCGCCGTACGCCTCGAGGTTGAAGTCGGCGGGCTTCTCGTAGGTCTGCGGCGTGATCGCGACCTCCGAGACGTTGTCCACGGCGAACACGCGCATGTCCGTGCGCGTGTGGTCGAACCCGACGAGATAGATGCGGCCGTTGGAGACGATGAAGCCGTAGGGGTCGACGCGCCGCTGGGTGCGCACGTTGTTCTTGTCGGTATAGCCGAAGCCGACGCGGCGCCGCTCGCGCTCCGCGCTCTGGAGCTGCTCGAACACGCGCTCGACGGCGTCGTCCATCGACACGGTCTCGAACCGGATCGACAGCGAGGAGTGCTCCACGGCGACCTCCGCACGGCGGTCGCTGGAGCGCAGCAGCTTCTCCGTCGTCTCCTCGATCGCGGTCGCGAACGTGCCGCCCAGCGACGAGCCCAGGCGCTTGAGGGTCACCAGCCCGAGCAGCTCGCGATGCGAGAGGTTGAGCCGGCGCAAGCTGTAGCCCTCGGCGAACCGGTACGTGCCGCTGGCGCGGTCGAAGAACCACGGAAAGCCGGCGTCGGCGAGGACGCTCAAGTATCGTCGCAGCGTCCGCGTGCTGGGCGGCTTCTCGTCCGCGATCTGGTCCTTGAGCTCTTCGAACGTGAAGCGCCCCTCGTCGATCGCACTGAGCAGCCGAACGAGGAGGACGACTTTGGGTTCGGCCCGTTCTTCCGCCACGCGGCCGTCTTCGTCGTATCTATACGGTGTCCGTGCTCGCTTTGCGAGGGCGCAGGGTCACGGCGAAGAAACGTGCCCGGAAAGCAGCCCGACTCACGGTAAGGAGCACCATGGACGACCTTCGCCCCGAAACCTCCGTCGATCGGAAGGAATTCCTCCGCCGCACCGGCGCGCTCGGGATCGCCGGCGCCGCGTCGCTCGGCTTCCCGTTGCTGGAGACCCGCGTCGCGGGAGCGGCGCCGTTGGCGCCGCCCCGTGACGTGATCGCGGCCGGCGGTGGCGCGACGATCAAGATCGGCCACGTCGACGGATTCTCCGGCGTGTACGCCGCGGCGTCGCAGTCGCAGCAGCACGGCATGGAAGTGGCGGTCGCGGAACATGCGCGCAAAAGCAACCGCATCAAGTACGAGCTCATCAAAGGTGACGACGCGAACAAGGCCGCGACGGGTACGACCGAAGCGAAGCGATTGATCCAGCAAGAGAAGGTCGACGTCATCACCGGCTGCCTGAGCTCTGCGGTCGGTCTTTCCGTCTCGGCCACGGCGTCGGAGCTCAACACGTTCTTCCTCGCTGTCGGCACGCACGACACGAACATCACCGGCCCGAAGGCACACCGCGTGACGTTCCGCCAGACCTGCTCCAACGCGATGCTCGCGAATGCCGTCGGACCCGAGCTTCTCAAACACGGCAAGAAGTGGTACTTCCTTACCGCGGACTATGCGTTCGGCACCGACGCGTACGCGCGCCTGAAGAAAATCTTGCTCGCGCAGGGCGGTCAGGAAGTCGGCAACGACCTGCACGATATCAATCAAACCGACTACTCGTCGTACCTCACCAAGGCGCGTAACACCGAGGCCAACGTACTCGTGTTCTGCAACTACGGCCCGAACACGCAGAACGCCACCAAGAACGCCGTGCAACTCGGCCTCAACAAGAAGATGACGTTCGGCGGCATCCTGTGCGGCAACGACGTCGCGGTGGGCATGCCCGTCGACGATCTCGTCGGCTCGGTGTGGGGGTACGTCTGGGGTCCCGAAGCGGGCGGCGACGCCAAGCGTGTCTACAACGAGCTCAAGCCCGGTGTCAGCGCGGTCGACTGGCGGCAGTATCTCGGCTACCAGGCCGCGCGCAACCTCATCAACCGCATCGAGCACGCCGGCACCACGGACACCGAGAAGCTCATCGAAGCGTTCGAGAATTATCACTACGACGCCGACAAGAAGAGCGGCGCGTACTTCCGCAAGTGCGACCACCAAGCGGTCCAGCAGACCTACGCCGGCCGCATCGTCGCGAGCAACAAGCGCACGAGCCCGGGCGAGTACTTCGTGATCGCGTCGACCGTCGGCGGCGACTATGCAGCGGAAAACTGCTCGAACCCGGACAGCGTCGCCGCGGCGAAGATCATCGCGAGCGACAAAGTGGGCCCGCGCGAAGGCTATACGCCACAGAAACTCTAGGCTTCGCACCCGGAGTACCCGCAGGACGGCGGTCGCGCGAGCGGCCGCCGTCCTGGTATACGTGCTAGCCTAAGCAAGTTCTCATCTGATCCTTAAAACCTTAGTTGACACTGCCGCGGCGGGATGATAGCCTCGGCGTATGCCCCGTAAGAAGTCGCCCACCCTCACGGAGGCGGAGTATCGCCTCATGCTGGTGCTGTGGGACCGTGGTGAGTCGAGCGTCGCCGACGTGGTCGAGGCAATCGGCGATCCGCCGCTCGCGTATAACACCGTGCTCACCACCATGCGCATCCTCGAGCAGAAGGGTTACGTCCGCCACAAAGCCGTTGGCCGTGCCTTCATCTATAAGGCGGTCGTCGCACGCGACGAAGCGCAGCGCAGCGTCGTCACGCACGTGCTGTCACGGTTCTTCGACGGCTCGCCGCGCGAGCTCGTGCTGAACCTGCTCGAATCGGAAGCCGTCGACGATCACGAGCTCGACCGTTTGCGCGAGTTGCTCGACAAGGCCAAAGGGCAGCAGTAATGATCGAGGCGGTCGTCGGCGTTGCGCTCCGTGCAATCCTCGCGAGCGTCCTCCTCGGCGGCCTCCTCGCCGCGCTCGTCCTCGTTGCGACGCGAACGTTGGCTTTGACGGCCGCGACGCGCCACGCGCTGTGGACCACCGCGCTCCTGGCGACGGCGTTGATGCCGCTCGCGGGCATCGGCATGTCGGTCTTGAAAGGGGCTCCGCCCCAGGCTGCGCATTTCCTACGCGATGCGTGGTCCCCCCGGTCCGAGCTCGCAACGAACATCCGGCCGGTGCATGATTCCACTGCGCTCGCTCCATCACCACCGTCGCAGCCGCAGACAACACGCGTCACCGCGCCTGCGGCACCGACGACGCCTTCGTTCGTAGACCGTCTCGCACTGGCGGACCGGCTCGCATTCGCGGCGTGGACGCCGCGGGTCTCGCGCACGATCGCGCTCGGTATCGTGGGGGGGTGGGCCCTTGGCGCGCTGATCGGTTTGATCGGGCTCGGCGCGAGCGTCGCGCGCGTGCGCGGTTTGAAGCGCCGGTCGAGCCCGCTCGAGGGAGACCTTGCCGACGAGCTGCCGTGGCTGACGGAAGCCGGCCCGGGCCGCGAGATCTACCTGCGCCTGTCGTACGAGACCGAGACGCCCGTCGCGATCGGTTTCCGCCGGCCCGTCATCCTGATCCCGACCGAGCTCGCGACCGCCGATGGTCTGGCCGCCATCGAATCGCTCATCCTGCACGAGTACGCGCACTTGCGCCGCAACGACGACTGGACGAACCTGCTCCAGCGCGCGATCGAGCGCGTGTTCTGGTTCAACCCGATCGTGTGGCTGCTCGGGCGCCGCATCGCGCTCGAGCGCGAGATCGCGTCGGACGACGCCGTCGTGGAGAAGACGGGCGAAGCGCACGCGTATGCGACTTCGCTGTGGAAGCTGGTGCGCGAGATGCGCATGCCCGAGCACGCCGTGGTCGCACCCGGCGCGCTGCTGACGCGCAAGCAGATCACCGTGCGCATCGAGCAGCTGCTCGACAAGAAGCGCACGCGGCTCCATCGTTCCCCTCTCGCGGCGCTCGGCGTCGCGCTCGCCGGCGTATTCTCGGTCGCGTTCGTCGCGACGAGCGCGCCCGCCGTCGAGCTGCCCGCGCAAGCGGCTGAGGTCACCGCAAAGAACGACGCACGTCCGGTCGTCGCGGCGCGGCACCGTGCGCGGGCCGAACACGGGCGCCTCACGACCGCACCCGGCAAGATCGCGCTGAACCGCGCCGCCACCGGCACGACGGTTTGGGCGCAGAACGCGCTCAGCATCGCCGCGTCGGCGAGCGATGCACGGACGAAAACCGTGCAGGCGCAGCTCGAGGTGTTGCGCAAGGAGCTCGCCGCGGCGAAGAAGTCCCCGCGCGTCATCCATGAGAAGACCGTGCAGATCGTCGAGCGCGCCCCCCAAGTCGCCGCACCGGCGTCGAGCTCGCACGACATCCGGTCGTGGGGCGACATGCCGTCGGCGGTGCGCGAGATACCGGCCGTACCGGCGCGTCCCGTCCTTCCGGCGCTGCCGCCCTTACCGGTCGTGGCGCCGAGCGCGGCCGCGCGGAGCCGCTACGCGGCCGAGATCGAGCGCACGATCAAAGCCGCGATGGAATCGATCCCGCGTGAGGTCGCCATCGAGATCAACGGCTCGCACCCGCGGTTCAGCGGCGCGATCGCGCGGCGGTTGGACGGCATGAAGCTGACGCGCGCGATGATCGCGTCGTGCACGGCATGCTCGTTCCGCAACGCGGACGCGCGCGGGCTCGACCTGCACGACCTCAAGCTGAGCGCCGACGACTTCAGCGGCGCGGACATGCGCGGCGTCAACCTCGCCGGCGCGAAGCTCTCGGGCGTCTCGCTGGCACGGGCGAACCTCGCCAACGCCGACCTGCGCGGCACGCTGCTCAGCGGCGTCGAGTTGAGCAATGCGAACTTCGACGGCGCGCGCCTCGAAGGCATCCGCCTCACCGGCGTGTCCGTCCGTCGCCTCAGCGTGCGCGGCACATCGCTGCGCAGCGTCGTCGCCAACTGCTCGGGCTGCGAGTTCAGCGGCGCCGACCTGCACGGCCAAGACCTTCACGGGCTGACGCTCACCGGCGCGGACTTCACCCACGCCGACCTGCACGACGCCAACCTCAGCGGCGTGCACTTCTTCAGCGTCGACCTCTCGCACGCCAACCTCAACGGTGCCGACCTGACCAACGCACTCCTCGAGACGTGTGATCTGGACGGAGCCGACCTGCGCAACGCGCGCACCACCGGCATGACCACGCACACGGGCGAACTCGACGGCTGACGCCACGGCCGCCTTTTCTTTTGCGCTCGATTCTTATTTCTTTAGTTCTAAGGAGCCGTCTATGATCCGCCAGTTTGCTCTCGCCGCCCTTGCCCTGGTCCTCACCGTCCCGGCGGCGCCCGCGGCAGCGCAAGACGATCTCGCGCGGCAGCTGATCGACACGTGCGTCGGCTGCCGCTTCCCCAAAGATTTGCGCGGCCGCGACCTGCACGGGCTGCACTTCGTCGGCGCGGATTTGCGCGACGCCGACTTCTCGCGCTCCAACCTCAACGGCGCGGAATTCACCGGCGCCAACCTCGCCGGCGCGAAATTCGATGACGCCGACCTGCGCAACGCGCGGTTCATCGGGGTCGAGTTTCGCGGCACGTCGTTCGCGCGGGCGAAGCTCGACGGCATCACGATGCGCGGCGTACAGCTCGGCGCCGGGAGCATCGTCGGCGCCGACTACAAGCGATTCCTGCGCGACTGCAAGGGCTGCGATGTGGCCGACCGGCCGTTCGGGCGCGGTTTCTTCCCGCGGCTGCCGGCTATGCCGCGCATGCCGCGCGTCGCCGAGCTGCCGCCCGAGATCGACCGCGGGATGCGCGAACTCGAGCGCGCGATGCGCGAGCACCCGCCCGCGATGTCGCCGGAGGTCGAACGCCAGCTGCGCGACTTGGAGCGGACCATGCGCGAGCACCCGCCGGTGATCCCGCGCGAGCTCATCGAGCGGAGCCTGCGCGACGCTGAGCAGAACCTGCGCGCCGCGCAGCGCGCGTGGGAAGCCGCGCAGCGCGCCGCCGAGCGCGGCTCGCGGATGACGCCCGCGACCCCCGCCCGGCCGCCGCTGCCGACGTTACCGCCGCTGCCGCCTGCGCCAACCGTACCCTCGGCGATCCCGCCGGCGCCGGCCTCACCGGCGCCGGTCCAATCGGCCTGATCCGTCAGCGGTGCGGGATCGTGCTCAAGACGCGGACGACGGTGTCCGCGACCGGTGCGCCGCGCCCGGCGCGGGACGCGTCGAGCGCGATCAGCGACGCGACGCGCGCGCGCTGCGACTCGAAGCGCGGGAGCCACGTGTCCCGCGGATAGTGCGCGCGCCAGTCGCGCATCGCGTCGTCGACCATCGCAAGCTTGCCGCTCATCGATGCGACGTTGCGGTCGCCGCTCGCCGCGCGGCGCTCGAGGCCGTTGAGTTCGTTGCGGATACCGAGTACACTCATGCGCAGCTGACCGAAGTACTCGTCGGCCGGTGCGAGGTCGCGCATCGCCGCCTGCGCGGACGTTGCGAAGCACATGAACATCGCGACGAGCGCGGCGAGCCTAGTCACGCGTAAGTTGAGCATACTGCGACTCCGGGTACGATGCGATCAGCCAGTCGAGCGTGTCGTTCTTGCGCAGGCGCGCGTCGTCGAGATCGAGCTTCCCGTAAAGCTGCGCGAGGCTGTACGCGTACTTCGGGATCCACGGATCGCGCGGAAAATGGCGCTGCCAGTCGTGCAGTGCGTCTTCGACGAGGACCGCCTTGTCGTAGACGTGCTCCGCGTCTTCGGGATGCGCGTCGGCGCGCGCCGAGAGATCCTTGAGCGAGTTGCGAACGCCGAGGATGCTCATCTTCAACCGCCCGAAATAACGGTCGGCAGGCGCGAGGTTCGCCGTCGGCTCGGCGAGCGCGGGCGCTGCGAACGGGAATGCCAACAACAGCGCCAAGAGGAACCGTCTCATGAGGTGCACGTCCTTGTTGATGGATAAACGGAGCGCGGACAGCCCGCCCTTGGCTCGCCGCGTACAGACTCCATCGGGACGCGCTCGCCCGGAGTTAAGTCGCTCGCACCGCTTGCACGCTCAGCGGCAAGCGAGTTGTGACCGCGATTACTCGGGGTCGGCGAACAAAAACGCCAGGTCGTCTCGCGTGAGCGTCTTGGCGACCGCGCTGTCGGCTTTCACGACGGCCTTGGAGAGCGCGGTCTTGCGCTCGGCGAGCGCGCGAATCTTTTCCTCGACCGATCCCGCCGTGACCATGCGGTACGCGGTGACCGGGCGCGTTTGCCCGATGCGGTGGGTGCGGTCGATCGCCTGCCGCTCAACCGCGGGATTCCACCACGGGTCGTACAGGATCACGTAATCCGCCGCCGTGAGCGTGAGTCCGACGCCGCCGGCTTTGAGCGAGCACAGGAACACCGGCGGGCCGTCGTCGCTCATGAACCGGTCGACCTCGGTTTGGCGGTCGCGGTCTTTGGTCGAGCCGTCGAGGTAGCCGTACACGATGTTGCGGCGGTCGAGCGCCGTGCGCATGATCTTGAGCATCGATGCGAACGCGCTGAACACCAGCACCTTGTGGCCGCCGTCGAGCACTTCTTCCACCGTCTCGACGAACGCATCGAACTTGCCGCTCGCGTCGGGATCGTCGAGATATTCCGGCACGAGCAGCCCCGGATGCGCGCACACTTGACGCAACCGCGTGAGCGCCGCGAGCACGTGCACCGTGGTCGCCTCGGCGCCGTCCTCGTCGAACTTCGCGAGCACGTCGCGCCGTGCGGCCTCGGCGATCCCGCGGTACAGCCGGCGCTGCAGCGGCGTGAGCTCGCACTCGATGACGGCTTCGGTGCGCTCGGGCAGCTCCTTGGCGACATCTTCCTTCGTGCGACGCAGCACGAACGGTTCGAGCCGCGAGCGCAGCGCGGCCGCCGCGCCTTCATCACCGTCGGCGATGGGCAACTCGAACCGGCGCCGGAACGAGGCTTCGGAGCCGAGCAGGCCCGGCTCGACGAACCCGAAGATCGCCCACAGGTCGCGCAGCGAGTTCTCGACGGGCGTCCCCGTCAGCGCAAGCCGGTGATCGGCCTGCAATCCCCGCACGACCTTGGCGATCTGCGAGCCGGGGTTCTTGGTATTCTGCGCCTCATCGAGCACGAGCGTCCGGAACCGGAACCGTTCGAGGTGCTGCGCATCCAACCGCGCCAATGCATACGAAGTAACGACCACGTCGTAATCGTAAATGATGTCGTACTTCGCGGCCCGATCGCTGCCTGATTGCAATCGCAACGTTCGCAAGCTCGGCGCAAACTTCTTGATCTCGTTCTCCCACGTGTGCGTCACCGACGTGGGGGCGATGACGAGCACGGGGACTTCGCCTTCATCTTGTTTGCGCTTGGCAACGTGCGCGATGACTTGGGACGTCTTGCCGGTGCCCATGTCGTCGGCAAGGATGCCGCCAAAACGGAATGACGCGAGATACGACAAGAAGTCCAGGCCACGCCGCTGGTAGTCGCGGAGCGGCAACGCCATCGCAAGCGGTGCGTCGACTTCTTCGATGCCGACAAAGTTGCGCAGGCGTTCGCGGATTCGTTCGACTTCTTCCGGAAGCGCGACGTCGCCGAAGGCTTCGTGCAATTCGTCGCGCATCGCGACCAGCGCTGCCAAGCCCGTGCGGCGGCGGTCGGTGAGTTCCGAGAGCAGGTTCTGGCGCGAGCGCAGGTCGCCGATGTCGACGAGCTTGCCGCGCACTTCGGCGTAGCGGCCTTTCGCGCCGAGCAGCGCGCGCAATTCTTCGCGCGTCAGCGGGTCGCCGCCGCCGACGAACACCGCGACGTCGAGCTCGAACCAGTCGCCTTGTTCCGCGGCGACCGCGCTGACCGCGACGTCGACCTTGCCGCCGCCGGCGAGCGCGGCAAGCGACTCGTCGAGACGGATCTCGACGTCGTCCCAGGACGGCCAAATCGTGCGCACGATCTCCGCTGCGCGATCGGCGTCGTGCAGCGCGAACGCGTCGCCGCCGCGCGGCACGAAGCCCGCTTCCAAGAATCGGTGGGCGAAGCCGCGCGCGACTTCGGGCGCCCAGCGCACGAACCGGCCGGCGCTTGCCGTCACGCCGCCGTGCACGCTGAACGGCGCGTACGCGCCCGTCGCCCGGTCGACAAACGCGAGCCGCGCCAGCAGTGCGCCGTCGCGCCATGCCGCGCGCACGACCAGTGCCGCGCGCTCCGCATCGACGACGCCCAGCTCCTTGCGCTCGTCGGCGGTGAGGAACGGTGCGACCTTCGCGATCGCGCGCACCGACGGTGGCGCGTCCTCCTCCACCGGCGCGTCGGCGGCCGCGCGCGCCGCGACGATGACCTTGCGTGGATCGAACGAACCGTCGAGCAGGTACGCGGTGCGCTCGGCCACCAGCCACGCCGGCGGCCCGTCGACGACGGCCGCATCGGCGGCCGACACGCGCCGCCCGTCGAGCGCTTCGAGGACGGGGACGAACTGGGCGCCCGCGCGGACGGCGCGCAGCCGCACGCCGCGCGTCTCCACCGAGAACGGCGCGAGCTCGGACGGGTGACGGTTCTCGCCGGGCGCGTCGTCGAAGCGCAGCCGCGGGTGGCGCGCCAGGCGGAAGAGCGCGCGCGCCAGCGCCTTGGACGAGGCACGCGCCCCGAACGCTTCCTGAACGGCGTCGTCGCGCAGCATCGTGCGGTCGACGTCGTCCCAGTCGTCGGCGGGGGTCTGGTCCATCATCGCGAGGATCGCGTCGGCGTCACGGATCACGCCGCGCAGCCGCGGCGTGTCGAGATAGAGCGCGCCGCCCAGCGTGCCGCCCGGGCCGACCGACACGACGGGCCAGACCGCCCGCGCCCGAGCGCGCGCCGCGTCCTGCTCCACGTCCGGCAGCCATGAGAGGTCCGGCTCGGTGGCGTCGGCCGCGGGGAGCGGCAACGCCGAGTCCTCGGCGGTGCGCACCACTTCCAGCGTCGCGACGACGTGCTCGCACACGCCGCTGGCGCCACAGGTGCACACGGCGCGCAGCGCCTGCGGCCCCGTACCCGACGCCCACTCGACCGCCGTCGCGACCGCGACACGGTCCTTGACGGTCGCTTCGACCCGGGCCGCTTCGACCGAACGCAGCACGACGCGCCCGCCGTCCACGAGGGCGAGCGCGACACGGGTCAGGTCGCGGGCAAACCAGGTACCGATCTGCGCCGGTAGGCGCGACCGCCACAGCGCATACGGGGTCAACCTACCGTTGTTCGTCACGAACCCGTCGGTTTCCCGACGGGCTCGCGCTGCTTCACCCAACGTGCCGGCCCCGCTAGACTTCCTGGACCTCCGGCTGATTGGGCGAGGAAGGCGGATCGATGCTCGGGATCTTCGCGAAGCTCAGCTTCTCGGGATTCTCTTCGCTGACGTCGGCGAGGATGCGGTCGCCCGAGCCGAAGTTGCCCTTGAGCATTTCTTCGGCCAGCTCGTCCTCGACCTCGCGCTGGATCGCGCGGCGCAGCGGGCGCGCGCCGAACTGGGGGTCCCAGCCCTTCTTGGCGAGCAGCTGCTTCGCACGTTCCGTGACGTCGAGCTCCATCTCCTGAGCCTTGACCTCGCGGATGACCTTGGCGAGTTCCAGCCCGACGATCTCCGCGATCTGCTCGCGGCTGAGCTGGTGGAACACCACCGTCTCGTCGACGCGGTTGAGGAACTCGGGCCGGAACGCGTGCTTGACCTCGTCGAGCACCTTGTTCTTCATCTTCTCGTACGCCTGATCGTCGGTGCCGAGATCCTTCTGCGTGCGGAAGCCGATGTCGGTCGACGTCGTCATGCCGGTCGCGCCGACGTTGGACGTCATGATGATCACGGTGTTCTTGAAATCGACGACGCGGCCCTGAGAGTCGGTCAGGCGGCCGTCTTCGAGCACCTGCAGCAGCAGGTTGAACACGTCGGGGTGCGCCTTCTCGATCTCGTCGAGCAGCACCACGGAATACGGCCGGCGGCGCACCGCTTCGGTGAGCTGGCCGCCCTCTTCGTAGCCGACGTATCCGGGAGGTGCGCCGACGAGGCGCGAGACGGCGTACTTCTCCATGTACTCCGACATGTCGATGCGGATCATCGACTCTGCGTCGTCGAACATGAACTCGGCGAGCGAACGCGCGACCTCGGTCTTGCCGACGCCCGTCGGTCCGAGGAAGATGAACGAGCCGATGGGGCGCTTGGGGTTCTTGAGGCCCGCACGCGAACGGCGGATCGCTCGCGTGAGCGTGCCGATGGCTTGGTTCTGGCCGATGACGCGCTTGTGGAGCTGGTCCTCCATGCCGAGCAGTTTGGCCGTCTCGGCCTGCGCGAGCTTCGACACCGGGATCTTCGTCCACGACGCGACGATGTGGGCGATGTCCGCCTCGGTGACCTTGAGCGTCTTGTCCTGGAGCGCGCGCTTGTCGGCCCACTCCGCTTCGAGACGCTGCTTCTCGAGGCGCAGCTTCTCCTCACGGTCGCGGATCGCGGCGGCCTTCTCGAACTCTTGCGATTTGACGACCGACTCTTTTTCTTGCTTGACCTGGCGAATCTGGTTCTCGATGTCGCGGATCTCCGCCGGCGGCAGCGTGGCCTGCAGGCGCACGCGCGACGATGCCTCGTCGATCAAGTCGACGGCCTTGTCGGGCAGGAAGCGATCGGCGATGTAGCGGTCGCCGAGCTTCGCCGCGGCGACGAGCGCTTCGTCCGTGATCGTCACCTTGTGGTGCGCTTCGTAGCGGTCGCGCAAGCCCTTGAGGATTTCGACGGTCTCGTCGACCGTCGGCTCGCCGACCATGACCGGCTGGAAGCGGCGCTCCAGCGCCGAGTCCTTCTCGATGTGCTTGCGGAACTCGTTGAGCGTCGTCGCGCCGATGCATTGTAGCTCGCCGCGCGCGAGCGCGGGCTTGATGATGTTCGAGGCGTCGATCGCGCCCTCGGCCGCGCCCGCGCCGACCAGCGTGTGGAGCTCGTCGATGAAGAGGATGATCTCGCCGGCGGCGCCGCGGATCTCGTCCATCACGCGCTTCATGCGCTCTTCGAATTCACCGCGGTACTTCGTGCCCGCGACCAGGCCGGCAAGGTCGAGCGTGATCACGCGCTTGTCGCGCAGCGGCTCGGGGACTTCGCTCTTGATGACGCGCTGCGCCAGGCCTTCGGCGATGGCCGTTTTGCCCACGCCGGGCTCGCCGATGAGGGCCGGGTTGTTCTTGGTGCGCCGGCTGAGGATCTGGATGACGCGCTCGATCTCGTTGGCGCGGCCGATGACCGGGTCGAGCTTGTTCTCGCGGGCCAGCGTGGTGAGGTCGCGGCCGTAGGCGTCCAGCGTGGGGGTCTTCGACTTGCCCTTGGGCGCGGGGGGCTGCCCCTCGGCGCCGAGCAGGGAGGTGGTCTGGACGCGGACCTTGGCCGGGTCGACGCCCAGGTTCGTCAGCACGCGCGCGGCGACGCCTTCACCCTCGCGGATGAGGCCGAGGAGCAGGTGCTCCGTGCCGATGTAGTTGTGGTTGAGCTGGCGCGCCTCTTCGAAAGCCAGCTCGATCACGCGCTTGGCGCGCGGCGTGAAGACCATCTCTTGCTGGACGGTCTGGCCGCCCCGGCCGACGATGGCCTCGACTTCCTGACGGACTTTCGCCAGGTTGACACCGAGCGTCTCCAGGACCTTGGCGGCCAGGCTTTCGCCCTCGGAGATGATGCCGAGCAGAATGTGCTCGGTCCCGATGTAGTTGTTACCGAGCCGCTGCGCTTCTTCCTGAGCCAGCACGATGCTGCGCCGCGCGCGTTCGGTGAACGGTTCCCACATTGACATGACTGACGAAACTCCCCGAGCGGCCCGGCCGCTCCTGCCCACGGGTACAAGTTTATCTTCGGCTCGGAGCCGTGGCGGCTCTATGACACCTTCTACCGCACGCAAGTTGCCGGGCAAAACAGTCTGCGAGGCCCAGCGCGGGCAGTATTGAGTCGATAACGCTCGCCTGGTCGGTTCAGTTTCGATTCGATCGCCGCAGCGTAGCATGGAAGCGGGCCCCGGTACCGCGAACGGAGGGTCTTTCCTCGCACCTAGGAGGACGGCGCAATCCATTTTCCGGGAATCGCCGAGCTGACCGATCAGCTCGTCAACGGGATCACGCTCGGGATGCTCTACATCCTCGTGGCCCTAGGCCTGAACATCATCCTCGGGCTCATGGGGGTCATCAACTTCTCGCACGGCGCGTTCTTCATGCTCGGCGCCTACCTGATGTTCCAGTTCAACGGTGTGATCGGGTTCTGGCCGTCGATCCTCGTGGCCGCGGTGATCGTGGGGTTGCTCGGAATGGCGTTCGAGTCGACGCTCATTCGCCCGCTCTACAAGCGAATACCAGAGTACACGCTCTTGCTGACGTTCGGTACCGCCCTCATCTTCGCGCAGATCGTGCGCCGGCTCTGGGGCGACGACGCCGTGCGCGTCGAGACGCCGCAATACATCCCGCAGTCCATCAACTTCGGCTCGCTGGCGTTTCCGTTCTACAAGGACGTCTTCTTGGTGATCGTGACGATCGTGATCCTTGCCGGCGTGTGGCTGCTGCTCAACAAGACGAACATCGGCATCATCATCCGCGCCGGCACGCGTGACGCCGAGATGGTGAAGATCCTCGGCATCAACATGCCGCTGATGTTCACGTTCGTGTTCGGGATCGGGTCGATGATGGCTGGGCTCGCGGGCGCGCTCGCGGCACCGATCTACGCCATCCAGCCGAACCTCGCGTCGCAGTGGATCGTGCTGACGTTCGTGATCGTCATCGTCGGCGGGATCGGCTCGTTCTGGGGCGCGATCGTCGGCGGGCTCACCATCGGCATCCTCAGCAGCTTGATGGCGCTGATCTTCCCGCCGGCCGTCGACGTCACGGGCTACATCATCATGGGCATCGTGCTGCTGATCCGGCCGCGCGGGTTGTTCGGCGTGGAGGGCCTCTTCGAGTGAAGCTGCGAGGCGCTCTCACCCATCCCTTGCTGTGGACGGTCGTGCTGTTCGTCGCGCTGCCGTTCGTGGCCGGCGCGAACCCGTTCAAAGGGCAGTGGACCGGCTTCGTGGGGATCGCGACCACGATGGTCATCTTCGCGCTGTTCGCCAGCGGCTTCAACCTGTTGTTCGGTCACGTGGGCGAGCTGTCGTTCGGCCACGCGATGTTCTTCACGATCGGCGCCTACTCCACGGCGCTCTTCTCCAAGGGCTTCAACGTGCAGCTGTGGGGGCTGACGCTGCACCACGACCCTGCCGACAGCCTCTTGATCGCGCTGCTGATATCGATCGTGCTCGCGCTGCTGTGGGCGTGGTTTCTCGCGCGGCTCGTCGTGCCGCGCTCGAGCGGAATCTACTTCTCGATGATCACGCTGGCGTTCGCGCAGGTGATCTACTTCATCACCTACCGCTGGAGCGAGCTGACGGGCGGTGAGGATGGGCTGCAGAACATCGCGCGTCCCAACCCCACCGGCTACGGCTGGCTGCACGACTCGACGCACTTCTACTGGTTCTGCGCGGCCTTCGTGTTCCTGGCCCTGTGCGTGCTGTACTGGGTCCTGCGGTCGCCGTTCGGCAGCGTGCTGCACGCGATCCGCGAGAACAAGCAGCGCGCGCGCTTTCTCGGTTACGACGTCGACAAGTTCCGCGTCAACGCGTTCGTGCTCTCGGCGCTGTTCCCGGCGGTCGCCGGCTGGCTGTGGACGTACTACCAGCAGGCGATCAACCCGGACGCGGGCTCGGTGGAGTACAGCGGCAACGTCGTGATGATGTCGCTGCTCGGCGGCACGCAAACCTTCATGGGTCCCATCTTGGGCGCGACGGTCTACTACGAGCTGCAGAACAACGTCTCGCAGCTCACCAAATACTGGGAGGCGTGGATCGGCATCGTGTTCGTGGTGTTCGTGCTGGTCGGCCCGCGCGGCATCATGGGCCTGTTCGACGACATCCGCCACTACGGGTTCTCCACCGCGGTCAAGCGCGGGTTCTCGCGCACGGCGCGCGTCGAGACCGACATGAAGGAAGAGCTGCCGCCCGTTATCGAGGAAACCGTGGCCCCGGAGGCGTCGTCATGACGGTCGCCACCACGGACGCGGCGGCGGCGCCGAAAACTCCGGGCTACGTGTTCAAGACCGAAGGTCTGACGCGGCGCTTCTCCGGCTTCACCGCGGTCAACCAGGTCTCGCTGGAGATCCCCGAAGGCGGCGTGCGCACCATCATCGGGCCTAACGGTGCGGGCAAGACGACGTTCTTCAACCTGCTCTCCGGGATGCTGCCGGTCAGCGAAGGGCGGGTGTGGTTCCGCAACCGCGAGATCACCGATCTGCCGGCATACAAGCGCGCGCGGCTCGGCATCGCGCGCTCGTTCCAGATCACCAACATCTTCGGCCACCTCACGGTGTACGAGAACGTGCGCCTCGCCGTGCAAGCGGTCCACGACGGCAAAGCGAACTTCTTTTTTCCGGCCGAACGCATGGGCAATCTAGCCGAGAAGACGGAACAGGTGCTGCACGACGTGGGCCTGTACGACTCGCGTGACGCGCGCGCCGAGAACCTCTCGCACGGCGACCAGCGGCGCTTGGAGATCGGGCTCGTGATCGCGAGCGATCCGCCGGTGCTGCTGCTCGACGAGCCGCTCGCCGGGATGTCGCCGACCGAGACGCACGAGACGGTCGACCTCATCCACCGCATCTCGCCCGGCCGCACGATCCTGCTCGTCGAGCACGACATCGACGTGGTGATGCAGATATCCACCACCATCACCGTGTTTCAAACCGGCGCGGTGCTGGCGATCGGCACGCCGCAAGAGATCCGCGCCAACGAAGCCGTGCAGCGCGCGTACCTGGGAGAACTAGCTTGACGATGATGGACCGAGCGCAGAAGCATCGTGCGCTGCCCGGATTGTTGTTGCGAGGTCGGGTTTGGGGGCCCCACGTCGTGGGGGGCGCGCAGCCTGGGGCGGAGCGCCTTTAGAATGCTCCTCGAACTGGACGGCGTCAACGCGTACTACGACAAGTCGCACGTGCTGCAGAACGTGTCGCTGCACGTCGAGAAGGGTGAGGTCGTCGCGCTGCTCGGGCGCAACGGCTCCGGCCGCTCGACCACGTGCAAGACGATCATGGGGCTGGTGAACGCGCGCACGGGCACGATCCGCTTCAAGGGCAAGGACATCACCAACAAGAGCCCGTTCTCGCTGGCGCAGGCCGGGATCGCGTTCGTTCCCGAGGACCGGCGCATCTTCCCGAACCTCACCGTGGGCGAGAACCTTCGGCTCGCGGCACTGGCCGGGCGCAAGGGCGAGTGGACCGAGAAGCGCATTTACGACGTGTTCGAAGTGCTCGGCGAGCGCAAGGACAAGCCGGCGAAGCTCTCCGGCGGCGAGCAGCAGATGCTGGCGATCGCGCGGGCGCTCATTGCGAATCCCGAGATCATCCTGCTCGACGAGCCGATGGAAGGGCTCGCGCCGCTGATCGCGCGCAGCGTCGAGGAGGTGGTGCGCAACATCCGCAGCGAGGGCAACACGATTCTGCTGGTCGAGCAGAACGCGCAGGTCGCGATGGGGCTGTCCGACCGCGGCTACGTGCTTTCCAACGGCCGCGTCGTCGGCTCGGGCACGATCCCCGAACTGCGCGCCGACGAAACCATGATGCAGCGATACCTCGCGGTGTGAAGTTCCGCCAGACCCTTTCCGCTGGTGACCGCCATCTGGTGGGGCGGCTGGAATCCTTCGGCGACATCATCGTCGGTTTTTCGATGTCGCAGCTCGCGCTGCAGCTCGAGATCCCCAAAACCGCGCACGACGTGTTCGGGCACCCGCTGCGCTACTTCGTCTACTTCGCGGCGTTCGCGATCGTCACGGTATTCTGGTTCCGCTTCCACGGCATCATGGCGACCGGCTTCGCGCCGCGCAGGCTCGACCTCGTGCTGCTGTTCGGGTTTCTCGCCTGCGTCGGGCTCGTGCCGTTCGCGTTGGTGACGTACACGCGGCTCATCGGAGCGGCCAGCGTGTCGCGCGAAGGGTTCCTGCTGTATATGAGCGTCTTCTTCGCGGTCGCCGCACTGAGCTGGCTGCTGACCGTTCGCGGGATGCGGCGCGCATGGGCGCTGCTCGACGAAAAGGAGCGGCGCAGCACGTGGCGCGCGTCCCTGGCCGGACTCGTCCTGGTGCCGCTGCTCGGGCTCGGCATCGTTCTGGATGCGTTCTACGGGCCGCGAATCGCGTCGCTGATCGGATTTGGCGTGCCCGTTATCGTGCTCGCCACGCGGCGGCTGCGCCGCCCGCTGCGGTTCCTGGCGGGTCCCGACGTCGCCGCCGGCGTTTCCGCAGCGCCACCGCTCCCGGCTGAGGCGTCGTAGCGCCGTGGACGCGGAAGCCGACCGGCAGCGGTTCACGCGGCGGCTCGAAGCCTTCAGCGATATCGTGTTCGGCTTCGCGCTCGCACAATGCGCGGTCGCGCTCGAGGTGCCCAAGAACCTGGGCGATGTCGTCTCGCACGCCGACGAGCTGATCTACTTCCTGGTGACGTTCTTGGTAATCGTCATGTTCTGGGTGATGCATTACCGCATCTTCCACTACGTCTTCGCCGCGAAGACGCTCGACGTCGCACTGAACTTCATACTGCTCGCCACCATCGCGCTGCTGCCGTACGCACTGCGCATCTACATCCGGTTTCCGCAGAGCGAGTTCGGCTCGGCGGCGTACGCGCTTGCGCTTGGCCTCGGGCTCGGTCTGATCGCGGCGCTCGAGCTGCGGGGCTTGCGCGCGCTGTCGGGCGAGATGCGGCTGCGCTGGACCGGGATCGCGCTGCGGCACGCCATCCCCGCGGGCGTCTTTTTGCTTTCGCTCCCGCTATTCGCCCTCGTGGGGCTGTGGGCGCGCTACGAATGGGTGCTGATCGCGCCGGCGATGGTGATCGCAAAACGGTTCTCGCGGGCGCGTTTGCCGGCGGCTGGAACCACTCCAGCACGGGGCGAATCCTAGAGCGCGTATGGTAACCGCGGAAATCGTGCGCGAGGCGCTCAAAGACGTTGAGGACCCGGAGCTCAACATGGGGATTCTCGATCTCGGCCTCGTGTACGACGTCGTATGCGAAGGGCCGACCGGCGAGGACGTCACGGTGACGATGACGCTGACGTCGCCGATGTGCCCGGTCGGCCCGATGTTCAAGCAAGCGGTGCTCAGTAAAGTTGAAAGCGTCGAGGGCGTCAAGCACGCGACGGTCGACATCACGTTCAGCCCGCCCTGGGACCCCAAGACGATGGCGAGCGAAGACGTCAAGCTCGCCCTCGGCATCTGGTAGCGACCACCCGCCGGCTTCGGGGTTGCGCGCGTCCGGCCGACCTGCTAGTGTGAGAATCGGTTTCACTTTCACTTTTCTCGATCGCTGCTGAAGTGGGCGTGTCCGTGACTCAGACCGTGCGCAGGCTCCCCCTGAACTATCAAGCCGTGCTCGACGTCGTCGAAAAGGCCGGACCGGGTTCGCACCTCTCCGCGCAGCAAATTTGGGAGCGCGCTCGCGAGCACAAGCCGCGTATCGGCTTCGCAACGGTCCACCGCGGGCTGGCGCGGCTGCACAGGGCCGGCAGCATCCTCAAGATCGATCTTCCGGGCGCAGCATCGACCCTGTACGAGCCCGCCTCACACGCGCACGCGCATTTTCGCTGCGCCGTGTGCGGAACGCTCAAAGATATCGCCTACGAGTTGCCCGCCGCGGCCGCGGGCGAACTTGGGCGGCGCCACCGGTGTACGATCGATGCGGCGGCGGTGTACTTCACCGGCCGCTGCGCGACGTGCACGAAATAACTGGTCTCGACGGCGTGCGCACGCATGCCGCAACGTTGAATTTTCACTCGCGTAGCACAATTGGAGAGAAATATGCTCGAAACGGGCGTTGACAAAACTGGTGAGTGCCCGGTACCGCACGGGGTTCCCAAAGGCACACACGAGCCCGCGGGGTGGCTGACCCTGCGCGACTGGTGGCCGCACCAGTTGAACCTCAAGGTTCTGCACCAGAATTCTCGCGAGTCCAATCCGCTAGGCGACGCATTCGACTACGCTGAGGAATTCAAGAAACTCGACTTGCAGGCGTTGAAGAACGACGTCTTCGCACTGATGACGCAGTCGCAGGCCTGGTGGCCCGCCGACTACGGTCACTACGGACCGCTCTTCATTCGCATGGCGTGGCATAGCGCAGGCACGTATCGCATCATGGACGGCCGTGGCGGCGCATCCTCCGGCACGCAACGTTTCGCGCCGCTCAACAGCTGGCCCGACAACGCAAACCTCGACAAGGCTCGCCGGCTGCTGTGGCCGATCAAGCAGAAATACGGCAACACGATCTCGTGGGCCGACCTCATGGTGTTCGCCGGCAACTGCGCGCTCGAGTCGATGGGATTCAAGACGTTCGGCTTCGGCGGTGGGCGCGAAGACGTGTGGGAACCCGAAGAAGACATCTATTGGGGCAGCGAGGACGAGTGGCTCGGCGACAAGCGCTACGCCGGCGATCGCGAACTCGAGAAGCCCCTCGCGGCCGTGCAGATGGGCTTGATCTACGTGAATCCGGAAGGGCCGAACGGCAAGCCGGATCCGGTCGCTTCGGCGCGGGATATTCGCGAAACGTTCGCCCGTATGGCCATGAACGACGAGGAGACCGTCGCGCTGATCGCCGGCGGGCACACGTTCGGCAAGGTTCACGGCGCTGCCGATGCGTCGAAATACGTCGGTCCCGATCCCGAGGGCGCGAGCATCGAAGAGCAAGGTCTGGGCTGGAAGAACAGTTTCGGCAGCGGGAACGGCGACGCGACGATCACCAGCGGGCTCGAAGGTGCCTGGACGACTCGCCCCGCGACGTGGGACAACAACTACTTCGAAAACTTGTTCGACTTTGACTGGGAGTTGACGAAGAGCCCCGCCGGCGCGAACCAGTGGACCCCCAAGAACGGAGCGGCGAAAGACACCGTGCCCGATGCACACGATGCGTCCAAGCGGCACGCGCCGATGATGCTCACGACGGACCTCGCACTCCGCATGGACCCGGCCTACGAGCCGATTGCGAAGCGGTTCCACGAGAATCCGGCTGAGTTCGCGGACGCCTTCGCCAGGGCGTGGTACAAGCTGACGCATCGCGACATGGGTCCACGCTCGCGTTATCTCGGCCCGTTGGTGCCGGCCGAAGAACTGCTGTGGCAAGACCCGGTCCCCGCCGCTACGCACGCGCCGATCGACGAAAGCGACATCGCCGCGCTCAAGGCCAAAATCCTCGGGTCGGGACTTTCCATCTCGCAACTCGTCTCGACGGCGTGGGCTTCCGCGGCGACGTTCCGCGGCTCCGATAAACGCGGCGGTGCGAACGGTGCACGCCTGCGTCTCGCACCGCAAAAAGATTGGGCCGTCAACCAGCCTGCGCAATTGTCGACGGTGCTCGCCGCGCTCGAGAAAATTCAAATCGATTTCAACGGCGCTCAGCCAGGCGGCAAGAAGGTCTCGCTTGCCGACCTCATCGTGCTCGCCGGAAGCGCAGCCGTCGAGCAAGCGGCCAAAAATGCCGGCTACGACGTGCAGGTTCCGTTCACGCCGGGCCGCACGGACGCGTCGCAGGACCAGACCGACGTCGAGTCATTCGCTGTGCTCGAACCCGAGGCAGACGGGTTCCGCAATTATCTCAAGCCCACCAGCCACCGAGCTTCGGCCGAAGAGCTGCTCGTCGATCGGGCCCAGCTCCTGACGCTGACCGCTCCGGAAATGACGGTCCTCGTCGGCGGTATGCGCGCGCTGGACGCAAACGCCGGGCAGTCGCAGCACGGCGTCTTCACGAAACGCCCCGGAACGCTCACCAACGACTTCTTCGTGAACCTGCTCGACATGAGCACGACGTGGAAAGCGGCGGAAGGCGACGAGCTGTTCGAAGGGCGCGATCGCGTGTCCGGCGAGCTGAAGTGGACCGGCACTCGCGCCGACCTCATCTTCGGCTCGAACTCCCAGCTGCGGGCACTTGCGGAAGTGTATGCCAGCGACGACGCGAAAGAAAAGTTCACACGCGACTTCGTAGCCGCGTGGAACAAGGTGATGAACCTCGACCGGTACGATCTCGCCTGATCGCCGGGAGAAAACAGAGAGGGAGCGAGCCGTACGGCTCGCTCCCTCTCTCTGCATGATGCCGCGCGTTGATTAGCGGGAAATCGCGGCGACCGCTTCGGCGACGCTGGGGAAGCTGCGGAACACGTTGTGCTCGTCGAACGTGAACGAGCCGCGGATGAAGCCCTTATGGCCGAAGTACAGGCCGTGCACGTCGACCGGCAGCCGGTGCGCGCCGAGCGCGGCGGCGAACGTCGTCGTCGACTCGCCGCTCGACGCCGGGCTGGGATACATGTAGGGATGCGACGTCACGCGCACCGGGCGATCGCTCGCATCGACGATCATGCGGCCCGCGATGTGCACGTCGTCGTGCAAGTCGGTGTCGAACAGCAGCGCGCGCTCGCCCGCAGCGCACCCTTCGCACGGCGCGGCGGCGAAGTGATACTCGCGGACGAATTTCGCGACGTACGGCTGATGGTTGAAGCCTTGGCCCTGCTTGATCTTCGCGTCCATCTCGGACGTCATCTTCGCGACCTGGGCCGCATCGTACGGCTTGCCGTCCTCGACGACGGACAGGATCCCCGCGGCCACCGGGATGCCGTCCTGGAATACGACGTAGCGGCGAACGGAGGTCTGCTTGTGCAGGATAGGGGCCGAAATCTTCTGCGTCGACTCGGTGACCATCCCGAGCACGCCCTTCGAGTCCGCGCCGACCAGCATCGCGACCCGGGCGGCCAGCGCATCACCCTCGACCGGCCCGCCGGCGTTCGCCGGGAGCGCGGCACTGCCCGCGAGCAGCGCTAGGGCGAAGGCAGCGGAAAAGAAACGCGTCGTCATCGTTCCGTGAATCGTACTCTGGGACGGAAAGGTTCCTTTTTCGGCATTTTTCCGTCGGATCAACCGGGCAGCTTGACCGCGGCGACCGCCTCCTCGACGGTCGCGAAGGCCGGTAGCTGGACCGCTGCTCGAAGGTGGAAGCCGGGCGCGGCGGGCCATCGTCAGCGCGGCTCGGTCGCGCCGGACGCCGAAATGTTGGCGGCGGACCCCCCGGCCTCGCAAGCGAACGCTGGGAGCCATGTCCACCGCCGAATCGCCGCACGACCACGCGTACCGCCGCCTCGAGGCGATGCGGGACGAGTCGCTGGCGCCGGCGGGCGAGGACGCGAACGAGAAGCAGCATGCGCGCGGCAAGCGCACCGCGCGCGAGCGGATCGAGGCGCTGGTCGATCCGGGCTCGTTCGTCGAGCTCGACCGCTTCGCGGTGCATCGGACCACCGCGTTCGGGCTTGACGAGCGCTCGTTCCTCGGCGACGGCGTCGTCACCGGCCACGCGACGATCGACGGCCGCCAGGTCTTCTTGTTCTCGCAAGACTTCACCGTGCTCGGCGGATCGCTGGGCGAAGTGATGGCCGAGAAAATCTGCAAGGTGATGGACCTCGCGGTGCGGACGGGCTCGCCGATGATCGGCATCAACGACTCCGGCGGCGCGCGCATCCAGGAAGGCGTCGTCAGCTTGGGCGGCTACGCGGAGATTTTCTGGCGCAACGTGCAGTCGTCGGGCGTGATCCCGCAGATCAGCCTGGTCGCTGGACCGTGCGCGGGCGGTGCGGTGTACTCGCCGGCGATCACCGACTTCACGGTGATGGTCGAGGGCATCTCGCAGATGTTCATCACCGGCCCCGACGTGACGAAAGCGGTGACGGGCGAGGACGTCAGCTTCGAAGAGCTCGGCGGCGCGCTGACGCACGCGACCAAGAGCGGCGTGGCGTACTTGACCGCTGCGGACGAAGACGAGATGAACGAGCACTGCCGCCGGCTGTTGTCGTTCATGCCGTCGAACAACCTCGACGATCCGCCGCTGGTCCCCACCGACGACGACCCGATGCGGCTCGTCCCGGAACTGGACGAGCTGATCCCGGACTCGCCGACCAAACCTTACGACATCATCGACGCGATCGTCGGCGTGGTGGACGACGGCGACTTCTTCGAGATTCAGCCACTGTGGGCGCAGAACATCGTGATCGGCTTCGGTCGCATCGGCGGCCGCAGCGTGGGCATCGTCGCAAACCAGCCGAAGTATCTTGCGGGCGTGCTGGACACGGTGGCGTCGATCAAAGCGGCGCGGTTCGTGCGCTTCTGCGACGCGTTCAACATCCCGCTGCTGACGTTCGTCGACGTGCCGGGCTTCCTGCCCGGGACGAGCCAGGAGTGGGGCGGCATCATCAAACACGGCGCGAAGCTGCTGTATGCATTCGCGGAAGCAACGGTCCCGAAGATCACGGTGATCACGCGCAAGGCCTACGGCGGCGCGTACGACGTCATGTCGTCGAAGCATATCCGCGCGGACTTCAACTTCGCGTGGCCGACCGCAGAGATCGCCGTGATGGGCGGCTCAGGCGCGGTGAAGATCCTCAGCCGGCGGGAGATCGCGGACGCGCCGGACCCGGACGCAAAAGCTTCCGAACTGGCTGACGAGTACACGGAGCACTTCGCAAACCCGTTCATCGCAGCGCAGCGCGGTTACGTGGACGACGTGATCAACGCCAGCGAAACGCGCCGCGCGGTATCACGGGCGCTCGACGCGCTAGCGAACAAGCGGGTTGAACGACCGCGCCGCAAGCACGGCAATATTCCGCTGTAGGCGGTTCGGCCGTGAAGCGCGCCCGGGTCGTCGTAGCTGCCGCGTTGGGCGCATTGATGATTGGCGCGGTGCTCGGCGATGCGCTGCAGTCGGTGCCGCTCGACGTTTCGGACCGCTCGGCGGGCGAGCCGATCCTCCAAGCGCCAACCGCCGCCTTCGATGTCGCCGTTGCGGTGATGCGCAAATACGGCGGGCTGCCGCGCGACGCGCAGCTGCGCGGTGTCGCCGCCGAAACGTCGTCGAGCGCCGGGGCGATCGACGCGTTATCCGCGCGGCAGACGCCCCTCGTCACGGGGTACACGTTCACGTGGCAGCCGCGCGATGAAATCGGCTGGGGCGACCACGTCATCGTCGCGGTCGGGACCGCGCTCGACGAGCGATGTCTCGGCTCCGGCACGCTTCCGGATCGATCTGGTACGGCTGTCGAGCCGGCGACGTGTCGCGCGTACGAGGTGCGCGACGTCTTGCGCGCGACCTGGGTGCGGCGAACGTGGCGGCCCTGGCCGGTGCGCGCCGTCAGCGCGGCGCTGCGGCGCTGGAACGCTCCGCTCGCACCGCCGCCGTCGTCGCTGAGGACGCGCTGCCAGCACATCGACATGCTCGCGCTGCGCCGGTCCGCCGGGACGCTGCGCAATCCAACCATCACGCTCGGTGGTGAACCGCGTCACCGGACGACGTGGAGTGAGCTCACGAAAGCGTTTCGCAGCGCGCAAAGCGTCGAAGCGCACTGGAGCGAGCCGTATCCGGCGATCGTCCTGTTCGAAGGGCGTCCGCCGATTCCGTTCAGCGCCGCATTCTTCGGCGACGAGGGCGGGATCGCGGTCCGCTTCGCGCATCCGTCACGTTCCCGCACCGCGTACGTGCCGGATTGGCTCAGCTTCGAGAGCGCGGTCGCCGACCCGGTGTGCCCGCCACGGCGCCGGCAGGACGCCGCCCTTCCTACGACGCCGGCGCCGACGTGGGAGACCGTCGTCGGCCTCCTCCGGGCGCGGGCCGAACGGGAGTCGGCGCGGCGCATGGCACAGGTCGTCTCCGTGCAATCTCGCGTCGTCGCGATGGACCGCCGCGATCACAGCCGCGCCACGGTCATCATTCAAACGGGCGCTTCCGACGACGGATCGTGGAGCGCGACGTACGTGTTCGACGAACGTTCGTCCGCGATCGTGACGGCGTACTACGCACCGATCTCGAAGTAGTGCGAAAGCCTGGACGTCGATCGGAGGCTCCCGTGTCGTTTCTTGCCGCTCAGCTCAGCGACTATCCGCGCGTTCACACCGAGCGCATGAACCTGTTGATCCACATCGTCGCGGTGCCCGTGTTCGATCTGTCGTGGGTCGCATTTGTGGCAGCCGTCGCGGGGCGTTCGCCGTTCGGCGCGCTGGCGAGCGTCACCGTCGCTGCGGCCGCGTTCGCCGCTGAGGGGCGCGGCCACGCGATCGAGCCGGAGCGACCGATCCCGTTCGCCGGACCGCGCGACGTGCTCTCGCGCATCTTCGCGGAACAGTTCATCACGTTTCCGCGCTTTGTGCTGAGCGGCGGCTGGTCGCGGGCCTACCGCGCGGCGGCCGGCAAGCAGGCGTAGCCACCCGGGAGGGTTGCCGGACTCCCACGGCCGATGACCGGTCCTCGTGGGATTGCTTGACGGAAAGACCATCCTTGTCACCGGGGTCGCCAACCGGTGGTCCATTGCGACCGGGATCGCGCGGCAGTTGCACGCGCACGGCGCGCGGCTCATCCTGACCTATCAGGGGGAGCGCGTCGAGAAAGCCGTCCGCGCGCACGCCGACGAGTTCGGAGGGGCACCGGTGTTCCCGTGCGACGTCACGAGCGATGAGTCGCTGCGCGCGCTCGCTGCAAGCGCCGGTAAGATCGACGGGCTCGTGCACTCGATCGCCTTCGTCAAAAAAGAGGACCTGTCGGGCAAGGTCTACACGACCTCGCGGGACGGCTTCGCGATGGCGATGGACATCAGCGCCTACTCGCTGATCGCGCTGGTCGGGCACCTCGTGGAAAACCTCAACGACGGCGCGTCGGTGATGGCGCTGACGTATCTCGGCGGGACGCAGATCGTGCCAAATTATAATATCGCCGGCATCGCGAAGGCAGCGCTCGAAGCGGTCGTGCGATACCTGGCATTCGATCTGGGCGACCGCGGCATCCGCGTCAACGCGATATCCGCGGGACCGATCAGCACGGCGTCGTCGCGCCAGGTCGCCGGATTCAGCGCGATGCCCGGCAAGGTTGCCGCAATGTCCCCGCTCCGGCGCAACGTCACGCCGGACGACGTCGGCAACGTGGCCGTCTACCTCGCCTCCGAGC
This sequence comes from Vulcanimicrobiota bacterium, assembly GCA_963792235.1. Taxonomy (GTDB): domain Bacteria; phylum Vulcanimicrobiota; class Vulcanimicrobiia; order Vulcanimicrobiales; family Vulcanimicrobiaceae; genus Vulcanimicrobium. Next base: position 151,823 of record CAWBVR010000026.1, read on the forward strand.
TGTCGTCGCAGGTCACCGCCGACGTGCACTTCTGCGACGCCGGTTATCACGCGATGGGGATGCATCCGGAGGTCGCGAAAAGCTGATGAATCCTGCCCTGAGCCTGTCGAAGGGCGTTCCGAGCGCGGACGAGCTCGCAGCGATTGCGGCGGCGTACGTCGCCGTGACGACCGGCGTCGACACGGCTGCGCCGGCGCCGTCGCCGGCGCGCTGGCGTTTGGCGGGACGGTTGCCGGAGATCGACGACCAGCGCGTCAGGTTCGCCGCCTCGGCGTCGTCGCGCTGGAACGCTGCCGGACGGCTCGATGGCTGACGCACCCTTCGCGAAGATCCTCGTCGCGAACCGCGGCGAGATCGCGATCCGCGTGATGCGCAGTGCGAAGGAGCTGGGCTCTGCGACGGTCGCCGTGTACTCCGACGCCGACCGCGACGCACTGCACGTGCGCTATGCCGACGAGGCGTACCACCTTGGGGCGGCCTCGCCGTCGCGAGTCGTATCTCAACGCCGACAAATTGCTCGACGTCGCGCAGCGCGCGGGCGCCGACGCGATCCATCCGGGCTACGGCTTCTTTGCAGAGAACGCCGCATTCGCGCGGCGTGTCATCGCGGCCGGGATCACCTGGATCGGTCCGCACCCCGAGGCGATCGACGCGATGGGCGACAAGGTGCGCGCCCGCCAAGCGATGGTCAAGGCGGGCGTGCCGGTGGTGCCGGGCGGCACCGACGCGATCGCCGACGTTGCCGGCGCGCGCCTCGCTGCAGAGAAATATGGCATGCCGCTTGCGCTCAAAGCGTCGGGTGGCGGTGGCGGCAAGGGGCTCAAGGTCGCTCGCACGCTCGACGAGATCGAGTCCGCGTTCACGACCGCCTCGCGCGAGGCGACTGCGTATTTCGGCAACGGCACGATCTACGCCGAGCGATATCTGGAGAACCCGAAGCACGTCGAACTGCAAATACTCGCGGACAAGCACGGCAATGTGTTGCACGTCGGCGAGCGCGACTGCTCGCTGCAGCGCCGGCATCAGAAGCTTTGGGAAGAAGCGCCCGCGCGCATCTCGGCGTCCGTGCGCGACGGTTTGCGCGCGGCGGGCGTGCAGGCGGCCAAGGCGATTGCGTACGACTCGGTCGGCACGATCGAGTGCCTCGTCAGCGGCGACGCATTCTACTTCCTCGAGATGAACACGCGCATCCAAGTCGAGCACACCGTGTCCGAAGAGGTGTCCGGGATCGACCTCGTGCGTGAGCAAATCCTCGTCGCCGCGGGACGGCGGCTCACATTCACGCAGGACGCAGTGGAAGCGAGCTTTCGCGGGCATGCGATCGAGGTGCGCGTGAACGCCGAAGACCCGGCGCAAAACTTCCGGCCATCGCCCGGCACGGTGACGCGCTACAAAGAGCCCGGTGGTTTCGGTGTGCGCGTCGACTCGGCGGCATACCCGGGCTTCACGATCACGCCCGACTACGACTCGATGATCGCCAAGCTGATCGTGTGGGCGCGCGACCGGGACGAAGCGCTCGCGCGGCTGGCGCGCGCGATCGACGAGTACGCGATCACCGGCGTTCCGACGACGCTGCCGCTGCTGCGCGCCCTGTGCGACTTCGGACCGGTGCGCGATGCGTCGTACGGCACGGCGACGCTGGAACCGTTCGCCGCGTCGCTCGCAGCGTCGGCGTCGAACGGCGTTTCGCACGGTGAGGGCACCCTTCGACAAGCTCAGCCGCGGCTGACACCACGTCAGGGTGACATTGGCGGTCACGGTGACATTGGCGGTCACGGTGACATCGGCGGTCACGGTGACGGTACGAGCTCGCAAGACGATGACACCATGCGTGTCGAGGTCAACGGCAAGCTGTTTCGGGTGCGCTTCGTCGATTTGCCCGCGGCGAGCGGCGCGGCCGCGCGCGGCGGCGCTGCGCTGCCGGCTGCGAAGACGCTCCCGAAGAAAGGCGGCGGCACGCGCAAGTCTGCTGCGGCGGCCGGCAACGACGTGATCGCGCCGATGCACGGCGTTGTCGTCGAAATTCCCGTTCAGGTGGGCGCGAGCGTGAGCGAGGGCGATGTCGTCGCGGTCATCGAGGCGATGAAGATGATGAACGAGATTCGCGCCCACAAGACCGGCACCGTCGCGACGGTGCACGTGGCCGCGGGTGCGACCGTCGAGGCGCGCACGCCCCTCATCACGATCACGTGAGCACCGTTTCGCGGGCGGATCGCGTGAAACGCGATCCGTTCACCGTCGTTCTCCGCATCGGGCTCGCGATTGCGGGTGCGATCGACGCATACGTCGGTCTGCTGTCGCTCTTCGCACCCCAGCTCATCCAGCCGCTGCTCGACATCCCGGTGAAGGACCCGGCACTTGTGCAGTTCGCCGGCGGCGAGTTCGTCGTCGCGGCGCTCGTCTACGCGCTGGCGTTCCGCGACCCGGCGCGCTTTCGCCCGCTGCTGTGGCTGTGCGCGCTCGATCAGGCATTCGCCGTCGTGCTGCCCGCAATCGCCGTCGCGCACGGCGTGTTCCCGGGCACGTGGAAGGTCGTCGCGCCGATCCCGTTCCAGGCGCTGCTGGGCGTGCTCTTCGTCGTCTACGCGGTGCGGCCGGGCCGGAACCGCAGCGCGACGCCGTTCATGCAGTAGCGCAATCCGGTCGGCTTCGGTCCGTCGTCGAACACGTGGCCGAGATGTCCTTCGCAGCGCGCGCAGCGCACTTCGGTGCGCGCCATGAACATCGAACTGTCGGTGCGCGTCGCGACGGCGTGCGGCAGCGGCGCCCAGAAGCTCGGCCAGCCCGTGCCGCTGTCGAACTTCGTCTTCGACGAGAAGAGCGCGAGATCGCAGCCGAGGCACGAGTAGGTGCCGGCCCGCTTCTCTTCGTCGAGTGGGCTGGAGAACGCGCGCTCGGTGCCCTCGTGCCGCAACACGTCATACGATTCAGGCGGAAGCAGCTTGCGCCACTCGGCGTCGGAATGCGTGACGACCGCACCGGCGGCCCGCGCCACGGCGGGCGCCGCCAGAAGCAGGCCGGCGATTCCGGTGAGGACGGTGCTACGTTTCATCGTACATCTAACGCTAGCAGAGCCGGATTCGGATGTCGGTAAGGGAGCTTACTTCGCCGCCGGTACCGTGGCCGGCGGCGGGTCGGGTGCCAGCGGGTTCGGGTCGAACACGTCGCCGCCCGCGATCAGCCCGTCGTCGTCGATCGAGAAAACGTACAGCAGCGTGCGCTTGGGCGTGCGCATGAGGTACCGATACGCCGACGTGGGCGCGCGCCGGTCGACGTTGACCAGCGTATACGTGCGGTCGCCGAACCGCCCGAGATCGCGCAGCGCCGCTTGGATGCGCGGCAAGCGCAGCCCGGCGCGCGCGGCCGGGCGCAGCTTGGCGAGGTCGATCTTGCCGGCGATCGCGTCGTCGAGCCAACGGCGCGCGAGCGCGTCCACCTCCGGTTTGGAGTACGGGATGGGCGCGGGGGAAGTGGCCGGCGCCGGCGGTGGGTTCCCGGGCGCAGGGCCGCTCGGTGCGGGCGTGGACGTGGGCAACGGCGCCGGCGGTGCGGCCACGATCGCGCGGTACACCGCATTCATGATGGCGTTGTAGGAAGCGGGCTCCTGATTCGTCAGCACGATGATGTCGATGCCGTCCTCGACGAAGCGGGCGTCCTGCGTGCCGAAACCCGTCGTGTCGCCGCCGTGAAGCACCACGTGCTTGCCGCCGGGCAGCGGCTGCATGAACAAGCCGAAGCCGTAATGCGTGTCGGTGCCGTCGGCCAGCTTGAACGAGGTGTGCATCATCTCGCGCGACGCCGCCGACAGCAGGGTCCCGCGGTCGATGGCATTGTTCCACGTCTCGAGATCCGCCAGCGTGCTCTCGATCGCGCCCGCGCCCGAGAACCACGAGTAGTCCAGGTGCGCCTCATGCTCTTGCGCGCCCATCGCGAAGCGCGTGTAGCCGGTCGCACGATCGGTTTCGACGAGCTGTTCGTCCGCGTAATGCGTGCGTGTCATCCCGAGCGGCTCGAAAATGCGCGCGCGCAGGAAGTCGGCGTAGCTCATCCCCGAGAGCCGCTCGACGATCGCCGCCAGCATCACGAAGCCGGTGTTCGAGTACTGCCATTTCGTGCCGGGCTTGAATCCCAGCGGCCGGCTCACGACCGTGTCGAGGATATCTTCGTTCGTCACCGGACGCGCCGCGAGCTGGTCGATATCGGGCAGCTCGGTGAACTCCGCGTAACCGCCCGTGTGCGTCAGCAAGTTGCGGATCGTCACCTCGCCGCCGTGCGGAACATTCGGCAGATAGCGCGACACCGGCGCGTCGACATCGAGCTTGCCGGCGTCACGCAGCATCAGGATACACGCCGCGGTGAACTGCTTGGTATTCGAACCGATCCCGTACATCGTGTCGGCGTCGGCAGGGACGCGGTCGTCGAGGTTGCGGTAGCCGTACGCCTTCGCGAATACGAGCTTGCCATTGCGCGCCACGCCGATCGCGACCGACGGCGTCGCCCTGCGGTCGATCACGGTCGCCGCGATCTTGTCGATCGCCGCCGTCTCGGCGGGCGTTAGCGGGCCGGCCGCGCCGGGCGCCGGCAGTGCTCTGCGCCGACGCGACGGCCGTGGGGAGCAGCGTCGCGGACGCCAAGGCTGCAAACACGGCAAGCGCCGCGCTCGTAACACGGAAGCGGTTCATATCGGCATCTACTGTGGGAGGCAGCGCCGGGTTTCCCGCGCGGAGCCCGATCGCATAGGGCGCCGGGACCCGACCGGCGCAACCGTACGGGGTGAGCGCCCGCGATCTCAACGCCAGCGGCATACCGCTGCGGCCGTTCTACGAGGAGCCCGACCCGCCGATCCGCCGCGCGCCGCCCGGCACCTTCCCGTACACGCGCGGCATCCGGCGCACGATGTACCGCGGGCGCCACTGGACGATGCGGCAGTACGCGGGCTTCGCGACGGCGGCGGAGTCGAACCAGCGCTATCGCTACCTGCTCGCGAGCGGGGTAAACGGGCTCTCCGTCGCGTTCGACCTGCCAACCCAGCTCGGCTACGACTCCGACGCACCGCAGTCACGTGGCGAGGTCGGCAAGGTGGGCGTCGCGATCGACTCGATCGCCGACGTCGAGACGCTGTTCGACAACATCCCGCTCGATCAGGTAACAGTGTCGATGACGATCAACGCGCCCGCGTCGATCCTGCTCGCGTTCGTGCTCGCCGTCGCGCGGCGGCGCGGCATCCCGTTCGACAAGCTCGGCGGCACGATCCAGAACGACGTGCTCAAAGAGTACGTCGCGCGCGGCACGTACATCTACCCGCCGGCGCAGTCGATGCGTCTGGTGACCGACGTGATGGCGTACTGCGCCGAGTCGGTGCCGAACTGGAACACGATCTCGATCTCAGGCTACCACATCCGCGAAGCGGGCTCGACGGCGTTGCAAGAGATCGCGTTCACGCTCGCCGACGCGAAAGCGTACCTGCACGCGGCCCAACGTGCCGGCCTCCACGTCGACACGGTCGCGCCACGCATCTCCTTCTTTTGGAACGCGCACAACGACTTCTTCGAAGAGATCGCAAAGTTCCGCGCCGCGCGCACGCTGTGGGCGGAGATCGTGCGCGACGAGTTCGGCTCGCAGGACCCCAAGTCGCAGACGCTGCGCTTCCACACGCAGACGGGCGGTTCCACGCTCACGGCGCAAGAACCGCAGAACAACGTGGTGCGCGTCGCGCTGCAGGCACTGGCCGCGGTGCTCGGCGGCACGCAGTCGCTGCACACGAACGGCCAAGACGAAGCGCTCGGGCTGCCCACGGAGCAGTCCGCGCGCGTCGCGCTGCGCACCCAGCAGATCGTCGCGCACGAGAGCGGCGTGACCGACGTCGCGGATCCACTCGCGGGCTCGTACTACGTCGAGTCGCTCACCGATGAGTTGATCGTGCGTGCGCGCGAGCTCATCGCAGAGATCGACGCGCTGGGCGGCGCCGTCGCCGCGATCGAGAGCGGCTGGATGCAAGACCGCATCGGCGAGTCCGCCTACCGCGCGCAGCAGGCGATCGAGCGCGGCGAGCAGATCGTCGTGGGCGTGAACAAGTTCAACGAAGGCACCAACGGCGTGCCGATGCCGATCCAGCGCATCGACCCGGCGATCGAGCGCGAGCAGGTCGCGCGCACGCGCGCGTTCCGCGACCAGCGCGACGCCGCGCGCACGAGCGCCGCACTCGCCGAAGTCCGCCGCGCCGCCGAAGGCACGGATAACCTCATGCCCACGTTCATCGAAGCCGTCGACGCGGGCGCCACGCTGGGCGAGATCTGCAACGTGCTGCGCGAGGTATTCGGAACACACGTCGCCCGCGAGCGCATTGCGTGATCGACGCGCCCATCGACCATGTTGCGATCGTCGTGAAGGACCTCGACGCGACGATTGCGCTCTACACCCAGACGCTTGGATTCAGCATGGTCTACCGTGAGACCGTCGCCGACCAAGGCGTCGAGGCCGTCGGGGTGCGCACCGGCGACGCGGTGATCGAACTGCTGCGGCCGCTGCGCGAGGACTCCCCGATCGCGAAGTTCCGTGGCGACGCGGCGACCAAGCTGCACCACACTGCCTACCGCGTGGCCGACATCCGGGCGGAACTCGCGCGGCTCAAGGCGGCGGGGGTGCGGCTCATCGACGAGGAGCCGCGCAAGGGCGCGCATGGGAACACGATCGCCTTCCTGCACCCGAAATCCACGGCGGGCGTCCTGATCGAGCTGTGCGAGAAGGCCCCCGGCTAGGGAACCGGCACCTGGATGGCCGCGTTCTCCCGGTGATGCAGGCGAACGGTTTCTCTCGAACGGTCGTGACCTTGCTGCTCGTCGCGATGTCGCTGGGCGCGTCGCCGGCGACGCCCGACGCGAGCCCGCCCGATCCGAATACCATCTTCGAGAACGTCCGCCGCGCCTGGGGCGCCGGTGCGTACCCGCGCTACGCGACGTACGTCGCGGTCGTCGCCTTTCACGAGGACAAGCGCTTCGTGCGGCGCACCTGGGAGACGACCGAAGATATTCGCACCGGCGTGGTCTACTCGCGCCCGTTCAGCCGCGAGGAAGACGCGCACCCGTACACGCCGCACGGCGTGAACATCGGCATCCCATTCCTCACCAACCTCAGCCCGGAGCACCAGCCGGACCCGGTCGGGCACGTCGCGTTCGCGATCGATCAGGACTACGGGCTCGCGCGGGGTGAACGCAAGCTCACATCGGTCAGCGCGGGCGCGGCGATCGAAGCACAGCACTCCGCGCTCCAGGTCATCGGCCACACCGGCACGCTCGCGCGCGACTACGCGGTGTCGCTGGTCGAGACCGCGACCGACGCGGAAGGCAGCGAGTACCATCTCGCGCTGCAGCCGCTGCGCGATCCCGCGCGCCACCGGTTGCGCGAGCTCTGGGTCGACGCGAACACCTGGCTGCCGGAAGAGGCGATCGTCCAAGGAATCGGCAACCGTGCGCCGCTCGACAACGTGCGCTGGCGCGTCGAGTACCGCCAAACGGACGGCGGCACGTACATCGCGCGCGAAACTGCGCTCGCGCCACTGGAAGTGAAACACGTGCGACTCGACAACGCGACGATCACGTTCGACGAGGTAAAGCTCGCGTCGCACCTGGCGAACTTCGGCCTCAGTTTCTCCAAGAACGTACCGATCGGCGAACCGTGATCGCGCCGGCGCTGGTGCTCGCTGTGCTACTCGACACGGCGCCGGCGGCTGCATCGCCGCCCGCGGCGCCGACGGCGGCGGACACGATGTTCGCTGCGGCGCGGCGCGCGCGGTCGGAAAGCGCGTACGCGCGCTACGCCGTGTACGCGACGGTCGTCTCGTTCCGAAACGGCGCCCACCACGTCGTCGCAACGTGGGACACCGTCGAGGATTTGCGCCGCCGCATCGTGCACGCTCACTCGCAGAGGCGCGAGGAAGCGGCGAACCCGCACGTGCCACACGGGACGAACATCGGCGTGACGGCCGGCCGCGCTGGGCCAATCTACGGCATGCCGCCCAAAGGACAGATCGTCACCCAAGAGCCGACCGACGATCCGGTCGGGCAGCTCTCGTTCGCGGTCGATCAGGATTTCGGGCTGGCGCTCACCGCGCCGCCGATCTCCGCAAGTGCGGATATGGGCCAAGTCGCAGCGACGCCATCGACGTTGCCGACCATCGGCCGCACCGGTACGGTCGCGCGCACGTACGACGTCACCGACCTCGGCGATCTCGCGGAGGACGGCGTTGCGCTGCATCACCTCGGTTTGCGGCCGCTGCGCGACCCCTATCGCTACCGCCTCCGCGAGCTCTGGCTCGACGCGAAGAGCGCGCTCCCGGTGCGCGCCGTCGTTTCCGGCGTGGGTAACCGCCGGCCGCTGGACACGACGCCGTGGCGCGTCGACTTCAAGCAGCTCGACGGCGGCACGTACATCGCGCGCGAAACCGCGCTCGCCCCACTCGACACCGGCGGCGGCCGGCTCGACGACGTCACGATCACCTTCGCCGAGCTGCGCCCGACGAACCGTCTCACGCCGCAAGAATCGCTCGGGCTCTCCGGCGACGTCGGCACGACGGATCCCTAGCTTCCGACGTCGCCGTAGCACCAAGCCACGGGCGCTGGTCGCGGCGCCGGCCGCCTAGCGCGGCGCCGAGGTCGTCACGCCGGGACGATACTGCACCAAGGGATCGAGCCGCACATCGAGCTCGGTCTCGAATGTACGATCCCACGGCAGCGTGATCGTGAAGCCCGCATCGTGGAACTGCGGCTCGATGCGCGCGAGCAGGTCCAGCCCCTCGCGCCAGAGCTTCGCGCGGTTTTCCGACGCGGCGCTGCGCGCGACGTCCGGCAGCAGATAGGTATGATCGCCGACGCCCTGCGCGGACAAGTCGTCGTTGAGCTGCGGGCGCACGTTGGCGTGGAACGCCACGTCGTCGACGTAGCGCATCAGCGTGAACGTCGCATGCGCGCGCCGGTCGTAGGTCCCGAGCCGGCGTCCCGCGACCACCGCGACCGCTTCGGGCAGCGCCGTCCCGATGGTGTTCGCGACGGTGTTCCACGACGCAAACGCGTCGATCTGCCCGGCGATGTGATGCGCGATCAGCTCGTCGGTGAGCTGGCGGTGCTGCGGGTAGTCGTTGGTCGCAAGGAACGACAAGTCGGCCACCGCCGTCACGGGCGCCCGCGTGCTATCGCTCGCGATCCGCATGAGATACGGCCGCTCGATGCGCGACACGAAGGCGGCCTCGTCCGTCGGGCTCGTCCCGGCAACGCGCACGAAGAGGTCGATGTCGGCGGGATCCGCTTCCGCGACGGCGCGCCCACCGCAGGTGCGAATCAAATCGGCGATCGTCGTCGCAATCGGCGCAAACTCCAGCGGGTCGTTCACACCCCCGCCGTCGGGCCGCGAGTAGATCACCCGCACGCGCGGAACGATCGCCGCCTCGCGCGCGAGCGCCGCCGACAGCAGCGCCATCGCGAGCTCGTCCGCGCCCGGCTCGATGGACGCGCGCGACGGCGGTAGCCACGCGGCCGCGAACGCGCGCAACGCAGCGAGATCGTCCAAGTGCAAGCCCACCGGGCCGGCGTCATCTTGGCCGAGCACGACGCGATCGAACCCGCCTTCGGCCGCGACGCGCAACGCGAACGCGTCCACGTCGCGGTTGCGCGCGCGCGTGTCGAGATACGCGTCGAGCGCCGGGCCGAGCTGCGCGCGCAGCTTCGCCGCGAACGCGCGCTGCTGGTCCGTCCGTAGCGGATCCGGCAGGTTCGCATACTGCTGGATCGCGCCCCACACGTCGCCGCCGGCGAACGGGAACGACGCGGCTGCACCGAGCTTCGGAACGCCCGTCGGCGCGAGCCGCATTACCGTACCGAACACCGCGAACGACGCGTTCGGCCGTGTCGCGCGAAGCGCCGCGAGGTCTTGCAGCCGCGTGTACGCGACGGCGCGCGACACGCCCGGGATGCGCGACGCGACGAGCCCGCCGTACACCATCATGTCGCTCGACACGACGTATGCGTGCGCGTCGCGCGGCGCGTCGTCGCGCAACCAGCGCATGATCCCGGCCGAATCGCCGGGCGTGAGATAGCGCCCGAGCATCGGCCGGGGCGGCTCGGCGACGCGCACGCCCGCGATCGCGCCGAGGAGCCGGGGCAGCTGCGCGGTGACGGGCCGGTCGTCCAGCGGGACGACCACGAAGGTCACCGCGAGCAGCGAAGCGAGGAGCGACGCGATGGAGTGCACCGCGGCGCCCTATTCGTCGCCGGAGCGATTAACTCTTGAAGCCGTACAAGCCGTGCCCGTTCGGTTTGGCCACATAGATCTTGTAGGCTTTGCGAATTCCGAGCGACTGCGTGAACTCCACGTGGACCGGCGTGCCGGGCGCGAGATCCTTCGTCTGCACGCTCTTGCCGCTGGAGATCAGCGTCTTGAAGTTGGGGGCGTACAGGAACGAGAGGTCCGCCGGAACGCCGTCGATGCAGTGCACGCGGATGTTCTCGCTGGACACATGGCGGACGTAGCCGTGGCAGTCCCGGATATGGCCGCCCGGCACGGAGGCGCCTTGACGCTCGGTCACCGCAGCAGACGCGACGAGCGTGGACGACGCAGCGACCGCGAGCGCGGTCAGCGCGGGAAGCGAACGGCGGACGGAGTCGAAGAGCATGGCGTGAGGTCCTTCCGTTGATCGAATGCCGGACGATGGCAGGCGCCGAGCGCGTCGACGCCTATTCGGTGATGCAGCAGTTTCGTCCTGACGAGGCTCGGCTCGGCGAAGCGCTCGCGCTGTTCGTCGACCGCCCGGACTACGGCTTCATCTGGCTGGCATACGACGACGGTATACCCGCCGCGTGCGTCTCTCTCGCCTACGCGATCAGCACGGAAACGGGCGGCCTGGTCGCCGCGCTGCGCGACCTGTGGGTCGTCCCGGACCGCCGCCGGCGCGGCATCGGCTCCGCCCTGATCGCGACGCTACACGGCCGCCTGGACCAGCTCGAGATCACGCGCGTAGAAGCCTCGCTACCCGCCGATCCCGCCCTGCATGCGTTCTTCACAGCCCGGGGCTACGAGGACCTCGGCGGCACGACGGTCGCAACCAACCGGCGCTGACGCCGTCTGAGGCGTCCCCGCTACCGCCGATCAGGACGAGCGCGCCCGGCGTCGCCCTCGTCCAACGACGGCCCGACTACGCGCGCCAGCCGCCCGTGCGCGTCGCGCAACAGCACCTCGGCTTCATCACGGTCCAGGCCGCGGCGCGCCATGACGACCGCGGTCTTCACCGAGCCACCCGCCGCGTCGAGCAGCGCGCGCGCATCGACGTCGCCGGCAAGATCGTGCACGAGCCGCTCGCTGCGCGCGCGCAGCTTCGCATTCGTCGCGACGAGGTCGACCATCCGGTTGCCGTAGGTTTTCCCGATACGAATCATCGCGCCCGTGGAAATCGCGTTCAGGACGATCTTCTGCGCCGTCCCCGCACGCATGCGCGTCGATCCTTGGATGGGCTCCGCGCCGGTAGCCGCTACGATCCCGACGTCTGCGTCGCGCGCGAGCGCACCACCGGTCGTGTTGACGATCCCCACGGTCCGCGCCCCGCGCTCACGCGCCGCGGCCAACGCCGCCCGCACGAACGGCGCGCCGCCGCTTGCCGAGATTCCGATGACGACATCATGCGCACCGACGTCCTGCACCACGGCGGCACCGGCATCAGCATCGTCCTCGGCACCCTCAACCGCCCGCCGCAGCGCCCCGTCCCCGCCGGCGATCCGTCCCTCGACGAGCGCCGGATCGACCCCAAACGTGGGCGGTAATTCCGACGCATCGAGCACCGCAAGCCGACCGCTCGTCCCGGCCCCCACGAGCACGACCCGCCCGCCCCGCTCGATCGCCGCGACGACGAGCGTAGTCGCGCGCGCAACATCATCCGCAGCCGCAAGCGCCGCATCCACGGCAACCCGGTGCGATTCGATCAACACGCGCGCAAGCGCACCGTCGTCCAGCCGATCGATATCGGCCGTCGTACGATCGAGCCCTTCCGTCGCGGGCAGATCGCTCAACGCGCCAGCCGTTCCGCAAGCCGCAGCGCACCCCGCGCAGGCTCGTCGCCGCTTTTGATGATCGCCGCACCCGCAACATCACCGTTTAACCGCGTCTCGAGCAAGAACGTGAGCAAGCTGTTCTCCCGCAACAGCCCTCCGGCAAACGCGATGCGCGGCGACGCGTCGAGCAGCTGCACCGCACGCAACGCCGCCTTGACGAGATCCCCGAGCTCCTGCGCGGCCTGCTGCACGATCTTCGTCGAAGCGCGATTCCCCTTCCCCGCAAACGCGATGATGCTGGGCGCAAGCGCAGCGATCTGTGCCGGCTCAAGCACACGGTCGTACAACGCCGAAATGTAGCCTGCGCGATCGTCCACCTCGAGCGCGCGCGCGACGAGATCGGATGTCTCGTCCTGATTCGCCCGTCCGTCCAACACGCGCCCGTACAGCTTCACGGCCTGCATCCCGATCCAAAACGCAGAACCTTCATCGCCGGCAAGATACCCGAGCCCGCCAACACGCTGCGTCTGGTCGCCGTGCTCCGCATACGCCGTCGACCCCGTACCGGCGATGAGCACGACACCGTCGCCGTCGGGGATCGCGGCGCGAAAAGCAACCGGAGTATCATCGCCCACGAAGACGCGCGCGCCACGAAACGCGATCTCGATGAGCTCCCGGAGCTGGTCGGCAACGCGCTTGCGCCCTGCGCCCGCTGCACCCACGTAGATTGCGTCGGGGCTTTCGCCGGCCAGCACCTCGCGGATGGTCGAGATGATCACATCCGCCGCATCGTCGATCCCGACCGTCGTCGCGTTCGCGCCGCGGCCTCGTGCCTCGCGCACGAACGTGCCGTCTTTCGACAGCGCTGCTACTGTCGATGAACCACCCGCGTCCGCTCCTACTGAAATCACGCCTTGTGCTTTCTCCTCGGAAACGAACGGTCCGCCTCGGACCCGACAGGGCCTGCACGACCGTGCCCCAGCGTCAAAGCCGGGTTGACGGCGTGCTCAGGCCACGATCCTGCCGGAGGCGGACGCGCGACGTTGCTGTGGCGGGGCGTTGCGTAGTCGCGGAGCCCAGGATGGGCGGGAGCGACGAAGCACCGAGCTCTCCGAAGCGCAGGAAGCGCGCAGGAGAGCGTCCCCGACACAGCAACGTCGCGCGTCCGCCGCGCCACTGGAACCTATCCCAACGACGGCAACCCGCCACCCCGAGCCTCCAAGCGAACACGTTCGAGCAGCGCCTGGAGATCATGCGGCGCGACTGCACCGAGCACGCGCGGGCCCCGCGCGCCGGTGACCAACGGCAATCCGGCGGCTTGCCCGCGCAACGTCGCATAACCGAGCACGGCGAATGCGATCGCTTCTTTCGCGTCGGCGTCGATGCCGAATTCGTCGGAGATCGCGATTCGCACGCCGGTGAGCACGGTGCGCAGGCCTTCGATCAGCATGGGGTTGCGTGCGCCGCCGCCGCTTACGATCACGAGCTTTGCCTCGTTGGCGTGTTCGCGGATCGCGTTGCTTACGGTGGCGATGGTGAGTGCCGTGAGTGTGGCGACGGCGTCGGGGTAGCCGAGCGCGTCGAGGTCATTGCGCCAGCGGGCGATGAATGGGGCGCCGTATTCTTCGCGGCCCGTCGATTTCGGTGGTGATGTCGTGAAATAGTCGTCCGCTAGCATGCGTGCCAGGAGCTCGGCGTCGGGCTTGCCGCTGCGCGCGAGCTTGCCGTCGTGGTCGTAGCGGTCGGCGCCGTTCGTGTGGAGCGTGATGTACGTGTCGATTGGGAGGTTCGCCGGGCCCGAGTCGAAGGCGATGCCGTTGGGGAGCACGGTGAGGTTTGCGATGCCGCCGAGGTTCAATGCCACGCACGGTGCGTGTTCCGCGAACAGCAGTGCATCGACGAATGGGACGAGCGGCGCGCCGGTGCCGCCGGCTGCCGTGTCTGCTGATCGAAAGTCGTAGATGACCGTCGCGGCCGTGCGTTCGCGGATGCGGAAGGCGTCGCCGAGCTGTAGCGTGTGGTGTTGGGCGCCTGCGTGCGCGATCGTGACGCCGTGGGAGGCGACGGCGTCGAGTGGTGTTTCGCCGGCGACGGTGCGAATTGCGTCGCCGAAGGCTTCGCCGATCGCGGCGTGCAGCGCGGAGATTTCGAGCGCGCCGACTCGGGCCGGGGGATAGGCTGCGACAATGCGGGCGCGGAAATCTTCTGCGAAGGGGACGGTGGCGAAGCGTTCGCAGTGGGCGCGGATCGTGCCGGCGTGCGTGCGTACGTCGCAGATTGCGACATCGATGCCGTCGAGTGAGGTCCCCGAGATGGCGCCTGCGATCTTCATCAGCGACCCGTTGCCGTGACGGCGGCGTCGGCTACGGCGGCGCGGATCGGCCGCATGTCGGTGCGGCCGAAGTGAACGGCGTTCGTCAGCAAGACCACGTTGAGGTCGCGCCAGGGGTCGACCCAGATCGACGTGCCGGTGAAGCCGGTGTGTCCGAACGTGCTCGATGACATCAAAGCGCCGCAGGAGTTCTCGTCGGAGGTCTTCAGCGCCCAGCCCAGGCCGCGCCGCAAGACTTCGTCGGGCGCTGCTTCGAGGACCGCTTCGCGGGCTAGGGTTGGATCGAGCGGGGTGGGGCGGCGGTGTAACGCCGCGAGGTACCAGTTGCCGAGTTGGGCGACGTCGCGCGCCGGCCCGAACAGGCCTGCGTGGCCGGCGACGCCGCCCATCAGGTACGCTTTCTCGTCGTGGACGTCGCCTTGTACCGTGCCGCGCCAGGCGTCGGTTTCCGTTGCCGGGATCGTTGCGCGGTCGGCTCCGCGTGGGCGGTACGCCGTCGAGGTCGTTCCGAGCATGGTGAGCTCGTCTTCCATCGCGTGCGCGAGGGAGCTCGCTGGGTTTGCGCGGGTGAGGATCGTGCCGAGCGCGATGAAGCCGAGGTCGCTGTAGAGTACGTTTGCACCCGGCCGGCCCGCGAGCGGTTCGGTTCGCGCGAACGTCTCCACGTTCTTGGCAAGGAGCGTGCGGTAGTCCGCACCGCTTTTGAAGCCTGCCACGTGCGCGAGGATCATGCGCAGCGTGATTGGTTCGTGGTCGGTGTTGCGCCATTCCGGGATGAGGTCCGTCAGCGGCGCGTCGAGTGCGAGCGTGCCGCGCGCGACGTATGCGAGGGCGACGGTGGAGACGAAGACTTTCGTGATCGAGGCGAGGTCGAAGCGGGTGTCGACCGCACACGGCACCGACGGCTCGTCGCTTCGCGTGCGGCCGTACGCGCGCTCATAGCGCAGACGCCCGCCCTGCTCGACGCGCACCACCGCCGCGCTGAAGCGGGTGCCGAGCGCGCCGTGCACGACGGCGTCGATCTCAGCGAACAGCGGCGTCCTCGGTCAGCCGGACGGGCAGCGTGCCGCGGGGCTCGGCGCGGGAGGTGAGCACGTCCGCGCAGCCTTCGATCGAAATCGGCTGGTCTCCGTAGATACACAGCACGCGGCGGGCCGGTGGCCACAGCTGCGCGTCGTACGGCGCGCGTGCGGAGATGATGAGCGCGTCCGGGGCCAGCGTAAGGATGCGCGTCACCGCTTCGCGTTGGGTTGGGCGCAGGTGCGCGTCGCGCGTGACGAGCACGAACTCGCGGTCGCCGAGCGCCGCGACGTGCTCGAGCAGCAAGTCGATGTCGTCGGCGGCGGGCTCCAGCGCGACGCGCATGATCTCGCTCTTCCAGCCGCGGCGGCGCAGCGCCGCGCTCAGCGACGCCGACTCGACGGGTGCGTGCCGGCCGGAGAGGACGACGTTGTCGGCGATCGCGCCTTCGAACGAGATTACCGTCACCGGCTTGCCGGGCTCGAGGCGCGGGTTGCCACGCAGCGCGGTCGGCGCGCGGCGCGCGGCTTCGAGCGGGGCGGTTTCGTCCACGTCACCGGACAACGGCACGCGCTGCGCGCGGCGCTCGCGCAGGCCGCGTACGCGCGCGTGTGCTTCTTGCAGGCGCGACAGCGGAATCTCGCCGTCGCGCACGGCGGCGGCGATCCCGTCCGCGGCGGCGTGCGCGAGATCGAGATGGTGGCTGATCAGCAGCAGGTCCGCGCCTGCGGCGAGCGCTTCGACCGCGCCGCGCACCGTGCCGATGCCCTTTGCGATTGCGTCCATCTCCAGGCAATCGGTTGCGATGATCCCGTCGTAACCGAGTTCGCCGCGCAGGAGGTCCGTCAGCACGGCGCGGGAGATCGTTGCTGGGCGTTCGTCATCGAACGCTTCCACGACGACGTGCGCGGTGAGGACGATCGATGCGGCGCGCGCGGCGAGCGCGCGGGCAAACGGGACGAGGTCGCGCACACGCAACGTCGCGGCGTCCGCGGTGACGTGCGGTCGTGCGACGTGCGAGTCTTCCGATGTCGAGCCGTGGCCTGGGAAGTGTTTGAGAGCTGGTGCGACGCCGCCGCGTTCCAGGCCGCGCGCGAACGCGATGACGAAATCTGCGACGCGTTCGGAATCGTCGCCGTATGCGCGCGTGGCGATGACGGCGTTGCGCGGCTGGAGCGACAGGTCCGCGACCGGCGCGAGGTCGACGTCGATGCCGAGATCGGCGAGGTCGCGTCCCAGCAGCGTGCCGAGGCGTTCGGCCAATGCGGGGTCGGCTGTTGCACCAACCGCCATGGCGGACGGCAGTGCCGCGACGCCCTCGCGGATGCGCTCGACGCGGCCGCCTTCTTGATCGACGAGGATCAGCGGTGACGGCGATGCGCCTTCGCGCAGCGCCGCGATCAGCGCGCGCAATTCGTCCGGCGCGCCGACGTTGCGCGCGAACAGGATGAGCGCGCCCGGTGCGAACGCGCGCAGTGCGTCCAGCGGCGCCGCCGGCACGCCGTCCCCCGTGAATCCGACTCCGATCACGCCGCGCGCGAGCGCGGCGAGATCAGCGGCAACGGTCAATGCTTGATGAGCCGGATGATCTGCGCGACGAGCTTGCCGGCGGTCTTCGAGATGAAGATCTGCACCTTCGAGCCCTTCGAGACGTCGGTCAGCGTGTGGTAACCGGGATCGTCGGACTGAACGCTCGTCGTCGGCATCGTCGCGACGTCGACGCGGCCTTGCGTGGTGGAATCGACCGTCACGATGCCGCGCGCGTAGTCGACGCTGGTGACTTTGCCTTCGATCACGCCGCCGTCGTGCGCGCTGCTGCTCTGCGCAACCGCGGTTGGCGACGCCGACGGCGTCGGCGCGGCGAGCGCAGCGGCAGGGACGAGCAAAAGGCCCAAGACGGTAACGACGACGAGGCGGGACATCACTCCAAGGTAACGCATAGCCGTCTCACGTTCGTTCCGCACATCATCGCGCGATAACCCCTACGGCAGCCAAATAATCTTCACGTGCGCCTGCTTCGCCCGCCTTCGCGCGGGCGCGCGCCGCGCGCGCTGCGACGATCGTGTGGTCGGCGGCGGGCTTGCCGCCCAGCACCAGGCGCAACGCGAGCAGCGCCTCGTCCGCGGCGCGGACGCCGACGGTTTCCAGCGCACGGTAGAACGGCTGGGCGAGCGGATCGGGCGAGCGGTGCCGTAGCGCGGCGGCAATCGCGTCAGCTTTGCCGGGGCGTCCGTCGAGGAGGTAGCCGTCGAGAGGGTGCAGTTCCACCCGCATGCGATTCGCGGTGCGTTCCCTCACGCTTGCCGCCGCGCTCGGCACCGGCGCCGCCGCAGCGGCGCTTGCAGCGGCCCCGCCGCCCGATCCGCTGGGGGCGCTCGCCGCCGCGAACGGCCACCCGGCTTTGGTGCGGTTTCACGCGACCGCCAGCCGCGTCATCGAAGGGCGCACCATCCTCACGACGGTCGACCAGCTTGGCGCGCAGCGGCTGGTGCGGCGCTGTAACGACGGCGTTTGCGGCGGCACGTGGTTCGACGGGGCGCGCGAGTGGACGTTCGCGCTCAACGACGTCGCGCTGCCCGAAGAGGTCGACGAGTCGACGTTGACCCAGCGAACGCTGGCCGCGATCGCGTCGTACGCGTTCGCCGAGCCCGCGTTCCGCGCGGCCGGCGGTATCGTCGCTCCGGCAGGCGCCGGGCGCTGGCGCGTGCGGGCCCGCGAAGGGCTCGAGCTGATGGCCGTGGTCGATCCGGCGACGCGCGCGCTTCGGCGCGTCGACACCGCGCAAGGGCAGCCGCTCGCCTTTTACGGGAGCGAGAGGCGCGTCGGCGGCGCAACGTACGCGCTGGACCGCCGCGGCCCATTCGAGACCGGCCCGCTGGACTCGGTCAGCGTCGTCGCGGACCCGATCGGGCCGCCGGCCGGCGTGCCGCCGACGTTCTCCGGCACCGCACCGCTGGCGCTCGGCGACGATCCGATCCCGATCGTGCCGTGCACCCTGGGCGGCCGCAGCGTCCGCTGCCTGCTCGACACGGGCGCGACCCCCAGCGCGATCACGCTCAGGCTCGCCGAGCAGTTGCACCTCGAACCACACGGTGAGCTGGAGATCACGGGGCTGTCGCGCTTCGCGACGGGGTTCGTCGAGGCGGGCCCGCTGGCGCTGGGCGCGGCGACGTTCGCACAGGCGCGCTTCGCGGTCGTGCCGCGGTCGGCCGCGGCGCGGTTCGACGTGGTGGTCGGCAGCGATCTGCTGGGCCGCGTACGGCTCGTCATCGATCGCGGGAGCCGCACCGTGCGCATCCTGGCACCGGGCGGCGGCGCCGACAGCCCGGGCGCGGTCCGGGTGGCATTCCATAACGGCTCGCCGCTCGTGCAGACGATGTTCGGCCCGCAGGGCGCGCAGGCGCTGCTGGACACCGGCGACCAGGCGGTGCTCTCGATCGGCTACGCGGCGTACCGGGTGGGGCCGCAGTGGGCCATCCTGAACCGCGGCCAGGCGCTGGGGATGGCCGGCTCCGACGACATCTTCACCGTCGAGATCCCCGACGTGCGAGTCGGGCCGCTTACGCTGGGCACCACGCGCACGGCGGTGCGCCGCACGCAAGCGGTGGCGCACGTCGGCATCGGCCTGTGGGACCGCTACGTGGTGGACCTCGACGAGTCGGCGGGGCGAGCGACCTTCATCCCGCGCTAAGGCGCGGGATGAAGGTGTCAGTCGAGGTCGGCTTCGAGCGCTTCCGCAGTCCGCTGCATCACCTTCGCGAGCAGCGCGATCGCGCCGGCCCGGTTGGTGTTCAGCAGCATGTACTGCATGCGGTCGTTCGGGTGGAGCACCACGAACACGCCTTTGCTGCCTTGCGTGATCGATTTGAGGATGCGGTCGATGAACGCGCGGTCCTCGTCGTCGAGCTGAACCGCACCACCCTCTTCCTTGAGAAGGTCGCGGAGAAACGTATCCAGATTGTCAGGGACATCCATGTGCAAAACACCCTCGTGTGGTACGAGCGCTGCTCTGTTTAGGATAATCGGCCGGGGGCCGAGAAAGTGAAGTTCGCAGGGCGAGACCAGTAAAGCCTTGACGGCGGCTCCGTAAAGATTGCCTTTACGGGTGCATTTGGAGAAGAAACGTCTTGATTCGCGGTCCGGTTCCATCGGAAAACGCGCCGGATCGAGAGAGCAAGTCGGCGAACGCCGCGCTGCGCGCTCTGCGCGAAGGAGGCCAGTACGTTCAAGGGATTCGGTACGTTCATCGCGCGCGGCAACGTCCTCGACCTCGCCGTCGCGGTTATCGTGGGCTCGGCGTTCACGGCGGTGGTGAACGCGCTCGTCAAGGACATCCTCACCCCGCTCGTCGCCGCCATCATCGGCCAGCCCGACTTCTCCAGGCTGGGCTTCACGCTGGGGCGCACGCATTTTCCGGTCGGCGACTTCGTCAACGCCCTCATCACGTTTCTGCTCGACGCGCTCGTGATCTACTACGCCGTGGTGGTGCCGCTGCGCACGATCGCCGCGCGCTTCCGCAAGCCCGACGAACCGGTGCTCGCGATGAAGACGTGCCCGGAGTGTCTGAGCGAGATCGCCCAGGACGCACGCCGTTGCAAGTACTGCACGGCCATGCTCGTGCGAACGTCGGGCGCGCCGGCCTGAGCGGCGGCTCGCCCTGAACTCGCTCGTGGACGCCGTCATCGTCGGCGCCGGCGCCGCCGGGCTCATGGCCGCGCGCGCGCTGTCGCGCGCAGGCTGCTCGGTGGTCGTGCTCGAGGCGCGTAACCGCATCGGCGGCCGGGTTCACACGCGCGAGGACGCCGGCTTGCCCGTGCCGATCGACCTCGGCGGCGAGTTCGTGCACGGCACCGCGGACGTGAGCTTCGCGCTGCTGCGCGCGGCCAACACCGTCGCGATCGACACCGCGGACGGTTCGTTCCTGTACGAAGACGGCGATCTGCGCGAATCGGACGATCCGTTCGCAGTCGTCGAAGGGGTGCTCGCGCAAGCGCTCGCGCTCACGGAGGACGTGAGCATCGAAGACTTCTTGCAACAGCTGCGCGGCGATGCGGCGAAGCTCGAGCGTGAGCGCCGCTACACGCGCATGCTCGTGGAAGGCTTCGATGCGGCCGACCCGCGCCGGGCAGACGCGCGCGTGATCGCGCAGGAGTGGAGCGCCGACGACAGCAGCGGCCAGACCTCACGCCAGTTTCGGCCGCTCGGCGGCTACGCGCACCTGCTGCGCACGCTGTACGGCGCCCTCGATCCGGCACGCGTGCACGTACGGCTCGCAACGCCGGTGCACGCGCTGCGCTGGTCTCGCGACGGCGTGACGGTGACGGCGACGGCGCCGTCGGGCGCGCCGGTCACCGTGCAAGCGCGGACGGCGATCGTGACGCTACCGCTGGGCGTGCTGCAAGCAGGTGCGGTCCGCTTCGAACCGGGTTTGCCGCGCGCCAAGGTGGATGCGCTCGCGGGCTTGGTCATGGGCCCGGTCGTCAAGATCGTGCTGCACTTTCGCCGCGCGTTCTGGGAGCGCGTGCGCGACGGGCGATATTGCGACGCCGCGTTTTTCCACCGCGCCGAAGCTGCGTTCCCGACGTTCTGGACGCTGCTGCCGCTGCGCGCGTCGCTGCTCGTCGGCTGGGCAGGCGGACCGAAAGCCGACGCGCTCGCCGGCCGCGGCGAAGCCGCGCTCGTCGCGACGGCGCTCGACGACCTCGCCACGCTCTTCGGCGCCGGCTCCGACCCGCACGGCGAGCTGGAAGCAGCCTTCATGCACGATTGGCAAGACGATCCGTACTCGCGCGGCGCGTACAGCTACGTCGCGGTCGGCGGCGGCAACGCGCGCGCGAAACTCGCCGCACCGGCGGACGACGTCCTGTTCTTCGCAGGGGAAGCGACCGCATCGACGAGCGAAGCGGGCACGGTCGCGGGCGCGTTCCAATCCGGCGAACGCGCAGCAAGCGAGGTGCTCAAGGCGCTCGGCCGCTAGCGGCTCGCGCGTTCGATCCACCAGATCAGCGGGACTTGTAGCGCGACCCGTGCCCATAAAATCCACGCGGGTGCCACGGCGGCGAACTGCTTTGATTCGACGGCCATAAAGATGTTTGCCGGCCAAACCGCGACGAGCAGCACGATGAGTCCGATGCCGGCGGCGCGCCGGGTCTGCGGAATCAGCAAACCCAGTCCGCCCGCGATCTCCGCCACGCCGCTGATCGCGACCAGCGCCGCCGCGTGGCCGAGCTGCGGCGGGATGATCTGCTCGTACGTCGCGGGCTTGATGAAATGCATCGCGCCCGCTGCGATGAACAAGATGCTCGGGACCAGCGTGCGCGCGCGCACGGTCGCGCGAGCCGGCGTCAGCTCGGGCGCGCGAAGTGGCGGCGGTCGTCTTCTTCGAGCACGTCGAGCACGAGCGGGAGATCAGGCTGCTCCGCCAGCCATGGATAGATTTCCAAGGCGGCGTCCCGGTCGCCGCCGCGCGGCAGCCGCGCTTGCAGGAACGCGTTCCACTGCGTCATGCGCTCCGGCGACGTGGATGTCGTCACGAATCTCGCGACGGCGTCGTCGTCTTGCGCATCGGCGACGGCGGCGGTGATTGCGGCGATGTCGATCCCCAGCGCGTCGAGCAGCATCTGACTGATGCCGGGGATCGTGTACTCACCGGCATCACCGCCCGGCAGCAAAGCCCGCACCTTGTCGATCGTGCGCGGAAGAAACATGATGCCCCCGAGGGTGTCGCGCGGCCCGCGCGGAGGAGCGACGGTGAGATCGAGCGGCAGCATGCGCACCGCGTTCGCGCCGCGACCGCGCGCCTCCGCTACGCCGCTTAGTTCACGCGCTTGGGCTGGCCTTTCCACTCGCGTTCGCGCAGGACGTACTTCTGGATCTTGCCCGTCGACGTTTTCGGCAGCTCGCCGAACTCCACGGTCTTCGGGACTTTGAACGCCGCGATGCGCCCCCGCGCGAACGCGCGCAGCTCGTCCGCATCCAGCGTACGGCCCGGTTTGAGCGTCACGAACGCCTTCGCGACCTCGCCCCACTTCTCGTCGGGGACCGCAACGACCGCGCATTCCAGGACCGCGTCGTGTTCGAGCAGCACCTTCTCCACCTGCTGGGTCGAGATGTTCTCGCCGCCGCTGATGATCACGTCTTTCGCGCGGTCGACGATCTCGACGTACCCGTCGGCGTGCACCACCGCGATGTCGCCGGAGTGGAACCAGCCGCCTTCGAACGCTTTCGCCGTCGCGGCCGGGTCGGCGTAGTAGCCCTTCATGACGTTGTTGCCGCGCATGACGATCTCGCCTTGCGTCGTCGCATCCCACGGCACGTCGTTCAGCTCGGTGTCGACGACGCGCACGTCGCGTGGTCCCAGCGTCAGCATCGGAACGCCCTGGCGGCTGCGCAGGCGCGCGCGTTCCGTCGGCGGGAAGCCGTCCCACTGCGGGCTGTGCCACGCGCACTCGGTGATCGGCCCGTACACTTCGGTAAGCCCGTACACGTGGTGCAGCTCGGCGCCGAGCGCTTCGATCTGCGCGATCGTCGCCGGCGCGGGTGGCGCACCCGCCGTGGTCACGACGACGCGGTGCGGAAACGCCACGGTGTCCGGGTGGTTCACCAGGCCGATCAGCACCGTCGGCGCCGCGCAGAAGTGCGTCACGCCTTCGCCGTGGATGCCGGCGTCAATCCCGATCGCGTCGACCTTGCGAAGGCAAACGTGGGTCGCGCCCGCCGCGGTCACCGCCCACGGAAAGCACCACCCGTTGCAGTGGAACATCGGAAGCGTCCACAGATACACGCTCTCCGGCCGCAGGTTGGCGTGAAATATCTCGGCCAGCGCGTTGAGATAGGCCCCGCGGAACGTGTACATCACGCCCTTCGGCTTACCGGTGGTGCCGCTCGTGTAGTTGATCGAGATCGTGTCGTCCTCGGCGGCCGCGCGCGGCACGAGCGCGCCGCGCTGCGCTTCCGCGAGCACCATCTCGTAGTTCGCGGCAGCGCCGGGCGGCGCAGCCGCGCCCGGCGCGTTTTCGCCCGGCGCTGCTACGCGAATGCGCGGCACGCCCGACGCGAGCCGGCTTACCAGCGGGTCGAGCTCGTAATCGTGCAGCAGCAGCGACGCGCCGCAGTGCGCGAGGATGTAGTCGATCTCGTCCGGTGCAAGGCGCGTGTTGAGCGCGCACAGCACGCCGCCGGCACGCGGCACGGCGTACGTCGCCTCCAGCACCATCGACGTGTTCGGCCCCAGCACGGCGACCCGCTCGCCGTCGCGGATGCCGCGCGCCTGCAGCGCGGCTGCGAGCCGTTCGACGCGGTCGAGAAATTCCGGATACGTGCGGCGCGCGTCGCCGTCGATCACGGCGATCTTCTCGGGGTACACGAACGCGCTGCGCTCGAGGAAATCGAACGGGTCGAGCGCGCGCAGGTGGACGGCGGCGGCGGTCGGTTCGGCGATCATGGGACCCTGTTCGGCGAACGGGGAAAGCGTACCCCATGTCTGTCATCACCGGGCGCACGTCGCTCGCCTCGGAGACGCCCACCGTCAAGGTCGGCGATCCCGCCCCCGACTTCACGCTCAGCTCGCACACCGGCGAGGAGTTCCACCTCGCGGACAAGCGCGGCACGAACGTCGTGATCGCGTTCTACCCCTTCGCCTTCAGCGGAACTTGAAGCGTTCAGCTGCCGGTGTACGAGCGCGAACACGAGCGCTTCCGCACCGCTAACGCCCAGGTCGTGGGCGTTTCCACCGACTCCCGTTTCGCGAACGCCGCCTGGGCGGCGCAGCTCGGGGGCATCAGCTTCCCGCTGCTGAGCGATTTCTATCCGCACGGCGCCGTGGCCGAGCGCTACGGCGTGCTCCACCCCGGCGGCATGGCGCAGCGCGCGCTCCTCATCGTCGACAAGGACGGGATCGTGCGCTACATCGACGTCCACGAGCTCAAAGAGGCGCCCGACGAGACCGTCCTGTTCGAGGAGCTCGATAAGCTGAAATAGGCGGTTTCCGCTCCGCCGGCTCGTCACCGGGCAGCCAAGACCGAATTCTTTCGGACTACTCTTGACCTGCCCGGCGGCGGCGTGCTAACGTGGCGCAAACCGAATTCCTTAGGTGTACCCGAGGAGGGTCGATGGCACGCCGCCGTTCCGTCCCGCTCACCGAGGCCGAGCAGCGCCTCATGGAGATCGTCTGGTCGTCCGGTCCCGCCACGGTGGGCCAGATCGTCGAGGCCATCCCCGAGGCCGAGCGGCCCGCGTACAACACCGTCCAGACGATCATGAAGATCCTAGAACGCAAGGGGTACGTCGAGCACCGGGCCGAGGGCCGGGCGTTTGTCTACCAGGCCGTCGTCGACCGCGATGCCGCCGCGCGCACCGCGCTCTCGCACGTCGTGCAACGCTTCTTCGGCGGCTCGCCGCGCGCGCTCGCGCTGAACTTGGTCGAAGGCGACCACCTCACCGAGGACGAGCTCGACGAGCTGCAGCGAACGATTGCCCGCGCGAAGGATGAAAGCTGATGGACGCGCTGATCCTCGCCGTCCTCAACGCGCTGTGGCAAGGCGCCGCGCTGATCGCGCTCGTCGCGCTCGCGCTGCGCATCGGTTTACGGCGCAACGCGACGACCGCGTGCGTCGTCTGGAGCATCACGTTCCTCGTCGTCGCGCTGCTGCCCGCGCTCGACCTCGCGCTCGCCCGGCCCGCGATCTCTGCGCCCGCGCCCGTCGTCGTGCGCGCCGGCTCGGTCGCACCGAACGCGAACGTCGCGGTGCTCCGCGGGCGGGCCGTGGTCGCGCCCGTGACCGCATCTGCCCCGTTCGTCGCGGCCCCGAATGCCGGGCCCGCGCCACGCGGCGCGCAAGACGCCGTCGCGTCGATGCACGCTTCGATCGCCGAACACGTGCGCGAAAGCGCGATGCGCGCGGGCAGCGCGGCGAGCGCGTTCGCGCGCGTGTGGGGCATCGCGCTGTTCGGCGCGTGGGCGCTCGTCGCGGGCACATTGCTGCTGCGGCTCGCACGAGGCTATGCGGCCGTCGCGCGGATGAAACGCGAGGCGACGCCGCTCGACGATCCGCTCGTGCTCGCGCGACTGCGCGACGCGGGGCACTGCCGCCGCGCGACGGTCGCGCGGTCGCTCCTGGTCGACGTCCCGTGCGCGGTCGGTTTCCGCCGGCCGATGATCCTGGTCCCCGTACGGCTCGCGGCGTCGCTCGACGGCGACGACCTCGCGCGCGTCGTGCTGCACGAGTCGGCCCACCTGCAGCGCTACGACGATTGGCTCAACGCGCTCGAGCAGGTCGTCTGCGCGCTGCAGTTCTTCCAGCCGGCACTGCACGTCGCGCGGCGTGGCATCGAGTTCGAGCGTGAGGTCGCCTGTGACGACCGCGTGCTCGAAGACGCCGGCGAGCCGTTGCGCTACGCCGAGTGCCTCGCCCGCATCGTCTCGCGCCGCGTGCATGGCCCGCGCGTCGCGGTCGCGCCGGGGTTCGTGGTGCGACGTGCCCAGGTGGTCGGCCGCGTGCGGCGGATCGTCGACCGCTCGCGCGATGCATCGCCGCAGCTGCGATTCGCGGCCGTCACGCTCACCGCCGCCGTGTTCGCGGCGACGCTCGGCGTCGCACGGCTGCAAGTTCCGGTGGTCGCAGCAGCGTCGGCAGAAACTCCACCAGTCGCGACGCCTGTCCGCGACACGCAGCGCACGACCGCGCCAACGAACGTCGTACCGGTCAGACCGGTCGTCGCGCCCGTTCAATTACACGCTACTCCCCCGCACGCGGCACGTGCCGTCGTGCACGTCGCCGCACAGCCGGCCGTGCTCGCTTCCAAACCGGCGAGCACGATGATGACGAGGACTTCGTCGGCCACGACGGTCACGACCGTCGCCACCGCCGTACGGGTTGTGCGTTCCGTGCGCGCCGCTTCGCCCGTCGCCGCGCCGGCACGAGAACACACCCAGTCGCCGCACGATCCGAGCTCGGTGGCGCCGCAGGCGCAACCCGCCGCCTCCGCGGTTTCCGCGGTCGTCACGGCGGTGAGCAGATCGGTCGCAGCGGTGGCGTCCAACGCGACGATCTCTGCGGCGACGGAATCGGTCTCACGCATCGCACCGGCCGCGGTGCGCGGCGGTGGCGACCTGCTCGAAGCCATCGACGAAGCGAAGTATCCGCATCCGAGCGTCGATGAATTGATCGCGCTGCGTAACCAGGGCGTCAGCGGCGACTACGTTCGCCGCATGGGCGCGCTGCATCCGCGCCCGGCGCTGCACGATCTGCTGGCGCTGGCCACACAAGGCGTGACGTCCGACTACGTCGCCGCGCTGAACCGCCGGCTCGCGGCCGAGCCCTCCATCAGCCAGATCATCGCGCTGCGCGAGCAGGGCGTGAGCGCGGCGTGGCTCGACGGTCTCGGTGCCATCGGCTATCCGAAGCTCGGCGTCGACGACGCGGTCTCACTCGCCATGCAAGGCGTCTCGGTCGCGTACGTGCGCGGATTGCTCGACGCTGGGATGCGCAGCGTCACGCCGTCGCAGCTCGTCGCATTACGCGTCCAAGGGATCGACGGCGGCTTCGTGCGGCGGCTGGCCGCGCATGGCTATCGCAACCTCAGCATCGACGAGCTCGTTCGTCTGAAAGTGACCGGTTTCGAACCGTGAGACGTTTTGCGATCGCGGCGCTCGCCGCACTCCTCGCCGCCGGCAGCGCGTTGCCCCAGACTGCGAACGCATCGCCCGTCGGACGCTGGTCGATCTCACCCGCCCGCGGTGACGACCAATCGCGCGTGCAGCTGCGCCTGGAATACTCCGACAACAGCAACGGCAACTCGTGGAACTCGTCGTGGTCGTCGCCGGTCGCGCTGAGTGACGCGGGCATCCCGGCGGACCGCCTGCGCGGGCCGATCGGGCCGGTCACGTTCCGCATCCAGCGCGAGCCCGGCAGTTTCGACTGCACCGGCAGCGCGGGCGAAGGCTCGGGTGCGGGCCAATTCCGCTACGAGCCTAGCGCACGGTTTGACGACGCGCTCGCCTCGCGCGGTCTGGGGCGCCCGACCTTCGAGCAATCGCTGGAGCTTGCGATCGGCAGCGTGACGCTCGCCTTCGTCGACCAGCTGCGCGCATCGTCACAGCACGCGACGACTGCCGACGTCGTGCGCGTCGTGCAGCATGGCGTCAACCCGAAGTACATCGCCGACCTCGCGGCGCTGGGGTACCGCGCCGCCTCGCTCGACGATCTCGTGCGCCTGCGCGATCACGGCGTCACACCCGACTTCATCCGCGCGGTCCAGAGCGCCGGCTACCGCGACCTGTCGGCGAACGATCTCGTGCGGCTCGCCGATCACGGCGTGCGCGAAAAGTACATCGCCGAGATGCGCGCGGCCGGGTTCACCAAAGTCACGGCCGACCAGCTCATCACGCTGCGCGACCACGGGGTCACGCCGCGCTACATCGCCGACCTCGCCGCCGCCGGCTACAAGAACCTCGGCACGGACGATCTCATCACGCTGCGCGATCACGGCATCAGCGTCGCGTTCGTCGATCGCTTGAAATCGCACGGCTATGCGAACCTCTCCGTCCGCGACCTGATCCGCCTGCGCGACTCCGGTATCTGACGTCGGCGCGTCGCCGACGGCGGCGCGCTCTTTTTTCGCCCCTTACACTTATTTCATTAGTCGTTGCGAGAGGTGCTCTCGATGTCCCGTTTCGGAATCGTTCTGGTCGCCGCAATCGTCGCCGTGATTACCACCCCGGCGGGTGCGGTATCCCTGCGGCCGCAGCTTGCGATCCCGCATGTCGTCAAAGGGCCGGCGATCGACGGAACGCTCACCGACGAAGCCTGGAAATCGGCGAAGCAAGTACCGCTCGCCTGGGATCTGCGCCACAAGACGGCACCCGCGCAGGCGACGGACGTGTACGTGCTCAGCGACGATCAAGCGCTGTACGTCGCGTTCGACGCGAAGCAGACCGCCGAGATCGTGGCGAACCAGCACACCGACGACGTCGGCTTCGACACGGACGACGAAGTGCAAGTCGACTTGTGGCCCGGCGGCCCGCAGGGTTTTCGCTATCTGTTCACCGCCACGCCGCTCGGTACGCACTACCAGCACTCCAGCGAGAACGCCGCATACGCACCGAAGTGGCAGAGCGTCGGCAAGCTGCGGCCGGGCGGCTTCACGGTCACGATGCGCATTCCGTTCGGCGTGATGCGCGGTGACGGGCGCGCGAGCTGGCCGATTCAGTTCGTGCGGTTCGTGCAAAAGACCGACGACTTGCAAGTGTGGGCGTTCGAGGAAGGCCAGTCCGATCACAACGACGTCGTGTACGCCGGCACGCTGAGCGGTTTGTCGAAGAGCGCCGCCGGCGCGCGGCCCCAGCCGCGCATCGGGCTGTTCGGCGTCGGCGAAGTCGCCGCCAAGCACGACGACGGCACGACGACGCGCTCGGGCGCGGACCTCTCGATCCCGATCACGCGCACCGCATCGTTCGTCGCGACGATCCATCCCGACTTCTCGAACGTCGAACAAGACCAGCAATCGATCTCGCCGACGGTGTACCGCCGCTTCTTCAGCGAGGTGCGGCCGTTCTTCGCGCAGATGCAGAACGCCACCAACCCGTTCGACTGCGAAGTGTGCCCCGGCATCACCGAGCTCTACACGCCCGCGATCCCGACGCCCAAGCGCGGCTACGCGCTGGAGGGCTCGCAGGGGCCCGTCACGTTCAACGCGTTCAACTCCGTCGGGGACCGCCGCACCGACAACGCGCAAGCGTTCCAGTGGCGCAACGCGTCGCGCACGGTCGGCGTCGGCTATCAAGGCGTCGAGACGTTCGCGCCCGGCTTTGCCGACCGTCTCAGCACCGTCGGCGTGTTCGCGGGCGACCGCAAGCACAAAGTGGTGTACCTGAACTACGGTTGGGACCGCGGGTCCAACGTGCTCGACAACGCGCAGGCGCAGCGCATCGATCTGGGTGCCGCGTACTACGGCACCGACTACTACTTCGGCGGCGGCGTGCGCAAGATCGGCGGCTACTACAACCCCGTCGACGGGCTGATCTCGACGCCCGACGTGGCGGGCTGGTCGGCGGACTGGAACCGCACGTTCCGCTTCAAGCCCGGGAAGTGGCTCAAGAGCGTGTACGTCGAGGGGTTCATCGAGCGGTATCACGGCGCGGACGGCGCGCTCGACCGCACCAGCAACGACGTCGCGGTGACGATCGTCGACAAGAACCTCTTTCGGCTCAACTTCGATACGGGCTCGAGCTACCTCAAGCTGCAGGACGGCCGCATGACGCCCGTCTCGCTTGCCGGCATCGCGCTCAGCTATCGCAACGGCACCGCAACGCCGACGAACTTCGTGTTCAACCGCGGGCGCTTCGGCGACGGGCACATCGCGACGTTCGACCGCAACACCGTGCTCAAGCTGGGTCCGATCACGCAGCTCTCGCTGCAGGCGTTCGACACCGTGTGGTACGCTGACGCGGGCTATCGCAACATCCAGTGGCTCGAACGGCTCGCCGTCACCCGCAACATCTCGCGCGACAGCTCGTTCGCGATTGGGCTGCGCCGCATCCACGGCACACCGCCGGCGGTGGGCAACTTCTTCTCATATGGCTCCGCGCCGTCTGCGACCGGCCCGGCGAGCTTCTTCTACGCGACGAACGTGTCGGTCGCGTACGCGGTCCACCGCAAGCGCGACGAGCTCTATCTGGTCTACGGCGACGCGAGCGCGGCGCAGACCAAGCCCGCGCTCATCATGAAGTACGTGTTCTACCTGGGCGGCGAGAAGGGGACCTGAACGAAAAAGACCGCCTCGTATCGAGGCGGTCTTCTGTTGCCGCGGCGCGCGCCGGGCGAAGACGGTTACTTGGCGGTCGCGGTCGCGGCGTTCGAGGCGGTCTGGATGACGCGCTCGGCGGCGTTCACGACGTTCTTCTGGGTCACGGTGAACACGCCGGCGAGCTGCGAGGCGAACGCGCTCTGCTGCTCGAGGACGTTCTTGGCGAACGCGGTGTTGAGCTCGGTGATCTCCGCGATGGTCGGCAGCTGGCCGAAGGGCGCCGACGGCTGGAAGGACGGCACGTTGGAGACGATCTCGCCGATCGTCGTCAGGGTCGCGACCTGGGTCGCCTGCGCTTGCTTGAGGGCGTCGAGGCTCTGCGCTTGGAGCTTGGCGATGGTTTCGAGATACGTCATGCGCTAACTATATCAAGCACATGCTAGATTTGTCAAGCGCGTTCGACGAAACCCCGGTAGATGCTGACGAGCGTCTGCTTCTGGTCCTCGCTGAGGCGGGCGTCGGCACGGATGGCCTCCTCCACGACCGGTGCCCCGGCCGCGCTGCGCTCGGCGGCGGTGCCGTCGAGGAGCCCGGCTTGGGCGTACATCGTCTCCGCGGAGATTTTCAGCGCGCCGGCCAGGTTCTTGAGAACGTCGGCCGACGGCTTGTGCAGCCCGCGCTCGATCTGGCTCAAGTACGGGTTGGAGATCTTCGCGATGTCCGCGAGCTGGCGCAGCGAGAGGTTCGCCATCTCGCGCTGCGCTCGGATGAAATCACCGACGCCGCGCCAGATCGCGTCGGCGTCGTCGTTCTTGGCCACCGCGCTACATGTCCAGGCCGCCGTTGATCGTGTAGACGGCCCCCGTGATGTAGCTGGACGCGTCCTCGAGCAAGAACTGCACGACGCGCGCCACTTCTTCCGGCTTGCCGAGCCGGCGCTGCGGAATCTTCTCGATGACCGCGTCGAGCGCGGCTTTGGGGATCTGGCCCACCATCTCGGTCTCGATGAAGCCCGGCGCGACGGTGTTCACGGTGATGCCGCGGCGCGCCATCTCCAGCGCGAGGCTCTTGGTGAGCCCGAACAAGCCGGCTTTCGACGCCGCGTAGTTCGCTTGCCCGACGTTGCCCGTCTCGCCGATCACCGAACTAATGTTGACGATACGGCCCGATCCGCGCTCGATCATGTGCTCCAACACGCTCTTGATCATGCAGAACGAGCCGAACAAGTTGACATCGAGCACATTGTGCCAGTCGTCGAACGTCATCTTGCGGACCGTCTTGTCGACGGTGATGCCGGCGTTGTTCACGAGGAAGTCGATGCGACCGAAGCGCTGCATCACCTCGGCGACGACACGCTCGCAATCTTCCGGCTTGTCGACGCGCCCTTGGTGGACCGACACCTGGCCGCCCTCGGTTTCGAGCTTGCGCTGCAGCGCGTGCGCGGCATCTTCGCCCTTGCTGTAGCCCGCCGCGACGCGTACGCCGTTCTTGGCCAGCATCGTGGTGATAGCAGCCCCTATCCCGCGGGTGCCGCCCGTCACCAGCGCAACGTGTCCGTCAAACATCGATATCCTCCGAATGGCCGATATCGCCGCCGACGGTCGTGTTGCCTTCCGCACCATCCCGCGAACCGAGGGCTTTCCACGTGGCGGCAGGAAAGGGCGCTGGAATCACGGGGTGTCGAGCAGGCGTGCGATTTCCGAACACTGGGAAGAAGCAACGCTGGAGGCGATCCATCTACTACGAACAGTACGACGCGGCGTATCTCGCGATGACCCCTGCGCGCTGGTCCGCAGCGGCGACCAAAGCCCTCTTCGGCAACCCGTTCAACCCGTTCACCTACACGCTCCCCGGGCGTATGATGAGCGCCTCCGCCGACGTGTTCACCGGCATGACGCGCAAGCGCGGCAAGCCGGCTTGGAACCTTCCGGCGAAGGTGGACGTGATCGACGAGCGTCCCTTCGGCCGGCTCATCCGATTCGTGACCGGCGACCGCCGCGAGCGCCCGCGCGTGCTCGTCGTCGCGCCGATGTCGGGCCACTACGCCACGCTGCTGCGGGGCACGGTCGAAGCGCTGCTGGACGAGCACGATGTGTACGTGACCGACTGGAACGATGCGCGCGACGTGCCACTGAGCGCGGGCCGCTTCGACCTCGACGACTCCATCGGCTACGTGAAGGACTGGATCGGCTCGCTCGGGCCGGACGTGCACGTGATCGCAGTCTGTCAGCCGGCGCCCGCCGTGCTCGCCGCGGTCGCGCTGCTGGCGGTGGAGAACGATCCCGCGCAGCCGCGCACGATGACACTGATGGGCGGTCCGGTCGACGTGCGCACCGCGCCGACCGCGCCGACGAAGCTCGCCGCGGCCAACTCGCTGGCGTGGTTCGAGCGCGAGCTCACCATGCGCGTGCCGCAGTGGTACGCCGGCGCGGGGCGTTCGGTCTATCCGGGCTTCCTGCAGATCGGCGCGTTCATGTCGATGCACCCGCAGCGGCACATGGACGCGCACGTCGCGATCTTCGACGATCTCGTGCGCGGCGACGGCGAGTCGGCGCAGAAACGCCGCTCGTTCTACGACGAGTACCTCAGCGTCATGGACATTACGGCGGAGTTCTACCTGCAAACGGTGGACGAGGTGTTCCAGCGCGCGACGCTCGCAAGCGGCACGAAGATATGGCGCGGCCAGCGCGTCGAACCCGCGGCGATCGCCAAGACCGCGCTGCTGACGGTGGAAGGCGAGCTCGACGACATCTCCGCGCCGGGCCAGACGCTCGCGGCGCACGCGCTGTGCAGCGGCATCCCCGACGACCGTCGCGCGAACCTGTTCCAGCCCGGCGTGGGCCACTACGGCATCTTCAGCGGCCGCACGTGGCGCGAGGAGATCGCGCCGCAGATCGCCGCATTCATCGCCTCGCACTCATAAGCCGAAAAAGGGCGGCTCCGAAGAGCCGCCCTCGCGTGCCCGCTCGCGCGGGGTCCCTAGATGTTGAGCTGGTAGTAGAACTGCACGGTGCGCGGCAGGTTGCTGGGCTGCAGCAGGTAGGCCTGGTTGCCGCGGATCTCCGTGAAGTTGCGCACGCCGTAGAACGTGGGGTTGACCGCGCCGGCCGTGTAGCCGGAATACGGCCCGGCGATCCCCGTCGCGATGGGTTGATAGCGCGTGTTCAGAGCCGGCTGGATGTAGAGCTGGTTGAACACGTTGGTCATGAGCCCGCCGAATGTTGCGCGCGGATTGCGCGGCGACGTGTACTCGACGGTCAGCTGAACGGGCCCGAACCGTGCCGCCGACAGCACGCCGCCTGCCGACGACGTTTCCGGGGTGCCGCGCGACGCCGCGACGTTGGGGCGGAACACGGAGCCGGGGTTCACGGGGTCGACGTACTGCGGCGCCGCGGCGGCGCCCGTGAGCTGCGCCGAGTTGGTGACGTTCGTGTTTGGCACGTTGAACGGCTGTCCGTTCACGGTCGTCGCGGTCAGCAGCCCCGAACCGATCGGGAACCCGTGGTTGTAGAAGATGACCGGGTTGATCCGCCAGCCGCTGCGCGTGCGCTCCTGCACGGCAAGCGTGCCGACGAACGGCGAGAGGAAGCCGACGCGGTACAGGTTGCCGAGCTGCAGCGACGCGGGCGGGATGGTCGGAAAGAAATCCTCCGACGCGGTGGTAGGCACGACGTTGGAGAACTCGTTCTGATATGTGAGCGACAGCGAGCCTGACAGCCCGAACGCCGCTTCTTTCGTCAGCAGGAACTCGACGCCGGTGATCTGGTTGCGCCCGAGATTCGACGACACCGACGGGCCGAGCACCGGATTGCCGTTCTGGTCCAGCAGCGGGACGCCGTTCTTGATGATCTGCGCCGACGTGTTGGCCGTTTGGTTGAACGACTTGTTGTAGAACGGCGTGATCTTCATCGCCACTTGGTGCGAGAAGAGATGCGAATACGAGAAGTCGTAGTTGTTGAACGTCGCCGGCAGCAGCGGCTGGATCGGGACGCCGTTCGCCGTCTGTGCCTCCCAGTACAGCTGGTCGGCGTAGTCATGGCACGGCTGGTCTGTGATGCCCAGCCCCAAGAACACGCTCGTGCCGCAGAACTGGGCCGGTGCGCCCGTGAGCGGGTCGCGCGTCGGGATGCCTCGGAACGCGGCGAACGAATTGCGCGACGCGGTGCCGCTGACGCTCCCGATGGCGGGGAACTGCACCGAGCGGCCGTAGCTCGCGCGCAGCGCGTCGTTGCGCGTCACCTGCCATGACGCCGCGATGCGCGGTTGCCACACGCGCGGTTTGCGCGTGTCCGACGCGTAGTTGAACTGGTACGCGTTGACCCCGCCGCTGGTCGTGAACGACGTCGGCAGGCACGTGGTGATGTCGCACGCCGGATACTTCCAGTTCACGCCGTCCATGCGCAGGCCCATGTCGAGCTTGAGCCGGTCCGTCGGCGAGAACGTGTCCTTGACGTAGATCGCGAAGTCTTGGCGCGGCGAGTTGGAAGCCGACCGGTCGAAGAACGGCAGCGGGACCGTCGCCGGCAGCGGCGGGCCCGTGTTCAACCCCGTACTCACGTTGAGCGCGTTGCCCGGCGAGCGAGGAACGAACCCGAATCCGACGATGTAGCCGCACGCAATGTGCGCCGCCACGAACAGCGCCGGGCACGAGGCGGCCGGGATGAAGTCGGCGGATTCCAGCGAGTTACCGAAAGCGCCCCCGAACGTCAGCAGCGCGTTGGCCGCCGACGTCGACGACAGGACGGGGAACAGGTTTTCGAACTTGCCGCCGAAGCCCAGCAGGTGCTTCGCGCCGATCTGCTTGGTGCCGTCGAGCGCGAAGCCGGTCCGCTGTCCGCCCTGAAGTTGGGCCACGTCCCCCGTCACGAGGTTGTTGAGATTGTACGGGAAGTCGAAGAGCGGGACGGCGTCGACGCGGTAGAACTTCGCCGTGAGGAACGTCGTCGCGTCGGGGCTGGCGGAGTACTGCAGCTTGAACGCTTCGTTCGGCTGATTGCCGTTTTGCGGCAGGCGCCCGTCGCCCAGCGACCCGATGCGCGCCGTCAGGCTGGTCTGCCCGGGGGTGAAGGGCAGCAGTGACTGCACCAGCGCCGTCGTCATCCCGGGCAGCGCACCGGCGGCCGTTTGCACGAACTGCGAGTCGTTGTCCTTGAACGGCAATCCCTGCGGCGGCACCCCGGCCCCGAAATGCAGATTGAACTGCTGGTTGTCGTAGAACACCTGCAGTGACTGGCTGTTGTCGCGCCCGAACTTGTGCACGAAGTTGTTCGTGACTTGCGTGGTCATGTCACTGGCACGGGCGAAGTACGCGCCGATCAGGAGCGGATCGCTTCCGCCGGGGCCGAAGCGGTACGCGTTGCGGTCGCCCTGCACCGACGTGTAGTTGGAGTAGCGCCCGTTGGGGCTGGCCCAGCCGAACTCGCCGCGCAGGCCGTGCTCGTAGTGGCCGGCGGACACGTCGGCCTCGAGCTGCCCGAAGTGCGGGTTCGTGCCGCGCTTCGCGACGATGTTGATGGTCCCGGTGCCGGCGTTGCCGACCGACGCGTCGCCGGCGCCGGGCGACACCTGGAAATTGCTCGCGCCGTTGAGGATGAGCGAGTTGACGAACTGGTGGGTGAACGCGTCCGTGTAGTCGATGCCTTCGTACTGGAAGCCTTCTTCGTTCTGGCGACCGCCGCGCAGAACGGGATACCCGCGCGAGTCGAAGGACGCGCCGGGAATCTCCGCCAGCAAGTTGGCCTCGTTGTTGCCGCCGGCTTTGCCTAACGCGGTGGTGATCTGCTGGCTGCCGACGTTGTACTGATCCGTCGTCTGCGACGGCTGATAGGCGCCCGCGGCGTTCCTGGCCACGGTGCGGCCGATGCGCTGCAGGACGGTATTGAGCGCGGTGCTGACGTTGGCGATCTGGCCTTGCACGACCGTGACGCCTCGAGCGGCGTACGGTTCGTAGCCCGTGACCGCGAAGGACACGGTGTACGTATCCGGCGTGACACCGCTGATGGCGAAGAAGCCGTTCTGGTCAGTCGTCGCCGTGTACCGAGACGACGGCGCGACTGCAGTCACGGTCACTCCGGCCAGTTTCTTATTTGCCTGGCTGGAGGTCACGGTGCCTGAGATCGTTCCGGTGATCGTCTGGGCAAACGCCGGCGCCGTGCTGCACAGCACGAACGACACCAGCAGTACGAACGCGATGAGCTCTTGTCTGATGAGCTTGCGCAAGTATGCATCTCCCATGATGGGAACGGTGGGGACGCGCACAGAGGCGCGTCGCCATAGCGTACTGCGCGCTCGTCGCGAAGCCCAGCCTACCGTACTGCCGACTTCATGCCAGCCCGGTTGAATCGCTTCGTACGATTCGCGTCAGATCATCGCGACGGCTGGCCGTCGGGATCGGTGTGAAGGGCGCTGTTCCTTCGGGTCAGTCGCCCCGGCCGTTGAGCAGCGGCAGCTCCAGCTCGCGCACGTTCGCGGGCGCCTTGTTCAGCATCCCGATCTCTTTCATGAACGCCGCGGTGCGCACGAACGCGTGCGGCGTCATGTCCCAGGACACGTCCGGCCCGGTGATCCAGCCTTTGAACTTCGCCGCCGGTGTCTTGTTCTCGGCGTCCTTCGCCAGCAGCGCGGCGGCCTGATCGGGATCGCGGTTGAGCATGTTCGTCGCCCTGCGCAGCTCTTCGAACATCGCCTTGGCGAGCACGGGGTACTGCTTGGCAAAGTTTTCGGTGGTGTAGACGCTGTTGAACGTGCTGCGCCCGAACGCCAGGAAGCTGCGGAACACCACATGGCCACCCGCTTCGACCTCCTGCTGCTGGAACGGCGGCGCGCTCATGTGCAATTCGAGCTGCTTGGCGAACATCGCCTGAACGCCCAGCGGGTGCTGGATGGCGACGATGTTCGTGTCGAACTTGTGCGCGTCGCCGAACTGCTCTTGTGCGGCCTTGCGCAGCGCGATCGCTTGCACCGCGTCGGGCGACGGCATCCCGATCTTCGCGTTGGGCGGGATGTCTTTGAGCGTCTTGATGTTCGGTTCGTCGGCGCGCGCGACCATCCACAAGTTCATCACGTTCATCGGTGCGATCAGCTTGTAGCCCACGCCACGGTCCCAGCCGATGAGGAACGGGCCGTTGCCGCCCGCGCCGATTTGAATCTGCCCGGCGAGGATGCCGTCGCGGATCGCGTCGCCGTTGGTAAGCACGCGCCAGTCGAACTTCGTGCCCGGGAAGCGCTTCTCGAGCGCACCCAGCTGCTTCACGACGATCAGCGTCGCGTAGCCGATGCCCGGCTGATAGGCGATCGTCACCGAGGGCGGCGCGTCGCTAGCAGCGGGGACGGGTCCCGCGACGAGGGCGGTAACGCCCAGCGCGGCGGCGAGCGAGAGCAGCGTGCGGCGCAACGTCATGATAAGAGAGGATTGGTTCGGTGGCTGCGAACGCCCTCTCATGGGCGCGATCCTCACCGAACCCGTGCTTGGACCCGTCGCCTGGAGCGGTCCCGAGCTGGCCGCCGACGAGTCGTGGACGTACCGCTTGCGCGACGATGACGTGCGCGAACTCGACGCCGCGCTGGCCGTCGCGCGCGAACGCCGCCCGATCGTGGAGCAAGGCGTGCGCGACGACTTCCCGCTGCCGTCGCTGGGCGCGCGGTTCGCGCGGGTCGGCGAGCAGCTCGAAGACGGGCGCGGCATGTACCTGCTGCGCGGGCTGCCGGTCGCGCGCTGGGGCGCGCTCGACACCGCACGGGCGCTGTGGGGGATCGGCACGCACCTCGGCCGCGCGATCCCGCAGAACGCGCGCGGCGATCTGATCGGCCACGTGCGCGACGAGGGCAAAGAGCTCAGCGACCCGCAGGCGCGCGGCTACCAAACGCGGGTCGCACAGAGCCTGCACGTCGACCGCTGCGACGTCGTCGGATTGCTGTGCGCGAACAAAGCGAAGTCGGGCGGGATCAGCCGCGTCGTGAGCTCGATGCGCGTGCACAACGACTTGCTCGAACGTGCGCCCTGGCATCTTGGCGCGCTCTACACGCCGTTTGCGATCGACTTGCGCGGCGAAGAACGTGACGGCGAGCCGCCGGTGTACTACCGCCCCGTGTACAGCTACTACGGCGGCGCGCTGTCGTGCGGTGCGAACGCGACGTACATTCGCTCGGGCCAAGCGCGCGTCGGCCGCCCGCTCAACGCGGCGCAAGCCGATGCGATCGACGCGTTCTACGAAGCTTGCGAACGGCACACGCTTTCGATGGACTTGGAACAGGGCGATCTGCAATTCCTGAACAGCTACGTGACGCTGCACGACCGCACCGCGTACGACGACTACGACGAGCCCGAGCGCAAGCGGCACATGCTACGCTTGTGGCTGGAGGTTCCGAACCGGCGCCCGCTCGCGCCGGATTTCGGCACGTATGATTTCGCCGCAGGCCGCGTCGTCGGGATCCGCTAGCCGGTCGCCGCCGTCGCTTCGCCCAAGCTCGCGCGTGCGGTGCGCATGAGGTCGGCGACGATCTCGGCCGCCGGCTTCGACGTGGCGAGCGCCACCGCCTGACCGGCCCACAGCGACAGGAACTCCGCGCGCCCTTGCGCGGCCGCCGCAGTGCGAACGTCGCGCGTGAGCGCGTTTTGAAACGGGTACGGCGCGATGTCCGCGGGATCGGCGAGTTCCTCGATCACGCGGTTCGGGACGCCGCGCGCGGTGCGCCCGGAGAAGGCGCGCGTGAGCACCGTGTGCGCCGCCCGCTCCGAGCGCAGCACCTCGCGGTGCGCGGGCGCGATGCCCGACTCGTCGGCGAGCAGAAACGCGGTGCCCAGCGCCGCCGCGGTCGCGCCCAGCGAGAGCACGGCCGCGACGCCGCGCCCGTCGCCGATCCCGCCCGCGGCAAACACCGGCAGGCGCGTGGCGTCGACCACCTGCGGCACGAGCGCGAGCGTGCCGACGAGCGATTCCGCGACCGGCGCGAGGAACGTGCCGCGGTGCGCGCCCGCCTCGGAACCTTGCGCGAAGATCCCGTCCACCCCGGCGGCTTTGAGCGCGAGGGCCTCGGCCACGGTGGTGGCGGTCCCCACCGTGAAGATGCGGGCCGCGCGAAACCGGTCGAGCGTCGCGGCGTCGGGGATGCCGAACGTGAACGTGAACACCGCGGGCTTCGCGTCCAGTACCGCGTCGATCTGCGCGCGATAGCGGTCGGGCGGCAGCGGCGGCTCGGCCGGGTGCGGTATTCGCAGCTCCTCGCGATACGCGCGCAGCCGGTCGTGCGCGTGCTGCACCGCGCGCGGGTCGGCGGCGTACGGCGGCGTTTCGACGAACAGGTTCACCCCGAACGGCCGGTTCGTCGCGTTCCGCAGCGCTTGGATGTGCGCGGCGATCTGTTCGGGCGTGAGGTACGCGCAAGGAAGCACCCCGAAACCGCGCGCGTTGCTGACCGCGGCCACGAGGTCGACCGTGGCAAAGCCGGCCATCGGCGCGAGGACGATCGGAAGGTCCAGGAATGGCAGCGACATGCGTCCACAGTACGGCGATCGAGCCGCCGTGTCTGCTACGGACGTCGGCGATAAAGGAGACCCGGCGGTCTACCGCGTCTGAAGCGGCATGGCTATGAGAACCGTCAAGCTGGGCTCGCAGGGCGCGATCGTCTCGCGGATGGGGCTCGGGTGCATGGGGATGAGCGAGTTCTACGGCGAGCGCAACGACGAGGAGTCGACGGCGACGATTCTGCGGGCGCTCGACCTTGGGATCACGTTCTTGGACACGTCCGACGTGTACGGGATCGGCGACAACGAAGCGCTGATCGGCAGCACCATTCGCAGCCGTCGCGACGAGGTGTTCGTCGCGACGAAGTTCGCCAACATGCGCAAGAAGGACGATCCGAGCTACTTCGCCGTGAGCGGCAGGCCGGAGTACGTGCGCGCGGCGTGCGAGGCGTCGCTGCGGCGACTGGGCGTCGATCACATCGATTTGTACTACCAACACCGCGTCGACCCGCAGACGCCGATCGAGGAGACCGTCGGCGCGATGGCCGAGCTCGTGGCCGCGGGCAAGGTGCGTTTTCTCGGTTTGTCAGAAGCGTCGCCTGCGACGATTCGGCGCGCGCACCGCACGCATCCGATCACCGCGCTCCAAACCGAATACTCGTTGTGGCAGCGCCACGTAGAGGACGAGATCCTGCCGACGGTGCGCGAACTCGGCATCGGCTTTGTGCCCTACAGCCCGCTGGGGCGCGGCTTCCTCACCGGGACGATCACCAGCTCGAGCGATCTCGTCAGCGGCGACGCGCGCGCGCGGCGCTACCCGCGCTTCACCGCGGAGAACCTCGACAAGAACCGTGGCCTGGTGGACCGCATCCAAAGCATCGCAGCGCGCATGGGCGTGAAGCCGGGTCAACTGGCGCTGGCGTGGGTGCTCGCGCAAGGTGACGACATCGTGCCGATCCCGGGGACGAAGCGCCGGACGTATCTGGAAGAAAACGCGGCTGCGGCGAACGTTCGGTTAACCGCCGGCGACGTCGCCGAGCTGGAAGCAGCGTTTCCGCAAGACGAAATCGCCGGCGAACGTTATGCGCCTTCGAACCTGGCGGCGATCGACCGCTGATGGCGATCGGCAACCTTAGCGACATTCAGAACGACATTTACCTGCGCGGGCTCGGCGGTGCGCGGCCGGAGCTGCCGATGACCGCCGCCGGGCTCGAAGCGCAGGCGCGCGCGACGATGACGCCCGAGGCGTTCGCGTACGTCGCCGGCGGCGCGGGCGCCGAGCACACCATGCGCGCGAACCTCGACGCGTTCGCGCGCCG
This sequence comes from Vulcanimicrobiota bacterium, assembly GCA_963792235.1. Taxonomy (GTDB): domain Bacteria; phylum Vulcanimicrobiota; class Vulcanimicrobiia; order Vulcanimicrobiales; family Vulcanimicrobiaceae; genus Vulcanimicrobium. The sequence goes on from CAWBVR010000026.1 coordinate 192,734, forward strand.
GCGCATCGTGCCGCGCATGCTGCGCGAGGTGGTCGGGCGGGACGTTTCGGTGGACGTGCTCGGGAAAACGATGCCGCTGCCGATCCTCACGGCGCCGGTCGGCGTGCTGACGCTCGCGCATCCCGACGGCGAGGTGGCGGTCGCGAAGGCGGCGGCGCGCACCGGCGTGACGTTCATCGTGTCGACGGCGTCCGCCAACCCGATGGAGCAGGTCGCCGCCGCCGCGCCCGATGCGTCGCGCTGGTATCAGCTCTATTGGCCGCGCGATCCCGAGATCGCCGAATCGTTCGTACGCCGCGCGGAGCGCGCGGGCTACGGTGCGATCGTCGTCACGCTCGACACGTGGACGCTGGGCTGGCGGCCGCGCGATCTGGAGCTCGCGCATCTGCCGTTTCTCAAAGGCGTCGGCCTCGCGCAGTATTTCAGCGACCCGGTGTTCCGCGCCAAGCTCGCGGCGCCGCCGGAATCCTCACCGGAAGCGGCGCGCGACGCGATCTTGATGTGGGCCGGGCTGTTCGGCAACCCCGCGCTGCGCTGGAGCGACCTCGCGCTGCTGCGTAGCTGGACGTCGCTGCCGATCGTGGTGAAGGGCATCTGCCATCCCGACGACGCCCGCGCGGCGCGCGATGGCGGCGCGGCGGGCGTCGTCGTGTCCAACCACGGCGGCCGCCAAGTCGACCGCGCGATCGCAGCACTCGACGCGCTCCCCGGCGTTGCGGACGCCGTCGGCGAAGAGCTGACGGTGCTGTTCGATTCCGGCATTCGCTGCGGCTCCGACGTGCTGATCGCGCTCGCGCTGGGCGCCGACGCGGTGCTCGTCGGGCGGCCGTACGTGTACGGTCTCGCGCTCGGCGGCGAAGCCGGCGTGGAGCACGTGCTGCGCATGCTGCTGGGCGACCTCGACGCATCGCTGGCGCTCGCGGGCTATCGCTCGGTCCGCGAGCTCGACCGGGACGCGCTCGCGCACGCGATCTGATCCGGTTCGCTCGCACGAGCAGCGGGAACATACGTGCAGATGGAAAGGTCCGATGCGACACGCGCGTTTCTCACCTACGTGCTGATTCCGGCCTGGCTCGTGCCCGGCATCCTCGATTGGACGTTCCACCGCCAGACGAAGATCGAGCGCAACGCGGGCACGCCCGAATCGGTTTCGCACATCCTGATGGCGCTCGAGGCCGGTGCGGGGATCGCAGCGGGATTGTTTCTCGAAATCGACGCGGGCGTGATCGCGCTCATGGTCGGCTCCGCACTGGTGCACGAGGCGACGGCGATTTGGGACGTCGCGTACACGCAACCGCGCCGCATCATCTCGCAGGCGGAACAGCACGCCCATAGCTTCTTGGAAGTGCTGCCGTTTGTCGGCGCGGCGTTCGCGGCATTCGCGAACGCGGATCAGACGCGCGCGCTCGTCGGTGCGAGCACGGCGCGACCGCGCTTCGCGTTCCGCGCCAACCGCGCGCCGCTCCCGCTCGCAACCGTCGTCGCGCTCGCCGCGAGCGGGCTCTTCGGCGTCGCGCCGTACGTCGAAGAGCTGGCGCGCTGCCTGCGCGCCGCACGGCGCTGAAAGCAGCGATCGCCGGCAAACGCACGGCGCAGCGCCTGAGACCAGGAGGCGCCATCGTGCAACGCGGAAACTCACCCTCGTTATGAGCGGGATCGTGGTCCGGAACATCGAGCGTTCGTCCCTGGAGCACATCGCACCGCTTGCGGAGCGCGGGGTCGCGACCGTGCACGAGGCGATCGGGCGCACCGGGCTGATGGCATCGTACATGCGCCCGATTTACCGCGGCGCGTCGATCGCCGGCAACGCCGTAACGGTCACGGTGGCACCCGGCGACAACACGACGCTGCACGTCGTCGTGGAACTGTGCACGGAAGGCGACGTGCTGGTTGTCAGCCCCACGTCGCCGTGCGAGGATGGTTATTTCGGCGACCTGTTCGGCGGCGCGCTCAAGGCGCGCGGGGTTCGCGGGCTGATCATCGAGGCCGGCTGCCGCGACATCGCGACGCTCGAAGAGATGGGGTTCCCGGTGTGGTCGAAGGCGGTATTCGCCCAGGGCACGGTCAAGGAAACGCTCGGGGACGTCAACCTGCCGCTCGTATGCGCCGGCCGCCGCGTCGAACCCGGCGACGCGATCGTGGCCGACGACGACGGGGTGCTCGTCGTCCCGCGGGCGCGCATCGACGAAGCGTTGAGCGCTTCGCTCGCGCGCGTCGACAAAGAAACTGCCAATCGCAAGCGATTCGCCGCCGGCGAGCTCGGCCTCGACGTATACGGCATGCGCGAGAAGCTCGCGGCGAAAGGCTTGCGCTACTACGACGACGCGCGCGCGTATGCCGACGGGAGACCGTCGTGACGCAGACCGCGATCCCGTGCACGCTGATGCGCGGCGGCACGTCGAAGGGCCCGTTCTTTCTGGCGTCCGACCTGCCGCCCGACCCCGCGGTGCGCGATCGTGTGCTGCTGGCGCTGATGGGTTCGCCCGATGCGCGGCAGATCGACGGCATCGGCGGCGCCGACACGCTCACCAGCAAAGTGGCCGTGGTGAGCCCGTCCACGCGCGCCGACGCCGACGTCGACTATCTGTTCCTGCAAGTCGTGCCCGACGAGCCGCGGGTGGATGCGTCGCAGAACTGCGGGAACATGCTCGCGGGCATCGGGCCGTTCGCCATCGAGAAGGGGCTCGTCGCGGGGCAAGACGGCGAGACCAAGGTGCGCATCCACATGGTCAACACCGCGAGCGTCGCGATTGCGACGGTGCAGACGCCGGGCCGGCGCGTGCGCTACGACGGCGACGCGCGCATCGACGGCGTGCCCGGTTCCGCCGCGCCGATCGTGATCGACTTCCTGGACATCGCGGGCTCGAGCACCGGCGGCGCGCTGCTGCCCACCGGCAACGCGCGCGACACGGTCGACGGCATCGAGTGCACGCTGATCGACAACGGCATGCCGGTCGTCGTGATGCGCGCGTCGGACTTCGGCAAGACAGGCCACGAGCCGCCGGACGAGCTAGAAGCCGACGCCGAGCTCAAAGCGCGCGTCGAGCGCGTTCGGCTCGCGGCCGGACATTTGATGAACCTCGGGGACGTCACGAAAAAGACCGTGCCGAAGATGTGCCTCGCCGGCCCCGCGCAGCATGGCGGCGCGGTCTCGACGCGCAACTTCATCCCGCACAAGGTGCACAAGGCGATCGGCGTGTTCGGCGCCGTGAGCGTCGCGACCGCGTGCGCATATCCCGGCACCGTCGCCGCCGAGGTTGCGGGCGTCGGATCGCAGCTGGGCGAGCGCCGGCTCGACATCGAGCACCCCACCGGGTTCTTCACGGTCGACATGCTGCTCGTGGATGAAGGCGGCCGCGTGCGCGTCGAACGCTCCGCGCTGCTGCGCACGGCGCGCGCGCTGATGGCGGGCGACGTGTTCGTGCCGGCTGCCGTGTGGGACGGCAACGCACCCGCGCTCGCCGCCGCCGGAACGACCGCATGATCATCGACTGCCACGGTCACTACACGACCGCGCCCAAAGAACTGCAAGCGTTCCGCGACGCGCAGATCGCCGCGCTCGATGATCCAGCCAAGACGCCGTCGCTCGACGATCTCCGCATCAGCGACGACGCGATCCGCGAGAGCCTCGAGAACGCGCAGCTCAAGCTGCAGCGCGAGCGCGGCACCGACCTGACGATCTTCTCGCCGCGCGCGTCGGCGATGGCGCACCACATCGGCACCGAGCAGACGAGCATGCAATGGACGCGCGCCTGCAACGATTTGATCGCGCGAGTGTGCGCGCTGTATCCCGAAAACTTCGTCGGCGTCTGCCAGCTCCCGCAATCGCCCGGCGCGCCGCCGGCCAACAGCGCGCGCGAGCTCGAGCGCTGCGTCAACGAACTGGGCTTCATCGGCTGCAACCTCAACCCCGATCCGTCGGGCGGGCACTGGGACAGCCCGCCGCTGACCGACCGCTACTGGTACCCGCTGTACGAGAAGATGGTGGAGCTGGACGTGCCGGCGATGGTGCACGTGAGCTCGTCGTGCAACCCGAACTTCCACGCCACCGGCGCGCACTACCTCAACGCCGACACCACCGCGTTCATGCAGTTCCTGACGTCCGATCTGTTCCGCGACTTTCCAACGCTGCGGTTCATCATTCCGCACGGCGGGGGCGCGGTGCCGTACCACTGGGGCCGCTACCGCGGGCTCGCGCAGGACATGAAGAAGCCGCCGCTCACCGAGCTGCTGCTGAACAACGTGTTCTTCGACACGTGCGTGTACCACCAGCCGGGCATCGATCTGCTGGCGAAGGTGATCCCGGCCGAGAACATCCTGTTCGGCTCGGAGATGGTGGGCGCGGTGCGCGGCATCGATCCCGAGACGGGCCATTATTTCGACGACACGAAGCGCTACGTCGACGCGCTCGCGATCGGCGCCGACACACGCGCGAAGATCTACGAGACCAATGCGTACCGCGTGTACCCGCGCCTGGCCGCGAAGCTCGGGAAGGTCGCGCGCGCATGACCGCCTTCACGATGGACCCGACGTACCGCCCGTATCACCCGAGCCCGCGCAAACCGGCGTACAAGCCGCCGGCCGGCGCGGTGGACGCGCACTGCCACGTGTTCGGCCCCGGGGACGTGTTTCCGTACGCGCCCGAGCGCAAGTACACGCCGTGCGACGCGCCCAAGGAAAAGCTCTTCGCGCTGCGCGATTTCCTCGGCTTCGCCAAGAACGTCATCGTGCAGGCGACCTGCCACGGCCGCGACAACTCCGCGCTGGTCGACGCGCTTCAAGCATCGAACGGCAAAGCCAAGGGCGTCGCGACGGTCGGATACGACGTGGCAGACGACGAGCTTGCGGCGCTGGACGCGGCCGGCGTGTGCGCCGTGCGCTTCAACTTCGTCAAGCGGCTCGTCGACGCGACGCCGCGCGAGAACTACCTGCGCGTCGCCGAGAAGGTCGCAAAGCTCGGCTGGCACTTCATCGTGTACTTCGAAGCACCCGACCTCGAGTCGCTCACGCCGTTCCTCACCTCGCTCCCCGGCACCATCGTCGTCGATCACATGGGCCGGCCGGATGTAGCCAAAGGGGTCGACCACCCCGACTTCCAGCGTTTCATCCGGCTGCTGGACGAACATGAGAACATCTGGTCCAAAGTGACCTGTCCCGAGCGGCTGACGGTCGCCGGGCCGCCGTATGACGACGTGGTGCCGTTCCAGCGCGCGCTCGTCGAGCGCTTCCCCGACCGCGTGCTGTGGGGCACCGACTGGCCGCATCCGAACATGACGTGGATCGTGCCCGACGACGGCGAGCTGGTCGACCTGATCCCGCGCATCGCGCCGGCGCGCGAGCTTCAGCAGAAACTGCTCGTGGACAATCCGAACCGCCTGTACTGGCCCGGGGAGGGAAGCCGGTGAGCGACAAAGCCTTCGACGACATCCCGGGGACGATTTTGTTCGACGCGGACCGCTCGCGGCAGGGGTATCATCTCAACATGTTCTGCATGTCGCTGATGAAGTCCGACAACCGGGACGCGTTCCGCGCCGGCGAGCGCGCGTACCTAGCGCGCTTCCCGATGACCGCCGAACAGGCGCAGTCGGTCCTCGACCGCGATTGGAACCGCATGCTCGAGCTCGGCGGCAACATCTACTACACGGCCAAGCTCGCGGCGTGCGACGGCCTGTCGTTCCAGCAGATCGCGGCGAAGATGACGGGCGCGACGCAGGAAGACTACGCCGCGATGATGCTCCACGGCGGTCGTTCGCCCGAGGGGAATCGCAGCAAATCGGAGTGGGAACGTCGTGGCTGAGATTCTGGCAGGCGTGGCGACGTCGCACGTGCCGGCCATCGGCGCGGCAATCGACCTCGGCAAGACAGGGGACGCATATTGGTCGCCGCTGTTCCGCGGTTTCGAGCCGTCCAAGAAGTGGGTCGCCGAGCTGAAGCCCGACGTCGTGATCCTCGTGTACAACGACCATGCGTCGGCGTTCTCGCTCGAGGTCATCCCCACGTTCGCACTCGGCTGCGCGTCGGAGTTCGCGCCCGCGGACGAAGGCTGGGGCGCGCGACCGGTGCCCGTCGTCAAAGGCCACCCCGAGCTCGCGTGGCACATTGCGCAGTCCCTGATCCTCGACGAGTTCGACATGACGATCGTCAACAAGATGGAAGTCGATCACGGGCTCACGGTGCCGCTGTCGCTCATGTTCGGACAGCCCGCAGAGTGGCCGGTGCAGGTGATCCCGCTGGCCGTGAACGTGGTGCAGTATCCGCCGCCGACCGGCCACCGCTGCTACATGCTGGGCAAGGCGATCCGCAAAGCGGTGGAGTCGTTCGCGCGTCCCCTGCGGGTGGTGATCTTCGGCACCGGCGGGATGTCGCACCAGCTGCAAGGACCCCGCGCGGGGCTCATCAACCGCCAGTTCGACACGGACTTCCTCGACAAGTTCACCACCGATCCCGCGAGCTTGGTGAGGCTGCCGCACGTCGACTACGTGCGCGAAGCCGGCTCCGAGGGCATCGAGATGGTGATGTGGCTGATCATGCGCGGCGCGCTCGCCGACGACGCGAAGGAAGTGTACCGCTTCTATCACGTACCCGCGTCGAACACCGCCGTCGGTCACTTGATCCTCGAGAACCCGGGTCTGCCGCAGCGCAGGCTGGCTGCAACGCGCGAGGAGTTCGGCAATCCCGACGTCGATGCGCACGAAGAGGTCGTCGAGCACGTGGTCGCTCAGTGAAGATCGCGCTAGCCGGTCAAGGCGCGTTCGGCGTCAAGCACCTCGAGGCGCTGCGCAACATCCCGGACGCCAGCGTCATCTCGCTCACCGGCAGCCGTCGCGAAACCGCCGAAGAGGTCGCGAAGAAATTCGGCATCCCGCACTGGACGGGTGACCTCGCGGAGACGCTGGCGCTGCCCGGCCTCGAAGCGGTCATCTTGGCGACGCCGACACAGATGCACGCCGCGCAGGCCGAGCAGGTGATGCGCGCGGGCAAGCACGTGATGATCGAGATCCCGATCGCCGACAACCTGGCCGACGCGCGAACGCATCGCGCAGGTACAAAAAGAAACGGGCGTTATCGCGATGGGCGGCCACACGCGGCGCTTCAATCCCAGCCACCAGTGGATCCACAACCGGATCAAAGCGGGCGAACTGAAGATCCAGCAGATGGACGTGCAGACGTACTTCTTCCGCCGCACGAACATGAACGCATTGGGCCAGGCGCGCAGCTGGACGGATCACTTGCTGTGGCACCACGCCTGCCACACCGTGGACCTGTTCCAGTACCAGACCGGCGAGACGGCCTCGGGCGCGGTGGGCGTGCAGGGCCCGATCCACCCGCAGCTCGGGATCGCGATGGACATGGGCATTCTGATGAAAGTCCCGGGCGGTGCGATCTGCACGCTGTCGCTCTCGTTCAACAACGACGGCCCGCTGGGCACGTTCTTCCGCTACATCTGCGACAACGGCACGTACATCGCGCGCTACGACGACCTGACCGACGGCAAGAACAACCCGATCGACCTCTCCGGCGTCGCCGTGTCGATGAACGGCATCGAGCTGCAGGACCGCGAATTCATCGCAGCGATCCGCGAGCAGCGCGAGCCGAACTCCAGCGTCGCGCAGGTGCTCCCCGCGATGCAAACGCTCGACCGTATCGGGCGCACGCTCGACGACGGCTGATGGGGAACAGCCGCGTGACGATCGCCGTGCTGGGCTTGGGCGAGGCCGGATCGCTGATCGCGCGCGATCTGGCGCGGGGCGGCGCGACGGTGCGCGGCTGGGATCCCGATCTCCACGGCGACCTCTCAGACATCCCGCTCGCAGCGAGCTTCGCCGCCGCCGTCGGCGGCGCGGACGTCGTGCTGTCGGTGAACTGGGCGACGGTCGCGAGCGACGTCGCGCGCGAATCGCTGCCGTTTCTGCACGCCGGCGCGATCTATGCCGATCTCAATACGGCAGGCCCGGCGCTCAAGCTGGAGCTTGCGGCGATCGTCGCCCCGTCCGGCGCCACGTTCGTCGACGTCGCGATGATGGCGCCCGTGCCGCCGCTGGGCGTTCGCGTCCCGATGTTTCTCGCGGGTGACGGCGCTGCAGCGCTCGCGGACGTGCTGCGCCCGCACGGGACGCCATTGGAGATCGTGGGGACAAAGCCTGGCGACGCCGCGGCGCGCAAGCTCACCCGCTCGATCTTCTTCAAAGGCATGTCGGCCGCGGTTTGGGAGGCGCTCGAAGCGGCGCGCGCGGCGGGTGTCGAGGAGTGGCTGCGCGCCGACATCACCCGCACGTTCGTCGCTGCCGACGAAACGCTGCTCGACCGCATCGTCGAGGGCACGTACAAGCACGCCAAGCGCCGCGCACACGAGATGAGCGACGCGACGGCGCTGCTGAACGACCTCGCGGTCCCGGCGACGATGACGCGCGCGACGACCGAATCGCTCGAGTGCATCGCCGCCGAGAAAGAACTTCAGTCGGCGAACGGATCCGGCGGCGGTGCCTCGGCCGTAGAAGATTTGGCTCCCGCAGTTCAAAGCAGCGCGATCGTTCCGGGTGGAGGATGACGGTCGACGACGGTCGTGCCGTAGCCGTCCGGTTTCCGTGCCGCCGTCACTCGGCGGGCGTACGCCGATGAAACGATCACGCCACCGCCAAGATGGCGGGCGAGCCCCCGCTTCTTCTTCCGCATCAGTGATGCGCGCTCGAGTTTGGAGTGAAGCGGCCTCGAGTCAGCGGTAGGCGGTGCTGCTCGCCTCGGCAGACCGGGCAGGTGCCGCGGCGTCGCCAGGAAAATTCCTGCCTAAGCGCTCGTGCAGTGTGGCTTCGCAGGGCGCTCTACGCCGTCGGCTCACGAAACCAAACGGGGGTACAACACAATGCTCAAGCGGAGCTTTCTCCTGCTTTCAGCTGCAGCGTTGCTTTATGCCGGCACCGCGCCGGCTAATGCCGCGAAGACAGCCGGTGCGCGCCGCGTGCCGCTGCGCGTGGTACCGGTGATCACGATACCGGTCTTGCAGAAACAAGCACTATTCCATGCGCGGCAAGCGCAAGAAGAATCTGAAATGCGCGTCGCGGGTGCGCGATCGCGCAGGATGCTGGTTCACAACCAGATCGTCGGGGGCAAGAAACCGGCGGTGCTCAGCGTCCGGCGCGGCGTCTCCGCGTCCTACCGCGGCACGCCCGTGCAGGCTGTGGTCATAACCGTCGTGACGTACGGGCTGTACGCAACCGATCCCGATCCCGCTACACGCCAGATCGATTATACGTACAACTCGCAGAATGGCGTCCTCCTCAGCGAACGGGCGCGGATCGCGGACCCGGCGACCGCGCAGCGTTACGGGCTTCCCGTCTTCCGGCAGGGAGGGCGAAAGAAGTGAGGCTCCTCAAAATCGCGCTCATCATCGCCGGTACGGCATCGCTTGCCGCATGCCGGTTCAGCATCAACTTCGGAACGAACCCGCCGCCGAACAACACGGGCAACGTCGCCGTTTTCGGCGTGACGGCCTACGACCCGAACGGCGAGCTCTATATCGCGCCTTCCGCCTTCTATGCGCGTCCGAACGAAATCGCGGACACGTTTGCGAACACCATCAACAGCCGAGGCTGGGCCGTCCCGGTCAATAATCGAGACAACGCTGTCACGGTGACCTCATTGCGCTCCGCGGAGGCGAACAACGACGCGCTGTGGTTCTCTGGGCACGGTGACGTCGGCTACATGGAGCTGTACTGGGGCCGTCAACTCAATCACGATCCGGACCAAATCGCGTGGGGGCCCGGCGATCAAACCCATAAATATCCTGGTAGCTTGACGGGCTTTCCGGTCCAGGGCCGATTGAAATGGATCTTCGCCTATAGCTCGCAGACGGTGTCCGCGCCGCCCTCACGGTTCCCGAGCAACCCGGAGCTGACCGCCGATTGGCGGCAGGCTTTCGGCGGTAATCTTCACGGTCTATACGGATTCTCCGTGCGTCCCGGGCATTGCCCCAATACGATAGGATCCGGATATATCGGCCCGGACGTCACCTGCGATATCACTGTCGGGGCCGGCAACACGTTTGCGAGGCGGGTCGCGGAACGGATGACGGGCACTAATCCGCAAGAAACGATTCACTCCGCATGGCAGAACGCGGCGAAGGATGCCGGCCTCACCGACAAATGGAGCTTCTGGGAGGACCAAAACAACTTCAAGGACATCCTGAGTAACGATAACGCCGGCGTCAACTACGCTCCGTCGGGTCTCCTGTGGTACTTCGATTCGGTCGACACGAGCGGCTCCTATGCCGGACGGGCTGTCGCGGTGGGGAACGAGACCTTCACCCTACAACCCGCGTCGCTGACACGTGAGCCGCTCGACGACAGCACGTTGCTGAACAACGCAGCGCCGTATTTCGGGAACGCCGATACCTACACGAACGACGGCTCCGTTTCGACCGCGACGAAGGCTGGCACGAGCACCGTTCATGACCTCCGGACCGGGGCGCTGAGCTATCACGGAATCGCGGAGACGAACGCGTTCGCGTTCACACAGGACGACGCGTACGCCGCCGCGGTCGAAGCGGTCCAGAATGGGCCGGGCGGGATGCCGTCGGACGCGGTGCTGACCGAGACGGACGTGGCCTCGCAAGTGGATCCGTCTAGCGGCGGCGCAACCGTGCTTGGATACACCTTCACGTGGCACCACGCCGGAGAGCCTTTCGGCAACGACGCGATTCGGGTCACGGTCGACGATCAGCAGATTCGCCACCGCGAGTGCACCGGCGGCTGGGACTATTGGTACGACGACTTTAGCGGGCGACCGCATAGGTATTGCATCGAATGGACTACCTACGTGACCGACAACAGGAACGTTTCCTATATGTTCCGGATGTGGAGAACGCGCAGCTACGGCGGCGGGCGGCACGTCCTCTCGGTGGGTCAGCAGTCGATCACGGCAGCAACGGCGGCAGCGTCGTTGTCACCCAACGCCGTCATCTACGCGTATACTTCGGGGAATTGGACGGGACAGTTCGATGACCCGACCGACAACGCCGCGACCCCGGCTTGGGTGTTCACCCTCGACGACGGGAGCAACGTCTACGTCGATGCCTACACGGGTCAAGTCTTGGGCACGACAAAATAGAGCCAGTGCGGATCAACTCTGAAAGGAGCGCGCCTTGAGCTATACCGGCATTCTCGCGGGGATCGTTGCAACGGTACTTCTCGCCTCCTTTCCGGGTGACCGCGCGCGCGCCGCGTCGGGGACGCCGCAGACCGCGGCGGAGGATGCGGCGACGAAGCTCGTCGCAACCTCCGCTGCATCCGACGTCGTCTCGCCCGCCGGCGTCGAAAGCGCGCTCTGCGCGCTGGCGCCGGTCATGAGCCGGACGGCGGCGGCGCAGATCGACGCCGTGCTCGGTATTCCATGCCGTACCTTCGCCGACGCCTTGCCGGTTTCGATCTGGTTGGAGCGCGGTCCGGCGTATCGCGCTGGCGCGATCGCCGCGCTGAAGCAGCATGCCGACGTGTTTACGCGCCCGCTACCGCTTAACGCGGAGATCGCAGCGTGGGTTGCACGGCACGGCGGCATCGAAGTCCCGGTTTCCCGACCGGTTCGCTTCGCCGCGGTGAGCGTGCTGGTGTACTCGCGCCCCTGGCTATTCCCGCCGAACCAGCGTTTGTCCAAACGCGGCACGTTTCACGGGCGCGACCGCGAAACCGCCGTCACCTTCATGACGGGCGTCGGCGCTGGGACCGTCCGAGCTGGGGTGTGCGAGCGCACGAGCGTCCCGCTCGACGATGGCGGTGAACTCCGCCTCGCGACGATCGGCTCCGACACAGCGAGCGCGCTAAGGTGCGTCGTGCGCAAAGCACCGTTGGGGCCCGCAACCCGGGCCAGCTACACGTTGCCTCGCCTGATGCGGCGCGGACAGAACGATCTGACTTCTCTGCTGAAGCGGATTGGGATCACCGAACTGTTCTCCTCGGCAGCGCAGCCGTTGTCGCGGCTGGAGCGCGGCCTTTCGCTCGACGAAGTGCTGCAAGCGACGGAGTTCCGCGTCGACGAGGCCGGCGTCGGCGTGCGAGCGACAACGGTCGCCGACACGATACTCGGCGCGCCAAGGGTCGACACGACTGTCGTCTTCGACCATCCATTCGTTTTCGCGGTCATCGACAAACATCAAGCGTCCCTCGCGATCGGTGTGATCAATGATCTCTAGGCAACGGATTCGCGCCGCGGCGGTGGTTGCCGCCGCCGCCGTGCTCACACTCACGGCCGCACCCGCCGCGGCGTCGATTGGCGCAACCCTGGTTGGGTTCGCGGTCGCGCAAGTCAACCCGTCACTGGTGCGAATCCAGCTCGACTTCTCGCCTCAGACGCCGCAGTACCGGGTGGACGGCTCGGGGACGACGCGCGTCTCGGTGCAGTTCGTCGGTGCGACGCGGCGCGCAGGCGTCGGCACCATCCCGTCAGCCGGCTCATTTATTCGAGGCGTCGACTTCGTGCAGAACGGCACGATGCTGACGCTGATCTTTACCTCCGAGCAGCCGCTGCAGATCAACGTCACGCCCTCGCCGCGGTCGCTGATCGTGCTCCTCGCGGCAGCGGACGCGAATTCGGCGGTCAAGCCCGACTCCCTCATTCCGGCCTCGGCGACTGAGGTGAGCATGATCCGTTTGAAATACGCGGATGTGAATGAGGTCGCAGGTCTGTTGGGCGCGGCAAACTTGGCCGATCCGTTCGCAGGGCTCGGTAGCCCGCAGCCGTTCAACGGCGGAATCTCTCCTTCGCTCGGGACCGGCGGGCTGCTTCCCGCGCAGATCATCACGAACGTACCAACCCAGCAGGGCGTCTCGTCGCCGCAGATCGGTGTGCGCATATCCGAGACGATCTCGATCGACCGCCGGTTGAACGCTGTCATCGTTAGCGGACCGGCGTCGGTTACGGAACCGCTGAAGAGGCTTATCGCCCTGGTTGACACGCCCGTCAACAGCGTCTTTCTGGAGGCATCGGTCGTCGAGCTCACCGAGACGGCTGCGAAAGACGTCGGCATCGATTTCTCGAGCGGCGGCGCGTTAGCGACTGGGACGCTCTCCATTAGAAGCTTCGCGCAGCCCACCGCCGCCGCGTCGCTGCAAGGCGCGATTTACGCCCAGGTACAGCGCGGCCAAGGCCGGATCATCGCCCGACCGACCGTCCTCGCGCAGAGCGGAACCCCTGCATCGATCAATACTGGTGACTCGATCCCGGTGTTCACAAACATCGCCTTCCCCGGCTCGGGATCGGGCATCGTTCAGCAACAGGTGCAGTACGTTAACGTAGGCGTGAACTTGCAGATCGTCGCAACTGTCGACGTTGACAATGGCGTTCACGCGCGCGTGATCGCGAACGTCTCGTCGGTGACCGGCTTCATTCAAGGCGTCCCTCAGATCAGCCAGCGACAAGCATCGACCATGGCGGACCTGAACGACCGGCAGTCGCTCGTCATCGGGGGACTCGTCCAGGAGAACGAAATCAACAACACCGCCCGTGTCCCGGTGCTGGGTTCGATCCCCGTCATAGGCGGCATCTTCCGTGTGCGCCACGATCGCAATCAGCGCACCTTCCTCTACATCGTCATCACCCCGACGGTCATCACCCGCGCACGCTGAAGCCGGTCCGCACCATCTCGCCTGCCGGCCTGCAGACACCAGCGTCACCTCGGCGCTCCCACGCGGTTGGCGAGGCGCACGTTTGGAGAGACCCGGCGCCCGAGGTCGGAATTGCGAGCGGTCGACACAGCAGAGTTGTGGATCACGTCGAACGCGCGACACGCGGTCGGGGTCGTGAGCGCGCGACGTCGTCAGCTGACTCAAGCAATGCATCGCCGCGCTCAACGTATTCTACGAGAAGGGGACTTCGCGTCGGGCCTTCCGCTGGGCTCTGGGCCAAAGGTGGACCACTCCGATAACCGGCGACGAAAAAACCGCGCCGTAGCGCGGTTTGAATGGCTCCCGGAGTTGGACTCGAACCAACGACCCGCTGATTAACAGTCAGCTGCTCTACCAACTGAGCTATCCGGGAACGGCGACCGTCGTCCGTTCGGCCCGGAGGCTTTCGAACCTGCCTGCGCCGACGAGCCTTCCTGGTCGCTAGGCAAGTAGCAGGTCGGCCACCGCGAGGATTCGGCCCTCCCGCGGTCCAACCATATGCCCGCCATGCGCTCCCTGTAGATTCCGCCGCGCCGTCCCCGGGCGCGGCCCGTGCAGACCTCTTCTCCCTCCTCCGCACGCATTGGAATCTCGTATGGCTACCGTGAACGCTCGCCCGGCGAGCGTCTTTCGATCTTCCGCGTTCACGCGTTTCTACGTTGGACAGACATTCAGCTATCTCGGCGACGGCTTGCGCACGCTCGCCATCCCGCTGCTCGTGTTCCGGCTCACCGGTTCTGCCACCGCGATCGGCTGGACGTGGGGCTTAGAATTTCTTCCGTACGCCGTGGTGAGCCTTATCGCGGGCTCGCTCGGCGACCGTGTCGACCGGCGCCGGCTCATGCTTACCTGCGACATGGTGCGCTTCACCGTGATGAGCCTCTTCTCGGTGCTCTTCGCGACCGGCCATCTCACGATCCCAATGATCTACGCGGGCGTCGTGCTGCTCGCCATCGGCGGCTCGATGTTCCTGGGCGCGCAGACGGCGTCGATCCCATATTTGCTCGGCACGGATCGTGCGAAAGGCGCGGTTGCCGCACTGCAGGCGACCGAGCAGAGCGTCAACCTCGTGGCGCCGCCGATCGGCGGCGCCCTCTTTGGGCTACTCGGAGCGCTACCCGCCCTCGCGATCAACGCGCTCACCTATCTCACGTCGCAAGTCGCGATCGCTGGGGTGCCCACGTTCGGACCCGAGAACCCGGGGCGGTTGCCGACGTTGCGCCAGATCGGCGGCGACATCGCCACCGGCTGGCGCTTCCTGTTCGCGGACCGCACCATGATGCTGCTGTCGTTCACGAGTTGCGCGTACAATTTCGTCGGGTCGATCGGCTACGTCGCGCTCATCCCGTACTTCAAGTACGCGTTCCGCGCCGGCGATCAAGTCGTCGGCATCGCGTTCGGCTGCTTCTCCGCCGGCGCCGCGTTGGGCTCGTACGTTGCCGGCCGCACGCACTGGGCCTTCGGCCCCGCGATCATCATCGTCAACCTCGCCGACGGCTTCGGCTGGCTGCCGCTGCCGTGGACCCATTCGTTGTGGATCGCCGTCGCCGGCGTCGCCTTCTCGAGCTTCTGCGCCGGTTACGGGGTAACGTCGATCGTCTCGTGGCGGCTGCGCGTGATCCCCGAGGAGTTCGTTGGGCGCGTGTTCGGCGTCGTGCGCCTCGTCGTGCTCGTCGGCATCCTGCCGGGCTCCATCCTCGGGGGCTGGTTCGCCGATCACATCGGCGTGCGCGCAACGATGATGATCTCGGCGCTGGGCTATATGGCGTTCACGTTCGTGCTCGCGTTCTCGCGCACGATGTGGGCCGAGCGCCGCTGACCGCGCTACGCCGAAACGATCTCCAGTTCGTCGAAGCTGACGGCGCTCGCGTGCGCCGTCGTCGCGCCGGCCGGCGTGTCCGCCGGGCGCAACAGCCGCACGGTCTGCATGCCGGCGCTGCGCGCGGCGTCGAGCTCCGGGTCGACGTCGCTCAGGAACACCACGTCGCGGGGAGGCAACCCGATGACGTCCGCGATGACGCGATACGACGGGGCGTCGCGCTTGCCGCCCACCGTCGTGTCGAAGTTGCCGCTGAAAAGCGGCGACAGATCGCCCTGCGCGCTGTTCGCGAACAGCACGCGCTGTGCTTCCACCGAGCCCGAGGAGTAGACGTACAGCCGCAGCCCGGCGGCGTGCCAGCGCCGCAGGCCCGCGGCTGCGTCGGGATACACGTGCCCGCGCAGGCCGGTGCGCTCGTAGCCTTCGGCCCAGATCAGCCCTTGCAGCGTCTTGAGCGGGGTCGCCTTGCGGTCTTGCGCGATCCACGCGTGCAGGTGCGCGAGCACCGTCGCATCGTCCGGCTCGGCCTCGATGCCGGCCAGCCGCGCTGCATCCAGCATCGCTTGCGCGACCTCAGGCTCGTTGCGGTGCGCGGCGACGTATGCGTCGAGATGTTCGTCCGCGTACGGGAAGAGGACGTCGTGCACGAACGCGATCGTGCTCGTCGTCCCCTCGACGTCGACGAGCACGGCGCGTGCGCGGATCACTCGTACTTCGGAAACCGCGAAGAGATCTGATCGCCGGTGAAGTTCGCGACCCAGCCTTCGGGATTGACGAACAAGCGGATCGCTGCGAACTCCGGCGCCGGGCCCATGTCGAACCAGTGCGTGGTGTTCGCGGGCACGCTGAGCAGGTCGCCGCGCGTGCAGATCGTCTGGTACACCTTGCCGCGCATGCGCAGGTAGAACGACGCGCTGCCCTCGACGAAAAAGCGCACCTCGTCCTCGGTGTGCGAGTGCTCGTTGAGGAACTTCTCGCGCAGCGCCGGCAGGTTTGGGGTCGTCGCGCCGACGCGGATCACGTCGACCGTCGTGTAGCCGTGCGCATCCTTCAGCCGCTGGATGTCGCCGGCGTACGCGGCGAGGATCGAATCGGAGTCCGACTCGGCGGTCAGCGGCGCGTCCGCTTCCCACCGCTCGAAGATCACGCCTTGCTCGTTGAGGATGCGCGCGATCTCGGCGCGGTCCGTCGTGTCGACGAGCGGCTTGGACCCGTCGTCGTCGGCGTAGACGCGAAGCGTCGAGGCGAGCGTCGTATTCATCGCAATCTCCGTTCTTCGAGGTGACAGGCCAGCAGGAACTCCAAGCCTTCGACGTGTCGGCGCGCATCGGCTGCCGTCGCACCCCATGCGTACAAGCCGTGACCGGCAAGCAAGAATCCCGGCACGGTCGCGCCGGCGCCGAGCCGCGCCTCGACCGCCGCCGCGAGCGCGGTGGTGTCCTGATCGTTGGGAAAGACGGGGATCGCGACGACGCTCTTGTGCGTGCGCCACCCGAGCGCTTTGTGCATCTCGAACCCGTCCGTGCGCACGACGCCCGCATCTTGGTCCAGCCGCGACAGCACCGTCGATGCGACCGTGTGCACGTGGAAGATCGCCCCGATCGCCGAATCAGTGCGGTAGCGCGCAAGGTGGATCGGCGCCTCCGCGGACATGCCGGCCGGCACCGGCTCGCCCAGCGTCAGCACGGCAACGTCCTCGGCGCGAATAGCGCCCTTGTCGACGCCGCTGCGCGTCAGCGCGACGTTGCCGGCGTCGATGCGGCGCGAGAAGTTGCCCGACGTCGCGGGCACCCAGCCGCGCAACGCCGCGAAGCGGCCGAACGCCGCGATCTCCTCGACGACGCCCGGGGGCGCGGCCGGCAGAACCACCGTCACCTCACGCCGAACCCCACGGCATGGCTGCGAGGTTGCAAGCGGCGTGAAGGACGACCGCGTGCGCGACGAGCGCTTTCTCGTGTACTCGACCGACGGCGGTCTTCCGCTTCCGAAGCCGGCCCCGGCGCAGCGCAAGACGCAGCCCGTGGCCCGCGCGATGCCCGACGACGGCGTGATCCGCGTCGCGCGCGAGCGGCGCCGCAACAGCGCGCTGACGGTCGTGCACGGCCTGGCGGCGGCGGAGCTGGAGGCTACCGGCAAGGACCTCAAGCGACTCTGCGGGACGGGTGGTACCGCGAAAAACGGCGTCGTCGAAATCCAGGGCGATCACCGCGACCGTATCGTCGCGTATTTCGAGGGACGCGGCCGTCGCGTCAAGCGCGCCGGCGGTTAGTGCCCGGAGCGTCTGTTGACCGAGCTCTTCCACATCATCCTCTTCCTCGTGCTCGGGGGCGTACTGGGCGCGCTCGGCGGGCTGTTCGGGCTCGGCGGCGGGATCATCGCAATCCCCGTGCTGGGGCTCGTCTTCGGGCTCGACGAGCAGCACGCGCAGGGCACCTCGCTGGTCATGGTCGCGCCCAACGTGCTCCTGGGCCTGTGGGGCTATGCGCGCCGCGGCAGCGTCGACCGCCGCGTCGCGATCCTGCTCGCCGCGTGCGCGGTGCCGTTCACGTACCTCGGCGCGCTGTACGCGACGCACGTCGCAGGCCCGGGCCTGCGCTACGCCTTCGGCGCATATGCCGCCGTGCTCGCGGTCTGGTTCGCCTACGACACGCTGCGCGCGCGCGGCGACGAGCCGCCCGCCGTGCCGCGGCTCGCATGGGGCTGGACGGGCGTGATCGGCGCGATCGGCGGGGTCCTGTCGGGCGCGTTCTCGGTGGGCGGCGCTCTGTTCTCGGTACCGTTTCTGCTGCTGGTGTTCGCGTACACGCAAACCGAGGCCCAGGGGCTTTCCCTGGCCTTGGTTGCGCCGGGCACGATCGTCGGCATCGTCACGTACGCGCTCGCGGGCGACGTCGACTGGGGGATCGGCATCCCGCTTGCGGTCGGCGGAGCGCTGTGCGTGCGCTACGGCGTGGCACTCGCGCACCGGCTACCGGAGCGCCGCCTGCGGTTACTATTTTGCGCGTTCCTCGCTGCCGCCGCGATCGGGCTGCTCAGCCGGGGATCTTGAAGGTGATCGTTCGCGAGCCCGCCTTGCGGAGCGCCGCGTCCTTCGAGGCGTTGGCTTGAACCACCGCGACGTTTTTGAACGCGTTGCGCGTCGGCGCGTACGCGATCGTGAAGTTCAGCTTCGCGATCGGCCCGCTCCACTTCACCAGCAGCGTGTTCGCGCCGCGGTGCACGGTCGTCGTGATGTCGTCGTAGCCGGCCGCGTGCAGATCGTCGACCTGATCGCCGTTGACGTCGACCTCGACGACCCCGTCGGGCTCGGGCTGCATGTTCTTGAGGATCGTGATCGGACCGTTGGCATCGGTCCCCGTGTCGCTACTCGCTTGCTGCGCGCTCGCCGCTCCACCCGCTAGCGCCGCGATCGCCGCCACGGCCGTCAGCACCTTGAGAGTTTGCATGCAGATGCTGTACCCGAACGCCGTGGAAGCGCCCCCCGAACCGCTGTTCGGGCCGGCGGGCCGGGGCGGCTGGGGCGCGAAGGCGCGCCCGTGAGCTCGGACCTCTCGCTCCCGGAGGCCCGCCGGATCGCGCTGGCGGCGCAAGGCTTCGCCGACACCGCCCCGCGCGGCGCCGTGGACCGGCGGCTGCTGCGGCGCGTGTTCGCGCGCGTGGGCCTGATCCAAATCGACAGCGTGAACGTGCTCGTGCGCTCCCACTACCTCCCCACGTTCTCGCGCTTGGGCGCCTACGATCCGGCGCTGCTGGAGCGCGCGGCGTACGGGCGCGACCGCATGCTGTTCGAGTACTGGGGTCACGAAGCGTCGCTGCTGCCGCTGGAGCTGCAGCCGCTGATGCGCTGGCGGATGGCGCGCGCGAAGCGCGGCCTGGGCACGTGGGGCCGCATCGCGCGCGCCGTGCAGGACGAACCCGGCTTGCTGAAGCGCCTGCTCGCGACGATCGAGAAGAACGGGCCGACGGCGGCGAGCGGGTTCGACGGCGCGCGTGGCACGGGCTCGTGGTGGGGCTGGAGCGACGTGAAGATCGGCCTCGAAGCGCTGTTCTGGTGCGGCGACATCACCACCGCGAATCGCAAAGGTTTCGAGCGCGTCTACGACCTTCCCGAACGCGTGCTGCCGCGCGCGATCTTCGATGCGCCCACGCCGGCCGAAGCCGACGCGCAGCGCGAGCTGGTGCGAATCTCGGCGCGCTCGCTGGGCGTCGCGTCGGAGCGCGAGCTGCGCGATTATTTCCGGCTCGATCTCGCGGACGCACGTGCGCGCGTCGCCGAGCTCACGGACGCCGGCGAGCTGCAGCGCGTGCAGGTGCACGGCTTGCGCGGCGACCGGTACCTCGCGCGCGGCGCGCGCCTGCCGCGGCACATCGACGCGCGCGCGCTGTTGTCGCCGTTCGACTCGCTGATCTGGGAGCGCACGCGCACGCGGGAACTGTTCGATTTCGACTTTCGCTTGGAGATCTACACGCCGCAGCACAAGCGCGTCCACGGCTACTACGTGCTGCCGTTTCTGCTCGGCGATCAGCTCGTCGCGCGCGTCGATCTCAAGCACGACCGGCAAGCCGGCATTCTGCGCGCGCACGCGATTCATGTGGAACCGGGCGTACACAAACGCGAGGTGAAGTCGGCCGTTCGCGAGCAGCTGCACGCGATGGCGGCGTGGCTGGGCGCGGGCGAGGTCAACCTGTAGCGTCGATGCAATGCGATGAAAAAGAGAGAGACACCGCCGGGGCGGTGTCTCTCTCTTTTCGTTCAGGGGGTCGTACGAAAGCTTAGTGGTACGGCGTGGGGTACGGCGTCGGATACGAGTTGTTGTTCTGGTAGCCGCCGTTGCCGTTGGGGTACTGGCCCTGACGGCGCGACAGCACCGTGGTGGGCGTCGTGGTCCGCATCGAGACGGTCGAACCCTGCGGGACCGTGATGTTCTGCCCGCTGTTCGCGCCGTAGAGCGCGCCGCCGATGGCGCCGATCGCGCCGCCGACGTCCGTGCCGATGTGCTTGCCGATGTAGTTGCCGACGATCTGGCCGACGACGCCGCCGACGATCGTCTTCGTGGTCTGGTTAGCGCGGTTGCCCTGGGGGTCGGCCGACAGCGTCTGCCCCTGTAAGGAAGCCGTGGTGCCGTCGACGAGCGTCAGGCGGTCGAAGGCCAGGTCGACGCGCCCTTTCTTGGTGCCGCCTGCGTGCGTCACGTTGGCGACGTGGCCGTAGACCTTGGCGCCCTGATATCGCATGTCGTCGGCCGGATACGGCGCCTGGACGTCGAGGACGAACGGGTCGCCGATCTGCGAGCTCTTGCTGTTGATCGATTGCTCGAGCGTGCCGGTGATGACGGACTGCGAGGGCAGCAGCGTGTCGCCGTTGCCGTTGTTGTATTGGCCGTTGCCGTTGTATTGCGCCGACGCGGCGAGCGGCATGGCCGCGAACGCTGCGAGGCCGAGTGCGAGAAGAGACTTGCGGAGCATCGAATACCTCATGGTGGAGTCACGGGAGTAACGCACCACAACTGCTGGGCGTTCCGCGCGCAAGCAAAGAAGCGCCGGTCAGTGACCGGCGCCTCTCGATCGTCACCTAGTGGAAGGTCGCTAGGCAGTCAGCGGAGCGAGCTCGCGGTCGATCTCACCGCGCAGGCCCGAATCCGCCCGCAGTGCCGCTGCCTTGTCGAGCCGTTCCCACGGCAGGTCCAGCTCCGGGCGGCCGAAGTGGCCGTACGACGCGGTCTGCTTGTAGATCGGGCGGCGCAGGTCGAGGTTCGCGATGATCGCCGCCGGACGCAGGTCGAAGTGCTTGCGAATCAGCTCGGCGATCTTCTCCTCGTCGATCGTGCCCGTGCCGAACGTCTCGACCAGCACGCTGACGGGGTGCGCGACGCCGATCGCGTACGCGACCTGCAGCTCGCAGCGCTCCGCGAGCCCAGCCGCGACGACGTTCTTCGCGACGTAGCGCGCAGCGTATGCCGCCGACCGGTCGACCTTGGTGGGGTCCTTGCCGGAGAACGCGCCGCCGCCGTGCCGCGCCATGCCGCCGTACGTGTCGGCGATGATCTTGCGGCCCGTCAAGCCGGCGTCGCCCTTCGGCCCGCCGATGACGAACCGGCCCGTGGGGTTCACGAAGATCTTCAGGTGCTCGTCGCGCAGGCCGCGCGGGATCACCGCGTCGATGATCTGCTCGGTGACTTCGCGCCGGATCAAGTCGAGCGGGATGTCGGGATCGTGCTGCGTCGAGATGACGACCGCCTCGATGCGCACCGGCTTGTGCCCGTCGTACTCCACCGTCACCTGCGATTTGCCGTCGGGGCGCAGGTACTTGATGTCGCCGTTCTTGCGCTTGGCGGCGAGCAGGCGGGTGAGGTCGTGGGCGAGCGTGATCGGCAGCGGCATGAGCTGCTGCGTCTCGCGGCACGCGAAGCCGAACATCATGCCCTGGTCGCCGGCGCCGGTGAGCTCGAACGGATCGCGGTCGCCGCTCTCCTTCACTTCCAGCGATTTGTCGACGCCCATCGCGATGTCGGCCGACTGCTCGTCGACCGACACCGATACGCCGCACGTCTCATAGTCGAACCCGACCGCGGACTTGTCGTAACCGACCTCTTTGATCGTATCGCGCACGATGCGCGGGATGTCGACGTACGTCTTGGTGGTGATCTCGCCCGCGATGTGAATCTGACCGGTGATCGCGAACGTTTCGCACGCCACGCGGCCTTCGGGATCCTTGTCGAGGATCGCGTCGAGCACGGCGTCGGAGATCTGGTCGGCGAGCTTGTCCGGATGCCCCTCGGTCACCGACTCGGAGGTGAACAGACGGCGGTACGCCATGCTTCTACGTTCCTTCCGACCAGGACGCCATGTACTTCACCTGCTCCGGCGTCGGGGTGTCGATCTCGATGCCGAAGGCCTCCAGCTTGAGCTGCGCGACTTCTTCGTCGATGTGGTCCGGAACCGAGTAGACTTTCTTCTCGAGCGTTTTGTAGTTCTGCGCGAGATACGCTGCCGCCATGGCCTGGTTCGCGAACGACATGTCCATCACCGAAGCCGGGTGGCCTTCGCCGGCGGCAAGGTTGATGAGCCGGCCCTGGCCGAGCACGCGCACCGTGCGACCGCTGCCGAGCTTGTACGACTCGACGAACTCGCGCGGCTTCTCTTTGCCCTTCGACATCGCTTCGAGCGAGTCGAGGTCGAGCTCGTCGTTGAAGTGGCCGGAATTGCACACGATCGCGCCGTCGCGCATCACTTCGAAGTGCTCCTTGCGGATCACGTGGAAGTTGCCCGTGACCGTGATGAAGATGTGGCCGATCTTGGCGGCGTCCGCCATCGGCATCACTTCGAAGCCGTCCATCTTCGCTTCGAGCGCCTTGCGCGCGTCGATCTCGGTGACGACGACGTGCGCGCCCAGGCCCTTGGCGCGCGAGGCGACGCCGCGGCCGCACCAGCCGTAGCCCACCACGACGACCGTCGAGCCGGCGATGAGCGCGTTGGTCGCGCGGATCACGCCGTCGAGCGTCGACTGGCCCGTGCCGTAGCGGTTGTCGAACATGTGCTTGGTCAGCGCGTCGTTGACCGCGATCACCGGGTACGGCAGCACGCCGTCCTTCTCCATCGCGTGCAGGCGGATGACGCCCGTCGTGGTTTCCTCGCAGCCGCCGATCATCTCTTTGAGCAGCGCGTTGTGCTTGGTGTAGATCGTGGTGACGAGATCGCAGCCGTCGTCCATCGACATGTGCGGCTTACTGGCGATCACGGACTCGATGTGGCTGTAGTACGTGCCTTCGTCCTCGCCCTTGATGGCGTAGGTCGGGATCTCGTAGTGCGCCGCGAGCGCGGCGGCGACGTCGTCCTGCGTCGAGAGCGGGTTGGACGCGCACAGCGCGATCTCCGCGCCGCCCGCCTTGAGCGCGAGCATCAGGTTGGCGGTCTCGGTGGTGACGTGGAGGCACGCGCCGATCCGCACGCCGGCCAGCGGCTTGGTCTTCGCGAAGCGGTCGCGGATCTGGGCGAGGACGGGCATGAACGTGGCGGCCCACTCGATGCGCGACTTGCCGGCATCGGCGAGCGCGACGTCTTTCACGTCGCCGCGAGTCTTTTCGATTGTCTGCACGGTGATGGTTTTGGCTTTCTGGTTGGCTTGGTTGAAAGCGACCGTGCTTGTTGAAACGAGCTCGAACGGCGCGACCGGACTCCTTTCGCCGCGAGGCGTCCGGAGTTCTTGCCTGGTAAACCGCTCCGTGACCGGAATCGATGCATACCTGGACCAGCTGGCGTCCGCCGGCCCCACCCCCGGCGGCGGCAGCGCCGCGACATTGGTCGGCGCGATGGGCGCCGCGCTGTGCGCGATGGTCGCGAGGATCACCGCGGGGAACCATCGGTACGCTGCCGTACGCAGCGAGGCGCTGGCGATCGTCGCGGATGCGGATGTCCTGCGCAAACGGTTCGCGGCCGCCCGCCCCCTCGACGAAGCGGCGTACGAGCGAGTCGTCGCCGCCTCCGCGTTGCCGAAGGAGACCGAGGATCAGAAGCATGCGCGGACGGCCGCCCTTCAAGCCGCTCTGACCGGCGCGGCCGAGGCGCCGCTTGCGGCCGCCGGGCTGAGCGCCGAAGGGATCGCGCTCGCCGAACGCGCCAACGGGCTGGGGAACACGCACCTCGTGAGCGATGTCGAGTGCGCGCTCCACTTCTTCCGCGCCGCGCTGGCGGCGAGCGCCGCGAACGTGCGCATCAACCACCATTTCATCAAGGACGCCGAGATCGTGCGCGCGCAGGGCGAGCGCCTCGTTGCGATCGTCGATGCGGCGGCGGCGGCACTGCGCAGGTTGCTGCCGGGCCTTCCCTGAGCGCGCCCACGAAGGGAGTCGGGCGCGCGGCGGGTAGGGTAGGCCCGTGAACGTACTGGGACGCGTAAAACCGCTCGACGCGCTGCTTGCGCAAACCGGGGTGGACCCCCACGGCGGCGGTTTGAAGAAAACGCTCGGCGTGTGGGGGCTGACGGCGCTGGGGATCGGCGCCATCATCGGCACCGGCATCTTCGTCCTCACCGGCCATGCCGCCGCGACGCAAGCCGGACCAGCCATCGTGCTCTCGTTCGTCGTCGCCGGGATCGTGAGCGCGCTCGCGGCGCTGTGCTACGCGGAGCTCGCGTCGACGGTGCCGGTGTCCGGGAGCGCATACACGTACGTGTACGCCACGCTGGGCGAGCTGCTCGCGTGGATCGTCGGCTGGGGGTTGATCCTCGAGTACGCACTCGGTGCCGCAACGGTCGCGATCGGCTGGTCCGGCTACTTCGCCGACTTCCTCGGCGCGTCGTCACTTCATATCGTGCTGCCCAAAGCGCTCACCACCAACCCGTTTGCGGGCGGTATCGTCAACGTGCCGGCGGCGCTGATCATCCTGATCATCACCGTGCTGCTGATACGCGGGACGCACGAAAGCAATACGGTGAACAAAGTGATCGTCGCGATCAAGCTCGCGATCGTCGCGTTCTTCATCGTCGTCGGCGGTCTGCACGTCGACCCTGCGAACTGGCATCCGTTCGCGCCGTTCGGCGGCTGGGGCGTCATCTCGGGCGCTTCGATCGTGTTCTTCGCCTACATCGGATTCGACGCGGTGTCGACCTCGGCCGAAGAGGTGAAGAATCCGGCGCGCGACCTCCCGCTGGGCATTCTGCTCAGCCTTGTCGTCTGCACGGTGCTGTACATCATCGTGTCGGGTGTGCTCACCGGCGTGCTGCCGTACACGAAGCTCAACGTTCCGTCGCCGGTGTCGTTCGCGATGATCCAGATCGGGCTCGGCTGGGCGGGCGCGATCATCGCGGTCGGCGCCATCGCGGGTCTCACCACCGTCCTGTTGGTGCTGCTGTACGGACAAAGCCGAATTTTCTTCGTGATGTCGCGCGACGGGCTGCTGCCGACCGTCTTCGCGCGCGTGCATCCGCGCTTTCGCACGCCGTACCTTTCGTCCGCGCTGATCGGCGTCGTCGTCGCGGTCGTCGCCGGGATCGGTTCGCTCGACATCGTTTCGGAACTCGTCAACATCGGCACGCTGGCCGCATTCACGTTCGTTTCCATCGGCGTGATCGTGCTGCGGCGCCGCCGGCCCGATCTCAAGCGTGGCTTCCGTGTCCCGTTCAGCCCTGTCGTCCCCGTGCTCTCCGTCCTGGGCGCGTTGCTGCTGATCGCGCGCCTGCAGGCGGTGACGAAGTGGGCGTATCTGATCTGGCTCGTCGCCGGCCTCGCGGTCTACTTCTTCTACTCGCGCCGCCGCAGTGAAGTCGGCCGCGAGATCGGCGACGTGGCGTCTTAGCTCTGCGCGGCCACCGGCGGCGAACCGCTCGAGGAGCCGTTGTGCTCACGATTCCCCGGGACCGTCGGCTCGGCGAGCGTGCCTTCCGGCGGCCCGGTATTGCGCTGGCCGAGGATGAGGTAGGCCGCGGCGATCCCGCCCGCGAGCACGAGCGTCGTGATCACCGGATGGTGCAGCTTGTCATCGAGCCCAACGAGGTTGTCGAGCGAGAGCGCGCCGTAGCCCGACGACGCGAGTGCGAGCGCACCGGCCGAGTACAGGAACGCGACCTCGATACCGCCCTTGCTTGCAAAGAAGCCGTTGGGCTTGTGCACGCTCTCAGCGGCGACGATCATGTTTGACACCGTGGCCGCCGGCCCCAGCGGGCCGCCAAGGCCGAGCGCGATCAGCAGCCCGGACGTGATCTCGTTGTACGATGCGGCTTTCGCGAACTTCTCGCCGGGCTTGAAGCCGAGGCTCTCCATGAATCCGGCCGCGCCTTGCGGGCCGGGACCCTCGAACCACCCGAACGCTTTTTGCGCGCCGTGGGACGCGAGGCCTAGCCCGAGCGCGAGCCGCGCCGCGAGCAAGCCGAGGTCGTGCATCACTCCACCGCCGCGGGATCGTCGGACGCGTCTTCGATCTCGGTGATGCGGCCGGCGCCGTGGATGACCGCGGTCACCTTCTCACCGCCTTCGGCCACGGGGTCCGAGACGACGGCATAATGGACGTGGCCGTGGCCGCCGCTCTCGTCGGCGTGCAGCGTCCCGGCGAGCACGCGCGCGTCGTCGAGCGTGAGCCGAACGGGCTTGCCGACCCAGGGGCGGACTTCGTCATCGGTCATGGTGGTGAGGCTTTCTCAGGTGGGAAGTGATGCAACGGTGCGAGACGCGCTCGAGGACGAGCGGACCTAGCGGTGTTACCCAGACTGCGAGCCACACCGGACGGTTGCGCGCGCAAGCAGGCGCTCGCAGCGTAGCATGCTACGCGAGAATGAACGCCGCCGCCGATCATCCCCGGGGTGTAGACGAGCCGCGCTTCGGTGTGGAAAAGCGCGACTCGCAAGGATGAGCGGCGGCGGGCGTCGGCCGCTATGCGTTACGCTTTGGACCGTCGAGCGATCGAACGCGAAGTTCGAAGTTCGTTCGGCGGCAGGCGCACGATAGCGGACGGTTGAGCCGCGTACCGGGCTCGCGGTGCTCGCAGCCTCGCTCGGAGTGCTGCGATTCACGGTGTCCGCAGTCCGGACACATGAATGTCGTCGACGTCGAGCGCATCGAGCTGCCCTGCGCGGCGAGGAGCTGTTTCATCTGTCCCCGATGCTGACCGACGTCTTTCCCGATGTCCACCGACCGATCGTACTAGTAACGCCTGTTTTTTCGCGTCGGGTACGCGCAAATTTCGCACGAGCCACTATACTGCACCAGATAGGTACGATCGTACCCATCTGTCAGCGCGTCTCTTTTCAAAAAGGTGGCTCAAAATGATGGTAGTTATTGCGATTCTGTTAGCCCTGAGCGGTGGTCCGAATGGATCATCTTTAGGGAGCGCATCCGGAAATTCGGCGGTGTCCGCGGGGTCGACAGTACCGGGGCCAACGTCGTCTGCATACACTGCGGCGCCGCCCGTAGTTGACGACGGCATGTCGGGGGAGCCTGGGCGTTAACGGGGATCCATTCGGCACCGCGAATTCTCGGTAACGGCACGGGTGTCGGGGGGCGCGCCGGTACGGGCGCCTCCTGGTCGTTCCCGGGGAGGACGCTTCGCCGACAGTACTTCGCAAGGGCGCGGAACCGCGGGTCACGGTTCAGGATGCACTGAACGCCTGGTTCGAAGGCGCGTTCGAACGCTGCTTAGTCTTGTGCGCGGCCGCGCATCCGCGCGACGCCGAGTCCAAGATGCACCTCGCGCTGCTCACGGCGCGGGCGATGCTTCGCCTCAAGCGCCCTGGTGATGCGCTCGACGTTTTGAGTGATGCCGCGAAATTACCGTGCAAGAGCGACGAGGCGCTAACCCTGCGAATGCTCACCGGCGCCGCACATGTGCGTCAAGGGGATGTCGAGAAAGGTCTTGCGGTCCTCGCTGCGGCGCAAGCTGACGCCCGCGGGGCCCACCGAACGGTACAAGCCGAGATTGCGCTCAATGTCGCGCTCGCGCACTACGCGCGCGGCCATTTCGACGAAGCCGAACGCACTTTGGTGGCGGTCGAGTCGGACGCGGACATCGTGTACGCGCGCGCTTTGCAATATCGCGGCTGGCTCGCATTCGCACGATCGGATACCGATCGTGCGACAGTGTTCTTCGCCGACGCGCTGAAAGCGCTGGACCGTTGTCGGCACTACGATAGGTTTCTCGAAGTCGGCTGCATCCAATCGCTCGCGCACTTCGCTGTCGAACGGCTGGATCGCCGAACGTGGGCGATTGTCGAAGAGCGCCGGGCACGCATGCAGTGGTCGGCAACGGAACTCGCGCAAGGCCGGTTTTGGATCGCGTATTGCGCCGCGACGTTCGCGTCGGACTTGCAAGGGAATGCGATCGCAGCCGCTAGTGAAGCACGCGAAGCCGAGCGCGTCGCGCCGACCGACGCGTACCGAGCGCAAGCGCGGTGCAAACGCGCCGCGCTCGCGCACTGCGCAGGGGAGCTGGTGTCGCAGCGCGATCACGCCGAAGGCGGCGCCGAAATTTATGCGACGCTTACCCCGAGCGAGCTTTCCGGAGACGAGGTTCTCGTGCCGCTAACGATCGCCGAAGAGCTTGCGCGTGCCGGTTTAACGGTCGAAGCGAGATCGGCGTTTGAAACGTTCGTGAAACTCTCTCGCACTGCTACGATGGTTTGGGTACGACGCTGGCCCACGACATTCGCATATCAGCGTCTGATTGAGGCGATGATCCTTGAAAGCGCGGGCGAGCGCCGCACCGCGATTCGTCGCTATCGGGAGGCGTTCGATCTCTACGTCAAGCTTGGCTATAAACGTCGCGCCGTCTACGCCGCGCTTCGGATCGCGCGATTGAGCCCTGCACCGGACGCCGCTCGGTACGCGGACGTCCAAACGCGCCGCCTGCCCGCGCAGTCGTGGCTGCGCCGTGAAGCGCGCGCGGTCAACGAGCCTGCGTTGAACCTCACGGATGTGCAGCGCGAAGTGTTAGCGCTCATCTGCCAGGGGAAATCGAATCCCGATATGGCGCGCTTGCGCAAACGCTCGCTGCACACCATCCGCAACCTCGTCGCGCGGCTGTTCGTGATCTTCGCAGTGTCCAGCCGGGAGGAGCTCGCGGTGGAGTGCGTGCGGCGCGGGCTCTACGCGCCGAAATAGCGCGGCGGCCGCGGCCGGACCATACTACGCGACGAGGTCGAGAAACGGCCGGATGTCGGCCTCGTCCACGTCCATCCCGACGCCGCGCACGTTCCAGCGCTCGTCGTGGAAGTCCGAACCGGCCGTCATGACCAGGTTGTAGCGGTTCGCCTTGGCCCGGTAGTGGGCGGTCTGCTGCGTCGTGTGCGTTCCGTAGAACACTTCGAGACCCGCCAGGCCCTGCTGCGCCAGGTCGTCGAGGATCGCTTCGTCCTTGAGGCGGCCGGGGTGCGCGAGGACCGGCAGCCCGCCGCTGGCGCGCACCACCTCGATCGCTTCAAGCGGCGTGATGTGCAGCGACGGCGCGTAGCCCGGCTTGCCGCGCGAGAGCAGCTCGTCGAACGCCGTCTGGACGTCGCGGATCATGCCGTTGCTCACGAGCGCCTTCGCGACGTGCGGCCGCCCCAGCGCGTGGCCGCCGTTCGATTCCGCCAAGACCTGCTCCACGGTCACCGGGTAGCCCGCGCGGTTGAGCCCGCCGACCATCACGTCGATGCGGTCCCGGCGATGGTTGCGGTTGCGCTCCACGACATCGGCCAGCGGCGACGGGCCGGTGGGGATGCGGTAGCCGAGAATGTGCACGTCGCTGCCGTCCCACGTGGTGTTGATCTCGATGCCGCTGACGACGTGCTGGCCGGGCGCCTCGAACGCGCCGTACGCGCGCGTCGTGTCGTGGTCGGTGATCGAGAACCACGACACGCCGCGGGCGCGCATCTTCGCGACGAGCTCGGCGGGCGAGAGCGTGCCGTCGCTCTCGAGCGTGTGGGAGTGGAAGTCGACCGTCACCTAATCGGTTTTCGGGGCGGGCAGGGGGCGCCGCTCCACGAGCAGTCGGATCGCGGTCCGCACGTTGCCGTCGATCTCGACGTCGGTGAACTCCGGCACGCACACGAGGTCGATCTCGGACGCGCGCAGGTACGAGCGCGCGATCGCGATCGCCTTGACGGCTTGGTTGATCGCCCCCGCGCCGATCGCTTGGAGCTCAGCCGCCGGTTTTTCGCGCAGCACGCCGGCGAGCGCGCCGGCGACGGAGTTGGGATTGGAATGAGCAGACACTTTGAGAACACCCGCCGCGGGCGTTCTCTGTGGCTCGATCATGCTAGGCCTCGAAGATTGATGCGTTTGATGTCGAGCGCACGTCCGGTAGCGACGTCAATGGTCGCGACTGCCGCGCAAAATTGTCGTGTACCCGTTTTCTGGACGGCGAAGCGCTCGGATACCGCATTTGTAAAACGCTCCAGAACGGCCGCGGATTCCATCCCGATCACGCCGTCCGACGGTCCGGTCATCCCGACGTCGGTGAGGTAGGCGGTCCCGCCCCCGAAAATCTGCTCGTCGGAAGTCTGGACGTGGGTGTGCGTCCCGTACAGCAACGAGACCGCGCCGTCGAAGAAGCGCCCCAGCGCCATCTTCTCCGACGTCGCCTCGGCGTGGACGTCGACGACGATCACCGGAGTGACGGCCCGCAGGTCGTCGACCAGCTCGCGGCCCACCCGGAACGGGTCGTCGACGGGCGGCATGAACACGCGCCCCATCAGGTTGACCACGCCGACGGTCACGCCGTTGGCGGCGGTGAACGTGCCGGCGCCGCGTCCGGGGAGCGCGGGCGGGTAGTTCGCGGGACGCAAGACCCGGTCGGTCTCGTCGAGCTCGCGGCGGAACTCGCGCTTGTCCCAGATGTGGTTGCCCGACGTGATGAAGTCGACGCCCGCTGCGAACATCTCCTCGGCGGTCTGGGTGGTCAAGCCGAAGCCGCCTGCGGCATTTTCGCCGTTGGCGATCACGGCGTCGGCGTGGTATTGCTCCCGGGCGAGAGCGAGGCGCGTCTTGAGGACGTCGCGGCCCGGCGAACCCATCACGTCGCCCACGACCAGGATGGTGATGGTGCTCGGCGCTAGGATCGGGCCCTGGCTTTCGTGCGCTTGCGAGCGTGCACGAAGTACACGAGCACGCGCTGCTCTTCGCGGAAACCGACGAGCCGCTGGCGCTGCGTCGGGTCGCGCAGCGCGTCGAGCGCGACCTCGACCATCTCGTCGCGCGCCGCCGGGTCGTCGTCGACGGGCAGCGCGCTCGCACCGTCGCGGACGAGCCGGTCGCCGTACGCGTCGGCGAACAGCGCGACGACCAGCTCCAGCTCTTCGCGCGAGAACGTCGCCGCGTCGCGGGTGACGTTGACGAACGTCACCGCGGTGTCGCGGTCGCAGGCGAGCGCGATCTTCCCGGGCTCGTCACCGCGCAAGTCGAGGAAGGCGCGCAGATGTTCTGAGACGCGTTCGCCGAGCGCGAGCTGCTTCGGCTTGTCGAGCCGCTCGCGCACCGCGAACGACAGCGTCAGCGTCGCATCCGCCGGATTCGAGCGGACGCTGTGGAGCTCCGGGAAACGGATCAGCAGCGCGACGACCCGGTTGACGGTGTCGGCGGACTCGAAGGCGGACGGGCGCGGGGTGTGCATGGCTCTCTCGGCGGGCGGCGGGGGAGGGGTCGGGCGGGGACGGACAGGGGCGGACTCGGCGGGGGGACGATCCTTCGGACCACCCCTGCGGCGGCACCTGCGCTCCGGCCCGATGGTCCTCTGCGTGGCCGGGCCGGCGCGGCTAGTACCCCTAGGATTCGCTTTTTGGCGGTACGGTGGCGCCCCGCGCACGGCGCCGCGACAGGTCCGCCGCGTGGGGTCCGGAACAATGCGGATATGCGTCCGCGTTCGGCGGCGTTCGGCCTGTGGGCCGCGCTGACGTTCTCGTGCGCCGTGCTCGTGCACGGCGTGATCCACGCGGTCGGGGCCCGGGCGTTCGTCTGGGAGTCACCGGCTCACGTCGCCATGCTCGCCGTCGCGCTCGGCATGCTCGCCGTCGCGGCCGTCCCGTTGGGCCTCGTCGGTCCGGCCCGCGAGCGGCGCCGCCGGATCGCCCTGGTGCGCGCCCGCCTCGGGCCTGCCACGCCGCTCACCGCCGCGTTCGGCCTGCTCACCCAAGCCGGAGTCGCCGGGCTGCTCCTGATCGCTGAAGGTGCATCGCTCGAGCCGGCGCGCCTCGCGATGGCGCTCGTCTGCGGCCTCGTGGCCTTGCTGTGCTCGGCCTGCCTCTTCCGCACCACCCGCGACCGGGTCGCCGCACTGCTTGCCGCCTTCGCCGCTGCCGCCGACCAAACGACCGCGCCGCCCCTGCAGCGCCGCCTGGCCCTGCGCCCGGCGCGCGCCACGGTTCCCTACCGGCTGTTCGTGCCCAACCGACCCCCGCCGCTGCCTGCCTGACGTCCGCCCCGCCGCCCTAGCGCGGCTGTTTCGTCGTCGCAGTAGCAAAGGGAATCATGTTCGGCCATCGTCTTTCGGGCGGGGCGCTCCGCGCGCTCGCTTTCATCGTCGCCGCCGCAGTCGCGACCACCGGGTCCGCGCACGCGCAGGCGACCAGCTTCCTCTCGGGCATCGTCACCGTGAATGGCCAAGCAGCCGCGGGCGCTGCGGTCCAGCTCAACGGCCCGACGATGCACCGCGAAACCATCACCGACGCGCGCGGCGCGTTCGCGATCAGCGGCGTCCCCCCCGGGCGGTACACGGTTTCCGCCGTTAGCGGGTCGCTCGGCGCCGTCGTCGACGTCGATGTGACGTCGACCGGCGAGAGCGTCAACCTCGTGCTCAAGCCGACGAAGACGATCGGGCGCACGGCGGCCACCTTCACCTCGCGCGCGACGCAGGTGCAGCGCGCCGGCACCGACGTCACGCTCAACACGGAGACGATCTCGCGCTCGCCCGCCGCAGGCAGCACCTCAGCCCTCTTGCTTCAGGTGCCCGGTGCCGCGCGCGGCGCGAACGGCGCCGTGCACGTCAACGGCGACCACGGCGACATCAACTACATCGTCGACGGCATCGCGCTGCCGCAAGCGCTCAACCGCGTCATCGGCAACGAAGTCGACGCGAGCAACGTCGGCTTCGCCGAAGTGTTGGAAGGCGCGTATCCCGCGCAGTACGGCGAGCGTTTCGGGGCGGTGCTCAACCTCGCATCGCGCGGCGGTACACCCGGCCCGCCCGGCATCACGTTCGACGCCGCCGGCGGCGCGTTCGGGCGCTACGAGGCGACGCTCGGGTACCACGCGCCGATCGGGCGCGGCGGTTCCCTCTTGCTCGCGTCGCGGACGGGCCGCGACGGCCGCGCGCTCGACCCTGCATCGCCCGACGCGACGCACGACGCCGGCAGCGATGCGAACCAGTTCGTGCGCATCACGCTGCCGTACGGAAAAAGCTCGTTCGCGAACTTCACGCTGTCGCACAGTCTGCAAACGTACCAGATCCCGCCCGACGTCGGCGCCGGCGCGCCGGCCTCACAAGACGACGTCGAGAAACAAGACGACATCTTCGCGTCGCTCCAGTTCCGGCGTGCGATCGGTGACCGCGGCACCTTCTCGTTCGGGCCGTCGATCAAACGCTCGCGCATTGCGGACCTGCCCGATCCGGTCAACGACTTCGCCGCCGGCATCGCGCGCGGAGGCTCCGCCGACTGCAGCGCGGACGTGACCACCTGCGCCCTGTCGTTGTTCTCGGACCGGACGTCGATCGACTACCGCATCAACGCGGACTACGACCTCAAGAGCGCGGCGCACGAAGTTCGCGCCGGCGTCGTCTACGACGTGACCACGGTCGCCAAACGATACGCGATCGGACTGCAGGCCTTCAACCCGTTCTCGCCGAGCCCGTACACCGTCATCGACAAGGCGCCCAACACCGGCCACCTCGCGGAGGCGTACCTGCAGGACAGCTGGCGCATGGGGACGCGCTGGCGCCTTGACTACGGCGTTCGCGCCGACGTGTTCGGCATCGCGTCGCTGGAGTTCGCGAGCGGATTCGCGCAGCTCAGCCCGCGCATCAAACTCACGCGGTTGCTCGGCAACACGGCGAGCATCTACGTCTACTACGGACGGTTCTTCACGCCGTTCTCGCTGGAGAACGTCTCGCCGTCCGTCGCGCGCATCATCCAGCCGTCAAGCGGCAGCTTCGACCTGCGGCCGCAGCGCGACTCCGACTACGAGGCCGGCGGCCACGTCGCGGTCGGCCGCGGCGATCTCGGCGTGCGCGTCGCGCAAAAGAACGCGACCGACCTCATCGACGACACGCAGGTCGGCACGACGAACCTTCATCAAGACATCAACTTCGCGCTCGGCCGGATCGCGACGCAGAGCTTGGCGTACCAGCTCCCGCTCCAGCGCGGCGGCCGCATCTACGGCTCGCTCGCGCACACGTACGCCGCGGTCAAGAGCTGCGAGACCGCGCTGCTCGCGCCGTGCTTCGGCGGCGGGTCGCAAGACTGGCTGCCCGCGGATCACGAGGAGCACTGGGACGCCAACGCCGGACTGCTCATCAACGACCGCCACAACGGCTGGCTGTCCGCGAGCCTCGAGTACGGCAGCGGTCTCACCACGGCGCCCTCCGTCCTCTCGGCCGGCTTCATCAACCGCTACTGCCCGCCGGATCCGCGCACCGGGCTCGGCTCGAGCGCGTGCAAGGTGCCGCCGCACCTCACCCTGGACGTCGAAAAGGGGGTCGCGCTCGGCCGCGGGTCGCTCGCGCTGCGCGTGCGCAACGCGTTCAACGACCGCTACGTCGTCACGTTCGCCAACGCGCAAGGCAATCACGTCGCGCGCCCGCGCTCGGTGGAACTGAACTACCGGTTGGAGCGATAGCATACGAACGAAGCCGGTTCCGCACGGAGCCGGCTTCGTTACCACACCGCGTGGCGCCGCCGCTAGGCGGCGCGCGTACGAGGCGTTACGGGAAGGATGGCGCGGATCACGGTGCCGCCGCCGTCCGCGCGGTCGACTTCGACCTCGCGTGCGAGCAACTCGACGATCCCAAGCCCGCGACCGGATTCCGCGAACAGATCGCGGCGCGGGTTCACCGGATCGCAGCGCAGGCCGGGGCCGTAGTCGCGCACCACCAGAACCGGCGGCTTGCTGTCGACCAGCTCTAGCCGCACTTCCACGGCGCCGTTCGCGTAGCGCACCGTGTTGGCGACGAGCTCACCGTAGATCAGCTCGGCCGCGTCGACGCCGGCGATCGGCTCGGCGATCGCCGTCAAGCACTCGCGGAACGCGCGGCGCTGCCGCAGCACCCGCTCCGCCTGGTCCTCGACCTTCCAAACGACCGCCACCGGCTCCACCTTTCTTCCACTTATCCACAGGCATCATAACGTACCCGGCGCGGAGGGTCAGTCCCGGAATCTGGGGGGTTTGCTCAGGCCGAAGCCCCGTGTTCGAGCAGGTGCAAGCGAGCGCGCGGCGCCAGCGCGAGCTCGAGCTCCGCGCCGGTCATCGGCGCGCCGAACCGGAACCCTTGCGCCTCGTGACAGCCCAGCGACGCGACGTAGCCGAGCTGCTCGTCGGTTTCGATCCCTTCGGCAGTGACGCGCAGCCCAAGCGTTTTGGCGATCGACACAATGGAGCCGACGATCGCCCGGTCGTACGCGTCTTCGGCGACGTCGCGGATGAACGCGCGGTCCACCTTGAGGGCCGTGACCGGCAAGCGTTTGAGCGAAGGAAAGCTGCTGTAGCCGACCCCGAAATCGTCGACCGTCACCTCCACACCCAGCGCGCAGATGCGCCGCAGCGCGAGCACCACGGTGTCGTCGAGCAGGTCGTGCTCGTTGACCTCGATCGACAGCGCTCCGGGGCGCAGGCTGTGCTCGATGAGCATCGTGGCGACGACATCGGGGAAATCGGGCTCGCGCAGATCGTACGGCGACAAGTTCACCGCCATGCGAAAGCCTGGCTCGCACATGCGCATGCGCGCCGCCGTGGCGCACGCTTCGCGCAGCACCCAGCGGTCGAGCGCGACGATGGCGCCGCTCTGCTCGGCGATGGTGATGAACACGCCCGGCGGGACGACGCCGCGCGTGCGGTGGTGCCAGCGAACCAGGGCCTCACAGCCGACGATGCGGCGCGTCGCGACGTCGATGACGGGCTGATACAGCAGCCGTAGCTCGTCGCGCGTGACCGCGTGGCGCAGGTCGTT
This sequence comes from Vulcanimicrobiota bacterium, assembly GCA_963792235.1. Taxonomy (GTDB): domain Bacteria; phylum Vulcanimicrobiota; class Vulcanimicrobiia; order Vulcanimicrobiales; family Vulcanimicrobiaceae; genus Vulcanimicrobium. The sequence goes on from CAWBVR010000026.1 coordinate 228,827, forward strand.
GTCGAGCGCGAGCCGTTCCGCGGCGGCGGCTTGCAGCGAGTCGTCATCGTAGAGCGCGAACCGCTCGCCGCCCAGCGTCTTTGCGCGCTGCATCGCCGCGTCCGCATGCGCGCCCAGCGACTCGGTGTCGTCGCCGTGCTCGGGGAAGATCGCCGCGCCGACGCTCGCGTCGACGAACAGCTCGCGACCGCGCGCGGTGACCGGCAGCGCGAGCGCGCCCAGCAGGCGCTGCGCGACGCTTTCGACTTCCGCGTTGGAGACGACGCGCGGCATCAGGATGACGAACTCCTCGCCGCCCGGCCGCGCGATGACGTCGCCCGCGCGAAGCGTCTCCTGCAGCCGCAAGGCCACGTCGCGCAGCACGTCGTCGCCGGCGCCGTGGCCCAGCGCGTCGTTGATGGTGCGGAAATGGTTGAGCCCAACGAACAACAGCGCGCAGCGCCGGCCGTCGCGGCGCGCATCGGCGATCGTCTCGTCGATGCGCTGTTCCAGCGACAGGCGGTTCGGCAGCCCGGTCACGCGGTCACGGTGCGTGCTCTCGAACAGCCGCTGGTGCGCGCGCTTGAGCGCGGTGACGTCGAGCGACACGCCGACTGTTCCGACGATCGCGTTCGCGCCGTCGCGCAGCGGCTCGACGTGGTGGCGCAGCCAGCGCTGGCCGCGCACGGTCTCCGCGCGCACCGGCGCGCCGCCGACGACGTCGTGCAGCACGTGCTCGGCGATGAGCGCGTCGGAGGAGCGGCCCACCAGATCGTCCGCTCGCAACCCGAGATCTTCGAGCGCGGCGCCGGTGACGCTCGTGAAGCGCGCCTCGCGGTCGGTCGTCCAGAGCACGGCGTCGACGTTGTCGGCGAGCATCCGCACGCGCTGGTCGCTGTCACGCGCCTGCGTCGCGATGCGCGCGCGTTCCGCGACGTCGCGAAGCGAAACGATCACCTCGCCGCCACCGGCCGGCGTCGCACGCACCTCGATCACGGCACCGGTATCAGGCAGCGTGTGGGTGCGCTCGGTGCACTCGCCGGTCCGGCGCGCGCAGCGCACGTCGGCGAGCAGCTCGGACGCGAGCGGGTCGGCGATGTCTTGGAGCGCGCGCCCCAGGAGCGCACTGGGCGTCGTGCGCAGCAGCCGAGCCGCTTCAGCGTTGACATGTGCGATGCGTGTCTGGGCGTCCACCACGTACATGCCGTCGGAGATCCCGTCGAGCATGCGCGCGCGCTGCTCGTCGACGGCCGAGCGTTCGCGGCGCAGCCCCGCGGCCACAACGTGCAGCCGAACCCCGTACGCCGCGGCCACGGCGAGCGCCGCCACCGCGATGCCGATCGCGACGCCGATCCCTCCAGCCATGCCCAACGCGAGCGGGAAGTTCATCCGTGAACCGATCCCATGACGTGCTCGCCGCGCGCGCGAAGCGCACGACGTTCCAAACCGACGCCCTCACCCGTCGCGGGTCACCGGCGGGCGTCTGCCGGAGCCGCGTATGGTTAGTATCGGCCGAGCATAAACTTTTCGTAAGCTAGCCGGCCCGGCCCAAGATCGTCAGGGTCCCCATCCACAGGCCCAGGCCCACGCAGATCACCCCGACGCCGATCGCAACGGCGTTGCCCAGCCGCGAGTTGACCCGGTCGCCGAGGATCTTCTTGTCGTTGGCCATGACCACCAAAAAGCCGAGCACGATGGGCAGCACGAACGCGTTGAAGGCCTCCACCCACACCGTGATGCGGATGAGCGGCAGGTGTGGGATCAGGACGATGCCCGCCGAGACGATGACCATCGCCGCGTACATCCCGTAGAAGCGCTTCGCGTCGTAGCAGGCGGCGTTGAGCGAGCAGCGCCACGCGAACGCCTCGCCGAAGGCCCAGGCGGTCGCCAGCGACACCACCAGCGCGCCGATGAGCGCCGCGCCCAGCAGCCCGGCACCGAACGCCACGCCGGCGAGCTTCGAGCCCGTGAGCGGCACCAGGGCGAGGGCGGCGTGCGCGGCGTCCGACACGCTCTGATGATGGACGAACAGCGTCGCGGCGCACGTCACGACGATCGCGACCATGATGACCTGGGTGAGCACGGCGCCGAACGCGGTGTCGATCCGCGCGAGGTTGAGATCCTTCACCCGCAGCCCTTTGTCCACCGTCGCCGACTGCTGGTAGAAGATCATCCACGGCATGATGACCGCGCCGATGTTCCCTGCGACGAGCAGCAGATAGTCGCGATTGCCCAGCGGCTGGTTTCCGAGCAGCCCCTCGCGCAACAGCGCGCCGGGATCGGGATGCGCGGCGAACGCGGCCGGGATGAACAGCAGCTCGAGCAGACAAAGGCCCAGCGCAAAGACCTCCGCGCGCTTGTAGCGCCCGCTGAACGCGATCCCGATCAGCAGCGTCGCCGAGACGGCGATCATCGGCACCACCGGGATGCCGAACACCAGCGCCGCGCCGGCGATCCCGATGAACTCGGTCACCAGTGCGGCGAGGTTCGTCAGGAGCATCGTCCCGAGCGACACCCACGTCCAGGCCAGGCCGTAGTGCTCCCGGATGAGCTGCGCGTGGCCCTTGCCGGTGACGGTCCCCAGCCGCACCGTCATCTCCTGGATGACGAAGAGCGGGACGATCAGGAGCACTTGCAGCAGCACGAGCTTCATCCCGAACTGCGCGCCCGACGTCGCGGCGGTCGTGACGCTGCCCGCCTCGGTGTCGGCGAAGGCGACGATCAGCCCGGGCCCGGCCACGGCGAGGTAGCGCCAGAGGCCTCTGCGACGAGCGGGAACCGGGGTCGATTGTGAGGTTGCCTGGACCGCGGCCATCGTCGCTCCGAGACTGTGAGGAAAGCCTAACTATCGGCATAGGAGCGCCGAAGTCCCTCCGCGGGTTGCGCCGGGGCGCTCGCCCTGCACGGAACCGGCCCGGGCGCGTCGAAGCAAGCGGGGTGCTCGCATACGTCGCTCTCGGCGCGCTTTTGCTGGGCGTCGCGACGCCCGTCCCGGTCCCGAAGCCGGCGCCGACCAACCCGTTCAACCTCGACCCGATCCCGCAGGCAACGACCCTGCCCGTGATCGGCACGGTGAAGTCGAAGCCGGTCTGCACCGCGATCCGGCGCGCCATCGCGCCCGCGGTCGCCGCAGCGCTCAAGAACGACAAGACGTACGGCGGTTTGCGCAAGCGCATCTTCGATTACGTCGTCAAAGACTCGAACGAGGCGCGCGACCTTCACTTGATGCAGATGGACCACGAAGTCGATCTCATGGTGAAGAACGTCGACACGCTCTCGGATGCGATCAAATCATCCGCACTCGACATCCCGGCCACGGCGAAGCCCGAGGACGCCAAGATGCTGCGCGATCTGCGCTCCACGCTGAGCGCTGTGCTCGTCGCGCAAAAGGTGCAGCTCAACGCAATGAGCGGTTTCGTCGAGACGGAACGCATGCGCCGGTTCGGCCAGCTCAGCGAGAGCGAACTGAACATGCAGCGGAGCAACAACCCGAACCTTACCGCCGGACGCACCGGTCAGCTCGAGACGCCGCCGCCGGTGTCCGGCTTCCTGCGCGACACGCAGACGACGTTCGACCCGCAGCACAAGACCGTCAGCTCGCTCAACGACGCGCATCTGCTCGACCGCGACCTCGGCGACATCGCGGCGTTCACCACCAAGCATGAGGACGCAGCGTCCAAGGTAATCATCCCGGCGGCGAACAGCTGCAAGTGAACGGCGGCCTCCGCGCGAGGCCGAATCCGACAGAGCCCCGAAGGCTCTGATCCCGATGGGGGTCCCTCGCAAGCCGATCGAGCCGCCGACGCGAGAAGCCTCGGCGTTCCTCGAGCAGGCGATGACCCAGTACGGCAAGGCAACGTACAACTTCGCCTACCGCTTGACCGGCAACGAGGCGGACGCTCGCGACCTCACCCAGGACGCCTTCATCCGGGTCTACCGAGCGTGGCGGTCGTTCCAGCCCGGGACGTCCTTCCTCTCCTGGATCTACCGAATCGTCACGAACTTGTATCGGGATGAACTTCGGCGACGGAAAGGACGTTTCCAAGAAGAAATCCCCGAAGACAACGCCCCGCAGGAGTACGGTGGGAATCGGCCGCTGGCCGTCGACCCCATCGAGGACTACGTGGCGGGACAGCTCGGAGAGCCGCTGGCGAAGGCGCTCGCTCAGCTCTCCCCGGAACAGCGGCAAGTCGTTGTTCTGGCCGACATCGAGGAGTACAGCTACCAGGAAATTGCCGACATCATGGGATGTTCGATCGGAACGGTCCGATCGCGGCTCCACCGAGCAAGAGCACTTCTTCGCCGGCTGGTGACCCGGGCGCAACAGGAACAAAAATGACGACGCATTACGACCGCGAGACCCTCATCGACTACCTGCACGGCGCGCTGACCCCTCAAGCGGACGCCGGCGTTTTTGCGCACCTCGCCACCTGTACGGCGTGCAGCGCGCTCTACGATGAAGAGGCCGCGCTAGGCGAGGCGCTTCGCACCGCGGCGCGCGCCGAGGAGCTCGAGCTGCCGTCCCTGGTGAGGGCGCGCGTGTGGGACGCCCTGCGGCATGAGAACCCGTCGTGGTCGCAGCGCTTGCTCTCGGGCTGGGGTCCCCGGGTCGCGCTGCCCGTCGCTGCCGCCGTCGCGCTGGTCTTGTACCTAGGCCCGGTCGTCCGGCATCAGCAGCCAGCCGTCGCGGGGGTGAACGCCGCGTATTTCCTCGACGAGCACAACGCCGAGGCGCAGCAGAGCCCGTTCGGGCCCGGCGCTTCGCCGGCCGTCTACACCAGCGACGCGCAGAACGGCGGCAACGCCGCCTCGTCCGCCGCCTCGTACATCGATACCGCCGACGCCGCGACACTCGACGACGCCAGCGGTGCGGTCCGCTAGCCTCGCGGTCGCGGCGCTTGCGCTCTTAGCGCTCAGCGTACCCGCGGCGCGCGCGGCTGCGCCGCCGAAGCCCGCATCACGCCCCACGCCCGCGCCGGCTGCAAAGGGCCGCCCCGCGGCTGATGCGGCTGCGATGCTGCCCGGGGGAACCGATGCGAGACCGCTGCTCGTCGCGGCCGTCGCCGCGCCCAAGCACGTGTCGTTCGTCGGGAAGATGTGGTCGATTCGCGGCGGTCAGACGCGGTCGTTCGCCCTCGAAGCGCAGATCGAGCATCGCGCGCCGGACCAGACGCGCCGTACGTACCTCACGCCGCGCGTGCTGTACGGCCAGTTCGTCATCAGCCGCGGCGCAACGTCGTGGGATGTCGATCCGCAGCATAAGCGCGTCGTCGTCAGCGAGAACAAAGCCGCCGTCGACCCGGTCGCGGTCGTGGACGACATCGCCCTCGTCGACGGCAACTACCGCGCGGTGCGCACCGCGTCGGGTAACACCGCGAACCGCAAGGTCGACGTGGTCGATCTCGTCAGCCGCTTCACCGGAGAGCGCGCGATGCGGCTGTGGATCGACGTGGAGACGCACGTCGTGCTCGCGAAAGAGGCATACCACAGCGACGGGTCGCTCGCGTGGAGCACGCGCTACGACGACATCCGCTACACCGACGACATCCCACCGTCCATCTTCAGTTCCACCGTGCCGCGAGGCTACGCTACGGTGCGGGGCCGGTCGTATCAGGAAGCGCGCACGCTGCCCAACACGATCCCCGACGCCGGCTTCAAGCCCGTGACGCCGAAGTATTTGCCCGAGGGCTTCGTGCTGTCCGGCGCCGACATCTCGCAGATCAAAGGCATGCGCAACCTGCACTTGCTGTACTCCGACGGGATTCGTACGCTCTCGCTCTTCGAGAATGCGACGGATCGCGCGATCGACTTCACCGGCATGCGCGCCCAGGCGATCACGTTCGACAAGCACGACGGCCAGTACGTGCGCGACGGCCCGACGACGCTGCTCGCGTGGCGCGAACAGGGACTCGCGTTCGCGCTCGTCGCCGACCTCGACCTCAAAGAGCTCGTTCAGATCGCAACGTCGGTCATCCCCTAGCGGCGCACTAGTCGTCGGTGCCGCGCGCGTGATCGGCGAGCGTGACACTTTCATTATCGTCCGTTCCCGACGTCCTTACGCGCATCGCGTCTGCGCATGACGTCGCGTTCGGTTCGTACTTTCTCACGCCCGGCCCGATGCGCGACGCGCTCGCGGGCGCGGCGCATCGCGGCGCGCACGTCGCGGTGACGCTCCAGGCGAATCCGTACAAAGGCTCGGGCAACCGCGCGCCCGACAACGTCGCGGCGGCGCGTGTCCTGCGCGATGCGGGCGCGCGCGTGTCGCTGCTCGCGCGCGACGCGGTGCCGTTTCACATGAAGGCCGTGGTATGCGACGGCGTCGCCTACCTCGACGACCGCAACTGGACGCAGCGCGGGCCCGAGATCGTCGTCGCGGATACCGCCCCGCGCGACGTCGCGCTCGTGCGCGACGCGCTCGCGGGTCTCGGCGGCGCCGGCAGAACGCTCGCCACGAGCAAGGCCGAGGCGTTACGCCGCGAGGCCGCCATCATCGACGCCGCGCCGAATGCGCCGGTGATCGTCGAGACCGAGCGCGTGGGCGGCTCGCCGGTCACCGCGGCGCTGCGGCGCCACGTGCGTGGCGGCGCGCAGGCGACGCTGATCGTCGCGCCTGCGCGCAACCGCTCGCCGCGCGAGACCGCCACGATCGCGCACTTGGCCGCCGATGGCGTGCTGGTGCGCGAGGGCGGCGCGAACCAGAAGCTCGCGCTCGCGGGGGCCACCGCGTGGATCGGCTCCAGCAACGCGACCGCAGCGTTCGGCCGCGGCGCCGATCAGCTGGAGTGGGGGATGACGACGCGCAACGCCGCGCTCGTCGGCGCTGTCCGCTGCGCGCTGGAGCGCGACGCCGCGACGGCCGTACCGGTCAGATGACGCGGTCGATGGCCTTGGTGATGTCGGCCTCGGGGACCTCGCCGCTCTTCATCCACGTGATCTTCTTGTTCTTGTCGATGAGCACGAGGGTGGGAAACCCGCCCTTGATGTAGAGCTGCGCCACATGGAGCGTCGGGTCGAACGCGACCGGATATTTCACTTGGAAGTGCTCGCCGAAGCCGTTGACGTCGTTCTGCGTCTCCGGCGACGATCCGTCCACGCCATAGGGGCTGCCGCTCACCGCGACCATCGCGAGCTTGCCCGTGTATTTCGCCGCGACGTCGTTGAGCACGGCAGTCTCACGCTGACAGTGCGGGCACCACGTTGCGAACACCTCGAGCAGCACCGGCGTCGACACCTGCGCGAGATCGAAGTTGCCGCCGTTGGTCGCGACCGAGAACGCCGGCGCGGTGTCGCCCACCTTCAGCTTGGAGTCGCTGATCGGGACGTCGGTCGCGGCTTTTTGCACGCGCGACGACCAGCCGACCGCGAACACGATCGCGACGATGACGACGACGAGCGTGCCGTACATGATGAGCTTGCGGCGATCGGGCGATGACGGTGACTTGGCGCTCATGGTGCGGTTCCGATTCTCCGGTCGAGGGCGAGCGCCCCCGGGGCGCGCAGGGCGACGATGACGGCGAGCAGCACGAAGACCGCGTCCCGCGCGACCTCGGCCCAGGTGGTGACGGTGGCGTCGTTGGGGCCGAAGCAGCCGCAGGAGACCGTCATCCCGCGCACCACCGCCGACGCGATCGCCGCGTCGAAGGCGGCCAGCAAGACCACTGCGACCCAGGCCGACGCGCGCGTGAACAACCCGACGATCAGATAACCGCCGAGCAAGAGCTCGAGAAACGGTAGCCCGAGCGCCACCGGCGCGATAACGGCCGGCGGCAAAATCCGAAAGCCTGCGATCTGCGCCGCGAACATGTCAGCGTGGCCGACCTTGGAAACGCCGGCGACGATGAAGATCGCACCGAGCACGATGCGCAGCACGAGCACGACGATGCCGACGATGTGCGGGCTCAACGCGAAACTCCGCAGAGCGCTGCTTCTTCCACCTCGCGCACGAGCGCGCGCTGCGCCGGCGGGATGGCGTGCACGTCGGTTTTGTCGGCTTCGACGTTTTCCTCGAAACCCAGGATCGTCTCCGCCACGCACGTCGCGAGCGTCGCCGGATCGTAGCCGCCTTCGAGCACGAACAGCGCGCGGCCGTCGCAGTACTCGTCGGCGATCTCGCGCACGAGCCGGCCCATCTGCCGCGCGAACGCGGGGTCGACGCCCAAGTCGCCGACGGGGTCGCCCGCGACGACGTCGTAGCCGGCGGAGACGACGATCAAGCGCGGGCGGATGCGCTCCGCGAGCGCGCGCAGCGTGCGCGCGTGGATGCCGATGAAGCCTTCGGTCGAAATCCCGCGCGCGTCGATCGGGACGTTGACGAGCGCGGCGCCCGACACGACGCGGTTGTCCCGCGGGTCGCCGGTGCCGGGATATGCGGGGTCCGCGTGCGAGCCCAGATACGACACGCCGCCGCCGATCGCGGCCTGCGTGCCGTTGCCGTGATGGTAGTCGAAGTCGAGCACCAGCACGCGCTTGCCCTCGCCGCGCGCGTACGTGCGCGCCGCGATCGCCGCGTTGTTGAACACGCAGAATCCCATCCCGCGCGCGGGCTCGGCGTGATGGCCGGGCGGCCGCACGAGCGCGAACGCGCCGCGCCGCCCGTCGACGGCGGCTTCGAGCGCCACGAGCGTCGCGCCGGCGGCGCGCGCGGCGCCTTCGTACGAACCGGCGTCGACGAGCGTGTCGCCGGTGACCAGCTGCGTGACGCCGTCCGGTTCCAGCGATTCGCACGTGCGCCGCACCAGCTCGATGTACGCGGCCGGATGGACGCGCGCGAGCTCGTCGGGGCGCGCGACGCGCGCATCGACGCGCTCGCCGAGCATCCCGCGGCGCCGCAGCTCGTCGGCGACGACGCGCACGCGATCCGGTTGTTCCGGGTGCGGAACCCCGCTCAGGTGTGCGGTGAGGCCGTCGTCGTACGCGACGAGCATCGCGTTATTTCTTGGACGTGGCCGTCGGCTTCTTCGTCGGTGCCGGAGCCGGTTTTTTCTGCTGGCGGTCGATCGCGGCGATGAGCGACTTGATCTCGTTGGCCGCCTGCGAGCCGGGCTTCACCATCGCGAGCACGCGCTGGTATGCGGCCTTCGCCTTGTCGGGCTGCTTCGTACCCTGGTAGCACTGGCCCAGGCCGAAGAGCACCTGCGGGTTCTGGCGCGCGATGTCCGGGGCGCCCCGGTCGATCGCTTCGTACACTTGCGCGCACTCGCTGTAGTTGCGCGTCTGCAGATCGGCTTGACCGAGGCCGAGCAGCGCATCGGGCGTGTGCTGCAACGAATACGATTGCTTGAACGCGGCCGCGGCCGGTCCGTACTGCTTGTTCGCCGAGTACGTCGCACCGAGCAGCAGGAACGAGCGCGGATCTTGCGGCGCGATCTCCGTGATGCGCTTGAACTGATCGATGGCCTTCTGGTACTGGCTCTGACCCGCGTACAGCTGGCCCAAGCGCGCGAGCGCGTCGGCCTGATCGCGGTTGGGTCCCGCGCCCGCGACGAGCTCGCGCTCCGCACCGGCGTTGTCCTTGATGTTGAGCAGATACTCGCCGTAGGCGGTGTGCGCGCCCAGCACGTTGGGATATGCCGAGATCGCGCGCTTGAACGCGGCGTCGGCCTCGGGCGCCATCTTCTCGGCAGCGTACACGGCGGCTTCCTGATCGATCACCGCGACCTTGTCGTTGGGATCGGTCTGCAGCGTGTAGATGCGCTCGAACGCAGCGATCGCATCCTTGACGTTGTGCTGCTGCGCCGACACGCGCGCTTTGCCGATGAGCGCGTCGACGCTGGTGGGATCGATTGCGATCGCGCGGTCGTACAGGCCGCTCGCGAGCGCGACGGCGTTCTGGCTCATGTAGGTCTGCGCCTCGAGCAGGATGGGCCGCACGTCCTTGGGGTCGAGTTTCGCGGCGGTCTCGAGCTGCTGGCGCGCTTCGTCGAATTTGCCCTCGGCGGCGAGCACGTTGCCGTACGCGAGGTACGCGTTCTTGTCGTCCTTGTTGAACGTGACGGCGCGCTTGGCGACGCGCTCCGCGTCCTGCGGCCGGTTCGCCTGTAGGTAGTTGCTGGTCAGCGTGCCGAGCACGCCCGGGTTGGTCGGCTCCAGGTTCGCCGCTTGTTCCAGATCGGCGAGCGCTTCTTTTTGGTGGCCGAGCCCGCCCTGCGCGAGGCCGTCGAAGTAGTAGACTTGCGCCGTCTTCGTACCGCTCGCCAGGAGCTTCTGCGTGAGCTTGATCGCAAGATCCGGGCGGTTGATCTGCAAGTAGTCCGCCGAAAGCTCGGTCAGCGACTGCTTGTCGTTGGGATCGGTCTTCAGCTTGGCTTCCAGCCGCGGGATCGCTTTGTCGAGCGGCTCCGGCGTGGCCGCCGGCGACGCGGCGGCCGCAGGCGTGGCCGTTGCGGCCGGTTTGGGAGCGGCGACGCCCGGATGCACGCCGACGGCCGCAACGAATGCGGCGGCTGCAAAGCTGAGGACGACGGGGAAAAGACGGCGGTTCATGCTAGGCGTGTACGGCTTTCGCGTCGCGGACGAGCTTCGTCAACTCCGGAACGATGGCGAACGCGTCTCCAGCGACGAGGAGATCGGCGAACTCGGAAATCGGTGCTGAGCCGTCCTTGTTGATCGCGACGATCGTCTCGGACGTGCGCATGCCGACCTTGTGCTGAATCGCGCCCGAGATACCGACCGCGATGTAGAGTTGCGGGCTGATGGTTTTGCCGGTCTGCCCGACTTGGTGTCCGTGAGACACCCAGCCGGCGTCGACCGCCGCGCGCGAGGCGCCCACCGCACCGCCGAACGCTTCGGCGAGGTCCTTGAGGATCGTGGTGAACGGTTCCGGACCGCCCATGCCGCGACCGCCGCTGACGACGACCGACGCCTCTTCGACGCCGAGCTCCGCAGCGGCTTCCTCGACCTCGTCCTCCACGGTCACCGTGGAGGCCTTGCCGCTCGACGCAATCTGAACGATCTCACCGGCTCCGGAAGTTTCCTTCGCGGCGAAAACGTTCGGCCGAATAGCTGCCACCCCAAAGTCCGAGCCCGTGAGCTTGCACGTCGTGATGACCAAGCCGCCAAGCTTCGGCATGACGCACGAAACCTCGCCGCCGCCGGTCTTGAACTCGACGACGTCGGCGTTGATGCCGCAGTCGACGCGGGCCGCGAACCGCGAGCCGACGTCGCGCCCGATCATCGTGTTGCCGACCAGCACCAGCGACGGCCCTGCGGCTTTCGCGACGGACTCCATCGCATCGACGGCGCCGTCGATGAAGCGGTCTTCCGCCAAGACGTGGATCTGGTCGAGCGGATACTTTTTGAGCGTCTCGGCGGCTTGTTGCGCACCGTCGCCCGCGACGACCGCAAGCGCCTTGCCGCCGAGCTGATCGGCGAGCGTGCGCGCTTGCGTGGCGGCTTCGAGCGATGAGCGCCGGACGTTGCCGTGCTTGTGCTCGATGAACGCGATCACGTTTTTCATGCTAACGGCGCTCCGCCCCAGGCTGCGCGCCCCCCACGCCTTCGGCGCGGGGCCCCCAAACACGCGGGCTCAGAAGGATACGGGCAGGGCGGGATGCCCCGAGGGAGCCCGCAACGACATGCTTGCAAATCACAGGAATTTCCGGTCTTTGAGGAACTGCACGATGGCTTTCGCGCCTTCGGCGGGGTCGGGGGCCTGGATGACTTGTCCCTTCGCGCGCGAGGGCGGCGTGGCGAGATCGGTGAGCTGCGCCTTCGCACCGTCGGTTCCGACGGCGACCGTCAAGCCGAGATCGGCGACGGCGAGCTGCTTGATCTCCTTTTTCTTGGCCCCCATGATGCCTTTGAGCGACGGATAGCGCGGCTCGTTGGCGGACTTCGTCACGCTCACGACGGCGGGCAGCGCGGCGGAGAGCGTCATGTAGCCGGTCTCGGTCTCGCGCTGCACGCGCACGCGGCCGTCGGCCACCTCGATCTTGCGCGCGTACGTCAGCCCGGGGTAGCCGAGCTTCTCGGCCAGCATCCCCGGCAGATCGCCGCTGATCGCGTCGGTCGACTGCGTCCCGGTGATTACGAGATCGGGGTTCTGCGCCTTGATCGTGGCGGCGAGCGCGACGGCCGTGCCCCACAGGTCGCTGCCGCCGACGGCGTCGTCGGACAACATGACCGCGTCGTCGGCGCCCATCGCAAGCGCTTTGCGAACGATTTCCTTACCGGTCGCGGGGGTCATCGAGACGATGGTCACCGTGGAACCATCGTTGAGCTTCTCTTTGAGCTGCAGCGCAGCTTCGATCGCGTACTCGTCGAACGGGTTGAGAACCGTTTCGACGCCGGTACGGACCAGGCGCTTGGTCGCCGGATCGATGCGCTTGTCGGCATTCGTATCGGGGACGAGCTTGACGGTGACGAGGATCTTCAGCGGCGGGACCTCCGGACACACGAAACCCGGCAGCTCGCCGGGTGTCGTCGGGAACTTGGACAGGTTCGGGACACGGACCCTACGACCCCTCCCACCTGTTCGAAATAATAGGTTAAAACCAGGCGGTCAAGCTCCCCTGTGACGCGTTGGTCGGCCCGTCATAGCTGAAGCCGATACACGTTCGCCGCGCCTGGGCCCGACGAATTGGCCCAGTACAGATAGGTACCGTCGCTGACGGCCGCCGCTGGCGACGCTCCGGATACCAGCGTTTGCGCCGCCCCACCGCCGGCAGGGACCAGTCGAAGATTGCCGTTCTCGGCGAAAAAGACGCGCGCTCCATCCGCCGCCAGCAGCTGAAGGCTTTGGCCGGTGTATAACACCGCAACGGAGCCGCCTTGTTTCGATACCTTGCTGATGGTTGTGCCAAGAGCGAAGTACACGTTCTGTTGGTCGATCGTGATACTTCCCTCGAGCGAATTGCCGGTAATCAAGGGCGTGAGGGTGCCGGTCGCCACATCGAAACGATCGACGTTCTTGGACCGATAGTCGACGAAGTAGATCGCTGAATTATCGACGGCCACCGAACGCACCCACACGCCCGAAAGCGCCGTGGTCGCGGAACCACCGCTGAGCGGCTGTTGCATGATGCAGCAGAACCCATTCGAGTAGTAGAGGTTCGCTCCGATGATACCGGTGAAGACGCCGCCGCTCGGAGTCGCGATTTGCGCCGGAGGCCCTGTGCTATTGGGGAGTTCGTCGATGAAATAGCTGACGTATCCGCCGAAGCCATAATAAATGTTAGCGCCGGAGAACGCGAAGCGATCGATCCCGCGTGTCGATCCGCTGTCGAATGTCGTTTGATTCGTCACCAGCTGCTGGAGCGCTCCGCCGCCGGTCGGGATCCGGTCCAGCGATCCGAAGTCGGCGATGTACAGATAGCCGGACTGAAGGACGAGCGGCCCCGGGCTGTAGAGCCCCGAGGCCAACGTCGTCGATGTTGACTGCGACACAGAGATAGGCACGGTCACGGACTGACCTGCGCCGCCCGCAACGGTGACGCTCGTCGAGCCGGAGGCGACAGGCGTGACGGTCACGATGCTGCCCGAAATCTGCGCCGTCGCGATTGCGCTGTTGATTCCGGGAGACAATGTGAACGCTCCGGCATAGTTCGCTTGGCTCACCGTGAACTGCTGGGCGTTCGCTGCGCCCGTTTGCGTGAACGAGAGCGACGAGACGCTCGCGGTTACTTGTCCGAGCGCCTGCGAAACGGAGATCGAAACCGTCACCGAAACTCCGCTGTCGCCGACAACGGTAACCGTCGTCGAACCCTGGCCCACCGGCGTCACCGTCACCGTCGCGTCGGAAATCCGCGCGGTCGCAACCGCACCATTGGTCCCAGGCGCCAAGCTGAACGCGCCCGTACGGTTCTTCTGGCTGACGCCGAACTGCTGCGCATTGGCAGCCCCGGTCTGCGTAAACGATAGCGACGGAACGCCAGCCACGACCGGCATCAGCAAGCTGGACGCTACGAAGTTCTGAACTTCTCCGTTTTTCGAACTGCAAACCACATCTTGATGGTTATATGGGAACCCCATGCTGATCGGCAGCGGGCCGGCACCGATGAAGTCCGAGCTCAATGCGCTTTTCCGCTCGATGATGCCATCGTATTCGGCGCTCGGCGGGACGAGATTGAAATAGGCGGCAACAAAGCCTGGTTCGAAGAAAAACGGGACGGTGCCCGCAGCCTCGATGAACTTCGGCGGTTGCGGTATGCTCTTGACGAGATCCACCACGGTCTTCATCTCGTTGCTGCCCGTTCCCAGCGAAGACAGCATCCCGGACCTGCCGGCACGGTCGATCGAACCCGGATCTGTGTTGTCCGGATTCCAGAGATGGTACTTCACTGCGGTCAGGATAAAGGAGCGCAAGAAGCCCGGTGCCGTTGCAAGCGGCATGCCGTTGAGCGGCAGCGGACCCGCCAGGAGGATGACGTTCTTGACCGGTGCGTGGATGTCTTTGAGCGATTCGAGAACGACGTCGGTTCCGTAGCTATGCGCTTCGATGTCGATCCAATCCTGAGGCGGCAGATTGTTCACGAAATCGGCAAACTGTTTCCTCATCGTGCCGAGGGGCGTGCTCCAGTCGTACGTGAACCCGATCACCTGATCGTAATTGCCGAGAGCTCTGATCGAACCGGCGCAAGGGAAGGTGCTTTTCGCGGAGCTGAAGATACCATGTACCAAAACCAGGGTACGCTTGTTGCGTGCGAGCGGGACCGCGGTATCTGACCACACGTTTGCCGTCGTGTCGAAGTATTGCGCAGCTGCAGAATGCGCGGCGTACTGCGGAGCGAATTGGATCGTTGACGTCATCGCGGTCGAGTTCGTGAAGACCGACGGCGACAGCGACGCGGTCACCACGTTCTTGTTGGGATCAACCGTCATGTCGGGACTGAGAACGGGCGTCGACCCATCGGATGTGCGAGGCGTGATCTGCAACGCGCTCGAGAGAAGAATGGCGGCGCGATTCGCCGCCGCAAACGCCTGTGTCAGCGTGACGTTGCCGATGCTAAGCGCGCGTGTCGTCCCGTTCGCACGCCGCTGAACCGCGGCGAGCGGGGAGCTGAAAGAGAGCGTCAGATCCCCCGACGCTGCCACCCAGCCTGGAACCGCGGCCGCCGAGCCTTGGGAGTTGAGGCTGAGCGTGACGTTGCCATCGGCGGCGAGAAATCCGGCCGGGATGTTCACGCCGCTGCCGTCGGAAAGGCTTACGGTTCCGCCTTGCGCGGCGACGATCGGGACCGTCGCGGTGAGCACCCCGGGCGTCGGAGAACTGCCGACCGGTGGTGGAGTCAGGCTACCGCCACCTCCTCCGCCGCACGACGCGAGCAGAACCGCACAGAGAACGGCCGGCCCAGCGGACGTAAGGAGCCGCCTAGCAATCATCGTCCCACCCCTCGTATTATCGCCCTATAAAGGCGATGGGGAGGTTACTACGCTTAACGAGGCTGGGGCACCTTTACTTCTTACCGCGTGCTGAGGGGGCCCGAGGTGGATATTGTGCGGCTTACCGAAAGTTTGCGCGCCCTTTTGATGGGATGACCGGGATTTGAACCCGGACGCCCTTGCGGGCAGCAAATTTTAAGTCTGCTGTGTCTACCGATTCCACCATCATCCCGCGCTGCGCTTCGCCGCAGCAGCGCGCTACTGCTCTCACGGCGCGAGCGCGCGGCGCGTGGCTTCGAGGTAACCGGTCCCGAAGCGCTGGTCGGGTTCGAGGTGCGCGCCTTCGGCCCACTCGTTCCACGCGTTGACGAACACGAGCCGGTAGTCGGGATGCCCGAGCCGCGCCTCAGCGACGAGCGCACGCAGCCACTGCTCGTACGCGCCGGGTGAGGCGTCGTGGAAGATCGTCGCGTTCCGCCCGAGCCGCGCCGTGTTGTCCCAACCGGCCATTGCCGCGCGGTACACGCGAAAGGGGCGCGGCGCGCGCGCGATCTGCCGATCGACCACCCCTTGGTAGCTCGCGACCGCGCCGGTAAAACCCGGCTCGACGGCATCGACCACGGACCGGTTCTCGACCACGTCCTCGCCGTGCGGCGGGAACTCGACCGCGGCATCGAAGCCCAGCGGGCGCGGGTCTTGGAGGCCGAACGTCAGCGCCGCCACGACATGCAGGTCCGGCAGTCCCCGTTCGCGCGCTGCGCGGCGCCACCGCGCGATCGTCGCGTGCGGTCCGGGCAGCGCACCGGGCCGGTAGACCACGAGGACCGGCGCGCCGCGCACGCGCAGGTAGCGGCGGTCGAGGAAGAACGGCATGAGCTCGTCGATCAAGCCCTCGTCGAGCTCGGGGCCGTAACGCTGTTCGATGAGCAGCTCGCGCTCGTCACCGTCCCAGCGCCGCGTCCAGTTCTCGTTCGCCCAGCACAGACAGAACGGAAAATCGGGCTCGCCGCTCGCGAGCATCTCCGCCGCCGGCCGTTCGAGCAGCGTCTTCGTGCCGAACGAATAGTAGTAATAGCAGAAGCCGTGAATCCCGTAGCTGCGCGCGAGCGCCGCCTGGCGCAGCCGCGTCTCCGGCAGGCGCAAGTCGTACAAGCCGAGCCGCTCCGGAAGATGCGGCTGATAATGATCGGCGAACTGCGGTCGTGCGCGCGTCACGCGCGACCACTCGGTGAAGCCGGTGCCCCACCAGCGGTCGTTCTCCGGGATCGGATGAAACTGCGGCAAGTAAAACGCGAAGAGCTTGACGTCCGGCTCTGACCGCGGCGCAGCGGACGGAGCACGCCACTCGCGGCGGCGGATGTAGTCTGCAAGCCGGAATTCGTGCGCGTTCACCGCACCGTCGCCGCGCTCGGCGACGACAAAGCCCTCGTGCACCGCGAGCCGCCGCACGAGTTCGCGCGACGTGCCGGTCGCCGCGACCAAGTCGCCGACGAGCGACGAGAGCCCCTCCTCGCCGGCCCAGAAATTCGACGGGTCCGCAAACTCGGGCCAATGTTCCCAAGCCCAATCTTCGATGATGTACAAACCGCCGGGCGGCAGCAGCGGAAACAGCGTTTCGAAGCTGGCGCGCGTCGGCGCGTAGAGATGCGAGCCGTCGTCGATGACGAGATCGACCCCGCCGCCGAGGTCGCGCTCGACGATCTCCAGCAGCGCCGCACGGTCCGCCTGACTGGTGCGCCAGCGCGTCCGAATACGGTCCTCCAACCTGTTGGCCGCGAGGTATTGGCGAAAGTACGCGCTGTCCTCGCGGTCCATCGAGTCGATCGCGACGATGCGCTCGGGCTGCAGCGTCTCATACCAAAGCGCCGTGCTGCCGCCGTCCCAGATGCCGATCTCCAGCACGCGCCGCGGGCGGAAATCGGTCGTGGCCCAAAAGCGTTCGAACTGGTCGATCAGCTGGCGGTTCTTGTAGAGCGCGAAGCACGCGTCGCCGAGCTCCCAGCTATCGTCCTTCGACTGCTCCAGGCGGAAGACGAGGTCGCCAAGGAGCGCGCGATCGGGATGCCAGCTCAGGCGCTCGAACAAGGTGCTCCGCTGCGTTCGACCGACACCGGCGACAGGTCGCGATACGTGGCGTCGGGCGTGCGCTGCACGACCGCGACCCGGTAGACCCCCAGCGGCAGGTCCGCGATGTTGACGACCACGTCGAAGCCGCAGTTCGCGTGGTACTGCGGAAAGGCCGCGGGGACGTCCGGCCTGGCGAGGCGCTCGGCGGCGCGTACGACGCGATCTTCGGTCCCGTCGACCGACTCCAAAGCGACGAAGAGATCGACCTCGCCGGGTGCGCAGTCGGCGGCGTGCGCCCAACCCGCCACGCGGACGCTCTCGCCGCACAACGTGATCGGCTCGGCGTTCTCGGACATTGCCGCCACCTCGACGCCGCCGACGTTGCCGAGGTAGAGGTGTCCGCCGGACGGCGGGAGCTGACGACTGGGCACGGGTATCGAGCGCAGCGTTTCATCCGGCGCCTGATACCGGCCCAGCATCGCTTCGATGCTGTTCTGCAGGCGGTCGCGCGCGTGCGCCTGCATCTCCACGACCTGTTCGAGCTCGCCGAGCGCGGCCGCGACCGGCTCGTCGACCGTGTCCAGGGCGTCGCGCAAACGGCGCAGCAGCACCGGCGCGCTGCGGGGTCCGCGCGCGGCGCGGCGCGTCGCGAGCAGCGCGTCGCGGCCTCCCCCGTCGTCCGGTTCAAGGTAGGCGCCGCGCGGCCACGCATTCCAGGCGTCGATGAAAACGAGCTTCTCCGCGCGGCGCCGCGTCGCGTCGACCACGGCGTGCAGCCAGTGCTCGTACAGCGCGGCGGAGGTCGGGTCCGCGGCGTCGCGGCGGCACTCGACCGCGCGGAAAAGGCGATGCGACGGCCAGGGCCGGGCGAGCGCCGCGGCGGCCGCTTGAGCCGGATCGGCGGCCGGGTGCGGCACTTCGAGAAACGAGTCGAAGCCGAGGTCCGCCGGGGAGTCGCCGGGTGCGGGCTCGGCGGCACAGAGATGCAACTCACCGAGACCGTGCGCCGCAGCGGCCGCGCGCCAGGCGGCGGCGACGGCGCGCGGCCGGCTGAACCGGTGAAGGTCGCGCACGACGAGCAGGCTTCGGCCGTCAACCTGGAGGTAGCGACGGTCGCGCAGCGCGCCGGCGAGGCGGTCCAGCATCTCCGCTGCGGCGTCGTCGGTAATCGCCTCGCGGCCCTCCACCGCGATCATCACGCAGAACGGAAAGTCCGGGCGGCCCGTGGCGATCAGGTCGCCCAGCGGCGCATCCCAGAGCGGGCCGTCAACGCCCCACGGGTACAGGTAGCAGAACGCGTCGACCGCGTGCTCGCGGGCCAGTGCGGCCTGCGCCTCACGCACCTCGGGTACGCGCGGGTCGCCAAAGCCCAGTTCGGTCGGGAGCGGACGCCCCGGTTCGGCCGCGAGCAAGCGCGCCCAGAAGCTTTCGTCGCGCGCACCTTCGGCGGCGTTCGCCGGTGCGTAGCAGCGGGGGTCGTACAGCGCCACCAACGAGACGTCGCGCTGAACCGCCGGGACCGTCGCTTGCGGAGCGTGCGCCGCTCGCGGTCTGCGCACCAGGGCCAGGTCTTGTCCGAAAACGGCGTTCGTATCGGCAGGCAGCACGACGAGCTCGAGACCCGCCGCGGCCACCTCCCGTTCAACGACCTCGGGCGTGGCAAACGCGATCCCGTAGAACGCTTCGCCGCCGTACTCCGACGTCAGCGCGACAAAGCCGAAGCCGTGCTCGCGCACCGCATGCGCAGTTGCCGCGCGCGCCTCCTGCGGATACGTTCCGTAGTGCTCCATCTCCGCATCGAGCCACGCGGCGACACGGCGCTCGGAAAGGTAGGTGAACGCCGCCACGCCGCCCGGCCGCAGCATCCGCGCCCATGCGCGCAGCGCGCGGCGCCAGTGAGCGAGCGGCGTGTGCGTGAGCAACGACACGCACACCACCGCATCGAGATCTTCCGGCAAGCGTTGCTCGTCGGGCCGCCAGCTGGTGACGACGGGCAGCGCGCCCAGCTCGCCGGCGCAGAACCGGACGGCGTCGGCGTCGATGTCGCACGCATACACGGCACTGTGCGGCAGCGCCACGCGCAGTGCGCGCGTCATGCGCCCGAAGTGGCATGCGAAGTCGGCGACGGCGCGGCTCCCCGCAAGGCCCGCATGGCCGTGCTGCCGCAGCAGCGCGTCGATCTCGTCGAGCTGGCTCACGGCGGACGTGAAATATGCGTCCGGCCGAGCGGCCTCGAACCCCGGGAAGATGACGTCGCGCGGTGAGACCGTGCGATTGACGCGCTGCAGCGCGTCGGCCGGCAGCAGCGCCGCCCCAGCGGCAGCGGCGGCGGGGACGTAGCGCCGGTCGTTCGACCATTCTAAGCCGGCCGCGCGCACCAGCGCGACGAGCTCCGGTGCGACGTCGTGCAAGCTCTCGCCGCGGTCCGCGTCCAGGTCGTTGGTGAACGTCATGAACTCGGCGAACACCTCGGGGTCGAACTCGTCGCCGGCCTCCTCGAGGCATTCATAATAGCTGCGAACGACGGCCAGGTTCACCGGCTTGCATTCGGTGTCGAGGTAGTGGCGGATGCGCCGGGCCGCGATGCGGCGGACGCTCGGCGGCAGATTCGTGGGGCTCAAGCGCGCGGGCTTGGTAAGGACGTTGTAGCCCAGCGGCAGATCGTGCTCGTCGACGAAGCGCAGCAACGGCACGATGTCGAGCACGTTGCAGTTCTGCAGCGTCGGCACGATGGCGAGATCGACGTTGGGGATGTGCCGGAACCAGCGCAGGTTGTCGACGAATTTGCTCCAGCTCGCGCCGCTGCGCATGTACTCGTAGAGCTTGCCGTGCGCGTCGATGCTCAGCGACAGGTTGAAGCCGCGAAAGTGCGGCGCGAGCTCAGCGAGCTTTTCGCTGCGCTGCTGGCCGTTGGTCGCCAAGCCCACGTAGAGCCGCCGCGCCACGCCGCGCTCCACGAGCGCGCTCAGAAGACGCCACGTGCAGCTGATGAGAAACGGCTCGCCGCCCATGAGCGACAGCATCGCGTTGTCGTCGCACCCGCTCGCGACCATGTCGGCCATCGCGTCGACGTCGTCGAACCAAGCGGACCTGGGTTTCTCCAAACCGCCGCCGACCCACGCCCGGTGAACGCGGTCTGCGGCGATCCTCGTGCTGAGCAGCGGGACGCAGCTGCGGCATTTCAAGTTGCAGACGTTGCCGAGCTCCAGCACGAACCAATCGGGCCGGCGCTCGAGCCGGTAGCCCGTTGCAGCGCCTTCGTCGGGCAGCGATTCGACGGCGAGCCCGCCGTCCAGGCCGCGGTACACGGAGTTGATGAGCAGCCGCCGGCTGGCGCCGCCCATCGCCTCGCGCTTCCAGCAGCTACCGCATGCCGCGGGCTGCTCGCCGCGCGCCATTTGCGCGCGCACGTCGACGATCTCGTCGGCGTTCCACAAATCGTCGAGCGAGTCGCTGTAGATGCTCCCCGTACGACCGTTGACGGTCATCGGCGTCGGGATTTCGCAGCAGAACGTCGCCTGGCCATTCGGGTTGATGACGAGGTTGGTCCATGGGATGATGCACGCGGTCTTCGAAATGGTGGTCGACCCTCGAGCGCGGCTTGAGCGCTCATGTTCCGTGGGGGAACGGCCGCGTTTATGTTCCGTTGCGTCTATCCCTGCCTGCGGCTCGGCGCGACGGCTAGCGATGCGGCGGGAACGGAACCGCTCGAAACGCCGGCGACGTCGAATAGCCGAGCAGCAGATCCGCTTCGCTCACGGTGAACGAGTCGACGCCGAGCAACCGGCACGCTTCATCGACGATCACCAGCCCTGCCGGTAAGATGTCCGCGCGCTGCGGCCGAATATGCGGCATCGTCTTGCGGTCGCCGAGCTCGCGTGCCAGCAGGCCGTCGATCAGCCGAAGGCAGTCGGCATGCGTCATCGACGCGCCGTCGCGCACGCCGCCGGCGATCATCGCCGCCGCGGTGAACACCGTGCCCCCGACCGCGATCAGCTCGGCGACGCCGCGCATCGCGCGGAACGGCTGCAGCACCGTTGTCGCATCGGCACGCGCTTCGCGCTCGAGCGCGCGCCGTTCTTCCGGTTCGAGCGCGCGTCCGCCGAGCAGCGCCGGATGGCGCTCCGACAGCCGTACCGCGCCGATCTCGACCGATAGCGCCCGCGCGACCTTGCCGTTTGCGCGAGCGTGCGGCGGGACGTCGATCGCCACTTCCGCGCTGCCGCCGCCCACGTCGAGCACCGCGATCGGGTCGTCGCCGTCGCGCGATGCGGTCGCGCCCAAAAACGAGTACGTCGCCTCTTCTTCGCCTGCGAGCACGCGCGGCGCGATGCCGACGCGTTCGGCGACCTGCGCGGAAAACTCCGCGCCGTCGCTGGCGCGCCGCAGCGCGCTCGTTGCGATGGAGTCGGCTGCCGTGACGCCGAGACCACGAGCCATGTGCACGTATTCATCGATCGCCGCGAGCGTTCGCTCGCGTGCCGCCGGGTCGAGCGTGCCGCGTTCGCGGATGCCTGTGCCGATCCGCGTGCCGCGCGACTCCGCCGCGAGCCGCCGGTCACCGTCGAGGACCAGCAGCCGCGTGGAGTTCGTGCCAATGGAGAACAACGCGCGGATCACCGGCGGGCCATTCGCGCGGTCGGGCGAAGCGACCCGCATACGCGCTGCGCCCGGGTCATTTCAGACGATAGGCCAAACCGAAGCCGAGATCCGCGATGAGCTCGAAGGCGTTGGTTGCGTCGATTGCGGCGCGTTCGACCGCCGTGTGGTACAGCACCACGATCTCGCGCGACGCCGCCGCTGCGCGCAAGTTGGCGAGCACGCGTTCGAACACCGGGCCGTGGAACGGGTTGTACATGAACACGACCAGGTCGCCGCGCGGGAAATCGTATTCGGCGGCGTCGGCGGCGACGATCTTCATGTCGCGCGCGACGCGCCGCGGATCGCGCACCGTCGTGAGGTTCTCGCGTGCGATCTCCACCAGCGCGGGCGATATCTCCACGCCGATCACCGCGCGGAACGCGCGCCGCGCGGCGAGTAGCACGGCGCGCCCCATGCCCGCGCCCAGGTCGACGAACGTCGCGCGCTCAGGTGCGAGCGGGGACGCGTCCAGCAGCGCCTCGGCCTGCGCGACGGGCGTCGGCTCGTAGTGCGTCGCGTGCTCGAGCGACGGGCCGATCGCGTCGGGATCGAGCTCGCCCAGGAAGAGCAGTGCTTCGGTCGTCACGCGGTGCTCTGCATCGAAGCGCTGACCCGCGCGCCGGCCCGACACGCGCCAGCCGCCGGCTAATGGTAGCGTTTGGCGGCGGTCGCTTCGCGGGTGCGCTCGATCATCTCGAGCGAGCGCGCGTGGTTCTTGTGCGCGACGCCGACGTATAGCGTGTCGATCACCGCGAGCTGCGCGATTCGGCTCGAGCTCGCGTCGCTGCTGAACGCCGTTTGCTGCGCCGCGGTGACCAGGACGACGTCGGACACCTTCGTGATCGGCGAGGACGAGCGGTGCGTGATGCAGATCGTCGCCGCACCGTGGCGTTTCGCGCGGCCGAGCGCGTCCGTGACGTCGCGGCTCGCGCCCGTGTGCGAGATACCCAGCGCGACGTCGCCCTCGCCGAGGAGCGACGACGACATCGCCATGAGATCGCCGTCCGACAGCGCGACCGCCGGGACGCCTAGCTTGACGAACTTGTGGTATGCGTCCATCGCGAGCGGGCTGCTGCCGCCGACGCCGTAGATCTCGAGCCGCCGCGCGGCGGCGACCGTGTCGACCGCGCGCTGCAGCGCGGTGTCGTCCAGCACTTCGAGCGTGTCGCGCAGCGCCTGCGCGTTGGCCTGGAAGACTTTCGTTTTCACCGTCGCGAGGTCGTCGCCGGGCTCGATTGCCGCGTAGATGGCGGTAGCCGGCTCGACGAGATCGCGCGCGAGCACGATCTTGAACTCCTGGTAGCCCTTATATCCGATCTTCTGGCACAGCCGCACCACCGTCGACTCGCTGGTATGCGTGCGGTCGGCCAGTTCGGTAACGGTGAGGTAGATCAGCTCGTCGGGATGCGCGAGGATGAAGTCGGCCACGCGCTGCTCGGCCGCGCGCAGGCTCGCGTACGTGCCTTGCAGGCGTACGAATGAGCCCGGGACGTTAGCCGGATCGACGCGCGCCTCTTTCACGACTCGGCGCGGCTTTCGAAGTACTTCGCGCGCTGGCGCTTGCGCACGAGATGCCGCTCGAACGGCTGCGGCCGGTCCGACGGCGCCCATTCCTCGGTCGATTTGAGATATTGCGCGATCTGCGCTTCGAACGACGGGTCGGTCAGCGGCGGGACGCCGGTGGTCGGCGCGACCTCGTCGATGCGCGTCTGCGCGATCACAACCATCTTACCGACGAGGTCGAACGGCAGCGTCGCGTCCTTGTGCTCCAGCGCCCGGGTGTATGCGGCGCGGTTCTTGTTGACGTCCCCGATCGGGGCGGCAACGAGCCGGCCATCCTCCAGCCGTACGATCGCGCCCAGGTTATGGACGTTGATCACGCTGCCGCGGACGCGTTCGCTCACGGCTGCGACGCTCGGCGCTCGGGCTTTTGCGCGGGGCCGTGCTTGAGGTAGATGATCGCTTCTTTGTCGCCGACGAGGTGCAGGCGGTCGTGGATTTCCGGGATCGCGCCGCGCGGGTCGGACAAGCGGCGTATCTCACGCTGCTGCTCCGCCTTGCGCGCCTTGAGCGTGACGATGTCGTGCTCGGTGTCGCGCAGCTGGTGCGCGAGCGCGACGTTGCGCCCGATGACGTGCGCGTACTGCACGCCGATCAGCGAGAGGACGATGAGCGCGACGCCGACGACGCCGATCCGGCCGAGCACACGGACCCACGCCGAGCCGTTCATCAGGCTCCGGCTCCGATGCGGCGGAATTTGCGGTAGCGCGCGTCGCGCAGTTCGTCCGGCGCGACGGTCACGAGCGTGTCGAGCGCGCGCGAGACCGCGTCGAGGACGCGCGCGACGGTCCCGGCCGAATCGCGGTGCGCGCCGCCGAGCGGCTCCGAGATCACCTCGTCGACGATCCCGAACGCGAGCAGGTCATCGGACGTCAGCTTCAACCGCGTGGCCGCTTCTTCCGCGCGGGCGGCGTCGCCCCACAGAATCGCGGCGGCACCCTCGGGCGACGCGACGGAATAGACGGCGTGCTCGAGCATCATCACCCGGTCGGCCAGCGCCAGCGCCAGCGCTCCGCCCGAGCCGCCCTCGCCGATGATCGTGGCCACGATCGGCACGTGCGCGTCGGCCAGCTCGTACAGCGACTGCGCGATCGCCTCGGACTGCGCGCGCTCCTCGGAGCCGATGCCCGGATCGGCGCCGCTGGTATCGACGAAGGTCACCACGGGCAAGCCGAGATGATCGGCAAGCTGCACCAGGCGGATCACCTTGCGATAGCCCTCCGGCGACGGCATGCCGAAATTGCGGTAGACCTTCTCCTTCGTGTCGCGGCCCTTGTCTTGCGCGATCGCCATCACGCGACGGCCCGCAAGCTTCGCGAAGCCGGCGACGATCGCGTGGTCGTCGCGGAAGTGGCGGTCGCCGTGCAGCTCGTCGAACTGGTCGAGCCCCCGGATGTAGTCCGAGCCGAGCGGCCGTTTCGGATGGCGGGCCATATTGACGCGCTGCCACGGCGTCATGGTGCCGAATACCTCGCGCTGGATCTGCGCGTACTTGTTTTCGAGCCCGCGAATCTCGGCCGTCATGTCAACCGGCTGCTGGGCGGCCTGCGACTTGAGCTCCTCGATGCGCTGCTCGAGTTGCAGCAGTCCCTTCTCGCGCTCGACGATGACGTTCACGCGTGCGTCTCCGTGGAGCCCGGCTGCGGTGCGGGCGCCACGGCGCCGGCCTGTCCGTTGAGCGGGCGGCGCGCGCCCACGCCGTAATCGAGCAGCCGCACGAGCTTGTTCTTGAGCTCGGCGCGCTCGACGACCATGTCGATCGCGCCCTTCTCGAGCAAGAACTCCGCGGTTTGAAAATTGTCCGGCAGCTTCTGGCGGATCGTCTGCTCGATCACGCGGCGGCCGGCGAAGCCGATCGCGGCGCGCGCCTCGGCGAGCACGACGTCGGCCTGGAACGCGAACGACGCCGACACGCCGCCGGTGGTCGGATCGGTCAGCACGCTCAGATAATACCCGCCGGCGTCGCGGAAGCGGCGGACGGCGAGCGTCGTCTTCGCCATCTGCATCAAGGCCAGCATGCCTTCTTCCATGCGCGCGCCGCCGCTCGCGGTGAACACGACGCAGGGCAGCTTGCGCTCGCGCGCGCGCTCGAAGAGCTGCGCGATGCGCTCGCCGACGACGGTTCCCATCGTCCCGCCGCGGAAGTTGAAATCCATGACGCCGAGCGCGACCGGGTAGCCGCCGATCGACGCGAAGCCGCACAAGACGCCTTCGGTGAGCTTGGACTTCTCACGATCGCGCGTTAGCTTCTGCGTGTAGGGCACTTTATCAGCCCAGCCGAGCGGGTCGCCCGGCTTGAGCTCGCCGCCGATCTCGGTGAAGTCCGAGTCGACCAGCAGCGAGATGCGGTCGAACGCGTGCATCCGGAAGTGATGGCTGCACGTGGGGCACACCCACAGGTTCGCGGCGAGGTCGGGGC
The DNA here is from genome assembly GCA_963792235.1 of Vulcanimicrobiota bacterium. Lineage (GTDB taxonomy): Bacteria > Vulcanimicrobiota > Vulcanimicrobiia > Vulcanimicrobiales > Vulcanimicrobiaceae > Vulcanimicrobium. The sequence goes on from CAWBVR010000026.1 coordinate 254,811, forward strand.
GGTAAATCATCGCGCCGCACTTGGGGCACTTCGTCCACTGCGCCGCCTGGTCGGCCGCGATCGGGGTCGCGCGCCGCAGCCGCAGCCACTCCGGCATCGGCACTAGCGTTTGCCTCGGAGGCGCGCGCCGTAGATGCGGCCGAGCTGCTTGAGGTAGTTGAGGATTTCGCTCTGATTGAGCTTCGACTCGCCGGCGACGCGGTCGGTGAAGACGTACGGGACCTCGAGCGCGCGGCCGTAATGCGCCTTCGCCATCACTTCGAGCCCGATCTTGAAGCCGATCGGGTCGAGCTCGACGCCGTCGAGCGCGTCGCGCTTGACCAGGAAGTAGCCCGAGGTGATGTCCTTGATCGGCACCAGCGGCTGCGCGAGCGCGATGGCGACGCGCGAGGTGATGATGCGGCGCTTGGGCCAGTTCTCGATCCCGCCGCCGGGGACGTAGCGCGAACCGACCGCGAGGCCGTAACCGCCCTCCGCCAGCGCCTGCACCATGCGCGGCAGGATGCTCGCGTCATGCGAGAAGTCCGCGTCCATCGCCCCAAGCGCAACCGAGTCGGGCCGCGCAAACTTCCAGCCGTCGATCACGCCCGACGACAACCCCAGCTTGCCGGGACGGTGCAGGCAGCGCACGGGATAGGCTTCTTTTTCGAGCCGGTCGACGATCGCGCCGGTGCCGTCGGGCGAGTTGTCGTCGACCACCACGATCTCGCCGTCCAAATCGTTTTTCACGAACACGTCACGCAGCGTCGTGATGAGCTTCTCGATCCCGCCCGCTTCGTTGTAGGTGGGGACGACGATCGAGAATTTCAGCCGCGTCGCGACGGGGGCCGAGGTCATGCCAGCTGCTTCATCGTCGGGAAGTTCGACGGGTCGAAGGGCGCGAGGTCGGCGTACTGATCGGCTTCCTGGCGGATGAGGTACACGCCGTCGTCGTCGACGCTCAAGATCTCCGTGCTGGGGATCGCGACGTCGTCCCCCGCGCGCGCATCCCAACTGACGACGACCAGCTCGGCGCTGCGCGCGTCGCCTTCGGCGTACACGGCACGAACGGTGCCCACGCGGGTGGTGCCGGCGAAGACGGGGGTTCCGGGGTCGAGCGATTCGAGGGTGCGTGCCATGGTCGAACCAGAGTTGTACGCCGCGATCACGTCTCGCTCCGCTCGCTGTCGTCCAGCGCGGCGAGGGCGCGCAGTAACGCTTCCTTCGCATCGGAGCGGCCGCGGAAATGGCGTTCGAGCGATTCGTTGAGGACCGCGTTCATGCTCTTGCGTTCGGACTCCGACCGTTTTTTCAACTCGGCGTACACATGGTCGTCCAGGCGCGCTGGAAACGCACGCATGGTCGCCCCATGGTATCACAATGATATCATCATCGCAAGCGCTTACGAAGCGAAGCCTGCCGGGCGCGAGCCGGGTCGTAGCGTCTCGTGAAGCTGCGGCGGGCGGTCGAGTGGGTTGCGCTAATCGTCGCCGCGGCGGCCGGATCGCTCGCGCTCGGCCGGTTGGCCGTGCCCGCGCCGTGGCTGATCGCACCGCTGCTCGTTGCGATCGTCGCCGCGGTCACCGGACTGGTCGACCTAAGCGTACCGCGCGGTGCCTTCGTCGCGGCGCAGGCCGCGATCGGCATGCTGGTCGCCGAGATGTTCACGCCGCCGGTTGTCGCCTCGATCGCGCAGTCGTGGGCGGTCATGGCCGTCGTCGTCGCATCGACGATCGTCGCGGGAGGGATCACGGGCTGGGTCCTGGCCCGGTTCACCTCGATCCCCGCGCCCACCGCCGCGTGGGGCTCCGCGCCGGGCGGCGCCTCGGCAATGGTGGCCATGAGCGCCGACAACGGCGCCGACCCGCGCATCGTCGCGTTCATGCAGTACCTGCGGGTCACGGTCGTCGTCCTCTCCGCCTCGGTCGTCGCGCGGGCGCTGCTGCCGCCCGGTGCCCACCCGCACGCGGCAGCGGTCTCGTTCGACCTGCTCGCCCTCACGGAGACGGTCGCAGTGGCCGCCGTCGCTGCTTGGGCGGCGATCCGCCTCAAGGTCCCTGCGGGCGCGCTGCTCGGCCCGATGTTGCTGGGCGCGGTGCTACACGGGACGGGGCTCGTGCGCATCGCCGTGCCCGCGCCGGCGCTCGATGCGGCATACGTCGCGATCGGGCTGGCGATCGGCCTGCTCTACACGCCCGCTACCGTACGCTACGCGTTGCGCGTGCTGCCGCAGGTGCTCGCGTCGACCTTCGTGCTGAGCGCGCTGTGCTGCGCCTCGGCCGCGCTGCTGGTCGTGACGCTGCACGTCGACGCGCTCACGGCGTACCTTGCGACGACCCCCGGCGGGCTGGACTCGGTCACGGTGATCGCGGTAGGCAGCGGTGCGAACGCGCCGCTGGTGCTCGCGGTCCAAGCGCTGCGCATCGTCGTGGTGATCGTGAGCGGTCCGGCGGTGGCAAAGCTGATCGCACGCATCGCGTAGAAGGACGGCCGATGAACTCCACCCGCCCGCAAACCGAAGCACCGCCCGTTTCGCCCCGCACGACGCGCGCCGGCGTCGTCGGCGTCGGGCGCATGGGCGCAAACATCGCGCGCCGCCTACGCGATGTGGGCTATACCGTCGCGGCGGTGGCCGACGCCGATCGCGCGCGCGCCGCCGAGCTCGCGGGCGAGATCGGCGCAGAAGCGCCCGCTTCGCTCGCCGCCGTGACCGCCGCGTGCGACGTGGTGCTCACCGTCGTCACCGACGATGCGGCGATGCGCACGATCTTCGCGCGCGAGGGCGACTCGCTGCTGCGCGGCGCGGACGGTACGATCTTCGTAAACTGCGCGACGATCACGCCCGGCGTGCACGTCGAGGTGGACGCGCTGGTGCGCGCGGCCGGCGCGGCGGCGGTCGAAGCGTGCATGGCCAGTTCCATTCCACAGGCGCGCGAAGGCAAGCTGTACCTGATCTGCGGCGGCGACGAGGCCGCGTTCGCGCGCGTGAAGCCGCTGCTCGAGGCGATGAGCGTGTCGCTGCGCTGGGTCGGCGGCCCCGGCCGCGCGGCGCAGGTGAAAGCGCTCGTGAACATGCTGATGAACATCAACACGGCGGGGCTCGCAGAAGCGCTGGGCGTGGGCGCGGCGCTGGGGCTCGATCTCGGCGCGCTACAGGACGTGTTCGCGCACACCGGCGCGAACTCGCGCGTGCTCGAGACCGACGGCACCGACATGGTCGCGCGCGAGCACGACGTGTACTTCTCGGCCGCGCACGCCGCGAAAGATTCCGGCATCGGGCTTGCGCTCGGCGAGCGTGCGGGGCTGCGGTTGCCGCTCGCGGCGGCCACGAAGGCGCAATACGAACGGCTGGTCGCGGCGGGCCACGGCGAGCTCGACAAGTCGGCGATCGCCGAGCTGACGTTCCCCGGGCGGACCAGCGCGTGATCGCGGCCGAAGCTCGCCGCGTGGTGCTCGAGAGCGGCGCGACGACGACCGTGGAGTGCTGGGGCGACGCCGGGCCCGCGATCCTGTGCGTGCATGGGATCAGCTCGTCGCGGCGCGACTTCGCGCGCTTGGGCGAAGCGCTCGCGAGCACGCACCGCGTGTTCGCCTACGATCAGCGCGGGCACGGCGATGCCGAGACCGACGCGCCGCTGACGCTCGACGCGCTCGCGGCGGATCTGCGCGCGGTGGCGGACAGCATCGGCACCGTCGCCGCCGTTGTCGGGCACTCATGGGGCGGCGCCGTCGCGCTCGTCGGCGGGCCAAAAATCGCGCGCGCGCTCGTGCTGGTCGATCCGATGATCCGCGTCGCGCCGGGGACGTTCGAGCGCGAGTACGTCGACGATCTCGCGCCGCTGCTCGCACACGCGCCGGGTGACGCGCGCGACGCGGCGGTGCGCGACGCCTTCGCCGGCGCGGACGCGCACGACCGCGAAGGTAAAGTGCACGCGATGGGCACGCTCGAGCTCGAGACGCTGCGGCGCCTGGGCCGCGACAACCGCGCCGACGACGGCGGCTGGGATCTGCGCGAGCGCCTCGGCACGGTCAAGGTCGCGACGACGATCCTGCTCGCGGGCGACGACTCGGTGATCGCCGCGGGCGACCTCGCGCAACGCAACGGCAACGTGAACGTGGAGACGTTTGCCGATCACGGGCACACGCTGCACCGCAGCGCATTCGAGCGCTTCGCCGGCGCGGTGCGCGAGGCGGTGCCGGCTTAGCGAAGCGCGCGCGTCAGCGTTCGGCCGCGAGCCGCGCCGCGACGCCGAGCATCGCGACGCCGGTCACGCGCGACGTCACCCGCGCTGCGCGCGGGGTCTTCAGCAACAGGCGTGCGCGGTGCGCGAGCGCCCCGTACGCCGCGAAGACGAGCGCGTCGCTGGCGATGAAGGTGACGCCGAGCAGCATGAACTGCGGCGCGGCCGGACGCGACGGATCGACGAACAGCGGCAGCAGCGCGCCGAAGAACAGGATGATCTTCGGGTTGGCGAGCTGCGTGGTGAGCCCGAAGCGAAACGCGCGCCGGCGGCCGCCGGGCACGTCGACGGCGAACGCGGAGCCGCGGTCGAGCAGCGCGCGCACGCCGAGGTATGCGAGATAGGCGATGCCCAGCCACCGCACCGCGACGAACACCGCGTGGGACGCGACCAGCACGGCGCCGAGGCCGAGCGCGGCCGCCGCGACGAACACCGCATCGCCGGCGAGCACGCCGGCGTTGGCGGCGAGCGACGCGCGAAATCCGCCGCGCAGTGCCGTGGAGACGACGGCAACGACGGCGGGTCCGGGGACCAGCGACACGAGCAGCGCAAGCACCGCGAAGCCAAGCCAGACATGCAGGCTCATGCGCGCATCGACCGACCACCGCGCAGCGCGGTTGCGCGCGGCGCCGGACCGGAGGTTCACGCGGCCGTGCCGAACCGGCACGCCATGAACCTCATGCAGCGCTCTCTCGTCGCGGCGTTGGCCGTTGCGCTCGTTTCCGGTGGCTTCGGCACCCGGCCGGCAACGGCGCAGTTCAGCCTCCCCGGCGCGCTCGACCCCAAACGCGCGGCGCTCGGCGTGGCCGCCAAGCAGCTGGCACCGTACATCGCCGAGCAGAACCCGATTCGCCTCGACCCCGTCGACCTGTATCCCACGCTCGACGCATTGCCCGGCGCACCGTTCGCTCCGGTTTCGGGCGCAGCGGCCACGACCGCGGTCACGTCGATCATCACCCAGCTGAAGCAGTCGAACACCGGTACGGTGAACCTCGGGCCGGGCGATTACGCCGTCGCGGTGCGGCAATTCTGTATGAGCCACTCGCGCCCGGCGCGCGCACCGCTCGCGTTCGTGCTCGGCGCGATGCGCGGCAAGCGCGCGCCGGCAATCATCGCGATGAACTCGCGGGCGTCGTCGACGCCGTACCAGTTCAGCCCGATCCAAGGCACGTCGTGGACCATTCAAGGCGGCCTCGGCTACGGTGATTTCTCGCCGCAGTTCAAGTCGGTCGTCGATGCGCTGATCCCGGACTACAAGAGCCAGCTCGGGTCCAGCACGCTCGACGACATCCAAGGAAAATGGAGCTCGCTCTCGAGCGCGCTCGGCGGACCGTCACTCGACAGCATCCTCGGGCAGCTCGGCGGCGCCGGGCGCCTCGTCACCGAGCTGCGCGACGAGCGCTCGCAGATCATCAGCCAGGCGAACGACTTCAACTCGCTCAGCCGCACGTTCGCGCCCATTCAAGCCGCCGATGTGTCCACGCTGGAGTCGCCTTGGAGCGTCGTCAGCCCGACGGTCTGGATGCGCCTCGTGACGCGGGGACACTACGGCGACGTCGGCACGGTGCAGATCCGCGTCGCCGGACCCGGCCAGCAGACGGTGCCGCTGATCTCGTCGATCGGCTACGGCCGCTGCACCCCGCAGATCGGCCCCAACGGCCAGCTCTATGCGTGCACGCAACCGCTGAGCTTCGAGGTCTTGCGCGGCGGCACGCCGACGACCTGACGCAAATCCGGTCAGAGCTCGCCGCGCGCGTAGAGCAGCGCGGCGAGCACGACCAGCGCGGCCGTCTCCGTGCGCAGGATGCGGCGGCCAAGCGAAATTGCGTGCGCGCCGGCGGCGCGCGCGCGGTCGACCTCCTCCGCCGCGAAGCCGCCTTCGGGTCCGATGACGAGCAGCACGCGTTGCGCGCCGGAAAGCTCGCGCTCGAAGACGTCGCGCAGCGGCGCGGGCTCGGCGAGCTCCCACGGCACGTAGACGCGGTCGTAGTGCGGGAACGTCGCGAGCAGCGCGTCCCAGTCGTGCACGCCGGCGACTTCGGGCACGCGCAAACGGCCGGACTGCTGCGCGGCCGACTTCGCGATGCGGCGCCAGCGTTCGACCTTCGCCGGGCTCGTGTCGTGGCCGATGGCGCGCGCGCTGCGCACGGGAACGATCGCGTGCGCGCCCAGCTCCGTCGCCTTCTCGACGACGAGGTCCATCTTCTGCCCCTTGGGCAGCGCTTGCGCGATCGTCACGCGCAGCGCCGTCTCGATGTCGCCGCGGTCAAGCCGTTCGTCGAGCGTCGCGTGGACGAGCGCGTCGCGGCCGCCGCGAGCTTCGACGTCAAGCGTCGCGCCGAACGCAACGCCGCCCGAGTCGACGACCTGCACGCGGTCGCCGCTGCGCTTGCGCAGCACCGTGGCGAGCTTGTGCGTGTCGTCCGGCGCGAACGCGACGCGGTCGCCCAACGCGTGCACGCCTTCGATGAAGAACCGGTCCCGCATGGCGGCAGGCCGTTCGCCTTGCCCGCGCGGAAGGCCCGCGCATGGACGACGCCTTCTGGCTGCGCTACCTTCGCGCCCACGCCGACCCGCAGACGCGCACGCTCCATGCCGCGGGCACGATCCTGGCCACGCTGGTGGGCGCGGCCGGCATCGCACGGCGCAGCCCGAAGCTGATCGCCGCGGCACTGGTGTGCGGCTACGGTCCCGCCTGGTACGCGCACGCCCGCATCGAGCGCAACAAGCCTGAGACGTTCAGCGCGCCGCTGCGCTCGCTCGCAAGCGACTACCGCATGTGCTGGAGGCTGCTCACGGGCACGCTGGACGCGGAACTGGAGCGCGCGAACGAAAGCTAGTCCGCGCTGAACGCGTCCTTCAGGCGGTCGAAGAACGACTTCTCTTCGATCTGGTCGCCGCCGGCGCGCGCGTAGTCCTCCAGCAGCTCGCGTTCGTGTTTGCTGAGCTTCGTCGGGACGACGACGTGCACGGTGACGAGCTGGTCGCCTTTGGCGCCGCCGCGCACGCTGGGCATGCCGCGGCCGCGCAGGCGGTATTGCGAGCCGCTCTGCGTGCCCGCGTTGAGCGTGAGCGGGATCGAGCCGTCGAGCGAACGGACCGTGATCTCGCCGCCCAGCGCCGCTTGCGGGAACGAGATGCCGACGTCGAGCAGCACGTCGACGCCGTCACGTTTGAACACCGCGTGCGGCGCGACGCGCAGATAGACGTAGAGATCGCCGTCGGGGCCGCCGCGCGCGCCCGCTTCGCCGCTGCCGCTGATGCGGATGCGCGAGCCGTCGTCGACGCCCGGCGGGATGCGCACCTGCAGCGACTTCTCCTGCTCGACGCGGCCGCGGCCGCGGCACGTGGAGCACGGCGTCTGCACGATCTGGCCGTCGCCGCCGCACTTCGTGCACGTCGTCTGCGTGACGAACTGGCCTAGCGGCGTCTGGCGCACTTGGCGCTGGATGCCCGTTCCACTGCACTGCGTGCACGGGACGATGAGCGTGCCCGGCTCGGCGCCGTTGCCGCGGCACGTCGCACAGCTCGCGAGATGGCGGAACGACACGTCGCGCGTGGTCCCTGCGTACGCTTCCTCCAGCGTGATGTCGACGTCGTAGCGCAGGTCGCTCCCGCGCGCGGGGCCGTTGCGGCGCTGCTGCGCGTTGCCGCCGCCGCGCGCCGCACCGAAGAACATGTCGAAGATGTCGCCGAAACCCTCGGAGCCGAACGGGCCAAAGCCGCTGCCTTCGGCGCCGCCCTGCACGCCGGCGTGGCCGAAGCGGTCGTAGTTCGAGCGCTTCTGCGCGTCGGAGAGCACTTCGTACGCTTCGTTGATCTCTTTGAAGTGCGACTCCGCGGCGTGCTTGTCGTCCGCGACGTCGGGGTGGTACTTGCGCGCCAGCTGGCGATACGCACGCTTGATCGTGCTCTCGTCAGCGTCGCGCGCGACGCCGAGCACTTGATAATAATCGGTCGGCAAGTTACCTGATCTCGACGTCGTTGAGGTGATCGCCCAGCGAACGGGCGGTGCCCGACGCGAGCGCGATGAGGCGGCCGTACGGCATCCGCCGCGGGCCGAGGATCGCGAGCATGCCGACGCCGCGGTCGCCGAAACGGTACGGCACCGTCACGACGCTGCACTCCGACAACTCGTCCGCGCGCAGCTCGTGACCGATGCGCACGTGCGGCGACGCATCGGTGCTCGCGCCATCGGCGGCGAGCTCGTCGGCGATCAGATCGTACAGCGTGCGCTGCTCTTCGATGATGCGCAGGATCGCGCGCAGCTTGCGCAGGTCGTGGAACTCGGGCTGATCGAGCAGGTTCTGAGCGCCCGCGGCGGCGATCTCCGGCTCGTCGGCCTTGCGCGACGCGGCGAACGCTACCCGCACCGCCTCGCGAATCTCCGCGCTCACGTGGAGGTCGGCGCAGACGGCGTCCACGTCGCGCTCACCGACGTCTTCCATCACGCGGCCGCCGAAACGCGAGTTGAGCGCGTTCGACAGGCGGGTCAGATCGTCGGCGGCCACATCCGTCGACCACTCGATCACGCGCTGCGCGGCGACGCCGCCCGACGTCACGATGACGATGAGGCACGTGCGCGCCGAAAGCCAGATCAGCTGGACGTGCTTGAACGCGTGCGAATCGCGCGACGGCGCGATCGCGATCGCGAGGTTGCCCGACAAGCCCGAGAGCAGCCGGGTGGTCTGCTCGATCACGTCGCCCAGTTCGCGCGAGGCTTCGCGGAACTCGTCGCGGATGCGCCGCGAGTCGTCCTTGGTGAGCGTCTCGGGTGCCATCAGGCGGTCAACGTAGGTCCGGTAACCGGCGTCGGACGGGATGCGGCCGGCGGACGTGTGCGGCTGCACCAAGTAGCCGCCCGCCTCCAGTTCCGCCATCTCGTTGCGGATCGTCGCCGACGACACGCCGAGGTTGTATTTCTGCGTGAGCGTGACGGAGCCAACCGGTTCCGCCGTGTTGATGTACTCGTACACGACGGTCGCGAGGATGAAGGCCTTTCGTTTGTCGAGTTCGAGCTTGTCGTTCACCGAGGAGCACCACTAGCAGCCGGCACCTCGGGAGCCCGGCTTAGCAGTCGGGTCAATGGAGTGCCAGGCTTCCTGGTAGCGTATCATCCCCGGACACGGGGGTCAAGGCGCGACGCCCGCCTCACGCCGGTACGCAAGCGTGGTCAGCTCGGAGAGGACGACGCCGTAAAAGAGCACCGTCCCGACCAGTCCCTCCCACAGCGGCTGAACGTTCACGATCCCAGTGATCGGCACGACGACGTCGTTGAGCAGCCACCATACGAACAGCCCGTAAGCCAGTCCCCACAACACCGACCCCGGCGCCCGCCACATCGACGGCAGCCGCCGCGCCAGAGCGGCATACGCGATCCCGAAGGCCGCGGCGACCAGCACATACAGCACGACGCCCAATGCGACGAGCGGCGTGGATTCCGGCGCGCCGTGGAACGGCGGCAGCGCCTGCGCAACCTGCGTGAACAGGGCGCCGAACGTGACGTCGTGGAGCCACGCGACCGCGACGACCGCGTAGAACAACGCGCTCGTCCCGCCCGCGATCAGCCCGCCGTAGAAGCCGTCGATCCAGCGAACCATATCGCCCGCCGCCGTTCGCCGCCGGGGGGGCGCCGCCCCGCGCGCGAGAATCCCGCCGCCATGTCGACGCCGACGCATAGCGATGCCATCGAAGCGCTCTTCAGCGAAGTACGGCGGTTCCCGCCGGCGCCGGAGTTCGCCGCGCAAGCGAACGCCAAGCCGGGGATCGACGAAGAAGCGGACCGCGACTACGAGGCGTGGTGGAAGTCCTGGGCCGACAAGCTGGAGTGGATGACGCCGCCGACCAAGGCGTTAGAGTGGAACGAACCGTTCGCGACGTGGTTCGCCGACGGCGAGCTCAACGCGTCGGTGAACGCGCTCGACCGCCACGTGAAGGCCGGCAAAGCCGCGAAGATCGCGTTCTACTACGAAGGCGAGCCCGGCGACCGCTGGACCGTGACGTACGGCCAACTGCTCGACGAAGTGTGCCGCTTCGCGAACGGCTTGCGCAGGCTCGGCATCAAAAAGGGCGACCGCGTCGCGGTGTACATGCCGATGATCGTCGAGCTGCCGATCGCGATGCTGGCGTGCGCGCGCATCGGCGCCGCGCACTCGGTGATCTTCGGCGGCTTCTCGCCCGACTCGATCGTCGACCGCGTGAACGACTCGGAATGCGTGGCGGTCATCACCGCGGACTTCGGCTGGCGGCGCGGCAAGAAAGTGCCGCTCAAGGCGAACGTCGACGAAGCGATCGCGAAGGGCATGCCGTCGCTCAAGCACGTCGTCGTCGCGAAGCGCATCGGCGATCCGGTCGACATGGTGGACGGGCGCGACGTGTGGTGGGACGACGTCGTGCGCGATCAGTCCTCGGTGTGCGAGCCCGAGCGGATGAACGCCGAAGACTTGCTGTACCTTCTCTACACGTCCGGCACGACGGCGAAGCCCAAGGGCATCAAGCACACCACCGGCGGCTATCTCACCGGCGTGACGGCCACCCACAAGCTCGTCTTCGACTTGAAAGAAGACACGGACGTATACTGGTGCGCGGCCGACATCGGCTGGGTTACGGGGCACTCCTACATCGTGTACGGCCCGCTGTGCAACGGCGCGACGAGCGTAATCTACGAAGGCACGCCGGATTTCCCGGACAAGGACCGCTTGTGGGGGATCATCGAGCGCTACAAGGTGACGATCCTCTACACCGCGCCGACCGCGATCCGCACGTTCATGAAGTGGGGCACGGAGTACGTCGAGAAGCACGACCTCTCGTCGTTGCGGCTGTTGGGGAGCGTCGGTGAGCCCATCAATCCCGAAGCGTGGATGTGGTACTACGAGCACATCGGCGGCGGGCGGTGCCCGGTGGTCGACACGTGGTGGCAAACGGAGACGGGAGCGATCATGATCGCGCCGCTGCCCGGCATCACGACGCTCAAGCCGGGTTCGGCGACGAAACCGTTCCCCGGCATCTATCCCGACATCGTCAACGACAAGGGCGAGCCGGTGCCGCTGGGCGGCGGCGGGTACATCGTGCTCACCAAGCCGTGGCCGTCGATGCTGCGCGGCATCTACGGCGACGACGAGCGCTACGTGCAGACGTACTGGTCGAAGTTCCCGCACCGCTACCTCGCCGGCGACGGCTGCAAGCGCGACGAGGAAGGCGACTACTGGTTCCTGGGCCGCATCGACGACGTGATGAACGTCAGCGGCCACCGCATCTCGACCACCGAGGTGGAGTCGGCGCTGGTCGACCATCCCGACGTCGCCGAAGCGGCGGTGACCGGCAAGAACGACGACATCACCGGCCAGGCGATCTGCGCGTTCGTCACGCTGAAGTCGCACGCGAACGGCTCGCCCGCTCTCGCGGACGAATTGCGCGACCACGTCGCGGAGAAGCTCGGCAAGTTCTGCCGCCCGAAGTATCTGACGTTCACGCAAGAGCTGCCGAAGACGCGCTCGGGCAAGATCATGCGCCGCCTGCTGCGCGACATCGCCGAAGGCCGCATGCTGGGCGACACGACGACGCTTGCGGATTCGAACGTCGTGCAAGAGCTGCAGCAGCGCGCACAAGCGGAGGCGTCGAAAGAGGACTAGGTCACAGCCAGCCGCGGTCGCGTGCGATGCGCGCGGCCTCCGTGCGGTTCGTGCCGCCCACTTTGCCGATCGCTTCGCTCAAGTAATTTCGCACCGTGCCTTCCGATAGGCCGAGGACCGCGCCGATCGCGGCTGAGGTTTGGCCGTCGCCTGCTAGGCGCAAAACCGCGCGTTCGCGGTCGGTGAGCGGGTCCGGTTCCGTCCAGGCGTGCACCGCTAGGGTCGGATCGATCGCGCGGCCGCCCGCGTGCACCGTGCGCACTGCGGCGACGAGCTCGTCGACGGGGCGGTCTTTGAGCAGGTAGCCGGCAACGCCCGCATCCATCGCGCGGCGCAGGTAGCCGGGCCGCGCAAACGTCGTCACGATGATCACGCGCGTCTTGCTCTCGCGGCGGCGCAGTTCAGCGGCGACGTCGAGGCCCGTCAGCAGCGGCATCTCGATGTCGGCGAGCAGCACGTCCGGTTTCAGCTCTTCCACGCGGCGCAGCGCGGTCGGACCGTCGTGCGCGTGCCCGACGACCTCGATGTCCGGTTCGAGCCCGAGCAATGCGGCGAGCGCGCCCGCGACGAGCTGCTGGTCTTCTGCGATGACGACGCTTATCAGTGCGCGGCTCCGGATGCGAGCGGCAGCGTGACGACCAGCCGCGTGCCGTGATCGACCGTGCGCTCCAGCGAGCCGCCGTGCGACTCGACGCGCTCGCGCATGCCAGTCAGGCCGAGGCCTTCCGCCGACGATCCGCCGACGCCGTCGTCCTGAATCTCGAAGCGGCATGCGTCGCCCGCCGATGCGACGCGCAGCCGCACCGCGCTCGCGCGCGCGTGCCGCACGATGTTCGTCACCGCTTCGCGGATCGCTAATGCCAGTACGCTCTCCTGCGGCGCGGGGAGGCGGACGTCTTCCGCTTCGCATTCGACCCGCAGGCCCGCCGACGTGAGCACGTCGCGCGCGTGCGCCAGCTCCTCGGGGATGCCGGCACCGCGGTAGCCGGCGACCGCTTCGCGCAGCTCGTCGAGTGACGTGCGCGCGATCTGCTCGACGTCTCGGATCTCCGCTACGGCGCGCTGCGGGTCGCGGTCCGCGAGCTTCGAGGCCAGCTGCGATTTCAGCGCGATCAGCGACAGCGTGTGGCCCAGCACGTCGTGCAGGTCGCGCGCGATGCGCTCGCGCTCGGCGATCTTCGCCAAACCTTCAATTTGCTCGTAGGCCTGCTTCAGCCGCGAGTGGTCGCGTTTTTGCTGGGCGGCGTTGACGCACGCCACGCCGACGATCACGGAGAACACGACACCGGCGATCGCCCCGCCGAGCTCGACGTGCGTGAGCCACATGAGCACGCCGGCGAGCGGGACGTACAGCGCGAGGATGCGGTACGCGTCGCGTGCGCTCGTGCCCCATGCAATGAAGCTGGCGGCGTAGATGTAATACGTCGTCGCGACGGCGACGCTCGGCGCCGCGATCACACCCAGCAGGACGAACACCCCGGCGAACGCCAGCGCACGACGGCCGGATGTTCCGTAACCCAGGAAGTAGCAGGCGAAGAATACCGCCATGACGGCCAGCTGCAGCACGGTAATGCGCGCGGGTGCATGGGCCGCGATGAGCACGAGCGGGATCGAGAGCACGTACACGAGCCACAGATACGGCAGCACGCCGTGCTCGAAGATCGGCAGCCGGCGCCGGACGTCAGCCATACGTGCGGCCTTCGTCGCGCTTCATCCCGTATGCTGCCGCGGCGGCGCCGGCAAGCGTCCACAGTGCGAGGATCGCGATGTGCGTCAGCGCGGAACCGTGGCCGGGGCCGACGGTTCCCAGCGCGAGCTGCCCGAGATGATAGGTCGGCAAGTACGGCGCGATGTGCGCGACGACGGGCGGCAGCCCTTCGACCGGGATCCACAACCCGGACAAGAACGACAGCGGCAAGTAGATGAGGTTGACGATCGCCGCCGCCGAGTTTGGCCCCGCGACGAACCCGATCGCAAGGCCGATCGCGCCGAACGGGATCGAGCCGAGCACGAGCACCGTCATCAGCGCGAGCCACGCCGATGGCGCGAGCCGCACCGCGCCGAGCTCCACGCCCAGCAGCGACAGCATCAGGACGATGATCAGCGCGAACACCATCGTCATCACGACTTTTGCGATGAAGTACGCCGCCGGCGGCATCGGGCTCGCGCGCTTCACCAGCAGCCAGCCCTGGCCGCGCTCCATCGCGACGCTCACGCCGAAGCCGAACAGCGCGCAGCCGACGACGCCGAATGCACCGAACGTTGCGAGCATGTACGTCGCGACCGAGGTCGAGCCGATGTGCTGCGAGCCGTTCAGCACGATGCCGAAGAACGCGTAGAACGCGACGGGAAACGCGAGCGTGGGGATGACGTACGCCGGCAACCGCGCGGCCTTCGTCAGTTCGGCGCGCGTCTCGTTGATGGCGATGCGAGCGATCATACGGAAACCTCCTCGGACGCCGCGGTCCGGGTCAGGGCGAGGAACGCTTCTTCGAGCGGCGTCGCGGTAACGTCGAACAGCGTGAACGTGGGGTCGATGAGGTACATCGCGCGCACGACCGCATTGGCGTCGTGCGTGGTGATGCGGATGGCGCCGTCCGCGCGGCGGATCGCGTCGACGCCGGCGACCGCGCGCAAGCGGTCGTCGCCAAGGCCGCTCGTACAGCGCACGGTCGAACCACCGGCGCGCGCTTTGATGTCCGCGGCGCTGCCGTCGGCGACGACACGGCCGCCGAACAGCACGACGATGCGGTCCGCCAGCGCGTCGGCCTCGGCGAGATCGTGCGTGGTCAGCAGCACGCTGCGCCCGCGCGCGCCGTAGCTGCGAATCTGCGCCCACAGCGCGAGCCGCGACTCCACGTCGAGCGCGCTGGTCGGCTCGTCCAGGACGAGCGCCCCGGGATCGCCGCAGATCGCGAGCGCAAAGGCGACGCGCTGCTTCTGGCCGCCGGAGAGCTGGCCGTAGAGACGGTTCTCCAACCCGCGCAGCCCCGCGATCGCAAGCGTCTCGGCGAGGGGCAGCGGCGTTGGATAATACGAGGCGAACAGCCGGACGTGCTCGGCGACGGTGAGCGTCGCCGGGACGCCGGAGACTTGCAGCATCGCGCCCACGCGCGTGCGGTTCGCGGCGCGGCGCGGGTTGTTTCCGAACAGCGCCGCGGTGCCGGAATCGGGCGCGATGATGCCCAGCAGCGCGCTGATCGCCGTCGTCTTGCCGGCCCCGTTAGGGCCCAGCAGCGCGAGCGTTTCGCCCGGCTGCAGCGCGAGGTCGACCTTATGCAGCGCGGTGACCGTCCCGTAGCGTTTGATGACCCGCGTCAGGCGGGCCGGAATCTGCGTATCGTCGTGCATCGAGTCCTCCGCGCCCATCGTCGCAAGACGAGGGCGGGAGGACCAGGCACGTGCGTCAGCCGCTCGGGATGACGAACGTCATGCGCGGTTCAGCGCGCGCTCGCGCTACGGATGCGGCGAGCCCGACACCATCGGCGCGGGCGTCGACGCGCCACCGTTCGCGTTCGCGGGCGGCGTTCCGGCGCCGAGCGGTGCGTAGGTGGGGCCGCTGACGGGATTGCCGGTCGTGCCGCCGGTGCCGTTGTTCTGCCCCGACGTCGAGCCGCCGTTGCTCGACGAAGCCGGATTGTTCGGCGTGCCCGGACCGTTGCCGGCGCCGCGGTTGCCGGGGTTCACGTTGCCGGGGACCGGCCCGGCGTCGGCCGGCGAGAACGGCGTGAGGTTGTGCGCGGCAAGGTAGGTCTGCGCGAGCTGCAGGTGCTGCCCGACGGTCGGTGCCAGTTTCGCGGCGAGGTCCTTGAGGCCGATGTTTTGCCCGTTCAGCGTCTCCCACTGCAACAGTCCGAGCAGGCGGCGGTGTGCCGGCACTTGCAGCCGCATGTAATCGTCGTCGAGCTGCGTCCCCGTCTCGCCCTCGAGCCGCACGACCATGCGCATGCCGGACGCGCTCATCGCGCGATCGCGCGGTGCGGGGAACATGTTCGTTCCGCGGGTCGCCGCTTCGAGCGACACAGCCGCGGAGCTGTGATCGTCGATCATGCGCTGCGCGAAATTGTGAACGTCGGTATTTTTCGTGCGGTTGACGACGTATTTCGCTGCGTCGAGTTCCGCCGTGTTCGCCGCATCGAGCATGCGGACGAAATCCCCTTCGCCGGCCGGCATGCGCGGGCCGGGCCGGTCCATGCCCGGCCCCGGCCCGGGCGGCGTCTGCGCGCTTACGGCGAGCGTGGCAGCCGCGAAACCGGCGATAGCGACGAGCGCGGACAGGGCGCGAGGGCTGGATGTATGTTTCATGCATGCTCCTGGGCAGAGATGGACCACCTGAGCTTCTGCCCGGGCTTCGCAAGCCGAAACTCGGTCGCTCGCGAAGCGGCCGAGTCGGGGCTCGGCGCTTGTAGCGCTAATCGCCTAGGCCGACGTTCGCGCGCGACGGCACGGTCTTGCCCGACTCGTAATCGCGTACTGCGACGCCGGGATAGCCCACTTTCGCATCGGCGCTGGCTTGCCAGGCGTCCACGATGAGATCGCGCATTTCGGAGGCGCCCGCGGCGAGGCGGTCGAGCACGAGATTCTTGGCGGCGTCGCTCGGCGTGTCGATGCCGCCCGCTGATTCGAGGCGGTAGACGTCGGGCACGTGGCTTTCGGTCGCGGTGAGATACGCGCCGACTTGCATGAGGATCGGATCGGCCGACGCCGCGAGCGCAGGCACGCGCGCGGCGACGAGCTCTTCCGTCGCAACCGCGCGCACGAGCGTCGTCTCGAAGCGCGCGTGGATCGTCGTCGAGTCCGAGAAGCCGTTGGGGTTGGGATAGTGCGTGCGCGGCTGCTTCGTCTTGAAATCGAATTGGTTCCAGCCGTTGAAGTGCACGCTGACGTGCAGCGGCTGGGAGCCGTCGGCGACGAAATGGCCCCAGTAGCCGATGTCGCGCAGCGTCACCGCTTCGCGCACCGTGCGGTCGAACGTGAAGAATGCGCGTTCGTCGGCCGTCGCCGCTTTCGTCTCGCCGACGACGTCGACACGCCAGTACGCGAGGTCACGCACGATGCGCTGCCAGCCGTCCGCGATCTGATACGGCAGATAGCCCTGACCGTATTGGTCCGACGGTTCGTGCGCCGCGTGCAGCGCCTTGTCGTAGTCCTGCCGGTCTTTCGGCAGCGCGCTCAGCTTCACGGCACCGGCGATGCTGTAGTCGTCGAGCGCGTCGAGGTAATGGGCAGGGTTGTCGTCGTCGTCCAGCGGATCGCCCGCGCCTTTGACGCGATCGGCTTCCGGACCGAGCAGCGCCACTTCGTCGTGCGCCGCGGGGCTGCGCAGGAACGCCGGTACGGCGTCGGGCAGCGCGCGGATCGCGGCGCCGTTGACGATGCGGTGTCCCTGGGCGCCCCACGCGAACGCGGGAACGGGAGCGGCCGCGAGCGCGGTACACAGCAGCGCGAGGAGGCAACGACGCGACAGACGCATGCGGCGCGCTTCGCGTGCGCGCAGCGTGGTCCCGCTAGCCCGCGCGGAACAGGTCGTCGAGCGCGGCGAGATCGTCGATGCGGGTGGCCGGAGGCAGCGCGTTGACGATGGTCGCGCCGTAGCGCATCGAGGTCGCGCGGCCGTCGAGCAGCGCGACCACGCCGCGGTCGGTGGTCGAGCGGATGAGCCGGCCGAAGCCCTGTTTGAGCCGTACGATCGCGCTGGGGATCATGTAGTGCTCGAAGCCGGAGCGGCCTTTGGCTTCGAGCGCCGCGATGCGCGCGGCGACCAGCGGCTCCGACGGCGACGGAAACGGCAGCCGGTCGATGATCACGCACGACAGCGCGTCGCCCACGACGTCGATCCCTTCCCAGAACGTCCCGGTCGCGAACAGCACCGCGTTCTTCGACGAGCGAAACCAGTCCAGCAGCGCCGTGCGCGGCAGATCGCCCTGCATCTTGACGGGGAACGGGATGCGGTCGCGCAGCAGCGCGTACACCTCGCGCAACCGTGCGTACGACGTGAACAGCACGAACGCGCGCCCGCCGCTGCGGTCGAGAATCTCTTCGATCAGCGGCGCGGCGCGGCGCGCGAAATCGATCGCTTTCGGGTTGAGCTTCGGCGGCGCGACGTACAGCCGCGCCTGCTTCGCGTAGTCGAACGGCGACGGCGCGACGAGCTGCTGTGCCTCGTCGACGCCCAGCGAGTTCTTGAGGAAGTCGAACGAGCCGCCGGTCGAGATGGTGGCGCTGGTGAGCACCACGCTGCGCGTGCGCGCAAACAGCGTCGCGCGCAGGAAATCCGCCACCTGGAAGGGTGCCGCGTTGACCTCGTAGCGCGCGTCGCCGTCGCCGCGCTCCACCCATGCGACCGCGTCGATCTCGTCGGCCGGCACGGCGCCGTTGGTGGCCTGCTGCGCGGCCTTCTCGATGCGGTCGACGGTCGCGACATGCGCTGCGACCGAGCGCAGCGCGAGGTCGCGCCGCCGCTCCTTTTCGGAGTCGTTGTCGATCGGCTTGCGCAGCGCGCTCTGCCAGTTGCCGTGCAGCCAGTTCTCCAGCGCGTAGAACGACTCGCGCAGCATGGGCAGCACGTCGAACACGCCTTCGTTCGCGGCGATGGGGTATTTGTCGCCGGGCACGCGCGCGAGCGTCTGCTGCAAGCGGCGCATCCCTTCGTCGAGCTCCGCGTCGTACGAGCCCGGGATCGCGTAGGTGCGGTGCAGCTTGCGCATCATGCGGTTCACCGACACCGGCGAAAGCGTCGCGGTCAGCGCCGCCGTCGCGTACTTCTCGGCTTGGTGCGCTTCGTCGAGGATGACGAAATCGTACGCCGGCAGCAGCGCGCCGCCGCTGACGAGGTCGAGAAAGAACAGCGCGTGGTTGACCACGACGACGTCGGCGAAGCGCGCCGCGTCGCGCCGCGCGAAGAAATGGCAGTCGGCGAAGCGGTGGCAGTACTCGCCCACGCAATCGTCCGCGTCGGCATCGAGCGTCTCCCAGTCCTCGCCGCGCGGCGTGAAATCGAGCTCGGCACGGTCGCCGGTCTCGGTGCGCTCGGCCCACGCCCATAAGCGCTCGAGCGCGAGCGACGGCGCGATGAGCCGCGCGCCGCTCTCCTTCTCGAACTTCGCCTTGCACAGGTAGTGGTTGCGGCCCTTGAGCAGGACGACGCGCGCCTCGATGCCCAGCGATTTGGTCACCAGCGGGATATCCTTGCGCACGAGCTGCTCTTGCAGCGCGATCGTGCCGGTGGAGACGACGACGCGCGCGCCGGCGCGCAGCGCGGGCACGAGGTACGCGAGCGACTTGCCCACGCCGGTCCCCGCTTCGACGATCGTGTGAATGTTCTCGAGAAAGCCGCGCTGGATCAGGCGCGCCATCTGCACCTGTCCCGGGCGCGCTTCGAAACCCGCGAGCGTGCGCGCGATCGGGCCGTCGGGCGCGAACGCGTCGTCGACGAGCTTCATTCGCGCGGATCTCGCACGTGCAGCGGCGGCGCGTCGGCTTCTTCGTGCGGGCCGGCGTCGGGCGGATGCTCGATGGTCTCAATCTCGGGCTCGGGCTCGATCGTACGCGGTGCGCCCGGGGGCCGGCTCGCGGCCTGCGCTTGCTGTTGCTCGGCGCTGAACAGCGCAGCGTATGCCTCCGCATACCGGCGCCGTCCTTTGAAAACGACGAGGCCGGCGAAGAAACCGGCGACCAGCCCGCCGATGTGACCTTGTGCCGAGATGAACGGGATCGAAAACGTCAGCGCCAAGTTGAAGACGACGAGCACGACCGCGCGCACGAGCATGTCGCGACCGCGCGGACCGAGCCGCAGACCGATCGCCGCCATCGCGCCGACCAGCCCGTAGAGCGCGCCGCTCGCGCCGAGCACCGGCGTGTCGATGACGCTCTGAAAGTAGATGACCGCCAGTCCCGAACCGAGGATCGAAGCCGCATAGAGCACGGCGAAGCGCGCTTTCCCGAGGATCATCTCCGTCGGGGTTCCGATCCAATAGAGTCCGGCCATGTTCAAGACGATGTGCCACAACCCGCCGTGCAAGAACGCCGCGGTGACGACGCGCCACCACTGGCCGTACAGCAGCACAGACTGCGGGCTCAAATAGCCGTGATCGTAGTTGATGCCGCCGCCGGTCGTCGTCTGCCACACGTAGGCGACGACGTTGACGACGATGAGCAGGTTGGTGAGGGTAAGGCGTCGTCTCACGCGGTCAGCGCCGGGCTCGCCTCCGTCGCGATCGCGATGAGCCGCGCGAGCTCCATCGAGATCGCAGTACGGCCGCTCGAGCCCTCCACCGTGATTGGCCCGCCGAGCGGCCCGCGTTCGATGATGTCGATGGTGGCACCGGGGCGCAGCCCGATTTGGTCGAGGTAGCGCAGCGTCTCCGGGACGTCTTCCACCACCTCGACGACGCGGACGGTCGTGCCGGGCACGGCGTCGGCGAGGCGCTGGCCCACGCGCGTGGGCGCGCTCAGGTCGGCGGGCGGGATGGGCAGCCCGTGGGGGCACACCTTGGGGTCACCCAGCACGGCGACGAGCCGCTCCTCGACGCGCTCGGAGATCGCGTGCTCGAGACGGCACGCCTCGGCGTGGACCTCGTCCCACGGCATCCCGAGGATGTCCTGAAGGAAGACTTCGGCCAGGCGATTGCGGCGGATCACGCGCACCGCGACCCGCAGCCCCTTCTCGGTGAGAAGGGCCTGGCCGCGCGCCTCGTAGGTGAGGTAGCCGTCGGCAGCCAGCTTCTTCAGCATCCCGGACACGGACGCCGGCGATACGCCCAGGTCGGCTGCGAGCCCCGACGTGGTCACGCCGGGCCCCTCACGCTCGAGACGGTAGACCGCTTCGAGATACTCCTCGGTCGACTCGTCGAAGTGGGTGTGGCCGGGCATCGTCTTAGGAGATTCGCCCCGCCGGGGCGGAGTTCCGGGACCGTTCGAAGATCTCGTGAAGCCGCGCTTTGTCGCCGGCTGATGCGAAGGACGCGTCGATCGCGTTGCGCGCGAACCGCACGAGGGCCGGTTCGCCGAACGCTCGCGCGACGTAGGCGTACTCGTCGAGCAGCGTGGTGCCGAACAGCGCCGGATCGTCGGCGTCGATGGTGATCACGCAGCCCGCCGCGTCGAGCGCGCCCAGCGGATGGATCGCGTCCTTTTCGACGGCCCCGGTGAGCCGGTTCGAGGTCGGGCAGACCTCGAGCGGGATCCGGCGCTCGGCCAACAGCGCGACCACGGCCGGATCCTCGATCGCCCGCACCCCGTGCCCGATGCGTTCCGCGCCGAGCACCTCGACGGCCGCCCGCACGCTTGGCGGGCCCGCGGCTTCGCCGGCGTGCACGACGCCGTGCAGCCCGCCCTCGCGCGCGATCGCGTACGCGCGCGCGTAGAGCTCGGGCGGAAAGCGCGCCTCGTCGCCGCCGAGGCCGACCCCGATCACGCCGAGGTCACGCAGGCCCACGGCGACGCGCGCGAACTGCTCCGCGCGCTCGGCGCCGAAGTTGCGGGTGAGGTCGGCGATGAGCCGCACGTCGATCCCCAGCGGCGCGCCCGTTTCGTCGAGCGCGGCGCGGATCGCCTCGACCGTCGCCCGCACGTCGAGCTCGTGGTGAAAGAACGTCCACACGGACGGCGAGATGAAGATCTCGGCGTACACGACGCCTTGCGCGGCAGCGTCGACGACGTAGTCGCGCGCAATGCGCGCGTAGTCCGCGGGCTCGCGCAGCGTCTCGGAGACCTTGGCGAACAGGAGCAAGAACTCGCCGAACGTGTCGAACGCGTACGCGCGCTCGGGATGGGCTCGCTCGCCCAGGTCGATCCCGTACTTCGACGCAAGCGCGTGGAAGGTGTCCGCACGGACGGTTCCTTCAAGGTGGCAGTGGAGTTGAACTTTGGCGAGGGCGTGCAGGTCGAGGCCGGGCATCTTGACGATCGTTCGACGGCAGTGCTATAGTAACCGTCGCCCGTCGCGGGGTGGAGCAGTCCGGTAGCTCGTCGGGCTCATAACCCGAAGGTCACAGGTTCAAATCCTGTCCCCGCAACCACATCCAGGTCCAGAACGTGCAGACGTTCTGGACCTGTTCGTGACCTGTTTCGTTTCCCGGCGCACGCTTTCTGGTCCACCTGCGTCGTCTCGCCTAGGCGAAGGCCGTGCGCTCCTATTTGTTGTCGCTCGACGTCCCTTGGTTGCCCACGCTTCGAAGAGGCACGCCCGCATCGCGGTCGCCCTCTACGTGCGGACCGGCGGAGTTCGGGAATATCTCGAATCCGCCGCAGGTCAGATCACGGCTTGGCCGTCGCGCTCGCCGCGCCCAGCGGACGGCCTTGCGCGCTCCCGGTGCGCAGCCAGTGCTCGTAACCGCTGCTGAACTCGCCGCTCATGATGGCGGCTTTCACGTCCGGATTTGCGGCGAGATACCACGCCTCGTTGAACTCGGGAAACCGGCGCTGCGGGTTCAGTCCGAAGGACGACGTTCGCGTGCGAAGCCGCGCGAAATATGCGATCACGTCGCGCCTTCGCTCCCGCGCGCGCTGTCCGGTGACCGGAGCACGCGCGGCGGCCAGCTGCAGGTCGCGGTAGCCGTCGCCATCGGCGATGAGCGCCTCCTCGGGGAACGGCCGGCCGCCGAGCGACCAATGCAGCTCGTTGAGCATCGACGCCGTGGTGAACTTGTTGACGACCCCGTTCGGCAGGTCGGGCGCCTCAGCCAGATCGCCGCGCAGGCCGAGGCTCGACACGGTGAGATCGTGCAGCAGCAGCACGACCTCGAGCACCCGCGCGAAGCACGAGCCGATGCAAAAGAACACGTCGTCGGCGCGCAGCTGGAATTTCGGCGCGACGTGCGGCAGCGCGGGCCCGCTCGCGAGCCGGCCGCGGACGCCGGCGGCGAAATGCTCGTCGTCGGGCGGCCGGTCCCACACAGCGTACGGCGACGCCAGCGAAGCTTCCCACGCCTGCGCACCGTCGATCCCCCCGCGCTCGTGGGCAAACGGCCGCGAAGTCATGTGCGGGTGGCATGACGGCCGCTGAGAACGCTCCTGGGCACGCGGAGCGGTCGTATCGACCAGGGCCCGCACCGCGGCGCGCGAACGCGCGGAAGCGATCATATGGCACATGAGACGATCCGCACGCTGCGGGCCTCGACGACCGACGCTGACCTCGCGCGACAGGCGATGCGCATCAACGACGTCGACGGCGGCGACCCTGATCCGGCGGCGATCGAGCAATTCCTCGCCGACCGCAACTGCATGCTCATCGTGGCCGTCGAGGACGGCGCGGTGCTCGGGACGCTCGATGGTTATGCGCTGCGCCGGCCGCACGCGCGGCGGCCGGAGTTCTTGCTCTACGAGATCGACGTGGTCGCGGAGCACCGCCGGCGCGGTATCGGCCGCGCGCTCATCGACGCGTTCGCGGACGAAGCGCGCCGCCGCGACGCCGAAAACATCTGGGTGCTGACGCACCGCTCGAACGACGCCGCGGCGGCGCTGTACCGCGCGTGCGGCTTCGCGCCCGGACGCGCGAGAGCGACACGGAGATGATGACGCTCCCGCTCTAGGCGTGTGCGGTCTCGCCGATCACGCCCAATTCGCGGCCGACTTTTTCGAACGCCGCCAGCGCGCGGTCGAGCTCGTCGCGGGTGAGCGCGCTCGACATCTGCACGCGGATGCGCGCCGTGCCTTCGGGTACGACCGGGAACCCGAACCCCGTCACGAACACGCCTTCCTTCAGGAGCCGGTCGCTCATCGCGATCGCGAACGCCGTCTCGCCGACGATGATGGGGACGATCGCACTCGGTCCGGCGAGCGGCTTGAAGCCGAGGCGCTCGAGCCCGGCGCGGAAATAGCGCGTGTTCTCGCGCAGCGTCTCGACGAGCTGCGCCTGCGACGCGAGCAGCTCCACCGCCTTGAGCGCGCTCGCCGCGATCGTCGCCGGCAGCGCGTTGGAGAACAGCTGCGTGCGCGAGCGCTGCACGAGCGTGTCGACGAGCGCCTTCGACCCCGCGACGAAACCGCCGGCCCCGCCGCCCAGCGCTTTGCCCAACGTGCCGGTAAGGATGTCGATCTTGCCTTCGAGCCCGAAGTGCTCGATCGTGCCGCGGCCCGTCTTGCCCATCACGCCGGTGCCGTGCGAATCGTCGACGATCGTCACCGCATTGTATCGTTCCGCCAGCGCGACGATCTCCGGCAGCTTCGCGATGGAGCCTTCCATCGAGAACACGCCGTCGGTGATGATGAAACTCGTCCCCTCCGCTTCGCGCAGCTTCTGCTCCAAGTCGGCCATGTCGCCGTGCTTGTAGCGCGCGCGCTTCGCGGCCGCCAGCCGGCAGCCGTCGATGATCGAGGCGTGGTTGAGCTCGTCGCTGATGATCGTGTTACCCGCCGTCGCGATCGTGGGGATCACGCCTTCGTTCGCAGCCCAGCACGACACGTACGAGAGCGCCGCTTCGAACCCGAACACCGACGCGATCTTGTCTTCGAGGTCGCGGTGGATGTCGAACGTGCCGCAGATGAAGCGCACCGACGCGGTCCCCGCGCCGTACTTCTGCAGCCCGGCGACGCCTGCGGCCACGACCTCAGGATGGTCGGCGAGGCCGAGGTAGTTGTTGGAGGAGAGCACGATCACGTCGCCGGCCTCCTCCATATGCACCTCGGGCGCCATCGGGCCGGTGATGTGACGAAGCCGTTTGTACGTCCCAGCCGCGCGCAGGGCGTCCAGGTCGGCGTTGAGGCGGGCTTCGAAGGCGCTGTTCATCCGTTCTCCGTGGTGGGTCTTCGGCGCTTGCTTGCCGACGTGGTGTACCCGCGTAAGCGCGGCGTAATGCGACGTAAGCGCGGCGAAATATGCGCACGTCTACGGTCACCGTACAGAAGTACCGTGACCGCGGTCATTCGGTGGACATTAGGCCGTTCATCCTCTTGACTTCGCGTCTCCGGTGCGCAAGACTGATTCGTACACACGGCGCGTTTTGACGCCGTGCGAATCGTGACTGTCGGAAACGGGTGTTCTACGACATGGCGATCAAGGTATTCGTTCGGCAACCGCTCACGCAAACGACCGAACGCGAAGCGCGCATCGTACAAGCCGCGCTCGATGGAATCGGCGGCCTCATCGGAGACGGCCGCTACGCGCTGGAGTTCCTGACGGGAACCAAGGCGCACGACAAGGAGAGCTTCCGCCTGGCGTTTACCAGCGAGTCGGGCGCTGCGTTCGCGCCGCGCCGCTTCCGCGACACGCGCCTGGCGCTGCTCTCCCGCGCCGACGTGATGCTCGTGGTGCGCACCGGCCTCAGCGAAAGCGGGGCGTTCGAGGTGGCCTACAACATCTACGGCGGCCGCCGCATCCCGATGCTGTTCGCAGTCTGGGACGAAGCCGAGATCAAGACGACGCTGCTGCGCGATCTCGACGATCTCGCGAAGGTACGCTACGTGCGCTTCAGCGATCCCGCGTCCGTTGCAACGGAACTCGCGCGCTTCCTCGATGAGGTGGTCGTGCCCGACATGACGACGCGCGGTCGCACGGCGGAGCCGGCGTTCGACGGCCCGCGCGCCGCGACGTCGTTCCGCGAAGCGCGGCGCGCCGCGCGCGAGCTGGGCTTCCCGGTCGCGGTACGGCCGTGGTCCGCGATGCCGTCGGAAGCCGTCGTCGTCGCGGATCTCGCCGGCTTGGTGCGCTACGTCGAAGGCGGCCGCGTCGCGATCAACCGCGAACGGCCGCTGCTGCTCGAAGCGACGGCGCTGCAAGCGCGCGCGAAGCGAATGCGCGTCGAAAGCGGCACGTTCGAGCCTGCGGCGGAATCTTCGTACCTCGAAGTCGAGGCCAAGACCGCTTAGCAGAGGTGGAGGACGATCTTCGCGGCTTCGCCTGATCGCATCAGCGCGAACGCCGCGTCGAAGTCCTCGAACTTCAGCTCGTGCGTGATGATCGGCGTGAGGTCCACGCGGCCGCTCGTGACGAGCGCCTGCGTCTGATACCACGTGCGGAACATCTCGCGCCCGTTGATGCCGAGCACCGTCAGCCCCTTGAAGATGATCCGTTCGGCGAGGTTGATCTCCACGTCGTCGGACGGGATGCCGAGCAGTGCGGCGACGCCGCCGTTGCGCACCATCGCGAGCCCGCTGTCGATCGCCTGACCCGAGCCGGACATCTCGAGCAGCACGTCGACGCCGTCGCCGCCGGTGCGCGCGATGATGTCGTCCACCAAGTCCGGCTGCGTTGCCGAGAACGTCGCGTCCGCGCCGACGCGCTTGGCGAGTTCGAGCTTCTGCGGGTTCACGTCGATCGCGAACACTTTCGCCGCGCCGGCCGCGCGCGCGACGGGGATCGCCATCAGCCCGATCGAGCCGACACCGGTGATCGCAACCGATTTCGTCGACACGCCCGCCGCCATCACGGTGTGCACCGCGTTGCCGAGCGGGTCGAACACGGCGGCCCAGCTGTCGGGGATCGCCGGGTCGAGCTTCCAGACGTTCGATTCGGGCATGCGGATGTAGTCCGCGAACGCGCCGTCGGTGTCGACGCCGATGATCTTTACGTGCTCGCAGATGTGCGCCTGACCGGTCCGGCACAACGTGCAGATGCCGCACGCGAGGTGTCCCTCGGCCGACACGCGGTCGCCCACCTGCACCGCCTTCACCGCGCTGCCCACGGCCGCGACGTGGCCCATGAACTCGTGCCCGATGGTGAGCGGCGGCTTCACGCGCCGCTCGGCCCAATGATCCCAGCCGTAGATGTGCTGGTCCGTGCCGCACAACCCGACCGTCTTCACGCGGATGAGCACGTCGTTCGGCCCGATCGCCGGCACCGGGATGTGCTGTAGCGTGAACCCGGGCGCAGCGCTCGTCTTGCGCAGCGCGCGCATCGTGTCGGGGATCGCCTCAGCAGTCGTCGGGCGCTCGGTAGCCGTCGAAGTCATCGCGGCGCCACTTCGTCCGGCGAACCACGTCGTCCCGGCGGCCGGCGGAACAGCGGCAGCATCGGGACGACGCCTTGCGCCGTGTCGTTGGCGTGCCGCAGGTAGGTGCGGATCCCGAACGCGTCCTCGAGCGTGCGCAGCAGCGAGTAGTGGTTGTAGGGCGTCGCGTCGGCGACGCCGCGCGGGCCGTGGTTGGTGATGACCACCGTCGCGATGTGCCCGCCGCCGAAGTTCGCCGCGCTGGCCGGATCGCTGCCGCAGCAGCCCACGCGGTTGCCGGTGTCTTCGTCCCACGTCACGACGATCGCGACGTTGTCGGGCGCCGACCATGCGCGCGACGCCTGGATCTTGCGCACGAGCACGTCCACCATCGCGTCGCCGCGCTGGATGACGGCGTCCATCGCGGCAAAGCTGCAGTCCGCGGGGACGCTTTTGCCGAGCGCGCCGTGCATCTCGTTGCACTGGTTCGGTACCACCAACGCAAAGCTCGGAAGATGCCCGGACGCCAGATCGGCGTCGAGGCGGTCGAAGCCCACAAGGTGATCTGCGCGGTGCCGGTCGAGCTGCGTGGAGCGGAAGTTGAGGAACGCCGAATGCTTCGACGCGTAGAGCGCGCCCAGCGCGCCGTCGGCCTCGCCGCCCGGCGCGGTCGCGAACGGCACCAGCGAGCCGGGTGCGGGGATGTTTTCGTAATACCCGCGCCACGACAAGCCCGCCGCGTCGAGCTGGTTACCCAGATGCGGCGCGTCGACGGTGTGGTCGGCGTAGTTTGCGTCCTTCTCCACCTGCGAGCATTCCGCGTTGTACACGCGCGGCTGGCAGAAGAACGGGTCGTCGTCGTGGATGCCGAACGTGTCGCCGCCGACGAGCGCGACGTAGTTCGCCTGGCTCGGGTGCACTTCGCCGTAGAAGTTCGTCGCGGTACCGTACGCCGTCGCCAGCCGGTTGATGGCCGGCGTGTTCGTGCTGCCGATGATCTGCGCGTAGTCCTTGTTCTCTTCGACGATCACGAACACGTGCGCGTAGCGCGGCACCGCCAAATCGTTCGCGGTCGGCTGGGCAAACGCACCGGCTGCAGGCGTCACGAGAAGCGCCGCGGTGAACGCCATGAGAAGGGCGCGAAGTCGCATGCGCCCGGTTTCGACCACCCTCCGTGGCGCGCCTCGGCTACGTCGGTTCGGGATGCGCGTCGTCAGCGCGTCACGAGCAGAGCGGCGAGCCCGATCGCGACGAGGTCTTCCGCGATCGCGGCGGGCAGCGCACCGACCTTCGCGATCGCAGCGACGCGCGCGGCGTGGCCGCCGTACGTGCCCAGCAGCGCGCCGATCACGCCCACGACCGCTCCGGCGACCGGCGAGCCGCCATGCCAGGCGGTGATGAACCAGCCCGCAATCGCGCCGCTGAGGGGCCGGATGACGATCGACGGCAAGGCGGTGCGCGAGGGGATGTTGGGCGACGCATCGGCGACGTACTCGCCCAGCGCCGCGAGGCCAAGGACGACTCCCCAGATTCCGACGCCGCGCGCCAGCGCGACCGCCGCCAGCGACGTCATCGTGCGGAGCCCCGAGACGAAACCGATCCCGAGCGCGAGCAGCACCGTTTCCATCACATCCTCATCGTTGCGTGCGCGCCGTGGTCCTGCGTCGGTTACGAAACGGCATCACCAGCACGGCGAGCGCGAACGCCGCCGCCGTGAGCTTTATGCGGCGGAGTAGTCCTCGTTGCCGACGAGCGCGTCGAGGGCGATGACGGCGGACTCGGCGGCGTGCAATCGTCCGTTGACGATGCCCTCGACGCACGCCGCACCGTCCACGCGCAGGTCGCCGTCGATGATGCCGTCGGCGTAGAGGACGGCGCCGGCCTCGACCATCACGTCGCCTTCCACGATACCGTGGACGAGCACGTTGGCGCCCGGCCGCACGATGAGGTCACCCTCCAAGATTCCGGTGACCTCGGCGTCGCTGTCGAGCGTGAGGGGACCGGGCTCGATGCCGGTGAGCTTCCACACCGGGACGGCTACGTGAAAACGGTCCACGAATTGCTGTCGCGAGATACGCTGCATGGCGCAGCTACGACCCGCCCGGATTGCTTGTTTCGGTTCGGATCGCTTAACAATGTGCGACTCGCGAACAGCGGTTTCAGAACGTCTTCGTATTCGTCTCCGATAGAGAACGAGAGCTACCAAGGACGGGGACTTCGCTATGGACAGACGGGTTATATCGTACGCGGGAGCGGCGCTGTGCGCACTGCTGCTTGCCGGCGCGGGTGCCGGGTCGGCAACGGCCGACGACCCCGTCCGCAAGCAGCGTCGGTGCTTACGAGATGGTGCCGGTTACGCGTGGCGGACCCGTTCGTGCGGGCGAGCCACCGGCCGGTTCCTCCGTGATACCGATGTGATGCGCCCCCTCGATCGCATTGCCGGGGACTACGAGCACCTCGAGACCATCGCTCGTGCGGTGCAACATGCCGGGTGAACGCACGTTCGCGCCGCGCACCCACACCTGATAGCCGCGCCCCGGCGGCGCCGCAGGGAGCCCGCTGACCACGAACGCCGTGCGCTGTCCGCCGTTGCCGACGATCGCTGCGCCGTGTGCCGAAGTTCCGGTCAGCGCGACGTCACGTGATGGCGAGGCGATCATCTGTGCGATTGCGACGACGTCACCGTCCGCACGCGTGGTAACGGTTGCGCGGCCCGAAACGATCCCGAGCACGACCGCAGCGGCGACGGCGGCGATCCACGCCAGCCGCCGGCGCCCCAGCGACAACGGCCGGACGCGCGGCGGCGGCGGCGCGGCCGCGAGCGGCAACGCGCGCAGCGCGCGCAGCACGCCGCCGTACGACGCCACGCCGTCGCGACAGGCCGAACAGCTCGCGAGGTGCGCTTCGAATGCCGCGGCTTCCGCCGGCTCGAGCGCGCCGAGCACGTAGGCTTCGAGATCGTCGTGCGGCTGCGCACCGGCTTCGTCGTACGCGCTCACGCAAGCTCTCCCGCGCTGGTTTCGAGCATACGCCGCAAATGACGCATCGCGAGCCGAATGCGGCTCTTCACCGTGCCGAGCGGCACGCCGGTCTGCACGGAGATCTCGGTTTGCGTCAAACCGCCGAAATACGTGAGCTCGACGACCGCGCGCTGGCCGGGTTCGAGCGACTCGAGCGCGTGATGGATGCCGCGTTGGACGTCGCGTTGCATGGCGGTTTCCTCAGGTCCGGCGCCGGGCGCCGGGATGCGTTCGTGCGCCGCATCGGTCGGAATGCTCGGGCGCACGCGGCGCGTGCCGTCGACCGCAGCGTTGCGCCCGACGGCGACCAGCCACGGCCGCAACGAACCGCCGCGCACCTCGATCGAGGCTGCGCGATTCCACAGCATCATGAACGCGCGCTGCGTCGCGTCGTCCGCATCCGCGCGATCGAGCACGACCCGCGATGCAACGGCCGCGACCGCCGGCGCATGCCGGCGATACAGCTCGTCGAACGCGTCGGTATGACGAGCTCCGACGAGGCGCAGCAGCGCCTCGTCGGAAAGCGCCGCTACTTCTTGGCGCCCAGCTCGCCGCAAGAAACGTAGGTCGGAATGTCTTTGGTCGATTTGTGCACGTTCACCGCGAGGCCGCCCGCGACGAGCTGCGCCATCGGCACGTCCACCGTCGTCGTCGACGTTCCGTCGACTACCGTGGTGAGCGGGTACTTCGGCTTGGGATCGAGCTTCGCGCACGAGCCTTCGTGGATGTGCGCCGGCTGCGGGACGTCGGTCGGCGCGCCCGCGAGCGCGACGTCGACGCGCGTCTTGCCGCCGCCGACGTCAGTGAGCGTCACGGTGCCGAGCTCCGCGGACGAATTTTGCGCCGCGAGGGCGTACACGCGGTGCGGCCCGTCGGCGGCGAAGGCCGGAACGGCCACGGCCAGCAATCCGGCGGCGGCCACGGCGGCGAAAGAACGAGCAACGGTCATGAGGACCTCCAGCGAGCGTATGTGTCGCTGTCGTAACGGTTCCCGAACGGGCAGCGGATCACTTCCGAGGGCGGTCGATTGCCCCCACCGAAGGCGCCTCTTATGATAAAGCTCGCGTTCGCCGCGTTCGTCGCGGCCGCGGCCCTGGCAAGCGGTGCGGTGCCGGCGGCGAACGCCGCCGCACCGCGCGCGTCTGCTGCGGCGGGCCAGAAGGTCTTCGCGAACAACTGCGCCGGCTGTCACGGCGCCAACGCCACGGGCGTCCCCGGCCTCTTTCCGCCCCTCGCGGCCAACCCGTACGTGTCCGGCGACCCCAAGCGCGTGATCCACACGGTGAAGTTCGGTCTGACCGGAAAGCTCGTCGTGAAGGGCAAGCCCTACAACGGCAACATGCCGCCGTGGGAAGGCACGCTCAGCGATGCGCAAATTGCCGACGCGATCACGTACATTCGCACGGGCTTGGGAAACAAAGCCTCTGCCGTGACGGTCGCGCAGGTGCACGCCGTCAAAAAGTAGTTTGAGCTGTGAACACGAGATTTGGCGCGCTCATGATCGCGGCGGCGCTCGCAGCGACCGCAGCGGCGGCGATGGCTGCCGATGCGCAGCGACACGCCCAGGTCGAGCACAACAGCGAAAAGGTCATGCCCTTCAGCATGACCGGCTCACGACACATTTTCGCGCCGACGCCGAACGGCGGTGTGCAAACCGTCATGGTGCACGACGGGAACCCCAAGCAAGTTCAGCTCGTCCGCTCGCACTTGCGGAAGGAGGCCGCCGCATTCGCTCGCGGCGATTTCACAGATCCGTCGTCGATCCACGGCGCCGACATGCCCGGCCTCGCGGCGATGCATGCGGGCTCGGCGCGCATCAAGGTGCGTTATGCCGATGTCGGCAACGGCGCGACGATCACGTACGCCACGCACGACCCAGCGCTCGTTTCGGCGATCCACGCATGGTTCAAGGCTCAGGTGAACGATCACGGCCGGCACGCTACGATGAAAATGTAACGTATCGGCACTATCTGCGCGTTATGCCGTCGACCGCAGTGACTCCGCCAACGCCTTTGCCTTTTCTTTGACCGCGTCGCGAATCTCGCGGACGCGCTCGGGCGACTGGCCCTTGGGATCCGGCAGGTTCCAATCCTCGTCGATTCGTGCAACGCCCTCGACATCACAACCCATCGTGATGACCCGATCCGCATCACGAGCACATTCGGGGTCGAGCAACTTCGGGCGCGCAGCGCTCATGTCGATGCCGTCATCGCGCATGACGGCCACGACAGCCGGATCCGGGACGTCGGCGGCGATGGTCCCGGCGGACGCGACCGCGACGCGGTCGCCGGCAAAATGCCGCAGGTACGCTTCGGCCATCTGCGAGCGGCCGGTGTTGTGCCTGCAGACGAAGAGAACGAAGGGGACGAGAATCTTCTCCATTGCCATGACGTCGACGAACCGGCCGTCGAGCCGGCCTTGCTCGCGAAACGTTCCAACCTCTCGGTAGCCGAGCTTACGGTACAGCCCTTGGCCGCC
Organism: Vulcanimicrobiota bacterium; assembly: GCA_963792235.1. Lineage (GTDB taxonomy): Bacteria > Vulcanimicrobiota > Vulcanimicrobiia > Vulcanimicrobiales > Vulcanimicrobiaceae > Vulcanimicrobium. The sequence goes on from CAWBVR010000026.1 coordinate 287,027, forward strand.
GGGATTCAGCGCAAGCGTGAAGAGCACGATTTTGTGAAAGGCACGTGACTTCGCCGTCTTCTCGAGTTCCCGCAACAGTTTCGTCCCGACACCTGTTCCGCGCGCGCTACGCGCCACGTAGATTGAAAGGTCGGCGACACCGGCGTACGCGCACCGATGCGAATAGGAGTTGATCGATGCCCAGCCGATGATCGTGCCATCCGTGTTCGCGGCCACGAGGACGCCAAAGCGCTGTTGGTGTGCGGTCCACCAGGCGGCCATGTCGCCCGGGGATTTTGGCTCTTCGTCGAGCGTAGCGATCCTGTCGGCGATGCCTTCGTTATAGATCGAGCGGATCGCTTCGAGATCCGCGATAGCGGCGCTACGGACGTGAAGCGCTAGCGGCGTTGTCGCTTGCATGACGAACCTCCACATGTGGGACGACGACCGCCGCGGCGGTCGCTTTCGAGATCGGGTAGAGCCAAGCGAAGACGGCCGTTGCCGCGAACGCGCCGAGCACTTGCGCGACGACGAACGGCGGCACGTCGGCGGGGCGGATGCCCGCGAACGTATCGGTCAGCGAGCGCGCGATCGTCACCGCGGGATTCGCGAACGAAGTCGACGGGGTGAACCAGTAGGCGGCGACGATGTATGCCGCCACGGCGTACGGTGTCGCCGCCGCGCGCGACCGCACGCAGCCCCAGATGACGGCGAGCAGCCCGAACGTCGCGACGAACTCGCTGACGACGAGCGGCCCACCGCTGCGCACGTGATGCGATGCGAAGAACACCGGTAGACCAAACATCCAGTCCGCCGACGCCGTACCCAGCAGCGCACCGAGAAGTTGAGCGACGATGTACGGCGCGACGCAGGACCATGCAACGCCGCCCTGCCACGCATCGGCGACGGTCACCGCCGGATTGAAGTGCCCGCCTGACACCGGCCCGTACGTGAGGATCAAGGCGATAAGAGCGCCGCCGGTCGCAACGGCGTTCGCAAGCAAAGCGAGTCCAATGTTGCCGCCGCATAAACGTTCCGCCATGATGCCCGAGCCGACCACCGCCGCCAGGAGGAACGCCGTCCCGATGAACTCTGCGGCGACGGGTCGCAGGTTCAACGCAACGAACCGAAGCGCAAGCAGCGCCCGTTCGTCAGGGACAGCACGTCGCGTCCTGGTCGTCGCGCGCTTGCGACTCTTCGTGCACGACGTACGTCTCCCATCGACGACCCTCGGGATCGCTCGCCCACACCTTCGTCTGAACGGCGTAGCAGCACGTCTCGTCACGCTCGACATCGATAGCGTGTCCCGCGGCCTCGAGGCGTGCGATCTGCGCGTCGACCGCGTCGGCGGAATCGACGACGATGCCGAAATGCTGGCCCGAACCCGCTTGCGCGTCGTGGTCGAGATCCAGAGCTAATTCAAGCCCGGGCTGCTCGGTGATGAACAGTGCGTAGTCACCGAGCTGCTTGGCGGGCTTGGCCCCGAGCAGGGTGGAGTAGAACGCCACGCTCGCGTCGAGGTCACGCGTCGCGAGATTGAGATGCATCTTCATGCGATCGCCTTTTCAGGAAGAATGGAACGAAGGGCGGCAGTCGATGCGGTCGGCGCGCGCCGGCGGCCAAACGGTAATACACCCAGGTGCCGCGCCGCTCGCACGTCACGAGCCCGGCCTCGCGAAGGATTTTGAGATGATGCGAGACCGTGGGCTGCTCGAGTGGCAGCGCCTCGGTGAAGTCGCACACGCAGACCTCATCCTCGGCGCGGGCCAGCGTCGCCATGATCGCGAGTCGATGGGGATCGCCAAGCGCCTTGAAAAGCGCGGCCTCCGAAGTTCGGTTCGCCCGATCGACCGTTGCGGGGGGACAGCACCGCTGCATTGACATACTTCGATGTATACACTCTGTATCGGAGATTGTCAATACAGCGTGAGGGCGCTGACTGCTTGGGAAGCTACCGGAAGCCTGCCGCCTTGGCTAGGGGCTCTTTATCCAAACCGCCCCGTGATGTAGTCTTCGGTGCGCTTCTCTTTGGGGTGCGTGAAGATCTGATTCGTCGGTCCCACTTCGACGATCTCGCCGAGATGGAAGAAGGCGGTGAAGTCCGAGATTCGGGCGGCTTGCTGCATCGAGTGCGTGACGATCACGACCGTGAACTGCTCGGTGAGCTGTTCGATGAGGTCCTCGATCTTCGACGTCGCGATCGGGTCCAGCGCCGACGCCGGCTCGTCCATCAAGATCACTTCGGGGTTCAGCGCCACCGCACGCGCGATGCACAAGCGCTGCTGCTGGCCACCCGAGAGCACCAGGGCCGAGCGGTTGAGGCGATCTTTCACCTCGTCCCACAGCGCCGCTTGGCGCAACGCCCGCTCCGCGATCTCGTCGAGCACGCGCTTGTCGCGCTCGCCGTGGATGCGCGGCCCGTACACCGCGTTCTCGTAGATCGTCTTCGGAAACGGGTTTGCGCGCTGGAACACCATGCCGATGCGATGGCGGATGACCACCGGGTCGGCGTCGGCGCCGTAGATGTCCTCGCCGTCGAGCAGAATCTGCCCCTCCACGCGCGCGCCCGGCGTGAGGTCGTGCATACGGTTGAGCGCGCGCAGGAACGTCGTCTTGCCGCAGCCCGAAGGGCCGATCAGCGCCGTCACGTGCTGGCCCCGCATCGTCAGCGACGCGTTCTTGATCGCCTGGAATGCGCCGTAGTACACGTTCACGTCGTTCGCGACGAGCTTCTCGGTCGTCGGGTCCAGCGGCAATTCGGCGGTCACGGTGGGTGATTGTATCACGAGGCTCTCCCGGTGAAACGTTTGGTGAGCGCGCGCCCCACGACGCGAGCGGTAACGTTGAAGATCAGCACCATGATCAGCAGCACGAGCGCGGAGCCGTTACCGATACGGTCGACATCGGCGACGGTCGACTCGGAGTGCGTGTACCAGAGGTGTACGGCGAGCGTCTCCGCGGTGTGGAAGGGGTTCAGATCGTACGGTGAGTTGAGCGTAACGCTCAGGCCCGCCGTGAAGATCAATGCGGCAGTTTCGCCGTAGATGCGGCCCGCAATGAGCACGATGCCGGTCGTGAGCCGCCCGATCGCGCTGGGCAGCACGACGCGCGTGATCGTCTGCCATTTCGTGCCGCCCAGCGCCATCGACGCCTCGCGCAGCGTGTCGGGCACGCTCGAGAGCGCCTCCTGCGTCACGCGCAACAGCGCCGGCATGTTCAACAGCGTCAGCGTGAGCGCGCCGCCGAGCGCCGTATAATGCCAGTGGAACGTATACACGAACACGAGCAGACCGAACAACCCCATCACGATCGACGGCACCGTGGCGAGCGATTCCGCACTGAACTGCACGATCTCGCGGAACCGCCCCCGGCGCGCGTATTCCTGGAGATACACGCCTGCGCTGACGGCGATCGGGATCGTGAAGATCAGCGTCAAGATCAAAATGTAGAACGAGTTGTAGATCTCCGGGCCCACGCCGCCGCCCGCTTCGCGCTCCTTCGGCATGCCGAAGATGAACGACGGCGTGAGCGCGTCGTGTCCCAAATAGATCATGTAGCAGACGAACGCCAGGAGCAGCAAGATGATGCTCGTGGCCATCACCCACAGCACGCCCGTCGCGATACCATCGGTGATTTTGCGGGCGCGAACGCTCGCGGTCGCGGCGACGCTGCGGGCGGAGGGACCGGTCGTCAGCGCCACGCCACGCCTACGTTCGCTTGCGCAGCGCGAAGCGAACGAGCACGATGAGGACCATCGCGATGAGCAGCAGCAGCAGCGCCATCGAAAACAGCGAGTGCTCCAGCAGGGAGCCTTGCGCGGCGCCAGGCATGTCGGTGACGATCTCGGTGGTCAGCGTCGCGGTCGGCGCAAACAGGCCTTGGGGAAACTGCGTGGCGTTACCGATCACCATCTGGATCGCGAGCGTCTCCCCAATCGCGCGTGCGATGCCCAGGATCAGCGCCACCGCAATACCGCTCGACGCGCTGGGGAGCAGCACGCGCGTGATCGTCTGCCAGCGCGTCGCACCCAGCGCGAGGGAGCCTTCCTTCAGTGCGGCCGGCAGCGACCGGAATGCGTCCTCGCTCAGGGTGATCACGGTCGGCAGGATCATGATCGACAGCACGATCCCGGCCGCAGCGAGCCCGAACCCCGACGGCGAGCTGGTGTGCGTGCGGATCAGCGGCACGAGCAGCGTAAGCCCCAGCCAGCCGTACACCACCGATGGGATGCCGACCATCAGCTCGATCGCGGGTTTGAGCACGGCGGTCATGCGGCGCGGGGCAATTTCGGCCAGAAAAATTCCGACCGCGACGCCGAACGGCCCCCCGACGGCGATCGCGAACAGCGTCACCGCGAGTGAGCCCATGACGTACACCGCGGATCCCGGCTGCCCCGCGTCGACGGCGAACGCCGGCGAAAACAAGAACGTCGCGACGTTGACGTGGTCCGCGTAGAACGTCTTCGTCCCCTCGAAGCCCAGATACAACAGCAGCCCTACCATCGCGACGATGACGAAACCCGCCGCGACACGCAGCCCGAATAGCGCGAGCCGCTCGACGCGGCGCGAGCGGCGGGCTTGCAGCGCGATCACGACGCCGGCTCAGCGATCCGTTTCGGTGACCTTCATCGCCGAGATCGCGATGAACTTGTTCTGCTGCACGCGGTCGGTCCCACGTTTCACGAAGTCGATGAACCCGGCGACGTTCCCTTTCGGCTCGCCGTACGTGTACATGTGCTCGTACGACCAGATCGGGTACTTGCCGGCCGTGATCGTCTCCGCCGTGGGAGCGACGCCGTCGACCGCAACGATCGTCACGCCGCTGGTGATGCCGCTGAGCGCGACGTACGACACCGCGCCCGGCGTCTGCTTGACCGCTGAGATCACGGTCCCCGTTGCGTCTTGCACGAGCCCGTTCGCGCTGATGGGGACGCTGCGCATGATCGTCTTGATGAACACCGCGCGCGTGCCGGAGCTGCGCGGGCGATTGACGGGCACGACCTTTTGATCCGCGCCCCCAACTTCTTTCCAGTTCTGGACCTTGCCGGAGAAGACGTCTTGCAGCTGCGTGCGGCTCAGCGTCTTCACGCCTGCCGCCGGGTTGGTCACGATCGCGAAGCCCACCACCGCGACACGATGGTCGACGAGCTGAGGCTGTTCGGCGGCGAGGATGTCCGAATCGCCGATGTCGATCGCCTTGGCAGCGGCTTGCGTGATACCGGTCGCCGAGCCGCCGCCCGACACGCTGATCTTCACGTCTTTGTGCGCATCCTGGTAGGCGGCGCTCGCGTCCTTCACGAGCGGCAGCAGCGCCGTTGAGCCGGCGACCGTGATGGTGCCGCCGGGGGAGCCGCCCCCCGCGTCCTGCGTTTGCGACGAACACGCGGCGACCGACGTGCCGGCCAGCGCGACGATCAGGACCATTGCCGCCCGTGCGGACGTGCGCTTCACCGACTTGCCTCCATACCGAGAATGACACAGGCGTCACCCTTGGCCGCCTGCGTCATGGTCCCAGCCGAACCCTAAGACCGGGTTAACCCCGCCTTAAGGGGCCTTAATGTTCGCGTGACGTTAGCGGTCGGTCTCGGTGACCTTCATGTCGCGCATCAGGATGAAGCCGTCTTTTTTGACGAGCTCCGAGTGGCTTTGCACGAACGCGATGAAGCGCGAGATCTCGCCGGTCGCCGGACCCAGCGTGAACATGTGCTCGTACGACCAGATCGGGTACTTGCCGTGGATGATGTTGTCATCGGTGGGCTCGACACCGTCCACCGAAAGCTCCGTCAAGCCGGTGCCGCGCGTGCCGCTGAACGCGGCGTACGAGATCGCGCCCGGCGTCTGCTTCACGACGCTGACGACCGTGCCGGTCGCGTCTTCGGTGAGGCTGCTTTCGTTGATCGGCACGCCGCCCATGACGGTCTTTGCAAACACAGCGCGCGTGCCGGAACTACGCGGGCGGTTGATGACGACGAGCTTTTGATCCGGTCCGCCGAGATCTTTCCAATTGCCGACCTTCCCCGCGAAGATATCCTGAAGCTGTTTCTTCGTCAGGTTCTTCACGCCGACGCCGGGATGCACGACGACGGCGAAGCCGACGACGGCGACCTTGTTGTCGTGAAGCTCGGGATGCGTCGGCGCGGTGATGTCGGAGTCGCCGATGTTCGCCGCCTTCGCGGCGACCTGTGCGATGCCCGATCCGGAGCCGCCGCCTGAGACGCTGATCTTGACGTCAGGGTGTGCCTGCTGGTACGCGTTGGCCGCGTCCTTCACGAGCGGCAGGAGTGCTGTCGAGCCCGCGATCGTAATGGTCGTATCGGCGAAGGCCGGCACGGACGTAACGGCGACCGAACAGCCGAGGAGCAGAGCCGCAAGCGCAGCGTTCCTGTTCACAAAGAATTTCCTCCGAAATGCGCCTTGATGGAGCCGAATCCCGAAACGGCTCGCCACGAACCATCGTCGCAAGCGCATCGTAAGGGTGCTTTAAATCTGGTTTAACGCTCCTTAAGCTTCGCGCGGTACGGCCGGGACGCGCATCGTGAACGTCGCGCCGCGCCCGTACTGGGACTCCGCCACGAGCGAGCCGCCGTGGGCTTCGACCAAGTGCTTGGCGATCGCAAGGCCCAGACCGGTGCCGCCGCCGCGCTCGCGCGAGCGCGAGCGGTCGACCACGTAAAACCGCTCGAACACGCGCGGCAAATCCGCGAACGGGATGCCGGCGCCGGTGTCGCGCACCCGCAGCACGGCATCGCCGCCGTCGCGCACCACGTCGACGACGACCCTGCCGCCGGACGGCGTGTGACGCAGGGCGTTGTCGACCAGATTCACCGCGACTTGGGTGAGCCGCCCGCGGTCCGCGTCCACGTCCACCGCATCGGGCGCTTCGAGATCGAGCTCGACGCCCAGCGTGTCGGCGCGCTGCGCGAACGTGTTCACCGTCGCGGCAGCGACGTCGCCCAGGTCGAAGCGCTCGCGGCGTATCGGGATCGTGCCGGACTCCGAGCGGGCGAGCTCCAGCAGGTCCTCGACGAGGCGAATCATGCGGTCCGTCTCGTCGCCGATCTGCGGCAGAAACAGGGTACGCGCTTCATCGTCGTCGTCGGCCGCGAGCACGGTCTCCAGCATCAGCTTCATCGCGGACAGCGGCGTGCGCAGCTCGTGCGACACGTTGGCGATGAAGTCGCTGCGCATGCGCTCCGCGGCCAGCAGCGCGGTGCGGTCGGCGGCGATCGCGATCGCCCCGTCCTCATACGGCTGCGCGGTGACGCCGACGTAGCGCTCGCGCGCGCCGCTACCCAGCACGATGTCGCGCGTGCGCGTCTCGCCGGCGAGCGCGGCCTGGAGCATGCGCTCCAAGTCGACCGACGGGATCAGCTCGATGATCGCGCGCCCGATCGCGCGGGCGCGGTCGATGCCGAACAACGCCGCAGCGGGCGCGTTGAAGACGCGCACGCGCGCGCCGCCGTCCACCGTGAACGCAGCGAAGGGCAGCGCGTCGACGAGGCGTGCGGCGCGGTCGTGATCGGTTTGCGCCGGTGCGGGCACGTCGCGCTGCGCGGACGCGCGATCCCGCCCTGCGGTGCGCAGCGCGGCGTACGTTGCGGCGATCCCGGCAAGCGCCCCCAGCGACGCGGCAACGAGGTCAGCCGTCGCCGGCTCCCGTCTTCATTCGCGGAACATGTATCCGCGGCTGCGCACGGTGATGATGTGGCGCGGGTTGTTCGGATCGACCTCGATCTTCTCGCGCAGCCAGCGCGCATGCACGCTGATCGTCTGGTGCTCGCCCTCGAAGTCGTAGCCCCATACCTTCTCCAGCAGCATCTGGCGCGTCACGATGCGCCCCCGGTTCTCCATGAGCACGTGCAACAGCCGGAACTCCTTGGGTGCCAGCGCCACGTCGCGCCCGCGCACCACCAGCCGCTGGCGCGCCGGATCGATCGTGATGTCGCCCGCGGTGATCGACTCGTCGCGCTCCTCGGCGTCCACGTCGACGCGGCGCAGACGCGCTTTGATGCGCGCCATGATCTCGCCCAGCGAGAACGGCTTGGTGACGTAGTCGTCGGCGCCCAGCTCGAGCGCCAGCACTTTATCGAACTCCTGATCCTTCGCGGTGAGCATGATGATGGGCACGCTCGACGTCTTGCGAATCTCCTTGCACGCCTCGATCCCGTCGAGCAGCGGCAGCATGATGTCGAGCACGACGAGGTCGGGGTGCTCGGTCTGCGCGAGCGTCACGGCGGTCCGGCCGTCGCCTGCGGTCGTCACCGCGTAGCCGTTCTTCTCCAAGTTGTAGCGCAGCGAGTGCACGATCGCCGCCTCGTCGTCGACGAGCAAGATCTTCTTTTTCGTCACCGGTGCCGCCGTCACGATCGTGCTCCCTCGCGATCCTGCGCTTGGCGGTCTTGCGTTTGGCGCAGGATGACCCGCGCGCCGAACGTCCGCTCGAACAGGTCCGCTTTCTCCATCGCCGCGTCCAGTTCGCGCGAGGCGTCTCCGTCGGCCTGCGCGTTGACCACCACGAGCCCGCCTTCAGGCACCGCGGCCACGTCGGTCACCACGCCGAGGTGGCGGATGTCGAGCCCGTCGGCGACGCGCAATAGCGACGCGAGCACGTCGACGCGGCGGCGGTCGGCCGGCGCGATCGCCATATAGTCCAGGTGCGCGGGCTTGGACATTGCCTTGCGGTAGTAGCGCGCGATCTGCGCGACGAGCATCCGCTCGTCGGCGCTCCAGCCTTGCAGGGGCGTGTTGCGGATCAAATACGCCGCGTGCTTGTGATGGCCCGTGTCGGACACGAAGCGGCCGATGCCGTGCAGGACGGCGGCGGCCCACAGCAGATCGCGGTCGCCGGGCGCGAGGCCGTGCAGCGGCGCAAGCCGCTCGAACAGCGACAGCGCGAGCCGCGCGACGAGGCGCTCGTGCCCGCCGAAATGCTCGTAGCGCTGCGCGAGCCGCTCCACCGCGTCGAGCCGCTGCGCGCGCTCGTCGCCCAGCCGTTGCGCGAGCTCGCGGTCGCGGTGCGCGAGGTCGACGACGACGCCGTCGCGCAGCGCGCGCTCGCACACGACGATCTCGTCGCGGCCGAGCATCGTCAGCACGCCGACGAGCACCGCGTTGCCGGCGACGATGATGTCGGCACGGCGCGGGTTCATCCCCGGCATGCGGCGCCGCTCCGCTTCGGTCAGCAGCAGCATCTGCCGCTGCAGCGCTTCGAGCCGCGCGCGCGAAAGCGTGTAGCCGTGCACGCCTTTGACGACCAGGCCTTGCTGCGCCGCGTCGAGCGCGGCGAGCCCCATGATCGTGCCCGACGTGCCGATCGCAACGTCGAGCGGGTAGTGGCGCATGCGCTCCGCGAGCGGTGCGAGCATCTCGGCGACGTGCGCATCCAGCTTGCGCGCGGCGCGCAGCGGATCGGCCTTGCCGCGCATGAACGCGTCGTAGAGCCGCAGGCTGCCGAGCTTCACCGACTCCACGAGATACGGCCGGTCGCCGTCGGCGACGACCAGCTCGGTCGAGCCGCCGCCGATGTCGACGATGCACGCGACGCGGTCGTACAGCGGGTAGCCGTTCGCGACGCCCAGGTGGATGAGGCGCGCCTCTTCCAACCCGTCGAGGATCTCCAGGCGCACCCCGGTGCGCGCGAAGACCATCCCGGCGAACTCCGCGCCGTTGCCGGTCTCGCGCACGGCCGACGTCGCGACGGCGCGCACCGTCTCGGCGCCGCGCGCGCGCGCCGCGTCGTTGAACCGCGCGATCGCCTCGACGCCGCGCTCCATCGCCTTGCGCGACAGCTGCCCGCTCGCGAGCGCGTCGTCGCTGCCCAGCCGCACCATCTCGCGCGCCTTGTAGACGACGCGCGACGTATCGAACGCCGAGTCGAGCTCCACGACGATCAGGTGGATCGAGTTCGTGCCGACGTCGATCGCACCGAACAGCATGTTTAAAGGCGCTCCGGCCCCGCCTGCGCGCCCCCGACGCTGCGCGTGGGGCCCCCGGTTCGACCTCGCAACGACAATCCGGGCTGCGGCCGATCCCGCGGCGCTCGGTCCCTCGCCACTACTGCTTCTTGCGCACGGCCACGCCGGCGGCGCGCTCGTAGAACGTCGCGACGGACGAGTAGTCGTCGCGCCCGTGGCCTTCACCGGACGTCGCCGTGTAGAGCTGGTACGCGAGCGCGCTCGACGGCATCGGCACGCCGATCGCGCGCGCCGAGTCGAGCGCCGCGGCGAGATCCTTGCGCAAGAGGTCGAGCGCGAAGCCGGGCTTGTGCGAGCCCGCCAGCCAGCTCTGCGGCAACCAGTTTTGCAGCAGATAGTTAGAGCCCGTCGCGGTGCCGATGACCGCGAGCACGGCGTCGATGTCGGCGCCGGCCTTCGCGGCGAACGTGAGCGCTTCGATGTTGGCGAGCATCGTGCTGGAGATGATGATCTGGTTGACGAGCTTCACGACTTCGCCCATCCCCACGCCGCCGACGTGATTGGGCGTACCCATCGCCTCGAGCACCGGCTTGGCGGAGGCGAAGTCGTCGTCGGCCGCACCGACCATGATGGTGAGCGTGCCGGTCGTTGCGCGCGCGGGACCGCCCGACACGGGCGCGTCGGCGAAACGGAAACCGCTCGCGCGCAGACGCGCGTCGAACGCGCGCGTGGCGACCGGCGAGATCGTCGACATGTCGATGAACAGCGTGCCCGGCGTCGCGCCCTGCGCGGCGCCATTGTCGCCGAACAGCACCTCTTCGACTTGCGGCGCGTCGGGCACGCACGTCACCACGACCGCGCTCTCCGCCGCGACGCCGGCGGGATCGCCGCCGTCGTGCGCGCCCAGCGCGGCGAGCCGCTCGACCGGCTCGCGGTTGCGATGCGCGCACACGGTCACGTCGAACCCCGCGCGCAGCAGCGACGCCGCCATCGGCTCGCCCATCGCGCCGACGCCGATCACTCCCACCTTGATTGCCATACGAGCCGCACGCGTACGGCGCACGGAACGCGGCGGCCTGCGGCCGAACCGTACCCGCGTGCCGCTCCTCGCCTTCGTCCGTCTGTCGCGGCCGCTGTTTCTCTATGGCGGCTTCGCGGGCGTTGCGCTAGGGGCCGCCGTGGCGCACGCGGCCGGCCAGCGCATCGGGATCAGCGCGTATCTCTGGGCGCAGGCGCTGGTGACATCGTTCCAGCTCATGGTGCACTACGCGAACGATTATTTCGACCGCGAAGCCGACGCGCACGCGACGCCCACCGCGTGGTCGGGCGGCAGCGGCGTCCTCGCGGCCGGCGCGCTGCGACCCAGCGTCGCGCTCGCCGCCGCGGTAGTGTGCGCGGCGCTGGGACTCGCCGCCACCGCGCGCTTCGCGCTTGCGGGCAACGCAACGGTCGCATGGCTGGGCGCCGCGATCTTCGTGTTTGCATGGTGCTACTCGGCGCCGCCGGTACGACTCGCCGCGCGCGGCCTCGGCGAGCTCGACACCGCGCTCGTGGTCGCCGTCCTCGTTCCGCTGGCCGGCTACGCGGCGTTCGCGGGCCGGCTCGACGAGGCGCTGACCGGCGTCGTGACGTCCGCGGCGGTGGCAATGTTCGCGATGATGTTGTGCGTGGAGCTGCCCGACGCCGGTTGGGATCGGGCTGCGGGGAAGCGCAACCTCGTGGTGCGGTGGGGCCCGGCCCGCGCGTGGCAGCTCATCATGCTCGCCGCGGTGATCGCGGTCGCGCGCGCGTTCCTGAACGCATACCGGATCGGGGCCGGCCCGTGGCTGTTCGCGCTGGTGCCGGCTGTGGTCGCCGCAATCCAGCTGGTGCGGCTGGTGCGCGGCGACCCGCGCCCGGCCTCGATCGCACGCTGGGGCGTCGCGCTGTACGCCACGACGGTCACCGGTCTCGCAATCGTGTACGCAACGCTTGCGCCCTAGCGACCGGCGTCGTTGCGCCCGGCGCGTCCGGCGGGCACAATAGTCGGGATGGCGCCCGGGCGGAGCCGGCCCGCCGAACCGATCACTCGCGAGGGGAACCGACCTGATGCTTGCTTCGACCCGCCGGCCGACGTTCGAGGACCTCAACCTCTCGACCGGCAAGCGCGCCCGCCTCTGGAACATGATGTACGAGCACGGCCCCGCCAACGGGACGCTGATGCTGCTGCCCATCGACCAGGGGCTCGAGCACGGTCCGATCGACTTCTTCGACAACCCCGACGCGCTGGACACCGATTGGGTGCTGCGCCTCGCGCTGGAGGGTAACTTCTCGGGCATCGCCTACCACATCGGGCTCGCCGAGAAGTACCACAAGCAGTACGCCGGCCGCGTCCCGCTCGTGCTCAAGGTGAACGGCAAGACCAACGTGCCGCCCGACGACGAGTCGTTCTCGTCGATGACGTCGAGCGTCGAAGACGCGGTGCGGCTGGGCGCGAGCGCCGTCGGCTACACGCTGTACGTCGGCTCGCCCAATCAAGCCGCGGACATCGAGCAGGCCAACGAGGTGCGCCGCGAGTGCGAGCGCTACGGCATGCCGCTCATCGTGTGGGCGTATCCGCGCGGCTCGGCGATCAAGGCGAAGGGCGGACAGGACTCGCTCTACGCGGTCGACTACGCCGCCCGCGTCGCGTGCGAGATCGGCGCCGACATCGTGAAGCTCAACGTGCCGAAGTCGGACGAGGCGGCCGCAGGCGCACCCAAGCCGTACAACACGCTGACGATGAGCGAGGCCGAGGGCCTGCGCAAGGTCGTGAAGTCGGCGGGGCGCACGCTCGTGCTCGTCTCGGGCGGCTCGAAGATGGGCGACGACGACACGATCCACAAGGCACGCCTCGCGATGGAGACCGGTTGCGTCGGCTTGATCTTCGGGCGCAACATGTGGCAGCGCAAATGGGACGAGGCGAACGCCATGTCCACGCGCATCCACGAGCTGCTCAAAGAGTTCGGCGACTGACATGACGACGGCGACGGGTTCGGCCGTGCCGAACCCGCTCGAGGCGCGTATCGAGACGGCGCTCGACCGGATTCGCCCGGCGATCCGCCGCGACGGCGGCGACGTGTGGCTCGTGAACGTGGCCGACGGCGTCGCGTACGTGCAGATGATCGGCGCGTGCGGCGGCTGCGCCGCGGTGATGTCGACGCTCAAAGGCGGCATCGAAGCCGTCGTGCGCGAGGACGTCCCGGAGATCCGCAGCGTGGAGCAAGTCTGACCCCTTAGCCACGGCGCACGTAGACCCAGGCGGCCGTGCCGCCGATGACGACGATCGCGAGCGGATCGACGTGCAGCAGCGGCGACACGAAAAACAACGGCGCGATCAGGAAGAGTGCCAGCAGCAGTCGCGTCCGGGCTGGTTCCGCGAGCCGCGACGCGGTGAAGGCGATCATCGGCAGCGCGAGCGCCGCGTCGTACGCCAGCGCGTGCGGGCTCAACGCCACGCCGGCCACACACGCCGCGCTCGCCGCTTCGAGCGCGCCGGCGCGCCGCACCGCGAGCGCAACGGCGACCGCCGCCAGCGTTACGATTGCGGCGATGACCGGTAAGCCGGCGCCGGCGCGCGCGAGCAGGCCCGGCAGGCTCACGACGAACGCGGCGTTGACGCTCAGATCGCCCGGCGCGTAGCGCGCGATCAGCGCGATCCATTCGGACGGCCAGCGCCAGTCGCCGCCGGTCGCGGCGACGCTGGCGACGTACCACCCCGCGCCGATCGCGGTGACGGCGCCGAGCTCGCGCAACCGCGCGCGCAACAGCAGCACGCCGATCAGCGGCAGCGCGTAGGTGGGCTTGTAGAGCAGCAGCCCCAGCGGCACCGCCGTCAGCGCGACCGACCGCCGCGCGATCCCCACGATCGTCAGCTGCGCGAGCAGCAGCCCGAACGGCGCGTTCTGGCCGATGATCGCGGCCGCGTACACCACCGGCGGCCACAGCACGTACAACCCCGTTGCGGCGGCGCGCGGCAACCCATAGGCGCGCGCCGCGACGATGCCCGCGACCGCCGCGCACGCCAGCATGAGCACGCCGTCGAGGACGAACGAAACCGCGAGCGGCAGGCGCGCGAACGGCACGAACGCCCACGCCGCGCCGGGCAGGTAGACGAAGATCTGCCAAGCCTCCGGCGGGGCGATCAGCGCGTGCGTGCCCGCCAGCGAGCCTGCGGCGGCAAAGACGCGCCAGTCGCCGCAGCCGTGCTCGATCGCCCAGCCGGCGGCCGAGGCCAGCGCCAGCGCAACCGCGGCGGACCAGCCCCAGAACACGAGCCGTAGCGGGGCTCCGCGCATCGTCCTCGCGCTACGGTGCGGCAGCGGGCGGCGCCTGCGCGGCGCGGTGGTGACGTGCGACACCTCATCCCATGCGCGCGGCGGACCGATATTGATAGGTAGACCCGGCGCGCTTTCGACGTCGATGCGTTCGTGCGCGCGCACTCGATGAGGTGGAAACGCTCGTGGACATCAGCAACCGCTCCGACCGGCGCCGCAACGTGTTCGACATCGTCGCCGACTTGGGATTTCTCGACCGCAAGGTGCTGCCGCGTGCGGAGGCGGCGGACATTGCGCAGCAGCCGCCCGCGCTGACCCTGGTGAAATCGCCCGCGCCCCCCGACCCTGAGCCGCCGGCCGCCATGAAGCCGCGCCCCGAGGGCCCGCACTCCGAGCTTGCGCAGACCCTGAGCGAAGCGCAGCAGCGCGCCGCCGAACAGCGTTTGGCCGCCGAACGGCTGCTGCAGGAAGCAGTCGAGCTCGAGCGCCGCCTCGCGGACGAAGTCGCGCAAGCGCGCGCCGCCAACGACCAGGCGCTGGCGGAAGCGCTCGCGGTCGCGCTGGAGGAATCGCGCGCCGCGGAGCGCGAGGCGGACGAGCGCGCCGGCATCTGCACGCAGAACGCCGTGCGCACCGCGACCGAAAAAGCGCAGGCCGAAGCGATGCAAACGAAGCACCGGAACGAGCGCCGCGCCGCGGCCGACGACGTCGCCGCGACCGAGGCGCACCTCGCCACGGCACGCCGCCGGCTCGAGATCGCTGACGACGCCTGCGCAGAGAGCGACCGGCACCTCACCGAGGCGTCCGCCGCCGAAGAAGCGGCGCGCGCCGACGCCGCCGCAGCGGCGCAGACCCTCACGAACCACCGTGGCACGTGCGAAGCCATGGAGCAGCAGCTGCGCGGCATCCATGCGCGCGCGGCAGCGTTCACCGGCGCGGTGCCGTCGCTGGCGACGGTCGAGCAGCTGCACGCGCTGGAGACGCGCGCGGACGCGCACGACGCGGCCACGCGCATCGCGGAACGCCGCGCGGCCGACGCCGCGAAGCGGATCGCGGAACGGCGCGCCGCCGACGCGCAGCGCGGCGCGGCGAGCTGATGACGGCGACGAACGGCGTCTGCCGCAACGCCGCGTGCGCGAACGCGCGCAGCGCCAAGCCGCTCGAGCTCTACCCCGGTCCGGGTGCGTACTGCCCGGAATGCGGCGAACAGTTGGAGCCGCTCGCGCCTGCCATGGCGCAGCCGCCGCCCGCCGCGCCGGCGGCTCCGTTCGGCGGCCTCACGGCACTCGAAGCGCTCGCGCAGTTCGACGCCGGCACGGCGCCCGCCGACCACCCCGCGCCCGCGCCGCGCCCGCGCAAGCGACTCGCGCTCGTCGCGGCGTCGACGGCGGTCGTCGCCGTCGCGGCGCTCGCGTTCCTGCGCCCGAGCTTCGCGCAACGGCCGAGCGCGGCGCAGCACCCGGCCGTGTCCAACGCGGTGCACGTGTGCGGTTCCAGCCTCACGGAACGCTTCGCGGCCGACGTCGTGCGCGCGTACGCGGACAAGACGGGCGTCGCGCTCGCGCGGTTCGACCTGACGCGCGGCGGACCGTGCGACGTCCGCTTCGCGGTGCACGGCGCCGCCGACGGCGGCGACGTCGTCGCCCGCGACGGCATCGTGGTGGTGGTGAACCCGCAGAACCCGCTGACGCGCTTGACCGAAGACGACGTGCGATCGATCTTCAGCGGCACGATCACCGATTGGGCCGAGTTCGGCGAGCCGCCGGGACGCATCGTGCCGATCGTGCCCGCCGCCACCAGCGACGAGGCGCAAACGCTCGAGCGCACGGTGCTCGCGCACGACCGCATCGCGGCGAACGTCCGCCGCGTGGCGTCGAGTGCGGACGTGGTGCGCGCCGTCGTCAGCGCGCGTGGTCGCGGCACCATCGGCGTGGTCGCGTTCAGCGGCGCGGTGCCGGCGAAAGTGCTCGCGCTGGCGCCGTCGGCGGCGCCGAGCGCGCTGTCGATCGGCGACGGGCGTTACGCGCTCTCCGTCGCGCTGACGGTGGAGTCGGCGTCGCATGCCGGCGCGGCGGCGGGGCTCGCCGCGTACGCACGCTCCGAGGACGCGCAAGCGATCGTCTTGCGCGACGGCTTCGTTCCGAAGAAAGGGATTTGATCGTGCGCACGCTGCGTTCTCTGCTCGCCCTCGCGGTGTTCGCGACGGCCATCCATCCGGCCGCGGCCGCACCCAAGCGCACCATCGTGTTCGGCGCGGCGGTGTCGCTGAGCGGCTCGCTTTCGAACGAAGGCCAGCTCACCAAAGAGGGGTACGATTTCTGGCTGCGCTACGTCAACGCGCACGGCGGCATCCGCGCCGGCGCGCAGACGTACGACGTCGAGATCCGGTACGCCGACGATCAGTCCAAGCCCGAGACCACAGCGCGTCTGCTCGAGACGATGATCGCCGACGAGCACGTCGACTTCGTGCTCGGTCCGTACGGTTCGGCGCCGACGTTCGCGGCGGCCGCGGTCGCAGAGCGCCACGCGATCCCGATGGTCGACAGCGGCGGCTCTGCCGAGCGCATCTTCAACCAAGGCTACCGCTACACGGTCGGCGTGCAGTCGCCGGCGCGCAAGTATCTCGTTGGCATCATCGAGTACGCCGTCAAGCGCAAACCGGCGCCCAAGACCATCGCGATCGCCGCAGCGAACGACGCGTTCTCGCTCGAAGTGCAGCAAGGCGCGGTGCAGTCGGCGAACGACCACGGCTTGCGCGTGGTGTACGCCGACCGCTACGCCGACGACGCGAGTTCCGTCACGACCGCGGCGTCTGCGATCAAGGCATCGCATGCTGACATCGTGCTGTGCGCCGGCCACCTCAAGGACGCGCTGCAGCTGCATCGCGCCCTCAAGGAGCAGCACGTCGCCGCGAAAATCTACGGCTACTCGGTTGGCCCGGACACGCCGGAGTTCCGCACCGCGTTAGGCCCGGACGCGCAAGGGGTGCTGGGCAGCGCGCAATGGTCGAGCGCGGTGTCGTACGCCGGCGCACCCGGCTTCTACCCGAACGCGCGCGCGTACGCCGCGGCGTTCGCGCGCAGCGCGGGGCACGCGCCGGACTACCACAACGCCGAAGCGTCCGCCGCGGGCCTCGCGTTCCAGTACGCGATCGAGCGCGCCGGCACGCTCGACCACACGGCGGTGCGCAACGCGCTCGCGAAGCTCGACGTGGTGACGTTCTTCGGCCTGCTCAAGTTCGACGACCGCGGCGTCAACGTGTTCAAGCCGATGGTCGTCAACCAAATTCAAGGCTCGAAGCTGCTGACGATCTATCCCTACCGCCTTTCGGACGCGACCCCGGTGTACCCCGCGCCCGCTTGGGTGTACTGACCGCACTTGGCCGCCACCGCACCCGACACGAATGCGCCGCCGCGGACCGACACGCTCGGCGCGCTGACGTCGCTACGCTTCTTCGCGGCGCTGCTGGTCTTCACGTGGCACTGCGTGCCGACGCACGCGTTCTCGGCGACGTTCTCGCTGGGCTACATCGGCGTCGGATTCTTCTTCCTCTTGTCGGGGTTCATCCTTACGTACAGCTATCATGCGGCGTTCGCGGGCGGGCTGAGCTTACGGGCGATGCGCGCCTTTTACGTCGCGCGGGTCGCGCGCATCGTTCCGCTGCACCTCGTCACCATGCCCCCGATGATCATGACCATGGTGTACTTCGGCAATCCGGTGTGGAGCAACGTCGGTACGCCAGCGCGCGTCGTCGAAGTCACCGCGCAAGCCGCGCTGGTGCAGAGCTGGTTCCCCGACCGCGTCGTACACTTCGGCGGCAACGGGCCGAGCTGGAGCATCTCCGTCGAAGCGTTCTTCTACGCGCTTTTCCCGCTGCTGGCGTGGGCGCTGCTGCGCGCATTCCGCACCGCGCCCGGGCGCGCCGCACTAGCGGCCGCGTGCTGCGTCTGGCTGCTCCAAGTCGCGGTTCTCGCCCCACAAGCCGCCGTCGTCGACGACTGGCGCTTCTACGTGTTCCCGCCGGCGCGGCTCGCGGACTTCGTGGTCGGTATGCTGCTCGGCGTCGCCGTGCTGCGCGCCGACCCGGTGGGGCAGTGGCGCCTGCGCGGTACGAGCGCGGAGATGATCGCGCTGGCGGCGGTCGGCCTTTCCGTCTTCGTCTCGCCGCTGCTGCCGCTCGCGCTGCGGTTCTCCGCGGCGCTGATGCCGGCTTGGGGATTCGCGATGTACGTGTTCGCGTCGCGGCGCGGTGCGATCTCGCGCACGCTCGAGCACCCGGTCCTCGTACGGCTCGGAGAAGTCAGCTTCGCGTTCTACCTCGTGCACCTGTCGGTTATCGCGCTGGTCACGTACCTGATCGGGCCGGCAACGCCGTCGTTCATACCGCTCGCGTTCGGCCTCTCGCTCGCGCTGAGCTTCGCGCTGTTTCACGGCGTCGAGCAGCCGCTGCGTGACCGCATCCGCCGCGCGCTCGGCGGCGGCGGGGAATCAGCGCGCGATCGCGGTCGCGGCCAGCGCGCGGGCACCGTCCCGGCCGGGAGCGAGCAACGCGGGTTTCACATACAGCCGCGCGAGGCCGTCTGACGCGAGCCGGCGCCACGTGCGCGGGCGCTCCGCGAGCAGGCTGTCCAGCGCCCCGTCGCGGCGGACCAGCATCGCATCGACGCGCTCGCGGTCGAGGATAGCGGCCCACCGCGGGCCACCGGCGCGCACGTCACCGTAGTCGCGCCACATCGCCGCGGGGTACGGATCGCAGCGGCCGTCCATGTAGACGCGCGCCGCGCCGGGCTCGAGCAGGAACAGGCTGCACCACGCGAAGTCTTCGCAGAACACGCGCGGCTGCGTGCGCGCCTGCGCCAAAAGCGCGTGCGCGGGCCCGGCCGGCAGGACGCTTTCCACCGGCGGTGCCGTGCGCCATGCCGCAAGCGCGAGCGTTGCGCAGCACATGGCGACCGCACCGGCGGTCGACCACCCCACAAAGCGCGCCAGCGGCGACGGTGCGCTCGCGCGCGGCGCGCGACCAGCCGCCACGGCGCCGATCGCGATCGGGGCAACGACGAGCGCAAACACCGGCACGTTGCGCACCGCGGTGAACAACAGCACCGTGAACGCGGCCGCGAGGAGCCGGTCGCGCAGCGTTGCCCGCGTGCCGAACGCCGCGAAGACCAGCAGCAGCGGCAGCGCGCCGAGCGCGAACGCCGGGCTGGCGATGCTCGTCGCGCCCCATTCGCTGATGGCGTGGCGGATCGGGCTCGCCAGCAGACCGGCGGCATAGCGCGGGAGATCGATGCCGAACGGCGTCGCCAGCGTCGCCGCGCCGCAAGCGCCGGCAAGCGCGGCGCGGCGCACGACGTCGCGCGACCAGCGCCGGTCACGCAGCAGCGCGGCGACCGCGAATAGCGCGGCCACCGCCGGCGAAAGAAACGCGCTGGCGTGCAGGTTCGCCCACGCGACGGTCGCGGGCACGGCGGCCCACGCCCACGGCCCGTCGAGTTCCAGCAGCCACACCACCGTCGACAAGCCCAACCAGCCCAGTACCTGCGCGCGCGCGCCGAACGACTGAATCATCGCGAGCGCGCACACGATCGCCGCGGCGGCGGACAGCGCGCCCGACGCGCCGCGCCGCCGGCACCGCAGCACCACCAGCGCGAGCACGACAGCTGCGGCGGCCGCGCAGGCCAGCGGCACGAGCCACGGCGTGCCGTGCGCGGCGCTGAACGCGAGCGCCGTCGAGAACAGCCACTCGTGCGGCGTCCACGGCGCGCCGTTCGCGGCGAACGTCTCAGGCCCCAGCGCCCGCGGGATCGCGTGCTCGCGCAAAATTCGTTCGCCGAGCCAGCGCTGCCACAAGAGATCGCCGTCGGCGACCGGAAAGCGCACGGCCACCGCCGCCAACCACGCGAACATCGCGGCGACGCACGCCCATGGCAGCACGCGATCGGGATCCAGCGACGCGCGCGTGCGCATCAGGACGCCGTCAGCGCGGCAGTAGCCGCACGCCGCTGCGCGCTGCGCCCGTGGAGCGCATCGCCGTACGCGACGCGCAGGATCGCGCCGAGTCCGCACGCGATGCCGAACAGCGTCGGGAGGCGCAGCCACTGCATCATCAGCGACGGCCGCATGAGCGTCGAGCGGGAGAAGTCGCCCCAGCTCGCTTCGGCCAGCGCGCCGGGCGGATACGCGTGCGGCACGAAGTGCGCGGGCGGCGGTCCGAGCCCGGCGAGCGCAAACGCGAGCAGCGAGAACCCGATCAGCCCGGCGGCAACGCTGAGCACCAGCCCGCCGCGGCGCCCGACCGTTAGCGCGCCGAACGCGCCGGCGAGCACCGGCGAGATCCCCGCGAGCAGCGACGAGCTCATCACGTTCCAGGGGATCATCGCGAGCGCCAAGCCGCTCGCCGCCAGCGCGCGCACCTGCGGGTAGCGCACGTACACGTACAGCACGGCCGGAAACGCGATCGCCAGCTGCTGGAAATGCACGTGCACGCCGCCGAACACGCCGAACGCAGGCGGGATCAGCACGATCACTGCCGCGTCGCCGGTGAGCTTGCGCAGCCGCAGCGCGACCGCGACGCCGAGTGCGACCATCGCGGCGAACATCAGCTCGCCGCAGCGAATGGCAAGCGGCGCGCCGGCGCCGAGCGACGTGAGCACCGACGTCAAACTGAACTGCCACTCGAACGCGTTGGCGAGCGCGTGCGCGGGGACGACGTCGCGGACGTACGCGATGGTCGTCGGCAAGCCGACGGCGAGCACGCCGGCAAGGCCGAGCACGGTGCCGGAGATGGCAATGGGCAGCCGCGTGCGCGGCAGCGCGACGAGCATCGCAACCAGCGCGGGCAGCGCGACGTGCGGCTCGATGCTCGCGGCGACGGCGCACGCCCCGGCCGCCGCCCAGCGCCCGCACCGCGCGAGCAGCGCCGCCGCCGCCAGCGCGAGAAACACCAGCGGCACGGGCTGGCCGACGTAGTACGTCACGGTCGCCGTGATCGCGGCAAACGCCACGTTGAGCAGCAGGCTGGACGCGCCGGTGACGCGCGCGTACAGCGCCGTCGCCGCCGTCATGGCGCCCATCAGGAGCAGCAAGTACACCAGCGCGGCGACCGGAAACGGCAGCAGCGCGAACGGGACGAACAGCGCGAGCGCGTAGGGCGGCAGCGGCGCGGGCACCGCGACGGGTCGCAGGAACGCCGGCTCCGCCGGCGGGCCGGCGTTCTGCTCGCAGCTGCGCAGCGGCTCTTCGAGGTACGGGTTCGCATGCTGCGCGACCGCGGCGCCCGCGCAGTAGAACGCGCGGAAATCGCCCATCACGTACGTGGCGCGGTTGAGCGGGTTGAGCGCGATCATCGCCACCAGGATCGCGGGCGCGAGCAGCCATCCGAGCCGGGTCGTCAGCGAACTGGGCATTGCCTCTGCGCGCAAGGCCACTACTGCGAGATGACCATCGTCGAAGCGCTGGTCATCTGCATCGTGAAGCTCGGCATGAGGCGGACGAGAAACTTGAACGGATAGGCGACCGTGACGGTCACGGGGCACCCGGGGTCGTTCGCCCCGCCGGCGCAGCCGGCGGCGTTCCCCGGCCAGCTGGTGGTGACGGTCAGCTGGGCCGGATCGACCCCGGGGGCGAGGCCCCGCACGAAGGTTTGAATTTGATCGGAGGTCGCGGGGCACCCGGCTACCGTGCAGGCAGAGCCGCGCACGATCGCATAGCGGCTCCCAGCGCGCGCCGCATTTGATACGAGATGGTACGTATACAACCCGCGGCCATAATCGATGATGCCGAAGATCATCATCAGCGTCACGGTGCTTGCGATGGCGAACTCGACGAGCGCGCTTCCGCGCTCTCCGTGCGATGCGCTCACTGAGCGACGCGCATCACGGCTTTGCCGTTCACCGTGACGTTTCGCAGCGACGCAGGCAGTCCGGGGAAATTCGTGAGGGACGGGAACGATCCGGTCGTCAGCACCTGCACGTAGAGGATGCGGTGGCTATTGGGACAGTCGTCGGCCGCGCACGTCGACGTGGACCCGTCCGCGCAGGTGCAGAAGTGACTCGCGGTCGCATTGAACATCGCTCCTTCCGCCGCATCGCTCGTCGCCGCGTCCTGCATCCCGGCGTTGTTCATCGCGGTGATCGTATTCTGCGCTCCGAACTGCACGCCGGCGCGCGCGGCGTTGCCGGCCCGAAGTGTGTAATCGCCGAACCGCCCGACCTCGATCAGCGCGATCAGCAAGAGCACGAGCATCGGCAGGACGACCGCCATCTCCGCCAGCGCCGAGCCGGATTCGCACTCCGCGAGCGACCTCGCCGTCTTCATGCGCACGTTCTCATTCCGCCAGCGTGCCGTGGCCGGCGCGCTGTAACAAGCCCGAGGTTGGCACGGTAATCCCGCCGCCGTTCATGCGGATCGAGTTGACGACCAGCAATGTGACGGACGGGAGCTGACCGTTGAACGTCATGTCGGACGTCGGCGCGTAGAAGCCGCCGTTGAAATTCACCGTACCGGCCGCGCCGTTCTTCGTGAACCCCGCGGTATTGCTCGGGGGCTGATAGAACACCATGCCCGCGGTCGGGCCCGTCGTCGGCGCGGTAAGCACCACGTTGACGTTGCCGTTATAGGTGAGCCCGTTCGTGCCGCCGTTATAGATCGTGACGCCCGTGCCGCTCACGTTACCACTCGACATCCCTTGATCGAGCACGAACAGCCCGGGCGCGAGGTTCAGCGTGCCGCTGAGCTGCACGCAATATTCGCCGGGCGGGAGGGGGGTGGGTCCCGGAAACGGCTTGCAGCCGGTGTGCAGCAAGCCCGGATGGTTGAGCGCAAGGTCCGTGAGGTACGCGCAGCCAGGAATGGTCGGGCACGGATCGGACACCGCGACGCTCTTCTGCGGCTGCGCCTCCGGATAGGTTCCGCCGCCGGGCGGGCTCCCGACGTACCCGATCAGCGCCGCGTCGACGTTCGCGTTGCCCGTGACGACGAGGTTTTGGTTGGTGATCAAGCCGCACGTCGGCGCGGTAATGCCGCCGCGACCGCCGCCGCGCAGATCGATATCGCCGCCGAGCGCGTAGATGCAGTACATACCGTTCGTGTTCTTCACGGCAACGGCGCGCACGCTGACCCACTGCGCGGTGTTGCCGAAGACGCCCGCGAACCACAGCGGCTGTTTCTTGTTGATGTCGACTTCGACGGCGTTGTTGTTGCTCGTGTAGGCGCCCGTGTTCGGCGGGTTGTACACGTGGACGGTCACGTTGGCGCCGCCGTCGTCGGTGTAGCCGTTCGACGTGGCGTCGGCCTTGGCGGCCGCAACGTAGTCGGAACCCGCATAGGCGAGTTCACTCGCCGCGGCGATCGCCGCGCTGTCCGCTGCCGCTTGTTCGAGCCGCTGCTGGTAGCGCCAGTAGCCGACGTCGACGGCCATCGCCGCCGCGCCCATCAGCACGATCATCGCGAGGGCGACCAGCGGGATGATCTGCCCCCGCTCGCCGCCATGTTTACGTTGCTTGCGCATTCTCACCACCATGCTGCCGTCGACGGCCTAGTCTTCAGCGCGTCAGGATCTGCGGCGTCATCACGAAGACGACGTCGGTCTGCGAGCTTTGATAGCGCGTCGAGCGGAACAACTTGCCCAGGATCGGGAGGTCACCCAAGCCGGGGATCTTGTCGACGAAGCGCTGCTCTTGACGCCGCAGCAGCCCGCCCATGACGATGGACTCACCGGAGCGCGTGACGACGTCCGTCGACAACTTGCTCGTCTTGAGCGCAGGTACCACGAAACCGTTGAGCGAGACGCCGTCTTGAAAGTCGAGATCGGAAACTTCGGGCGCGATGACGGTCTCGACGCCACCATCGCGCAGGATGTTCGGCGTAACCACGAGCTTGACGCCGAAATCCTTGTACTGGATCGCGATTTGCTGCGGGCCGGCGGCGTACGGGATCGGGATCTGGCCACCGACCAGAAACTCGGCTTGCCGGCCGGGGATCGTCACGAGGTCGGGGGACGACAGCAGCTTCGCGTGCCCGTTGTTGATGAGCAGGTTCACCGTCGGCGCCAGCGTGATCGTGCGAAAGAACGAGCCGAGCGTGAAGCCACGGCCGGCCGCGCCGACCCCGGGTTTGCCTGCGCTGCCGAACGGGTCCTCGACGACCGGGAACTGCGGACCACCCAGCGTGTACGTGCCGTCCGGATGGAACGTTGCCGACTGCAGGTTGACGCCGAGCTGCCGCAACGCGGTCTCGTCGACCTCGAGGATGTAAACCTTCACGTCGACTTGGCTCACGGTCGCGGTCTCGATGCGGTCGAACACCTTGCCGTCGGAAGCCAGATAGGGGCCGGCGAGCGCGCGCACGCGCGACAGCACGCCCTCGGCGGTGGTACGGTCTTGCACCTGGCCGCTCACGATCAGGTTGCCCTTGACGTCGCGGTCGACGCGAACGCCCGCGGTGGCGGCTGCGGCGGCAAGCTCCGTCTGAAGCGGGCCGAGCGGTTTCGCGACCGTTACGGCGTTCACGACGGTGAACTTTCCGGCGGCGGCGACCGGCTCGAAATGCGACACGACGTCGGCGAGGTGCGCGAGGCGCTCGCCGTTGGAGACGGTGCCGTTGAGCACGACGGAGCGATCGTACGTATCGACGTGCACGTCGGGGTCGCCGACCGCGCCTTGCAGCATCGACTTGAGGCTGTCCAGGCTCTGCTCGGTGACGACGACGTCCAACGTGCGCCGGCCGCCGCCCGCCCACACCAGCAGCGTCGTGCGGCCCGCCGTGCGGCCGTTGATCACGATCTCGCTATTGCCGACCGGGAGCACGCCCACGATCTTGCCGTCGCCCACGGCGACGCGCGTGAGCCGCGGCGTCGCGATCACCACCGATTGGCCGGTGCGCAGCGTCACCGCCGACGCGGTCTGGGCGAATGCGCCAAGCGGCGTGACGGCCGTCACGGCGGCGATGAGGGCTGCGCGAAGGGTGAGGTTCAACGTGTTCTCCGATACGGCTTCGCGTAATGTGGACAGCGCGGCTGCCGGACTCACCATCGGGAGAGCGCGGGTCACCGAAGCGTTGAACCGAGTATGCCAGACCGCTCCGTTGCCGGTGCGTTGTCGGACCGTTGACACACTAATAATTCTGTCGAAACGGGCTTTCCAGAGAGGCCTTGGGCTGTGTACGATGCGGCCACGATGCGTCTCAGCAGCCCGTCCTCGATCGCTTTTGCCGCCGCCACCGCGACGCTGTTCGCCCCGCTCGGGACGTTCGGCGCCGAACCCCCGGCGGCGCCGAGCGCGATCAGCGTCGTCGCGACCCGCGCCGTCGGCGCGGAAGCGGTGACGATCACCGGCAACGCTCCTGTCGCGCAGCCGCTGGAAGCCGTCCTCTACGGCACGTTCTCGCAGAACATCCCGACGGTTCTCTTGAGCCGGCGCGCCGTTCCGATCGATGCGCAGGGCCGCTTCAACGCGACCCTGCCGATCGCACCGGCGTTCTTCCGCAACGCGATCGTGACGGTCGTGGTGCACTCTCTCCCGGCGGGCCCGAGTGCCCGCGCCACCATCGCCGTCGGACCGCCCAACGTCATGGCGCCGCCGGACGAGATCCCCCCTTCCGTTCGTTGATCTTCACACCGTTTTTCAAAGGAGAACTCTCGTGATCACCACGTTTCAATCGATCCTCACCGACGAAGATGGCCAGGGCCTTGCCGAATACGGTCTCATCCTCGGCCTCATCGCGATCCTCTGCATCGTCGCCGTCATGTTCCTCAGCGGCAACATCAAGGGTCTGCTCAGCAACGTCGGCAACAGCATCTAGTCGCACGGCGATGGGTGACGCCGTTCTCCGCAACGCAGCGCCATGTTCGCGAACCGCGCTTGCGAAGTCCGGCGTCACCATGCTTCGCTCCACGGCCGCCGACGAACGCGGTCAGGGACTCGCCGAATACGGCCTCATCTTGGGGCTCATCGGGATCCTGTGCATCGTCGCGGTCATGTTCCTCAGCGGCAACCTTCAGGGGCTCCTCAGCAATGTCGGCAACAGCATCTAAACGCACGCGGTCGGCGCTTCTCGGCGACGATTCCGGCATCGGCTCCACGCAGGTTTCTCTTGTGCTGGGCGCCTTCGCCGTCCAGTGCATCTGCGGCGCGATCGCGCTGAACCATCACATCGACGGCGTCATCCGCGCCATGCAGGCTGTGTTCTCATGACGATCCTGCACATGGACGACACCGGCCAAGGCCTCGGCGAGTACGCGGTGCTCCTGGGATTCATCGCGGTGCTCTGCATCGCAGCCGTCGCCTACATCGGGCACCAACTGCTCTCGCGATATCAAGACCTCTCCGCGAGCTACCCATGACCGCCGCGACCGCCGTGCTGCTCATCGCGACGCTGGCGGCGGCCGTGACGGACGTTCGTTCTCGCCGCATCCCGAACTGGTTGACGGGCGGTGCCGCCGTTGCGGCGCTCGCGCTTCACGCTCCCGCCGGCATCGTTGCCGAGCTGGTGTGCGTCGCGACGCTGTGCGCCGCGTTCGCGCTCGGCTCGTGCGCGTTCTCGGCCGGCTGGTTCGGCGGCGGGGACGTCAAGCTCATCGCGGCGTGCTGCGGGCTGGCAAGCATGCCGGGCGCGATCACGCTGGTGCTCTACATCTTGGTGTGCGGCGCGTTCTTGGCCCTCGTCACCGCGGCGCTCAGCGGCCGCCTCGTCGCGCTCGTGCGCAGCACCGCGGGCGTCGCGGCGCGCGGCACGGCGACCGAAAAAACCCTTCTGCCGTACGGCGTCGCGATCGCTGCCGGTAGCACCGTATACGCGATTTCGACACTCGTCCCCGCCCTGAGGTTGACCGCATGAAGAACGCCCGCCGGCTCCCGCTGATCATCGGAGTGCTGCTCGCGCTCGGCACCGGGGTGCTCCTGCTCAACTACGTCGGCTCGCTGCACCCCGCAACGACCGCGGTGCAGATGCGCACCGTGTACGTCGCGGCCCAGGACGTTCCGGCTCGCGCGCTCCTCACCGGTTCGGTGGTCGCCGAGTCGAAGCGCGCGGCGTCCGAGGTGGATCCGGACGCCATCAGCGACCGCAAAGAGCTCATCGGGAAGTACTCGCTGATCACGATGCCGGCCGGTAGCGTCGTGACGCGGTCGAAGATCGGTGCCGCGGGCGCGAACGCACTGCCGGCGCGGCTGCCGATCGGCATGCGCGCCGTCAGCATTTCGATCGACCGCGTCAAAGGCGTGGCCGGCCTGATCCAGCCCGGCGACCGGGTCGACGTGATCGCGGTGCCCCCGCGCGTCGCCAACGAGGTTCCACGCGCGTCGGCGATCCTGCGCGGGGCGCTCGTGCTCGCGATGGGTAATGCGGTCGAGACGACGAGCGCGACGCCGAGCCCGGATAACCAGACGCTCACGACGGTGACGCTGGCGCTCACACCGCGCCAAGTCGACCTCCTCGCGTCCGCGGATCTCAACACCACGTTGCGGCTCGCGCTGCGACCGCCGAAAGAATCGATTCGCGCCTACCCAGCCGAACCGCTGATGCTCGGCGTCGCAGCGGCGGCGCCTGCGGCGGCACCGGCGGCGGCACCGCCCGCCGCTCCGCCCATCGCCGCCCCCGCCGCCGCGCCGGTGACGCCCCCCGTCGTGGCAGCCGCGAAGCCGAACGGGCAGCAGCCGCCCGCCAACGGCGTGACCGTCATCGAACTCGACCGCATGAGCGGGAGCGGCCCGGCGCAGCGATGAGCCTTCGCGTCTTCGTCGTCGTCGGCGCGAAGGGCGGCGTCGGCGCGACGAGCATCGCCATGCAGCTGGTGGAGGACCTGCCGTCGGCAGGCCCGCGTTTCATCGTCGACGCGGACCTGTCGGGCCGCCGCGCGGTCGCAATCTGGTACGACGTCGCCAAAGAACTCGACCTCGGCCGCGTCCCCGGCGCGCCCGCCGTTGCGCGCAAGGGCCCGCTGTCGATCGTCGAGCTGGCGCGCTCGTACGAAGACGGCTTCGTCGTCACCGCCGAAGCCGTGGAGCAGTTCGCGCAAAAGCTACCGGAGCACGGCCTCGTCGTGGTCGACGCGTCGCAGCCGTTCGCCGCGACGGTGCGCCCGTTCATCATGAGCGCGGCGAAGATCGTCGTCATCGGCGAGCCCACGCTGCTGGGCGTGGGGTCCGCGCATGCCACGCTCTCCGCGCTGGACCGCTTCGGCATCCCGCCGTCGCGTATCGCATTCACGCTGTACGATCTGCGCGGCACGGCCGAGGTGCGCGCGCGCGAGGTCCAGGAGTCGCTGAAGTTCCAGATCGCAGCGGAGCTGCCGAGCCATCGCGACCGCGGCTGGTCGCGCGCCTTCGCCCGCTTTGCGGACGCGCTCGCCGCGACGGCCGAGCAGGACCCGATGACGTCGCTGCGGCCCTCGACCGCGAATCCGATCGGCGACCGGCGCGTGGCGCGCCGGCCCGAGCCCCCGCGTCCCGCGCCGCCGGGATTCCCCGGCGCGTCGACGCTAGACGGCGCGAGCAACGGCGGCGTTTCGATTTTCAGCCAGCCGCCGGTCGCGGGTGACGTCGCCGCGGCGGAGCGGCTCAAGACCGAGCTGCACGCAGCGATGCTCACCAAGATCGACTTTCTCGCCGCTGCGCGCGCACACACCGACGCAGGGAAGCTCGCGGATCTGCGCCAGCAAGTGAACTCCATCGCAGACGAGCTGCTGTCGTCGCGGAAGGACGTCACGTCCGCGGAACACGCCTCGCGCATTCGCCACGAAGTGATCGAAGAGGCGATGGGTCTCGGCCCGCTGGAAAGCTTGCTGCACGATCCCGACATCACCGAGATCATGGTCAACGGCTGCGCCAACGTGTTCGTCGAGCGCCGCGGCCGGATCGAAGACACGTCGAAGTCGTTCGTGGACGACCGCCAGGTGCGGCTCGTGATCGAGCGCATCATCGCACCGCTCGGCCGCCGTTTGGACGAGTCCAGCCCGATGGTCGACGCGCGGCTGCCGGACGGCTCGCGCGTCAACGCGATCATCGAGCCGCTCGCCATCGACGGCCCCACCTTGACGATCCGGCGCTTCGGCACGAAGCGTTTCGGCGTTGACGACCTCATTCGCGTCGGCGCCATCACCGCGCCCGTCGTGGACTTCTTGCGCGCGGCGGTGCAAGCGCGCCTCAACATCATCGTCAGCGGTGGAACGGGCTCGGGGAAAACCACGCTGCTCAACGCCCTGTCGAGCTTCATCCCCAAGGCCGACCGGATCGTGACGATCGAGGACGCCGCCGAGCTCAAGCTCGACCAGCGCCACGTCGTGCGGCTGGAGTCGCGTCCGCCCAACCTCGAAGGCAAAGGCGCGATCGGCATCCGCGAGCTCGTCCGCAACTCGCTGCGCATGCGGCCGGATCGCATCGTCGTCGGCGAGTGCCGCGGAGCGGAGGCGCTCGACATGCTGCAGGCGATGAACACCGGCCACGACGGCTCGCTCACGACGATCCACGCGAACAGCGCGCGCGACGCGCTCTCGCGCGTCGAAACCATGGTGCTCATGGCCGGCTTCGACTTGCCCGTGCGCGCCATCCGCGAGCAAGTCGCCGGTGCGGTCGACTTGATCGTGCAAGTCGCGCGGTTGCGCGACGGCACGCGCCGGGTAACCGGCATCAGCGAGGTCGTCGGGATGGAAGGCGACGTCGTCACCATGCAGGAGCTCGTACGTTACAAGCAGCGCGGCGTCGATGAGGAAGGCACCGTCATCGGCGAGTTCGAGCCGTGCGGCGTACAGCCGAATTGCCTGACCCGCTTCGAGGAGCTCGGCGTTCCGTACGATCCGGTCACCTTCCAACTCGCGTCGATCCCGCGCCGCGAGGCGACATGGCTGCGGTAGCGCCGTGGGCGATCCTGCTCGGCGCCGTCGCCGCGGTCGCGCTGCTGTTCGCATCGTTTTCCGAGCAGATCTTCGCGCGCATCGCCGGGCTGGCACCGAAGTTCGTCATCGACCTCGAAGCCGCCGGGATGCGCACCGAGCCGAAGCAGTTCGTCTTCACGCTGACGGGCATCGCAGCGGCGCTCTGGGTTGCGACGATCGCGTTGCTGCGGCCGGCGCCGATGATCGCGCTGCTCATCGCGCTCGCGTGCTTCGGCTTGGCGTTCTTCGGCGGCCGCGTGTACCTCAAGCGCCGCCGTAAAGGGCGCATCGCAAGGTTTCAAGACCAGCTCGAAGGCGCGCTACGCAGCTTGGCGGGCGGCATACGCGTGGGCCTCGGCATCCGCCAAGCGCTCGTGCTCACCAGCGATCAGAGCCGCGACCCCATCAAGACGGAGTTCATGCGCGTGGTCGCGCTCAGCAACCTCGGCTGGAGCATCTTGGACGCGTTCGATCAGATGGCGCTGCGCATGACGAATACGGAGACGGCCGTGCTCGCGCGGGTCGTCCGCGTGCAGGCGCAAACGGGCGGCGACCTCGGCTCGGTGCTCGACGGCTTGGCCGGCACGATCCGCGACCGGCGGCGGCTGCGGCGTCGCGTCCAGGCGATCAC
Source organism: Vulcanimicrobiota bacterium (assembly GCA_963792235.1). Lineage (GTDB taxonomy): Bacteria > Vulcanimicrobiota > Vulcanimicrobiia > Vulcanimicrobiales > Vulcanimicrobiaceae > Vulcanimicrobium. The sequence continues at coordinate 317,713 of CAWBVR010000026.1, forward strand.
CGCGCAAGGCCGCGCCACGGCATGGCTGCTTGGGATGCTGCCGCTGGTGATCGGTATGTTCATCTGTTCGCAGGATGAGCTGCGCGAACCGATGCTGCACTCGCTCCTGGGTCAGATCTTGCTCGGTATCGCCATCGGGCTCGACGCCCTCGCGATCTTCTGCTTGGTCAAGATCACGAGCATCGACGCATGATCTCGCCATACGCCATCGCGGCCAGCGGCATGGCCTCCGCGTTCCTGATCGTCGTCTCGGCGTTCCCGGCGCGCAGCCCCATGGCCGCTCGTCTGAAGAAGCTCGAGCGCGTGAGCGAGAAGTCCGCGACGCAGCGGATGACGATCATCGACCAGATCGTCACGAAGGAGCGCGAGTCGCGATTGCAGACGCGGCTGATCGAAGCCGGCTGGTACGGCGTTACGCCGCTGGCGATGGTGATGCGCACGATCGGCACGCTCGGCATCGGCGTCGCCGCCGGGCTGGCCGTGTACCTCACGCATCCCAACAACGCGTTCAGCGCCGTGATCGGCATCTTCACCTCGCTCATCGGCTGGCGCGTCCCGAGCATCATGCTGTCGCGTGCCGTGAAAGCGCGCAAGAACGACATCCAGCGCGAGCTGCCCGACTTCTTGGACCTGCTGGCCACCACCGTGCAAGCCGGGCTCGCGCTCAACGCCGCGCTGGTCCAAGCGATCGACGCGACACGCGGCGCGCTGCGCGAGGAGCTGCGCTCGACGGTCGATGAGATCCGCCTGGGCCGGCCACGCGCGGATGCCCTCAACGCGATGGCCGAGCGCGTGAACGAGGACTCGACGACGACGATGGTCACGGCCGTCGTGCAAGCGGAGAAGCTCGGCTCCAATCTGACCATCGTGCTCGGCGAGCTCGCGCGAGAGACGCGCGACCGGCGCTGGATGCGCGCCGAAGAAAAAGCCGCCCAGTTGCCGATCAAGATGATACTGCCGATGGCGCTGTTCATGATTCCGTCGCTGTACTTGATGATCTTCGGCCCCGTGATCGCGCGCGCGGTCGTGGGCCGGTGACGGCGATGCTGACGACCGCGCTCGCAGCGCTGCTGTTCGCCGCTGCCGCCTGGGGCGGGACGCACGTCGCGGACGCGTTGTGCGAGAACCGCGCGCCGTACGACGATGGTCCGCCGGCCGTCGCGTTCGCACGCTGGCCGTTCGCGCTCGCCGGCGCCGGCATCGGGTTCGCGCTGGCGGCGCACGGTGAATCGCCCGCGCACCTCGCGCTGCTGGCCTTCGTGATGCTCGCGCTTGCCGGCTGCTGCGCCGCCGACTTGTCGTGCGGGCTGCTGCCCGATCCGCTCACGCTGCTGCCGCTGGCCGTCGTCGTCGGCACCGGCGCGCTCGCGCGCGACTGGGCGCCCCTGCTGAGCGCCGCGATCGTGTTCGCCCCGTTCGCGCTCGCGGCGATGCTCTCGCACGGCCGCGGCATGGGCTGGGGCGACGCCAAGCTCGCCGCGCTCGGTGGCGCGCTGCTGGGCGCGCGCGAGGCCGCGCTCGCCTTCATGCTGGCCGCGCTCGCAGCCGCCGTCATCGCGCGGCGAACCGGCGGCATGCGCCGCCCCGTCGCTTTCGGTCCCTATCTCGCGGCGGCGATCGTCGCGATGCTCCCGCTGGTGAGGAACATCTAGACCGTGCCGCTCCTTCGCAACAGTACCACCGGAACGATCGTCGCCACGCGCATCGATCGCCTCTCCTCGTTCCTCCACCGCGCCGTCGGGTTGCTCGCGCGCACGACGATCAGACCCGACGAAGGCGTGTGGATCACCTCGTGCCGCGCCATCCACACCATCGGGATGCGGGTCGCGATCGACGTGATCTTCGTGGACGCCGACGGCCACGTGATCCGGGTCGAATCCAACGTCCACCCGAACCGGCTGGCGGTAAGCTGTCCGGGCGCGCGCGGCGTCGTGGAACTGGGCGGCGGCGCGCTGCGCGACGTCGACGTCCTGCCCGGCGACCGCCTCGAGTTAGTCTAGACTCGGGCGCTCTGGACGAGCGCCCGAGTCCTCCCAGGGGCTACGCCCCTGGTCCGAAAACGGAAGTTGAAATCGGCCGTTAGTGCGTGGCCGCGATGACGGTGCGCACGACCGTCTCTTCGCCGCCATTGCGCGCGTAGTGCAGCGCGACGAAGTACGTCGTCGTCGCCGTCGCGGACGGTAGCGGCAGCAGCGCGCTCGTCGCGCGCGGCGCGACGGTCGTCTCGGCGAGCGTGCCGCCGGTTTCGTCCTGCAGTTCGATCTGCATCGGGCTCGAACTCGCGGCGACGTGCAGCCGCAGCGCATGGCCGGCGAGCGCGCGCCCGACGATGGCGATCGTGCCGCCCGACGTGCGCGGCGACATCGCATCGAGCGGCGTGACGGCTTCGGCCGCATCGGCCAACGACGCGTCCGGTCCGGGCGACGCTTGCGCCCCGGGCGACGCTTGCGCCCCGGGCGACGCCGACGGTTGCGGCAGCGCGCTCGGCGGCACGGCGACGCTCGCGTCCGCGACCGTCGCGCCGCGATGGACGGTGAGCCGCGCCGTCATCGGCTGCGTCTGGTAGGCGCGCGGCACCGCGAGCCGGTTGGTGCCGACGTGCGCGAACGGCGCCGACACGACGACCTTGCCGGCCGCATCGACCAATTGGATCGTGCCGCGCTCGCCGACGGCGAGATAGGATGCGAGGATCGTGTCGCCGGCCGCACCGGGGTCACGCCGCGCCGAGAACGACATCACGCGCGCGACGGCGGAGGGCGCGACGACGTGCTCAGGTGACGCGACGACGAACGACGCGGTGCGCGAGGCGGTGCCGAGCGGGCCGTGCAGCGAAAGCGCAACCGAGACGCGATGCGTCGCGGCCGAGGCCGGCAGCGAAAACGCGATCTCGCCGTTACGTCGCGCCAGCGTCCCGACGGCCAGCACGCGCCCGTCGTCCGACGACGCCGCGTAGTCCACCGGGCCGTCGCCGCCTGCGGCGTACGGCAGGCGCACCAGCGATCCGGCGACGGCGTGCGCCGGCGCGGCGAGCATCGGATCGCGCGGCAGCGCGAACGCGATCAGCCCACCGCACATGGCGACGGCGCCGGCCGCGACGAGCGCCGCGCCGGCTTTCCACGGCGCGATGCCGGGGCGCGACGGTGGTACGGGCGCGTCGACGCGCACGAGCACGTCGTGCGAACGGATCTCCAGGAACATCGAGCGGTACGCGCCCGTCCGCGGTGCGACGACTGCTAACCGCGCGGAGCCGATCGAGCCGGGTGCGACGGCGACGCCGCCCAAATCGGTGATCTCGCCGTTGCCGGCGACGCCGAGCAGCCGGCCCGTGACGTCGGCGTCGGTCGAGGCGAGCCGGATCGCGTACCAGCTCGACCGTTTGCGGCGGTCGACGCGCTCGACGCGCACGTCGGCGGCGACGCCGCCCGCGGCGAACTGCACGACGTTGCCGCCGGCGCGCGCGAGTTGGCCGCCCTCGTACCGCGCGAGCGCGTTCATCCGGTCGCGACGGGCTCGACGGCGATCGAGCTCAGTGCGTTGCGGCGCGACTCCGCCGTGTTGCACGACAACAGCGCCCGCGCCGCGTCGCGCGCGACGTCGAGATCGCCGGTCGCGGCATGCAGCTCGGTGACGCGTGTCAGCACGTCGACGTACAGCTTCTCGAACTCGCGCGCGCGCAGTTCGAGGCACGGCTCGGAGGCTTCGGACGCGAGAAGCCGGTCGACGTAGATACGTTGCGCGAGCCGGTAATGGTGCTTGGCGCCTTCGACCGATCCGCGCGCTTCGTCCAGCCGGGCTTGCTCGACGTGGTCGACGAAACGGTGCACGTCGACCGCGACGGTGCGCGCGTTGACGCGCACTTCGCCGGTCGTTTCGAAGTAGCGCTCCGGGTCGACGGCCGGTCCCACGTCGGCGATCGCGCGCCGGATGCGGCTGAGCGTGGTGCGCAGGCCTTGCGCGGCGATCGTGCGGTTGATGCCGGGCCAGAACGCATCGAGCAGATCGTCGCGGCTGCTGCGGCAGTCGGGCGCGAGCGCGACGTAGCTGAAGACTTGCTGATCGCGCCGCCGCGAGAACGCCACCGCGCGCCCGCCGATCTCGCACCGGAAGCGGCCGAAGACGTTGACGAACATCATCGGCGTGACGGCCGCGGTCACGTGCGGCGCGACGGCGGGCCGCGCGAGCCGGTTGAGGATGCGGTACGGTCGCAAGCCGCTGCGCGTGCGCACGATCGGGAGCCCGAGCTGCTCGAGCTCTTCCGCTTCGGATTGCGAGCCCGCCCAGCCATCCCCCAGCGCGTTGCAGAACGAGGCGCGCGCCGTCGGCTCGTGGCACGCTTCCTGTTCGATCAATTCGAGCAGCAGGTGCCCGTTGCGGTCGCGCCAGCGCGCGAACGCGTCGTTGAGCGTGCGCCCGGATTCGGCGGCATCACGCACGAGCCACTGTGTGGCGAGCGCCCAGCCTTCGGTGTCGTGGAGCAGCTGCGCAACGTCCTGAGCATCGTGGAGCACGCCCATCTGGGCGGCGAGCGCCTCGGCCTCGGCGGTGTCGAACGCGAGCAGCGCGGGATCGCAGGCGGTAGCGAGCCCGCGCGCGACGAGCGCGTGCCCTTGCAGCCGGCGGCGCGAGCGCCCCACCAGCACCAGGCGCGCGCCGATCGAACCGTCGGTGATGTCGTCGAGGAGCGCACGGTAGCCCTGCGGATCGGCCCGATCGACGTCGTCCAGTACGATCTCCGCGAACCCCGCGCCGCGCCCGATGATCCCACGCAAAGCAGCGGCGTCCGCCCCCTCGGGGATGCGCACGTAGCCGGTGGACCCGGCTTGTACGTCGCCATGCTGCTGAACGGCACACGTCTTGCCGGACCCCAGCGGCGCGCAAAGGATCCGCACGGCAGCGTTCTGCGTGTCCGTGAACCAAGCGGCGAGCCGCGGCCGCTCGACGCGGTCGTGAGCGGCCCGCGGTCGGGAACGAAAATATGGCTTTAGATCATCCATACCGGTACTCGGACGGCCGCCCACTGGATTGATCATCGGCCGAAATCGCCGAACGGATGAGTGCCGTCAGGCCGCTCGCTTGCCGGATGTGTGGGCGATCACCGCGCCAACCACCCCCGTCGACGCGCAAACGCGACAACGCAGCGCGCCAGGCGTACCTACAAGCGGATGGCCCCAGCATACCCGGTGAGCTCGACGTACCCGACCCCCAACGCGCGCCCACTCGCCGTATCCCGAACATCGACGGCCCCTTCCCAATAAGAAATCCCGCCCACGGTCCCAGCGAGCTCCTGGTCGACCAGCACGGGCACGAGCATCACATCGACGCCCGCCACCGGCACCCGCAGCCGCCACCCACTGGGATACACGCCGCCGGTATGCGGACTCGTCCAAACACCAACCCGATCGACGACGACTCCATCCCGAGCCAAGTACCGAACGCGCCCGCGAGCATCGACGAGCGACCCGCTGGACTCAGCCGCCACCGACCCATCCTTCATCCGCAACCGATAGCTCATGATCTCCCGCCGGTCATCGAGCTGCACGGAAAACCAATCCCACCCCGCCTGATCGGCCTGCAGCTCATCCGACCCGAACTCGTGATCCATCCAAGAAACACCACGCACCCGCAAAACCCGCGCACCGTACCGCAGCGTCCCACGCGTGCGCAACCGCGTCAACGAATAATAATGCGAAGCACACGTAGCGCAAGCGGCCTTGAGCGAAACCCCATCGCGCCCATGCACGGCCGGCGCCTTCTCCGCAAGCTGCACGAGCGCAACGCCAACCCGCTCAGACTTCGCGTTCAAGACGAACGGCGCCACCCCGCGCAAAGCCCAGCGATCGGCTTCAATATCTAACGAACGATCGGAACTGCGCCCCATCGCAAGCGCCTCACGCGCAAACCGCTCATCATAAACAAACCGCTTCCCGCCCTCATCGGTAAGCGCAAGATGCACAGGATAAACCTGATTCCCCCGCCACTTCGATTGATCGCGCGCAGGCCGAGGATCCCCAGGCCGCAACCCATACCGAAAAAACGTGAGCTCATACCCAAACCGCCGCCCATCCTCGGCAACCAAATGCCCGGTATAATACCACCACTCACTCTGAAACCCAAAATGCGCCGCATGATCCCGCGGAAATTCAAACCGCCACGGCACGCGAGCATTAAGAAACCCTAGAGAAGTCCGCAAAGGCAACGCCTTCCGCGTACCGGGCAACTCCACAGTCCCGCCCCCACCCCCACCCTCGTCGCGAACGCCACCCACCGCGCCCGACGGGGCAACGCCACCCACGCCGCGAGGCGGTGCGGCGTGCACTCCGCTGCGGGGCACTACGAGGGCGAGCGAAGCCAGGATGGCGAGAGCGAGCCCGAGTGTAGCGACAGCTCGCGCAGGATGCGCGAGCCGAGCGGCCCCGCAGCGGAGTGCACGCCGCACCGCTGCCACCACCGCAACAGCCAGCATCATTCCGTCCGAACCGCCTCAGCCGTCTGAATCCGCGCCGCCACCCGCGCCGGATACACCCCAGCCACAACCGCCGCAACCACGACCAACGCCACCGTCTCGACCAAAAACACCCACGGCACGTGCAGCTCGATGAGCCACCCGAACGCCTGCCGGTTGATGACGAAAATCAAAAGCAAAGCCAGCAGCATCCCAACAGCCACGCCCATGCCACCGCCGAGCAACCCGATCCCGGCCGCCTCCGTCAACACGACCGCCCGAACCCCACCTGCCGTAACCCCGAGATACCGCAAGAGCCCAAACTCCCGCCGCCGCTCCAACACCAGCGCAAACAAGGTAGAAACCACTCCGAGCACCGCGATCGTAATCGCGATGACATCGAGCGCATACGTAATCGCAAACGTCCGGTCGAAGACCTGCACGACGAGATCGCGAAGCTCCCGATTCGTCTCGACGTCGATCCGCAAGGGCAACACCGCCCGCACCACGGCCGACCGCAGCCGCACCAAGTCCACCCCGCGCGCCGCATAGACCGCAATCGAGTTCACCGAGTCGTCGTGAAACAGCCGCCGGTACGTGCGCACGTCGAGCAGCACGATCCCGGCATCGGACGAGTAGTCGTTGTACACCGCGGCGACGGTGAACGCGACCGGCCCCGACGGCGTGGGCAGCGTGATGCGGTCGCCGCGCCCGACGCCGAACTTCGTCGCGAACGGCTCGGACACGAGCACATTCGTCGTCCCGGCGAGCGCGTGCGCCAGTGCCGGGGGATCGCCGCCACCGAGCACGCGCAGGTGCTGGTGCGTTGCAATCGTCGCGAGATCCGTCACGCCCAAGTTCGTGAGCCGGCCGCGAAACGGCAACTCCAGCCCGCGAAACGTGTCGACCGCCGCGACGCCGGGGACCGCCGCGATGCGCTCCACGACGCCGTGCGAGAAGCGCGCGTCCGCTGAGGCGTCGGCAAGCCCGAGCGGTCGCACGAACAAGTCCGCGCGCAACGTCTCGTCGGCCCATGCGACGATCGTGGTGCGAAACGACGCGACCAGCACGGCAACGGACACCATCATCCCGATCGCGATCATCAGCGACGCGACCGCGACCGCGGTGCGCAGCGGCGCGCCGGCGAGGTTCGCGGCCGCGAGCCCCAGCGTCGGGCGCCGCGCGGCGAACGTCGTGCCGGCCTGCGCCAGCGCACCGACCGCAAGCGGCGCGCACAGCGAGCCGCCGAAGATGATTAGGAGCCCGGCCGCGTAGCCGAACACCGGCACGCCGTCGAGCGCGGGCGCGCGCGTACACACCAGGGCGAGCGCGAGCAGCCCGAGCCCCGCGAGCGCGGCGCGCGGCGCGAAGCGCGGCCGGCGCGGCTCGAAACCTTGCGCGCGCATCGTGATCGCCGGCCGCGTCGACGCCGCGTCGAACGCGGGGAACGCCGCCGCGACGATCGCGGCAATCACGCCCAGCACGAACGCCTTCACAAACAGCACGGGGTCGTACGCAACGGCGTCCGCGTGCGAGCCGACGTACAGCGTGTCCACCGTGCGCGACACCGCGGCGACGGAGAACCGCGCAAGCAGAGCGCCGACGCCCAGGCCGAGCAGCGAGCCCAGCACGCCGACCAGCGCGCCCTCGCCCACGAACGTGCGGAATACCGCGCCGCGCGTCGCGCCGAGCGCACGCAGGGTCCCGATCTCGGGGCGCCGCTGCACGACCGAGATCGCGACGGTGTTGTAGATCAGATACATCCCGACCAGCAGCGCGACGTACGCGAGCGCTTCGAGGTTGAGCCGGAAGCTCTGCAGCATCCGCTCGATCTCGTCGGTGCGCGTCTTGGGCCGGATGACACGCGCCCCCGGCGGCACCGCCGCGGCGACGGCGCGCTCCGCATCGGGGAGGCGCGCGGGATCGACGACCAGGTCGATGCGGTCGAGCAGCCCGATCTTGCCGAACACTTCCTGCGCCGTCGCGACATCGACGAAGACGACGCTGGAGTCGATGCCGACCGTGCCGCGCGGGATGATGCCGGCGATGCGCAGCGTCACGTCGCGGTCGCCCGCGAGCGCATGCACGGTCTCGCCGGCGCGCCAGTGCAGGCGCTGGGCGAGGAGCGCGCTGACGAATGCGCCGTGCGCGTTGACGAGAACCCACGGGTCCACGGTGTGCGGCGACACATCGCCCGGCGATGCGGCCGGCGCATCTGCGCCGCCCGGCAGCGGCCGCAGCAGATCGACGCCGAGCACGCGCAGGATCTCGCCGCTGAACGGATCGCCCGCCTTGGCGCCGACCGTGAGCGCGTCTTCGATCGTCGGGCTCGCGTACGCTACCCCGGGGACGTCCTGCACGCGCACGATCGCGCGCTCGTCGAAACCGCGGCCGACGCCGAGCACTTGCAGGTTGACCTTGTTCGACACGACGTTCACGCTGGACTGGAACGACGCGACGGCCGTCGCATTGGCCAGGTCGATCGCCAGCCCGATCGCGACGCCGAGCGCGACGGCGACGAGGGTGACGAGTGCGCGGAGCGCGTTGGCCCGCAGCGGGCCCAGGACGAGGGCGAAAAAGAGGGCGTTCACCGAAAGACTTGGACGACGCAGCCTACGAGACGATGCGCCCGTCGCGCATGTGAACGATGCGGTCGCAGATCGCCGCTGCATCGTCGCTGTGGGTGGCCATCAGGATCGCTTGCCCGTTACCGGCGAGATCGCGTAGCAATGTCAACACCGTCGCGCCCGTCTGCGAGTCGAGGTTGCCCGTCGGCTCGTCGGCCAGCAGGATCGCGGGCCGGTGCACGACCGCGCGCGCGATCGCGACGCGCTGAAGCTGGCCGCCCGACAGTTGCGCCGGGTACGCGCGCGCCTTGTCCGAGAGACCGACGCTCGCGAGCGCGGCATCCACGCGCGCATCGATCTCGGCGCGCGGGACGCGCTGCAGCACCAGCGGCAGCGCCACGTTGTCCGCGGCGCGCAGCGCCGGCAGCAGGTTGAAGAACTGAAACACCGTGCCGACGCGGTCGCGCCGCAGCCGGGTGAGGCGGTCGTCGTCGAGCTCGCTCGTCGCGCTGCCGTCGACGTACACCGTGCCGCCGCTGGGCAGGTCCACGCAGCCGACGAGGTTGAGCAGCGTCGACTTGCCGCAGCCGCTCGGGCCCACGAGCGCGACCATCTCGCCGCGCCGCACGTCGAGCGTCACGCCGCCGAGCGCGCGCACAGCGTCTTCACCTTCGCCGTACACCTTCGTGACGCCACGCACCATGACGGGATGCACGGCGCTCGCGTCTGCTGCGCCGCCGGCGCGCTCAGCGGACGGCGCGCGCATCACGCATCCCGGTCGTCGACCGCGCGAAAGACGAGCGCCGCGTTGATGCCGCCGAAGCCGGCGGAGTTGGAGAGCACGGTTCGCACGGGACGTTCGAGGCGTTGCCGGGTGACGGCGAGGTTGCAGTCCGCATCGTCCGTGTTGACGCTGCGCGGCACGATTCCGTTCACGATGGTCGCCACGCAGAGTGCCGCCTCCCACGCGCCCGTCGCCCCCAGCGCGTGCCCGTGCTGCCCCTTCGTCGCCGTCACGGGGATCGACGGCGCGCGCTCGCCGAACACGAGTTCCATCGCGAGTGCTTCGCAGCGGTCGCCCAGCGGCGTGCCGCTGCCGTGCGCGTTGACCACGTCGACGTCGTCAGGAGCGAGCTCCGCTTCGTCGAGCGCACGCCGCATCGCCGCGGCGTTCATCGTGCCGTCGGGCCGCGGCGCCGACATGTGGTGCGCGTCGTTGGTGAGACCGTAGCCCGCGATCTCGCCGTAGATGCGCGCGCCGCGCGCCTGCGCGTCCGACAGCCGCTCCAACAGCAGCACGCCGGCGCCTTCGGCCATCACGAAGCCGTCGCGCTCGCGGTCGAACGGGCGGCTCGCCGCTTGCGGCGCGTCGTTGCGCGTCGACATCGCCTTGATGATCGTGAACGCGCCATAGACGAGCGGCGACAGCGGCGCCTCCACGCCGCCCGCGAGCGCGGCGCGCACGTCGCCGCGCGCGATCGCGCGGTACGCGTCGCCGATCGCGACGGCACCCGACGCGCACGAGTTACCGTTGGCGACGGTGGGTCCGCGCAGGTCGAACTCGATCGCGACGTTACACGTCGCCGCGCCGCCGAAGACCGAGATCGCGAGCAGCGGGCGCACCGCGTCGAGGCCGCGCCGGCGAAACACGTCGTGCTGCTCGTCCGCGAATGCCAGCCCGCCCAGCGCCGAGCCGAGGTACACGCCGACGTCGCTCGACTCGCCGTTGGGGTGATAGCCCGCGTCGTCCATCGCCATGCGCGCCGCCGCCACGGAGAACTGCGAGAAGCGGTCGGTCCAGCGCAGCCGCTTGTCGGCGAGGAAGTCACGCGGCTCGAAGTCTTCGATCTGCGCGGCGATGCGCGAACGGTAACCGCCCGCGTCAAAGCGCGTGATCGGCGCGACCGCACTGCGTTCCGAGAGGATACCGTCCCAGAACGCGGGCATCCCGATCCCCAGCGGCGTGACGACACCGATCCCGGTGATCACCACGCGATGCGCATTGGGCGTGCGCGCGCCGTTCGGTTTCACGGCGCTCGGCAAGGCGAGATGCTGCTGCGCTCGCTCATCGCTGTTCTGCCAGCGATTTCATGCGCGCGAGCGTCTTCGCGGCGACGCCGTGCACGAAGTAGTCCGACACGAGGTGCTTGCCGAGGAACTCCGCCGCGACCGGAAACAGAAAATTCAGCCGGTGTTCGATGGTGACGCGCGTGCCGTTGCCGGCCGGTTCGAAGATCCACTCGACGTCCATGCCGCGCGTCCAGCCCCGCACGTGGTGGAAGGTGATGTGCGGCGTGACGGGATCGTTCGTCTGCTCCGCCACCCATTGGATCGGAAACACGTCCTGCCATGCGCCCATCGCGACGACGCGCGTGGGCCCGCGCTCGTTGAGCACGCGCACGTACCGGTAATGCGGCAGGATCTGCGGCCAGCGTTCCGTCGCGGCGCCGAGCGCGTACACGGCGTGCGGCGGCGCCGCGATCTCGACCGTGTTGCGCGTGACGGTCACGCCAGCAGCCTGCCCAGTACCGACGGCCGGAACGCGCGCCGCGGCGGGATCGCGCCGGCGAGCGCTTCGAGCAGCGTGGTTGCGACGTCGGGGAAGCGCGCCAACCGCACCGCCGCGCGCCGCGCGAGCGGCGGCACGTCGACCAGCAGCGCGACGGTCGCGCACAGCCGCCGCCGCCACGCCACGTCGCTCGCGCGCCAGCGTGCATACGCGTCGAACGCGGCAGCCTCACGTGAGCGCTCGTGCAGCGCAGCGAGGACGGCTTCAGCCGCGCGCTCGGCGCCCGTCAGCGCGAGGAAAACGCCCTGGCCGGTGAACGGGTCGAGAAACCCCGCCGCGTCGCCCGCGAGCAGCGCGCCCGGCGCGCTCGCGCGGCGCACGTCGTGCGCGAGCGGGCCCATCGAGACGCGCGGGCCCAGCCGCGTCGCGCCCGCGAAGGAGCGCACGCCGCGACCTAGCGCCGCGGCCGCGCCGCCGACGCCCGCGTCCACGTCGGCCGACCAGGCCGCGAGCCGGTCTTTCGGTACCACGACCATCACGTTCGCACGCAGTTGTGAAAGCGGGTTGAGCGCGAAGTACGCGCCGCCGCCGACGTACATCTCGACGTGCGCGTCGAGCGAGCCGAAGCCTTCGTAGTGCCCACCGACGGCGTAACGCGCGCCGCGCCGCGCCGGTTTGGTCAGCCCGAGCTTGCGCGCAACCACGGAGCCCACGCCGTCCGCGCCCACGACGGCCCGCGCGCGCCGTTCCTCCAGCCCGCCGTCGGCGCCGCGTACGCGCACGCCCGCGCAGCGCCCGGCTTCGAGGATGAGGTCGTCGACGCGCGCGCGTTCCACCGCCGCGCCCGCGGCGACCGCCGCGTTGAGCAGCACCGCGTCGAGCACCTCGCGCGCACACGCCAGCGCAGGCCGTGCGAACGCGAGCGCCACCGGCGGCGCGTCCTGCGGCACGAGCCGCACGCCGCGGAGCGGCGACGACACCGCACGCACGGCGTCGAGCACGCCGAGCCGCGCGAGCGCGTCGACGGCACCGCCGTTGACGTACTCGCCGCATACCTTGGTGCGTGGAAAGCGCGCGCGCTCGATGATGCGCACGCGGACACCGGCCCGCGCCAACACGAGTGCCGTCATACTGCCTGCGGGCCCACCGCCCACGACGACGACGTCGTCCAGGGCCGTCATGCCGCGGCCTCGTCGGTGAGCGTCATGCGGAAGAACGGCTCGCGGCGCACGCGCGGTGCGCGCCAGCCGGCGTCGCGCGCGAGCGCGAGGGCTTCATCCGGCGTGTACGCGCGGCGCACCGACAGCGGCGCGTCGTGGCGGGTCAGCCGGTTGCGCGACGTGCGCGACCACAGCCACGTCGCGGCGAACGCGACCCGCGAACGCCGCAGGTCGCATACCACCGGGCTGAGCCGCGCGACGCGCCGCAGCTCGCGCAGCAGCGCGCGCGCCTTGTCGGGATCGAAGTGGTGCAGCGCGAGCGTGCACGTGACCACGTCGAATGCGCCGTCGTCAAAGGGCAGCGACTCGCCGTCGGCCCGCACGAAGCTCAGCCCGGGATATGCGCCGGTCGCACGGCGCGCCAGCGCCAGCATCTGCTCACTATGGTCGAGACACGTCACGTGGAGTTGGACGCCGCGGCGCGCACCGTCGCGCACGAGCGCGAGCGGGACGTCCCCGGCGCCGCTGCCGACGTCGAGCACCCGCCGGGCACCAAGAGGGCTTGCGCTCAAGCGCCGCAGCGCGCGCACGACCGGGGCCGTTCCGCCGAACCTTGCATTGGCGAACGCAATGTCGCGCAGGTTCGCTTCGAGCTCGCCGGCGTCGGCGACGGGCTCGTCCATGAGCTCGCGGGCTATCGTGCGCCGCACGCGAGCATCGCCATGAGGCTACTTCTTGTACCACTCCGCGTTGATCTCGATGTAGTTCTTCCACTTTTCGGGGACGTCGGAGTCCGCGTAGATCGCTTCGACGGGACACGCGGAGACGCAGGCTCCGCAGTCGATGCACACCTCGGGATCGATGAAGAGCATGGTGTCCTCATCGTTGCCGTGAATGCAGTCGACCGGGCACACGTCCACACACGACTTGTCCTTGGTCCCGATGCACGGCTCGGTTATGATGTAGGTCATCGCGCCGAACGTGTTGCGCGGGGAGCCGGTTCGCTCCTACCGGAAGCGCGAAACGCCCGTCCGCAAGGACGGGCGTTTCCGAACTTCGGCGAGGTTGATTAGACGGTGCTGCGACGACCCGTGACGGCGCGAATGATGAACAAAAGGATGACCGCACCGACGAACGCGACGATGATCGACCAGATGTTGAGACCGTCGACGCCTTGGTGACCGAACAAATTGAACACCCAGCCGCCGATGAAGGCGCCGATGATGCCGATGATGATGTCGCCGAGGATTCCCCCGGGGCCCTCACCCGGCACGACATACTTGGCGAGGAACCCCGCGATGAGTCCCACGATGAGCCAGCTGATAATTCCCATGTGTCCCTTGTACCCTTTCACGCTGCCGGTTAAGTAGGCGGCCGCTGCCGCATTGCAGGAAAAACCTTCCCGCGAACGATTTGGGCGAAACCGCTAACCCCCTGCGCCGAGCAAGTGTGTGCTCCGAGCGAGTGGTCGCCCGCTTCCGAAACCGGGTCTTCCTCGCGCGGGTAGGGACCGTACGATGACCGCAACCTGCGAGGTCTGCCGGGCGAAGCCCGCGAGCGTGCGCGACTACGCTCTCCGTTCCGGCCGCTGGGTGGAGGCCGAGATTTGCGACGACTGCGCGCGCAAGCGCCGCCGCGCTCCGTTCGCCGTCCTCGGCATCGCGGCGGCCGCCGCAGCGCTGTTCGGCGGCGCGGCCGTCGCGCTGGACGCCGCGAATCGCCGCAACAACCCCGGCGGCCACGACCCGTCGTCGCACGGCCCGCAGCCGCTGACGGACTTGGGCCGCGTGTTCCGCAGCGGCTCGACGCTGGGGCAGTACTCGCGCGACCTCACCGACGCCGCCCGCAAGAACGAGCTCGATCCGGTGATCGGGCGCGACGAGGAGGTCGAGCGCGTGGTCTCGATCCTGGCGCGGCGGAGCAAGAACAACCCGGTGCTCATCGGCGAGCCCGGCGTCGGCAAGACCGCCATCGTCGAAGGGCTCGCGCAGCGCATCGCGCGCGGGGACGTCCCGCAGGCACTTCGCGAGAAGCGCGTGCTGGCGCTGTCGCTCGGCCCGCTCGTCGCGGGCACGAAGTACCGCGGCGAATTCGAAGGCCGCGTGAAAAAGATCCTCGACGAAGTCAAGCGCGCGGGCCGTGACATCATCCTGTTCATCGACGAGCTGCACACGCTCGTCGGCGCGGGCGCTGCGGAAGGCTCGCTGGACTTGAGCTCGATGATCAAGCCCGAGCTCGCGCGCGGTGAGCTGCAGTGCATCGGCGCGACCACCTTCGACGAGTACCGCAAGCACGTGGAGTCCGACGCCGCGCTCGAGCGCCGCTTCCAGCCCGTGCACGTCGACGAGCCCACGATCGAGCAGACCGTCGCGATCCTCAAAGGCTTGCGCGCGAAGTACGCAGCGCACCACGGCGTGATCATCGACGACGAAGCACTCGAAGCCGCCGCTTCCCTGGCCGCGCGCTACATCGCGGACCGCTATCTTCCGGACAAAGCGATCGACGTGATGGACGAAGCCGCCGCCGGCGCGGCGATGCGCGGCGCCAAGCGCGTCGACGTCGAGCTGGTCGCCGCAGTCGTGTCGCGCTGGACCGGCATCCCGCAAGGCACGATCACCGACGCGCAGCGCGCCGGCCTGCTCGCGCTCGAAGCGCAGCTCACCACCCGCGTCGTCGGCCAGGACGACGCCGTGCGCGTCGTGTCCGAAGCGATCCGCCGCGCGCGCGCCGGCTTGAAAGACCCGCGCAAGCCCGTCGGCGGCTTTCTGTTCGTGGGGCCGAGCGGCGTCGGCAAGACCGAGCTCGCGCGCGCGCTCGCGCACGCTTTGTTCGGCACCGACGACGCGCTCGTGCGACTCGACCTTTCGGAATACACCGAGTCGCACACGATCTCGCGGCTGCTGGGCGCGCCGCCAGGCTATCAAGGCCACGAGGAAGCCGGTCAGCTCACCGAGCCGGTGCGCCGCCGCCCGTACTCCGTCGTGCTCTTCGACGAGATCGAGAAAGCGCACGCCGACGTCGCCGCCATCCTGCTGCAGATCCTCGACGACGGCCGCGTCACCGACGCGAAGGGCCGCACGATCGACTTTCGCCACGCGATCGTCGTGCTGACGTCCAACGTCGAGCGCGACGAACTCGAGTCGTCGCTGCGCCCCGAGCTGCTCGACCGCATCGACGAGATCGTGCTGTTCGCCGACCTGGGCCCGCCCGAGATCGAGAAGATCGTCGTGCTGCAGGTCGCGCTGCTCGCCGACCGGCTCGGCGCGCACGCGATGCGGCTCGACCTCTCCGAGCCCGCCCGCCGTTTCTTGGCGCGCGAGTCGTCGTCGCAAGGCAGCGGCGCGCGCTTCGTCGCGCGCGCGATCGCGCGCCACGTCACCACGCCGCTGTCCGAAGCGATCCTGCGCGGGCGCCTCGCGAGCGGCCACACCGCCCGCGTCGACTACGACGGCAGCGGCATCACCGTCGAAGCTGCCGCATGATTCCGGAGGCCGCCTCATGAAACGTCTTTTTCTGGCGCTCGGGATCGCGGCCGCGACGACCACCGCCGCGCTCGCGCAAACCGTCCCCGCCGGCACGCCGCCTGCACCGGGCCGGCCCACGCCGAACTTGATCCTCGACGCGATGATGGCGACCGCGCGCGCCGCGGCGACGAATCCGGCGGCGGCGCAACCCGCATCGCTCAACACCAACGCCGCAATCCAGCGCTACAACATGGGCGACGAGAACGGCGCGCGCTCGGCAGCGATCCAAGCACTCATCGAAGCGAATCGCGTCCCGCAGTCGCAGGCGCAGATCCCCGTGCTCAAGTCGACCATCCCGCAGACGAGCTATCTGCAGACGCAGCCGTTCCCGATCGCGGGCGGCAGCGTCGCCGCGATCGACGCGAACGCCTTCGTCGCGCAGGCGCGCGGCGCGCTCGCGGCTTGCCAGTCGCAGCACTCGCCCAACACCGCCGCCGCGTCGCAGCAGCTCGCCTCGGCGGAGCGCGATGCGAAGACCGGGCGCTATCAGAACGTGCGCACCGAAGCACGCGCCGCGGTCGACCTGTGCGCCGCGGCGCAGCAGCAGCTCAACGGCCAGCGCTGAGGTCTAGCGCAGCGCGTCTTTGATCGCGGCCTCGATCTCGACCGGGTTCATCTCGCCGACGCGGTAGGTCTTGACGATGCCGCGGCGGTCGATGAACACGTGCACCGGCATCGCGATCGCGCCGTACTTCTTGCCGATTGCGCCGTCGCCGTCGATCGCGACGAGACCGTACGGACCGGCGTACTTCTTCTGAAACGCTTCCGCTTGCCCAGGCGCGTCGAGCTCGTCGATGCCCACCACCTGCAAGCCGCGCTTCGCGTACTGCGCGCGGAGCTTTCCGATCGACGGCGCCTCGGCGTTGCACGGCCCGCACCACGAAGCGAAGAAGTTCACGTACACCGGCTTGCCGCGCAGCGCGTCGAGCGCGACGGATTTCCCGCCTGGGCCGGGCAGCGAAAACGGCGGCGGCGCCTTACCGACTTGCGGGACGGCAAGCGCCGCAGCCGGCACGACGAGCAGCACGGCGAGAGCGGCGAAAGCGGAGCGAATACGCACGGACGCTGTAACGCCGCAGCGGAAGCGCCCGTTGCGAAGGCCCTGGCGACGCCCCTTTAAGCAAGCGACCTCTAGCTCGGGTAAATTCTGGTACAAAAGTACGGCAGTTTAGCGGGAGCCCACGCCCGCTCAGCCTAACGTACCTTCTATGCGTATGCTGCTTCGTATACTTGCCCTTGTCTCTTTGGTGCTGCCCTCGGTCGGCCCGGCAATGTCGGGCGCAGCGACCATCGGCGGTACCCCGTCCGACGTCGTCTCGTCGATGGCAGGCCACTGGCGCTGCACGTCGTCGACCGGGTCGGTCTCGCACCGCTCCTACGTGGTCACCGATGGCGGGCCGGTCACGAGCGGCGTCACCGGATCGTCGACCACCCGTGTTGCGGGCGGTATCCGGTCCAGCGTCAATACTCCCGCCACCGGCGGGGCGGCCGTCGCCATTGCACGGACCGTCTACGGACGGCAAGACAGCGTCGATACCGGTGCGTCGTTCGAACGCATCGTCGAGATGTCGGACCACTCGCTCAGCGTCCAAGCGCACGAAGGTGCGGCCAGCGCGGGGCGGACCGAGGCTTCGGCGATCCACTTCGCGGTGACGGCGCCGTCGTCGGCCGACGTCTCCGAGGAAGCCGCCACCGGCGGCACCCGGCACTCGGCCCAATCGATGCGCGCGGCCAGCTCGATCGCGCAGCCCGTGACCCTGAGCTACTCCGTCGAACCCAACACGCTGCGGCGCGTCTCACGGATCGGCAGCCAGATGCTGTCGGCCGAAAGCTGCACGCGTGAGGCCCAAACGGCGTCCTCGGCCGCGTGCGCGAACGCGAACGCTCCGGCGGCGGCGGTTCATGCCGTCCAGCCCTCGAGCACGGTCGAAGGGGCCGTCGCGATGCGCCTCGTGATCGACGACCGCGGTCGCGTGGTCGGCGAGGACGTGCTGTCGGCGTCGTCGCCGGCGCTCACGCAGTCGGCGATCTTCGCCGCTCGCGACTCGACGTTCACGGCCGCGCTCGCGAACTGTCGCGCCGTGTCGTCGCAGCTCTCGTTCGGCGTGCAGTTCCACCCCGACGCGCAGCGACACGCATCAGGCAACGGTCGGGAAACGAACCTCTGACGCGTCGTCGCGCATCTGCGCGACGAGTTCGTCGACGGAGTCGAAACGGCGCTGCGCGCGCAAGAAGCGAAAATCGCGCAGCGCCAGTTCTTCTCCGTAGAGCGCCCCGTTGAAGTCCAACAGCCACGCTTCGACGGTGCGCGCCGTGCCGTCGAACGTGGGGTTCGTCCCAATCGAGACGAGCCCCAGATAATCGCGGCCGTCGTGCCGCCCGGTGACGCGATACACGCCGTCGGGAGGCAACAATTTTTGCGGCGGCACGACGACGTTCGCGGTGGGATAGCCGAGGTCGTGCCCGCGCCCGGCCCCAAATGCAACCGGCCCGCGCACGATGTACGGCGCCCCGAGCAGCCGGTCCGCAACGTCGAGTTCACCGGCCTGCACCGCGCCGCGAATCCGCGTCGATGACACCCGCTCGCCGCCATCCATCGTGTTGGGCACGGCAACGACCGTCGCGCCGCGCTCGCGAAGGTGCGCCCGCGCAAACGCAACGTCGCCGGCACGCTTGTGCCCGAACCGGAAGTTCGCCCCGACAACCATCGCCCGCGCCCCCAACCGCGCGACGAGCGTCTCGTCCAAAAACTGCGCGGGCGTCAGCGACGCCACCGAAGCATCGAACGGCAGCACGAACGCCTCATCGATCCCGGCACGAGCGAACGCGTTCACCCGCTCCTCGAGCGTAGCGATCATGGGCGGCTCGTGCCCGGGCCGCAAAAACGCCGCCGGATGCTCCCGAAATGTGAGCACCGCACTGCGCTCGCCGGCCCGCCGCTCGCGCAGCGCCTCGCGAACGATGGCCCGGTGCCCACGATGAAACCCATCAAAGAACCCGACCGCCACGACGAACGCCCGATCAGGCCCACGCTCCGGCAACGAATGATGGACCTTCACAAAAACACCTTGCGCGGCGCAAGCAGCGCCCCAACGGTCTCGCCAACCCCAACGAGCGCCCGCGCGGAATCTCGAACGAACACGTGCTTATCCGCCGGCGGCTGTGCGAGCGGCACCATACGCCCGGCCCGAAAATCGGTAGCTCCACGCCCATCCAACACAACCGTCGGAATGGGGATCACGCGCTCAGGCGGCACCAGCGCCCCGTCAGGATCGCGAGCAACATCGTCGAGCGTACGGCTCTCAGAAAGCACGAACGGCCCAGAAGCCTCCCGCAACAGCGCGCCCATATGCCCGACGGTCCCGCACGCAACGGCAAGATCCTCGCACAACGTGCGCACGTACGTCCCCTCGCTGCACGCAATTCGCATCCGCACGACGTCCCCATCACGCCCAAGCACGCGCAACGCATACACGGTAATGGTGCGCGCAGCCCGCTCGACGGTCTTCCCGGCGCGCGCAAGATCGTACAGCCGCTGCCCACCACTCTGCAGCGCACTATACATCGGCGGCACTTGCGAAACGGCTCCGATGTATGCGGGCACCGCCCGCGCAAGCCGCGCGTCGATATCAACGGGAACCGCCTGCTCCGCAATGACCTCCCCGGTCGCATCGCCGGTCGCCGTCGCGCGCCCGAGCACGAGCGTACACACATACGCTTTACGACGGTCGAGGATGAGCGGCAACAACCGCGTTGCCTTCCCGAGCGCAACGGGCAGCACGCCGGCGGCCTGCGGATCGAGCGTACCGAGATGCCCGATCGCGAGCTTCACGCCGGGATCGCGATAGATTCCGCGCAACCGCGCGCCGAACTGCGTCGACGAAGGCCCCGCCGGCTTGAACAAGTTGACGAACCCGAGCATGTACCTTATTCGGTGGGCGGATCGGGCGAAGCCCGAACGCGAAGGGTTCGCGCGAAGCGCGAATCCACTACAAACCCTGAGCGCGCAGCGCCGCGTGCACGCCCTCGACGGCCGCTTGCAGATCGCCCTCGAACGTCAGCCCCGACGCCATGAAGTGCCCGCCGCCGTTGAGCGACGCGGCCGCAGCCTGCACGTTGATCTTCCCACTGGACCGAAGACTCACGCGAACCGCGCCTTCATACGCCTTGAACAACGCTGCAGCCTCGACGCCCTCAACCGCGCGCAAATGCTGCACGATCTCCTCGGTATCTTCACCATCGGCCCCGCACGTCCGCAGCATCTCTTCATCGACGTACGTCCAGCAATACCGCCCGTCGTCTTCGAGCTTCGCGCGCTCGAGCGCCATCCCGAGCAGCTTGGTCGCAGCAAACCGCTTGTTGGCAAAGATCTCTTCGGTGATGAGCGGCTTGTCCGCCCCGAATTCGACCATCTCCGCCGACATGCGAAGCACCGCAGCCGTGGTGTTCGTATGCATGAACGCCCCGGTATCCGTCATGATGGTCGTGAGGATACACGTCGCAATCTCGGGGGTGATCGTCGCATCGAGCGCATGCAACAACCGCAGCACGCACGTGCCCGTAGAGGCCTCGGTCGGAATGACGTAGTTGAACGCGCCGAAATGCGAGTTGCCCAGATGATGGTCGACGTCGAGCATGTTCTCGCGCTCGATCGTCGGCAAAAACTCGCCGGCCCGCGAAAAATCGCTCATGTCGCAGAACACCCAGAGCGTATCGCCCGGCAGATCGGCGGGCACCGCGCGGTTGACGTACTGCGAGTCCGGCAGAAAGCGTAAATTCCGCGGCACGGGATCCTGCTGAAAATACCCGACCCGCTTCCCGATCGCTTTCAACGCCAGCCCGAGCGCAAGCCCGGCCCCGAGCGTATCCCCATCGGGCTTCACGTGCGAGACGAACATGAACGAAGACCGCCGGCGCAGCTCCGCCACGACTTCTTCGGTCGTGTTCGACTGCGGCAGCACCGCCGCCCCGCTCGTAGAACCCGAACTACTCATCGACGACCTTCGCCTTCTCCAGCGTCTTGTGCAGCGCGATCGCCTTCTCGGTCGTGCGGTCCTCGACGAACGTCAGTTCCGGCGTATACCGCAAATCGATGGCATGCCCCAGCTCCCCGCGGAGATACCGCGAAGCCGACTGCAGCGCATCCATCGACTGCCGCGCCACATGCCGATCCCCGATGATCGACACGAATACCTTGCAGAACTTCATATCCTGCGTAATCTCACAGCGCACGACGGTAACGAACCCCAGCCGCGGATCCTTGAGATCCTCGCTGATGATCTTTGCCAGCGCCCGCTGAATCTCGTGATCGATGCGGGCTTGTCTCTGCTGTTTCATTGGGACATCGTGGTGGGCGCGGCGGTGCGTACATTTCCGCGGCGGGGACGCCCGCATTTTTCCATCCATGGAAAAATGCTACTGCCGCAAAATTCGCTCTCGCCATCCTGGCTACGCGAATTTCTGCGAGCCCCCGCCACGAAAACGTACGCCCCACCACGCCTGGCACGATGTACGCATTCATTGCGGAGGGCACGCTCGTGGAATTGCCCGGCGAAATCTTGTGAAGCGTTCGGGGCGGCTACGTTGTCTCGACGGGGCGTCACAGAATTTCGCGGAGCCCGGAGGGCGGGAGCGAAATTTGTGCGAGTAGCGATTTTCCAGGGACGGGAAATCGCGGGCGTCCCCGGCGAGGCAATGTAGCCGCACCGGACGCCCGCCACCACCGTTCGCATTACGCCGGCTGCAACTCCGGCGCGACGAGCTCCGAAGTCCAAGCTTCGATGACATCGCCTTGCTTGAGGTCGGCGAACCGCGCCACCTGGATACCGCACTCGAAGTTCTCGGCAACCTCGCGGACGTCGTCCTTGAAGCGACGGAGCGACTCGATCTCGCCGTCGAAGACGACGGCCGAGTCA
>CAWBVR010000027.1:0-31091 GCA_963792235.1 Vulcanimicrobiota bacterium
TGGTGTCGACGTCGACGTTCCCGCCCCGCCCGGCGAACGCTTCACCGGACAACTTCAGGAGAACGCGTTCGTAGGCGGGTTTGGGCAACGTGGTTCCTCTCCGGGAGACTACTCTTCGCCGAGGGCGAACTTCATGTAGCGGCGGACGCGGATCTTTTCGCCGAGCACGCCCGATACGCTAGCCACCAGCTCGCCGACCGACTGCGCGTCGTCCTTGACGAACGGCTGCTCGAGCAGCGTGTGCTCCTCGTACCATTTGCTCAGCTTGCCGGAAAGAATCTTCTCCGTGATCTCGGGCGGCTTGCCCGCGGGAAGCGTCTTCTCCAGCTCGGCCTTGACCTCGGCCAGCTCGCCGGCCGGCACGGACTCGCGGTCGAGATACGCCGGCGACATCGCCGCGATGTGCATCGCAACGTCCCGCACGAGCTCTTTGAATTTGTCGTTGCGCGCGACGAAATCGGTTTCGCAGTTGATCTCGACGAGCACGCCGATCTTGCCGCCGGCGTGGATGTACGAGCCGACGAGCCCTTCGTTCGCGGAGCGCTCGGCCTTCTTCTCGGCCTTCGCGTGACCCGTCTCGTTCAGGCGCGCCTTGGCGCGCTCTGGGTCGCCTTCGGCCCAGATGAGCGCATTGCGGACGTCGGAGATCCCGGCGCCGGTCTCGTCGCGCAGCCGTTTGATCTCGTCTGCCGAGGGTTTGTACGTGGCAGTGGTGGTGTTCAACTCGTTGTCTCGCTCAGACCCCGGCCGCCGCGGGCTCCGCCGCAAGGTCGGTGTATTGCTGGTCGTATTCTTGCGCGTCGTACGCGGACTCCGTCTCCGTCTTGCCCTCGACGATCGCGTTCGCGATGGTGGACACCATCAGCCGCACGCTGCGGATCGCGTCGTCGTTGCCGGGGACGGCGTAGTTGATCTCGTCCGGATCGCAGTTGGTATCGATGACGGCGATGATCGGGATCTTGAGCTTCTGCGCCTCGGCGACCGCGATGCGTTCTTTCTTCGGGTCGACGATGAACATCGCGTCCGGGAGACGGTGCATGTCCTTGATGCCGCCGAGGAATTTCTCGAGCTTCTCCAGCTCATCGGTCAGCCGCGCGACCTCTTTTTTCGGAAGCAGATCGAAGGTGCCTTGCTGGCGCATCCCTTCGAGCTCGCGCAAGCGCGAGATGCGCTTTTGGATCGTCGCGAAGTTGGTGAGCGTGCCGCCGAGCCAGGCGCTGGTTGACGAAGAACGTGCCCGCGCGCTCGGCCTCTTCGCGCACGACGTCCTGAGCCTGCTTCTTCGTGCCGACGAACAGCACGACGCGTCCCTGGCGCGACATTTCCTTGACCGCGTCGAACACGTCGTTGAGCATCGCCAGCGTCTTCGACAGGTCGATGATGTAAATTCCGTTTCGCTCTTGGAAGATGTACGGTTTCATCTTCGGATTCCAGCGGCGGGTCTGGTGTCCGAAATGGACCCCCGCCTCTAGAAGAGCGCGCATGGTAACGCCTGATGCCATAATGAACGAGAACCTCTCTCTGAGCCCGCGGCCGCCGTCCTGGCGCCGTGATGGGCGCATACACCCCCGGCCTCCGGCCAGGTGAAGTAATCGGGCGCATGGCCCGGCCGCCTCGGTTACTCCGGGGCAACCGTAGTACTATACCAGCCCGGCGCGATGCGGGGAAGAGGCTGGCCGGGGCGAGGCGGGCCGGGGCGAGGCGGCCCCCAAGCCGAGTCAGAGCTTGCGGGCGGCCACGTGAAAGACGGTCGTGCCGCGCAGCGTCGGCGGCAGGCCCCCCGTCGCGTTGAGCTGCTTGATCGTCTCCACGCTGCGCTCGAGGGTCGCGTTGTCGCGCACGTCGAGGTACTTGCGGGTGGCCTCGGGGTCGAGCGGCAGCGTGAGCTCGGCCGCTTTGATCTCGCACCCGAGCGTCTCCAGAATCGCCGCCACGCGAGGATAGGTGATCGGGAAGAACGTTCCCAGCCCGCCCGGCGGACGATCCATCGCCATGACCCAGCGCTCGCAGACCGCGCGCGGCGCCATCGGCGGCCACGGCATCTCGTAGTGCGCCTCGAACCCGCCGCGGTAGTCGGGCGCGGTCATCACGAGAAATCCGCCGGGGCGCGTCACGCGGACCGCTTCGAAGAGCGCGCTCTCCAGGTCGGGGATGTGCTCGATGACCGCCCAGCTCGTGACCAGCTCGAACGAATCGCTGGGAAAGTCCAGCGCCTGGCCGTCACCCAGCCGGGCACGGCCCCGCCACGCCTCGGGCAAGCCCAGCGCGTCCACCTTGAGCTCCGCCATGCGGAGGCGCTCGTAGTCCACGTCGATTCCGATGGCATCGTGGCCGCGGCCCAGTGCGCTGTACAGAAAGGGCGCGCTGCCGCAGCCCATCTCGAGGATGCGGCGCGACCGCTGCAGCAGGCCGCCGGTCAAGCGGTCGATCAGCCGGAAGCGGTCGTCCTGGCCTGACACCGACAAGACCTCGGCGGCGATCTCGGCGTAGCGCGCGGGGCCTTTCGCGCCGTAGTCGCCTTCGCCGCGGCGGATGAAGCGGTCGAGCACCGCCTGCAGCTTGGTGTTGGCGTCAGCGCGCGGGTCGGCGATCAAGGCGTGCATACGGATTGGATCGGCATCGGTGCGGCGCGAGTGAAGCGGCTACTGTCACCCTGACGTGCTGTCAGCTGCGGCTGAGCTTGTCGAAGGGTGCGCCACGATCGTCGGACGCCAAACGTTAGCGTTCTGGGTTCGCTCGCTCGCCCCAGATGTAGTCGGGCGCCTGCTCGCCCGTCATGAACAGCAGGTCGATGACGGACACGCCGGGGTCGTACGTCTCGTCGATCTGCCGGTACGCCGGATAGCGGTACTCCATGTACTCCAGCGCAACGCCGGCCCGCGCGAACCGTGCCTCGTCGAGGTAGTCGCGCGCGCTCGGCCCCGAGAGATAGCGGTCCGCGCCGAGCTCCGTGCAGATGCGGACAAGGCGCTCGGTGGGATCGTCGTCTTCGACGCCGAGCTCGGAGGATTGCACCGTTCGCACCGACCCGATCCCAAGCGCAGCGGCCAATCGCTCGACGAGCGGGATCGTGTAGGCGACGAGCAGCTCTTCCCGCGAGCTGAGAATCTCGTCGAGCGCCGGGAAATAGCGCGCGAAGTGCGGCGCCCGCGCGTAGCTGCGCACGATGCGGTCGCGGTGGCTGCGGTTCCACTGCTTGCCCCAGTGCACGCGCGCGTCTTTGATCAACAGGCGATTGGTAAGAAAGCCTGCATTTTCGACGGGAATCGTGAGCCATTCGGCTCCACCGGGGATGCGAATCCGGTTGCGGCTGCGCCAGTCTTGCCGCGTGTACTGCACGTCGTCGTAGTGCACGAAGACGTCGGCGCGCTGCATCAGGTGGAAATAGCCGCGCCACGGCAGATATGACGGCTGGAGAATGACCGCCGTCAACGCGGTACCGACGAGGGCCGGGCGGGCATGGCGGCCTCAAGAGTCCAGCCTTGGGGACCGATATCCTTCTGGAAGATGGTACACGAGTCTGTTCGCATTTCCCTGAGCCCCGCGGAGAGCCTGAACAGCCGGGCCCGTATCCACGAGATGATCGACGAGTTTCCCGGCAGCCTCGATGAGCGCGAGCGTTCGCTCGGATTGTGGCTGCGCGGATCGCTGCTGGCCCGCATCCTCGCGACCGGTGAGATCTATCGTTCGATCGTCGGCCTGCCGGGCAGCATCTACGACATCGGCACGTGGCGCGGGCAAACCGCCGTCCTGTGCGAGAACTTTCGCGCCGTCTACGAGCCGCTCAACAAGACCCGGCGCGTCGTCGCGTTCGACACGTTTTCCGGCTACGCAGGTTTTGGTTCGGAAGACCGGCCGACCGAAATCCATCACGACGGCACGTACGACGTAGGCGGCGAGCTCTACGAGAGCTATCTCGCGGAGCTGCTGCGCCTGCACGAGATGTCCAACGCGCTCGGACACGTGAACGGCAAGCACCGGCTCGTCCGCGGCGACGTGCGCGAAACGCTGCCGGCCTGGCTCGCGGAGAACCGCAACGAGATCATCGCGCTGGCATTTCTCGACGTGAACGCGGTCGAACCGACCCGCGCGTCGATCGACGCGATCTGGCCGCGGCTGGTGCCCGGCGGGAAGCTCGCCGTGTGGCAGTTGACGCAGCACCGCATCCCGGCCGAAGGCACCGTGTATGCCAGCGACGTGCTCGATCGCCGCGCCCATCGCATTTCGTACGCGCCGACCTACCCCGGGCTGAGCATCATCGAGAAGCTCGGATGACCGCAGGCGGCGGTTTGCACGTCGTCATTGCCGGCAACGGCATCATCGCGCTGCAAACGGCCCGCCGCATCGTTCGCGAGCGCAACGACGTGCGCGTTACGGTCGTGGGACCGCGGTCGCGCGGCGGCAGCGCGTCGCTGGCGGCGGCGGCCATGTTCAACTCGTTCTGCGAAGTCGATACCGGGACGTTCGAAACGCCGTTCGAACGGCTCAAGTTCGATTTCAACCGTGCCGCCGCGCCGATGTGGCCCGAGCACCTCGCGGAGCTGCGCGCCGAGAGCGGCCAGCCGATCAACGCGGGCTTCGGCACGTTCCTGATCAACAACGCGGTGACCGACCAGCTCGAAGACGAGACGTACGACGCGGTGCGCGACGCCCTTCTCGCGTACGCGGAGCCGTTCGAGGACGCCGACCCGAAGACGATCCCCGGGTACGACCCCGCGCCGCACGCGCGCGCGCTGCGCGCCACGTTCATCCCGCGCGAAGGCTGGGTCAATCCCGTGCAGCTCATCGCCGCCCTCGACGCTTCGCTGGCGAACGAGCCGCGCGTGCGTGTGGTGGACGCTGCGGTCGAAAGGCTCGAAGCATCCGGCGACGCGGTCGTCGCCGTCACCACCGACCGCGGCGAACGCGTGCACGGCGACGTCTTCATCGTTGCGACGGGCGCCTCGTTCTCGGCGCTCGTCGACCGCTCGAATCTGCCGATCGCGTTCCAGCGCGTGTTCTTCGGCGCCGGTGCCAGCATTCGGTTGCATACCGGCGGTGCGACGCTGACCAACTGCATCCGCACCCCCAACCGCGGGCTCGCGTGCGGCACGTATGCAGCGCCTCAGGATCCCAGCCACACGCTCATCGGCGCGAGCAACTTCATCTCGCCCGTCCCCGTCGCGGCGCCGCGCATCACCAGCGTCATGGGATTGCTGGAAGGCGCAATGGAGCAGATCAACCACACGTACTACCGCGCCGAGCTGGCCGCGACGAATTTCGGCTGGCGCCCCACGTCGTCGGACACGCTGCCGATGATCGGGCGGACGGACCTTCCGAACTTGCTCGTGGCGACGGGCACCAAGCGTGATGGTCTGCACTGCTCGCCGCTGATCGCGAATATCCTCAGCGCGCTCGCGTGCGACGGCGACGCGTCGTTCGACATCACCGCGTTCAAGCCGGACCGGCCGGTCACACGCACGATGACGCGGCAGCAGTCCGTGCGAACGCTGGTGCGCCACACGCTCAACGCCGCGTACCAGCACGGTTTCCGGTCACCGCGCAACCGCATGACCGACGACCTCGCCACGCACTACACGCGCGAGTTCGAGGCGCTGCACGATGCCGTCGGCGCGCACGATTGGGGCATCCCGCCCGAGCTGAAGGACATGTACCGCTACGGACACGTCCAAGCGCCGCCGAAAGCGGCTGCCGCCTCCGCGTGATCACGTTCAACAAGCCGCACGAGACGGGCGACGAGTTCCGCTACATCGCGGAAGCGATCGCGGCCGGCCACCTCTCGGGCGACGGCCGCTTCACGCGCCTCGCGCAGGAGTGGCTCGAGCGCGAGACCGGGGCGCATCGCGTCCTGCTGACGCACTCGTGCACGGCGGCGCTGGAGATGTCGGCCTTGCTCGCGGACGTCGGGCCGGGCGACGAGATCATCATGCCGTCGTACACGTTCGTCTCGACCGCGAACGCGTTCGTGTTGCGCGGCGCGACGCCGGTGTTCGTCGACGTGCGGCCCGACACGCTCAACCTCGACGAGCGGCGCGTTGCCGAGGCCGTCACGCCGCGCACCAAAGCGATCGTCGCCGTGCATTACGCAGGGGTGGCGTGCGAGATGGACGCGCTCGCGAAGATCGCCGCCGATAACCGCGTGATCCTGATCGAGGATGCGGCGCAGGCGCTCGGGTCGACGTACCGCGGGAAGCCGCTCGGCGCGATCGGCGATCTCGCGGCGATCAGCTTTCACGAGACGAAGAACGTAATCAGCGGCGAAGGCGGCGCGCTGCTCGTCCGCGACGACGGCGAGTTTTCCGAACGGGCCGAGATCATTCGCGAGAAGGGCACGAACCGGACAAACTTTCTGCGCGGCAACGTCGACAAGTACCGCTGGGTGGACGTCGGATCGTCTTTTCTGCCGAGCGAGATCGTTGCGGCGTTCTTGTGGGGACAGCTCGGCCACGCGCACGACCTGCTCGCCCGCCGGCTCTCGATTTGGGACGGGTATCACCAACGCTTCGCCGCGCTGGAAGCGGCCGGCTTCGTACGGCGGCCCGTCATCCCGGCGCACGTCACGCACAACGCGCACATGTACTATTTGCTGCTCGACGACGCATCGGATCGCGCCGCGGTGCTCGACCGCCTGCGCGACCTCGGCGTACACGCCGTGTTCCACTACGTCCCGCTGCACTCGTCGCCCGCGGGCGAGCGTTTCGGCCGCACGCACGGCGCGGCGCTGCCGGTGACGGACGACATCAGCGCGCGCCTGATCCGGCTGCCGATGCACTACGCGCTGAGCGACGCCGACCTCGACGCGGTCGCCGGCGCCGTGACGTACGCCGTCATGCACGCCGCCAGCTTGCGCGCCACCGTCTGACCGTGACCGCGATCGCCGCCGAGCGCGGCATGACGCCGCTCGAACGACGGTACCGCGCTAGGCCCGACGTCGTCGTGGCAACGCCTGCGACGTTCGCGCCAGTGATCCCCAACATCATCGAACGCCGCCGCGCGGGCGAACGTGTCGAGGTCGCCATCGCGATCGAAGAACCGCGCGTCGCGCTGATGCGCAACGTCGCGCCGCAGCTCATCAACGCCGCCTCACCCGACGAGCGATCGGCTCGCCTCGACATGCTCTCCGCGGGAAAGCTTGCGATCAACGGCGCCGCGCAGCAAGCCGCTGAGCAGGCATGGTACGGGGAGGCCGCGTCCATTCCGTTCCAGCACCTGTGCGCGATCGCGGACGGCGTCATATTCCGCTCGTCCGCCGAACGCGAACGCGCCCGCCGGCTCTTCGGCGAATATCCCGCCCGCTCGGCGATCGCGGTGCCGCCCGACGATCGCGTGCCGATGCCTCCGCTCGGCGACGTCGCGCGCGGTGAGCACGTGGTTCTGTGGGCTGACGGCCTGTCGCGCGAGCTGATCGACATCGCGAGCGTGATGCTCTGGGACCTGCGCACGCCGGTGCGCGTCGTGGACTCCGCGACGCCCGACGCCGCGCGCGTGCTGGCATCGGCGCGCGCGATCGTCGCACTCGACGCCGACGATCCGGCGCCCGCGATCGCGCTGGCTCGATACGGTCTGCCGCTGTGCGCGACGTGGACGTCCGGCGCGCTCGAGTACCTCGACGGCGCGCACGGCTACGAGCCGTGGGCGCGATCCGGGATGGTCGACGCGGTGCTGCGGGCGCTCGGCGCGCCGCCCGTGCGCATTCGCGCGCAAGCGCCGCCGCCGGTCCTCGTGCCACAGCCGCCGGCGATCGTCCGCGAGCGGGCGCCACTGGTCTCGATCGTGATCGCAACGTGGAATCGCCCGCACGTCTTGCGGGACTGCCTGCAGCACCTCCGCGCGCAGACGTATCCCAACATCGAGACCGTCGTCGTCAACAACGCGGGCATGCCGGTCGGCGACGTCGTCGCCGCGTTCCCCGGCACGGTCCTGTTCAACCGCGACACGAACAGCGGCAACCCGACGCAGCCACGCAACGACGGGTTCGCACGGTCGCGCGGCGAGTTCGTCACGTTCCTCGACGACGACGACCTCTTCTTCCCCGACCACGTCGCCGCAAACGTCGAAGCGATCGAACGAACGGGCGCCGCGTGCGCGAAGAGCGACTTCCTGGTGCGCATCGTCGAGCGCGACGCGGGCGGCGCGGAGATCGAAACCGGCTGGGACCTGGAGCGCAACGCCGGACTGACGCGCAGCGAGCTGCTGATCGCGAACCGCATCGGCTACATGACGGTGTTCGCGCGGCGCAGCGCGATCGAAGCCGTCGGCGCCTTCGACCCCGACGAGGGCCTCGACGAGCTCGGCATGTGGGTCCGCCTCGCATCGAAGTACGACTTCGTCCACCTCGACCGCCCGACCACGGCCTACACAATTCGCAGCAACTGGGAAGGCACGGCGACCGCGGCAATCCATCACACTTTTGGCGACGCCTACGCGCAGTATTACCGCACGTTCCCGTCGGACGGTCTGCCGGTCGTGTCCGCAAACCGCGCAGCATACCTCGCACACCTCCGTGCGCAAACAGCCCCGGCACGGCGCCTACCACGCTATCCAACTGCCCGAGTCGGCGCCGCTCAGTAGCTTGCCGCAGCGCGACCCAGGCGGCCCCGGCGCGGCAGCCGGTTATCGTCCGCGACCGCGCGCTGCTGGTCTCCATCGTGATGCCGACGTGGAACCGCGGCATCGCGCCAGCCGCGTTATCCGACTCCACCAAGGCGCTTACACTCGTATAGTCGTTCCACGCGGCGCGACATGCGTGGCCACGCGGCGCCAGATGCGTGGCCACTCAGAACAGTTCCGAGATGCTCGAAGAGAACCGTCGAGTCCCTGGCCCTCCAATCATGGATGTCGTTCCAACCAGGAAAGACGTCGGGCATGATTGCGGCGTCGGCGTGTACGTTCCACGACGGAAGCCCGTATTTGTGGACGAACTCCGGCGAGTACGCCTTGCCTTCACTGTCGGTCTGCTTGTCTGTCGCGATGGTTTGCCACATCTGGAAGGCTCCGATGTCGCCGTGAGTATCATCGGCAAGTTCCCCCGCCGTACGGCGCCATTCGAGATACTGGCTAATCAGTGTAATTTCGGTTTGCTGGTTAGGAGCTTTCAACTTCGACAGATCCGCGTGGATGCGGGCCGGCACCAAGCGGAGCTGACGATATGCTGCTGGCCGATTCTGGATGAAGTATTCGGCGTTGATGCGATACTCAAAAACGCACCGTGCGAGAATTAGCGCGGATCGATACTCCTTAGCCTTGAGAAGCGCGACGAATCCTCGTACGGCCTCCGCAGAAAGGACCAGGAGGTAGATTTGCCAACGACGGTCGGCAAGCTCGCGTTTGCCGAGAGGTCCCGCGGGCTTTAGCCGCTCGATTGCATCGGCATAGTTCGGCAGATGCGCTTCGATATGGGCAATTATTTCCTCGTCGGGCACGGGCATGCACTTCGGTTCTGTTTCAATTGCGATCACCCCCGGAAAAATCTCGCGATAGCGTGCGCGGAACGGGCCGTGGTGTGCCTGCAACGCGCGCATGGTCGCCGCGGCAAGAGTCACACGCGCTCCAGCCGGAGGCGCCAGCGCCGCACCGGCGTAGAGGTTAAGGTTTCCTACGTCTCGGCCGCGCGCTCGAATGCTTCGCGCACGCGCTTTCGGGACTCGTCGAGTCTCGCCGGGTCCATTCGGGGAGCGCTCGCGAGGCGGCCCTCGAGGACACGCTGATCGAGTAGCCTGCGCTCAATGAGCCCCGCGAGGAAGTCCAAGTCCTGGGCCCGTCCAATCGCGATCTTCGATGCAGCGAGGTCGTGAGCCTCAGGGAAGACCGCGACGACGCCCACCTCGCGGCCGTCGATGTCGATAGCGCCGATGATCCTGCGAATGGCCCTTTCTTTCCAGCCATTGGGCAGGCGCGGCAGATCCGGCTTCACCATGTCGACGTAGTAGCCGCGCTCCAGGTCGAAATCAGAGTCGCTCCCGAAGCACTCGACCACGGGCAGCCACCAGCTCTCGTAGTAGGGGACGGTGAAGACGTCAATGTCCTTCGATGCGAGGACGATTCCGAGGTCCAGGTCCGGAAACGAGCCATAGATGGCTTGCGAGCCGACGACGTAAACGGTCGGCTCTTTCATGAATCCGGCGAACTCCAGCAGCGCGCGTTCGCCGTCCTCGCGCGTCATTCAGCGTTTGCGCTCCGCCTCGCGGGTCGTTCTCCGTAGCCGTGCTCGCGCGCAACGCCGCGAAGGATGTCGAAGCGCTCTCCTTCGAGACGAAGGCCCGCAGGGGTGCCATGGAGCGCATGTAGCGTCCGCGCTCGGTGCAGTCGAGAAGCGCGTTCGCGAGGGCGTCGGGACCTAGGTCCGCGCGACGGAGCCACTCGCGAAAAACAGGGTGGTCGCCGAAGCGGCCCGGACGCATTTCAGCTTCGATTAAACGGCGGAAGTCGCCGATGCGCTCGGGGTCGAGCCGCTCCGCGGCAAGGCGGCCCATGGCGAGCAGAGCGTCCGCCGTCTCGTCGTACGGGTCGGCGCCATCGGGTTCGGGGTCGGCGCCCCGAAGCCAGGCCAGGGTCCGCTCGGCGAGCTCCATGCCGACAGCATACCGGAAGCCGCGCAATCGGCCAAGAGCCGAGCGCGGTAGGTTGCTGCCCATCCTTGATGTCAACATGTATGGCCTCTGCTGCGATCATCGCGCCCGCTGCTCCGCACCATTCTCACGCAGGCTCGGTCAACGCAGCTATGCTCACCGCAGACGAGTTGGCAAAGAGGCACGGCAAGCGCAGTCGCGAGGGCCGGCAACACGCGCTTGTCAATTGGTTTGCCGGATTCTATGCGTTGGATCGTCCCCGCTAGGATGCCGGCTTGCGTTGCCAGCTCGTAAACGCTGTACCCGGCTGCGATGCGAAGTCGGAAGACTCGCGCCGACAGAGGTTCTACCGGAGCGAGTCTATGGTGCCCATTACAACGCCTCGGGTAAGGCTGCGGCGAACGTTTCGACATCAGCGGCTCGCCTTAATGCACCAGTAGGCGGCCTCGATCGCGTAGCTTATCGATGCGCGCAGGCACACACAGGCGAACCGCGCATGCGACGCACGCGCTTCATCGGCGGCCATGTAGCGAAATCCGCCGCGCGACTCGTCGACGGACGCGTCGATTCCGTGGTCACGTAGGAAGCGAACGCATACCTCGGCGTTAAAGTCGTCGTCTTGCACCAGGCCGGCCATGTTCTGGTGCTGTTCGTTTGTTACGTCCGCCATCGAGGCGTGGAACTCGGTGAGCGGCGCCATCACGCGGTCACCTCGCCGCGACAATTAGATGGGCGGAAGTCGGCGCTGGAAAAGCCGCGCCGAGGGCTCGACGTTGATACGTCGAACTCGCAGGTTGTCATTCGATGTTAACTCCATCGGGTGACAGGCTCGGTCGGTGGTCCAACACCGGCCGGGCCGCATAGTGATAAGTTGCGATAGGTATCGCTATCGAATTATAGCACGAACATGCGTTCGACGCAACGGTTTCACGCGTGCATCAATGTGAGTGTCAGCGAGGGGCGTTCGCGGTGAGTCAACAGTCTATTTCGATTACCGGCATGGACCTCAGCGGTTACATGGTCAAAGATGCCGCGCGCGCGATCGTGTTCTACCGCGACGTGCTCGGTTTCGAGCCGGTCAAAGTGTATCCGGACAATCGGGGCGCGGAGTACGAGCTGCCTGACGGCACCACGTTCGGGCTTTGGGGCGGCGGCGGTGTCGTAATGCCGTTTCAACCCAGCAACGGCATCCTATTCGCGGTCGACGACTTCGACGCGGCGGTCGCGGCGCTGAACGCGCGCGGTATC
Organism: Vulcanimicrobiota bacterium; assembly: GCA_963792235.1. Taxonomy (GTDB): domain Bacteria; phylum Vulcanimicrobiota; class Vulcanimicrobiia; order Vulcanimicrobiales; family Vulcanimicrobiaceae; genus Vulcanimicrobium. The sequence continues at coordinate 11,817 of CAWBVR010000027.1, forward strand.
CCGATCGTCATGCAAACGGAGACACCCGTCTGCTACATGGCGATGATCCACGATACCGAGGGCAACATGATTACCCTGCACAAGCGCAAGGCGACATAAAAGGGTACGGACCGTCGCGCTCGACCACGGCATCGCCCGAGCGCGTGTGGAGCCTTTGGTCGGACCCGAACAACTGGAGCCGCTGGAACAGCGGAATCCGCTCGGCGACCATCAACGGCCCGCTCGTCTCCGGCGCGACCGGCACGATGGATGCGTGCCAATTGAAACCTCGCGACCAAAAGAAAAAGCCCGCTGGCGGGTCATGACAGCGGGCGTGTTCTCTAAACGATACAGGCTGCGCGGCCGCTCTGTCAACCCCGAAGGCAAATCTGTGTCGTTTCCAAGGCCGAAAGGTACGACATCTCGCTGCGCGCCTTCAAATCCGCGCCACTCAACGGTAAGCTCTACCGCGCTGGGAGTTACGGTGATGTGACCTCTACATCACCGGTTCGGGTGGCGCAAACATTGCGTGCGCCAGTGACGGGTCCGCTTCCAGCTTGTCCGCTAGCGCGTTGAAGCGGGCCGCGGTTTCGTAGCGGCCGCGCAGGTACGTCGGCCAGCACGCGTACGCGCTGGCGTGCTTCTTCGCCACATGCAGGTGGGCGTTCGCGAACGCGCGCTGCTTGCGGAAGGTCATGTTCTCCGTGGTCGGGTCGCGGCGCCAGGAGTATTCGACCGTCACCCGGTCGAGGTGCACGAAGTCGATCTCGCGGCTCATTCGCAACCACATCTCCCAGTCGTCCGCGGCGCCCATCGCTTCGTCGAACATACCGAAACGGTCGAAGAGCTCTCGGCGGTGGACGTAGCTGTGCACCGTGGCGAGGTTGTCGTAGAGGTAGGCGTCCTTCTCGAAGTCGCGGTCCGTGAAGATCGCGTACTCGCGGGGGACGAGCGCGCCGTCCACAACGTCGGCGTACTCCGCCACGCAGTTCGCGTAGGCGACGCCGGCGCCGGTGCGTTCGAGCACGTCGACCAACCGCGCCGCGTGGTCGGGATACCACAGGTCGTCGTCGTCGAGGTAGCCGACGTACGTGCCGCTCGCCGCGCGCACGCCGTCGTTCACCGCGGCGACCAGTCCGCCGTTGCGCGGGCGGTGCACGTAGCGAATCGCAAGCCGGCCTTCATAGCGGGCGAGCAGCTCGGACACGTCAGGGCCGGCGTCGTTCACGACAACGGCTTCGAGGTCGCGGTATGTTTGCGCGACGAGGCTGTCCAGCGCGCGCGCCAGCAGCTGTGGCCGGTCGTACGTGCGCACGATCGCCGACAGGCGCGGGCCGTGGGTGCGGGCCGCGCGCTCGCGCGCGACCGCGCCTTCGAGCCGCGGTGCGCCGGCCTGCACCGGGAGGTGCTCGGTGAGCGCGGCGTCGAGCGCGCGGAACAGCGTCTTCGCGCGCAGCGGGTCGTAGCCGAACGCAATCCCGAGGCTCGGCGCTCCGGAGGAGAACGGCGCGACGACGCGCAGCCCGCGCGTGTGGAGCGCCAGTGCATCGTCGAGGCGCGACCACGACGGCGCGACGACGACGGCGGCGTCCGGCGGGAGCGGTTCGTGCGCGTTCTCGCGGGCGATCGCGGTCCAGGGGAACTCGCGGCCGGCGAACAGCACGTCGAACTGCCGCAGCCCGTCGCGCGCGACGGAAGGCGCGTAGACGACGACGCGGCGCCCGCAGGGCAGAGCCACCTCGGCCGCGACCGCGTGCGCGATCTGCACCGCGCGATTGGGCGGGCGGCCCACGGCGTCTTCGAGCCGGCGCGCGTGCTCGGCGGAGTCGATCAGCACGGCGTCCGCCGTGCGCAGCGCCGCGTGCAGCGCGCGGCGCACGGGCGCGTCGAGGATTGCGTAGTCGGCCAGCGGTTTGCCGTTGAGCGCGATCGTGCTGCGCGCGAAGCCGTCGGCGATCGCCGCGCGCTGCTCGGCGTCTTTGCTTGCCGCCGCCTGCGCGTAGACGGTGGCGACCAGCGATTCACGCGCGTCGGGGAGTGCGACATACAGCGCCGCCAGTTCGCCGCGGCGGCGCGCTGCGATGAGCCGCTTCAGCGCGGCGGTCGAACCGGCGAGATCGGTCGCGACGACGACGTCGCTGCCGAGCTCGGCCGCGACTGCGCGCAACCGCGCGTGCGCCGCGGCGTAGTCTCCGTCCCAGTACGCTTCGACCGCGCTCACGCGACGGGCTCCGGCGCGGCGTACGCTTTCACCAGACACGTCTGCAGCACGTCGAGGCGGCAGCGTGCGGCGACGTGGCTCGCCAGCGTGGCGGCATGGTCGGCGGCGCCGTTCCAAGCGTCGCACAGCGCCGCGGCGATTGCGACCTCGTCGGCCGGATCGACTTCCCAAACGCCGTTCGCGCCGAAGACATCCCGCACGCCCGCGCGGTTCGAGCCGACGATTGGGACGCCGTGGATCGCGTGCGACGCGAGCGCGCCGAGATCGGTTCCCGTCCACGACACGTCCGCCACGACACGCGCGCCGCGGCCCGGATCGCCGGGCGCGAACGTCGAGCGGCCGTCGAGATACGAGCGCGCGCGCGCCGCGTACGCGCCGTCGACAACGTTGCCGGCGAAGCGCACGGGCAACCCCACCCGGGCCGCAGCGCGCGCGAGCGCTGCGGACGCGTGCAGAGGGCCCACCGGCGCTACTGCCAGCACATACGGTGCGACCGAAGAGTCCGAGCGCGGCACATCATCCGGCGCGGGAACGTACGCGGAGAACACGCGGTCGACGCCGAGCGCACGGATGCGCTGGGCTTCGGAGGCCGCGGCGATGAAGACGACGTCGGCGCCCGCGAGCGCGGCGCGTTGCGCGGCACGAAAACCCGGGCGCGGCTCGCACAGTGCCGCGTGCGACGCAGCGCCGGGAAACGAGGTCTCGCGTGCGACGACCGCGCCGAGATAAAGGCCCAACACCTCTTCGTCGTCGCCGAGCGCCAGCGTGCGCGCGTGCGCGCGCGCCCCCCAGTAGCCGCCGTTGGGCGCGTCGTCGAAGAGCGGTGTGAGCAGCGTGCGGATTCCGTGCGCGCCTGCCGCGGCCAGCAGTTCCGCAGCGGCGTGCGGGTCGTCCAGGCCGATCGCGTGCACGAACGCATACGGGTCCAGGGGACGGCCGTCGTATCCCCCGACGTCGACCGCGACGTCGTCGCAGCCGAGCGCCGTGCCGATGGCGAGCGCGCAACGATACGCGGCGTCGCCCACCGCGAGCGCGGCATCCGAGAGCGCGACGTAGCAGCGCAGCGGCGCAGCCGCGTTGCCGAACGTCGGAACGACGGGCGCACGCCCCGGCGGAACGTCGCCGCCGAAGCACGTTTCGACGTAAGCGCCGTCGTCGACGGCCCGGCCGCGAGCCCGCGCGACCTGCGCATAGGGCACGGCACCGAGCGCATCCGCAGCCACCCGGGCAGCAATAGTCTCTTCCGCAACGCCGGCGAAAACATGCCGGATCGCGCCCGGTTCGGCGCACGCGGTGAACAGGTCGATCAGCGCAGGTTCGATCGCGTCACACGCCGCTTCCAGCTGCGCGGCGATCGCGAGCGATTCGCGCGGCGCGACGAACGGCGAGCGGTCGCGGTGCGCGAGCGCGTACCGGTCGATGCGGATGCCCGCGACCACGCCGATGTGTTCGCCGTCGACGAACGTCAGGTCCAGATAGTGCTGCGGCCCGTCGACCGTGCGCACCGGCTCGATGCGATACGCGGCGAGCTGCGCGTCACGGCCCAGCGCGGCCAGCCCTTCGCACAGCGCGGCTGGAAACCGTGCATGGAAGCGCGGCATCACGCGATCACCGCCCGGGGTTTGGGCTCCGGGAGCGGCACGAAGTGCGCGTCGTGCTCGAAGCCCGGCCGCGCGAGGCTGCGCGCGTCGTACGGCGTCGCCAGCGGCGCCGGCGGCAGACCCCACTTCTCACAGAACGCCTGCCAATTCCGCTCCATGTGCGCGCGATGGTCCAGCGCGTTGGCCTTGAAGCTGACGCTGCCGAAGTGGTGGATGAACACGTCGTCGCACACGAAGATGCCCCAGCCGGCCGCGCGGATGCGCACCGCCAGGTCGTCGTCCTCGAAGTTGCCCAGGCCGTAGCGCGGGTCGAACCCGCCGATGCCGTCGATCACCGCGCGGTCCAGGCACAGGCAGAAGCCGACGACGCGGTGCGCCACGTAGCCGCGACCGCGCAGCGCGCGGCGGCGCTCCGCGGCGAAGCGGTGCATCGCGACGTCGTCCTTGTACGGCACCGCAAGGATCTGTTCGCTCGCGACCACGTTGCTGCGCGGCGCGGTGCAGCCGACGGTACGGCGCGACTCGAGCGCGCCGATCATGTCTTCCAGCCAGCCTTCCGTCACGATCACGTCGTTGTTCAAGATCACCACGACGTCGCCGCGCGCGTGGGCCATCCCCACGTTCATGCCGCCGCCGAAGCCCAGGTTGCGACCGTTGCGCACGACGCGAACGCCATGCTCGGCGGCGAGCGCATCGAGCACGCGCAGCGTCGGTTCGTCCGAGCCGTTGTCGACGACGATGATTTCGTGCGGATAGCGCGTCACCGCGCGGATCGACTCGACGGCGAGCTTCGTGAAGTCGGCAGCGTTCCACGACAGCATCACGATGCTCGCGATCCCACGGAAGCGCGGCGCGGCCGCGGTCGTCACGATCGCCGCGTCCGCGGGCGCGCAGCCGTAGCGCAGCCGGAACGCGACGTCGTCCGCCGGCGGGGGCAACACGTGCGGCGTGCCGTCGACGCGCACGATGCCGCGCTCGCGGTCGCGCGCGACGCGCAGCATGAAGTCGGCCAGCGCGCCGTGCAGCGTCTCGAACGTGTCGAGCCGCTCGCATTCCGGGATGCGCGCCGCGGCGACGACCGTCGCGCGCGCGTCGGCACCGGCCGGCGCGAACGTCGCGAACGCCGCGAGCGCGTCGTGCTCCAGCGCGGCGACCAGCGCGTCGAGCCAGTTCGGCTGCAATGAAGTGCGCGCGTCGACGAACGCCACGTAGCGGTCGCCGCGGTTGCGCAGCGCGCGATCCGCCTGCGCGATCGCGTCCCGACCGTGCGCGTACACGACGCCGTCCAGCGGCAAACCGTTCGCGCGCAGCATCCGCTCGAATCCCGCGCGGTCCGCAGGCTCGCCGGTGACGACCGCGCACGCGCGCGGCGCGGAGTCCACGACGGTCGCGTCCGCGCCATACGGCGTGCGAAGCGTGCGCGCCGCGCGCCCGAGCGCCGCTTCCGCGGCGAACGCCGACCACGCGGGAGACGCATGTGCCGAAAGCCGGCGTTCGGCCGCCGCACGGCGCGGGTCGTCGCCGTGCACGGGGACCTCGCTCGTCGTGACGCGCACGCACGTGGGCGCCACGATCAAGCGCACGCGGTCGCGCGCAGCGGCGGTTGCGCCAAACCACGCATCGGCCTCGGCGAGCTCCGGTGCAAGCGCGCGCAGCGTTTCCGTGCGCGCAGCGACGCAGCGCCCGTCGAACGCGTCGGGCCGCAGCACGTGCGCAGCGGCCGAATGGGATTCAAGCGCACCAGCGACCGATGCGAACGCCGCGCCCGCGCCGACGGCGTGCACGCGCGCACCGTCGCGCACCGCATCGTCGACCAGCAGCGTGCCGGCGCTCACGACGCGCCCGTCATCGTCGACGAGCACGGGCGCGACGAGCGTGTCTTCTTCAACGCGCGCAATCAGCGCTTCAGCCGCCGCAGGGTCCAACAACACCGCCGGATCGACGACGATCGCGAGCTCCGCATCGACGGCGCGCAGCGCGAGCGCCAGCGACGGATCGGCCGCCACGCCGAACGGCGCGCTCGCGGCGAGTCCGACGTAGCGCAGCGGTACGCCGGGGAAGCGGTCGCGCAGCCCGGCCGACGCTCGCGGACCACCGCCGGCGCACACGATGGCGTACGGTGTCATCCTCCAAGTGATCGGTTCCGCAGGCTGGGACCTGAAGCCGGAAAGGCCGCCTCCATCCGCGCCGCCGAAGCTAGCCGCCGGATGACCCCGTACTACCGGCATTTCGGGTTGGAGCGCGATCCGTTCCTCGACACGGCGGACCCGCACTTCTACCGGACGACGCCGGGCCTGATGCGCGCGCGCGACCGCCTCGTCGGCGGCGTCCTGGAGTCGCGCGGCTTGCAGGCGGTCGCCGGCGACCCGGGCACCGGCAAGACGAGCCTCATGGCGCAACTCGAGCGGGAGCTGCTCGGCCGCGACGAGATCCGCCTGGGCAAGATCCTCGATCCCTCGTTCGCCAACGAGACGGAGTTCTTGCTCGGCGTCGCGCGCTCGTTCGGCCTCGCGCTGCCGCCGCGCTCGCCGGCGGCGCTGAAGAACGCGCTTAAGAACTATCTCTACGACGCCGCGGTGCTCGACGGGCTCACGCTCGCACTGCTGGTCGACGAAGCGCAGAACACAAACGACGACGTGTTCGAGGTGCTGCGGCTGCTGCTGAACTACGACGTGCCGCAGCGCAAGCTGCTCAACGTCGTGCTGTTCGGCCAGACCGAGTTGCGGGCGCGGATCGACGCACGCCGCAACCTCGCGGACCGGGTCGACCAGTGGACGCACTCTGGAGCCGCTCGACGAAGCCGATGCGCGCGCGCTGGTCGAGCACCGCGTCGCGCGCGCGGGCGGCGAGGGCGAGGTGGTCTTCGACGCCGACGCGCTCGACGTGATCGTCGCCGCGGCCGGCGGCACGCCGCGCCGCCTGCTGACGCTCGCCCACGCGACGCTGCGCGAAGCGGCCGCCTTCGGCCGCCCCCGCGCCACGCGCACCGACGCCGAGGCCGCCGCGCGCGCGCGCGGGCTCACCGTCCCGCCACGCTCCCTTGCAGCACCCGTCGCGCCGCCGGCGCCCGCGCCGGTCCCACCACCGGCGCCGTCCCCGCAGCCGGCGATCGTCGACGTGAAAGCCGCTGCGGCGGCCGCAGCCGCGCAGCCCACGGAAGCACCGAAGCCCGAGCAGCCCAAGCCCGTCTCGGCTTGGCAGCGGGCTTTCCCGTGGCTGGCCGCGTTTCGCGCCCGATGAGCGACCGCGAAGTCGACGTCGACGCGCTCTTCGACCGCAACGCCGACACGCAGTTGCTCGACCGGCGCCGCCGCGAGGAGCTCGGCCTGGTCGCGCAGCTCACGCCCGCGCTTGCGACGCCGGTGCGCTTCGGCCCGGAATCGATCCTCGCCGACGAGCCACCGCACCGGGCACGCGCCGCGATGCTGCGCATCGCGCTCGCCGCGCGCCCCGAGCGTGAGCTGATCCCCGGAGCGGTCGTCACCGTCGTCGCGAGCGTCCACGACGACGGCGATGCCGATGCGGCGGACGTCCTGCTGCGCGTCACGCTTCCCTCCGAGTGCGAACCGGTGCCGGGTTCGTTCGCGCGCGACGACGCGAGCTTCGACGGCGACGCACTGCTCGGCGAAGGCGTGCGCCTCGGAACGATCGCCGCCGGCAAGGTAACTCGCGTGCGTTTCGCGCTGCGCGTCCTTCCCGGTACCGGCCCGCTTCATCTCATCGGGCACGCGGTCGCGCCGGGCATCCCCACCATCGCGCCACCCGCGCTCCGACTCACCCGCCGCGCCGGCCACGCAGCGTTCGACCCACCGCGCCCATTCTTCGAGCTCGAAGCCGATGAGAAGGACGACCAGCTCGCATCGATCGCGGCGCCGCCGGCCCCGTCACGCACGGTCGACACCGTCAGCGAAGAGATCGCCGCACCGGACGTCGTCGTACCGGAGCGCGCCGTCGCACCGGACGTCGTCGTACGGGAGCGCGCCGTCGCTGCGGACGTGACCGTCGCGCCGGAACCCGTCGTTTCAGCCGAACCCGTTGCCGAGGCGCCCGCCGTCGCACCGGAACCGGCCATCGCTGCGGAACCCGTCGTCGTACGAGAACCCGTCATCGCGCGCGAGCCGGTCGTCGCGCGCGAGTCGGTCATCGCGCGTGAGCCGGTCGTCGCGCCGGAACGCGAGCGCGAGAACCGCATCAAACCCGCGGTCGTCATCGTGAAACGCGCGCCGCCGCCGGAACCGATCGCACCGGAACCGATCGCAGCAGAGCCGATCGCAGCAGAGCCGATCGCGCCGGAACCGATCGCGCTGGAACGCGCCGCACCGAAAGCCGCCCGAGCGAGACCCGAGCCGAAGCCGGAAGCGAAGCCGCCGCGCGCGCGCAAGCCGCCGAAGCCGCGGGCGAAGAAAGCCGCGCCGGAGCCCGCGCGCCCGCACGTGCTCGCGCGCACGCTCGACGACGAAACCGTGCGCGCGGTCGAGCGCGTGTTCACCAGCGCGGTGCCGCACGGGCTCGCAGCGCTGACGCTGCTGTCCGCGGTCGCCGCGGTCGATTCGCCGCTGGGCGACGCGCTCGGCGTGCGCGCGTTCGCGCACGCAATCGCGTCCGCGGTTCCGCGCGCGCTCGTCGCGGCGCGCATGAACCGGCCGGCGCCCGAGATCGTCACGCGCGAATCGCTGGGCAGCGTCAAACCGCTGGCGCCCGCACCGGACGAATCGTTCGCGCAGTATTTTCCAATGCTGGTGACCCGCCTCGACGAGCGCGATCTCGCGGCGCTGCGCACGGTGCTCGAGCGCGATCTCGACGACACGTTTCTGCGCGGCGTGCAAGTCTTGCTCGCGGTCGTGCCGCGCGCGCTCGAAGGCGTCGGGGCCGAGGCCGCCGCGCGCGCGAGCGGCGCGCTGGCAGCGTATCGCGTCGCGGCCGGCGCGTGGCTCATGCGCGTGACGGTGCGGCGCGCCGTCGACCGCCGCTACGATCCGCTCGTTGCCAACGACGCGTCGCTCCACGAAGCAGGCCGCGCGCTCGTCGCGGCCTTGCGCGGCGCGCTCGCGTGAAGCTGCTCATCGGCATCCCGACGAGCGGTCAGCCGACGCGCCCGTTCCTCGACGCGCTCGCCGGGCTCGTGCTGCCGCCGTCCGTCGCCGACGCCGACCGGCTCGTGTGGACGGGTAACTTCGTCGCCGTGCAGCGCGAGATGATCGTGCGCGACGCGGTCGCGCGCAGCGCCGATCTGCTCGCCATGATCGACGACGACATCGTGTTGCCGCCCGACGCGCTGGTGCGGCTGATCGAAGCGCTCGAGGCCGATCCCCAAGCCGCCGTCGCCGGCGCGCTCTACTACAGCCGCGACTCAGCGCGCCCGATGGCGGTCAGCCGCTGGGTGTCGAACGACACCACGTCGGCGGCGATCCCGGCGTACGCGGGCGAGCGTATCGTCCCGGTGGACGGGATCGGATTCGGCTGCGTCGTCGTGCGCGTCGCTGCAATACGCGCGCTCGCGGCACCGTATTTTGCCGTGCACGCCTACGTCGATTCAGAGACGCGCACCGTGCGCCAGTGCGACGAGGACTATCTGCTGTGCGAACGGCTGCGCGGCGCCGGCTGGCACGTGCTGCTGCACGCGGGCGTTCGCGCGGGCCACTACGACCGCGCCAGCGACACCACCGCGCCGGTCGCGTGGGAATGCGACGCCGACACCGATCGCCTACGCATGATCGTCCGCGAAGACGGCCGCACGAAGCTCGTGCCGTTCGACGACACGGTGCCGCGCGCCGGCGAACGCCAAGAGCGGCTGGAGACGACGATCCTGTTCGCGGGTTAAGCGCTAATACTGGCCGTCGAGGACGCGCGCGGCGTTCGCGCGCTTGCCCAGGCTGCGCGAGAACGCGTTGACCCGGCCGATCGAGTGCAGGCGCGTCCCGACTTCCGCGTGATACGCCTGCAGGCGGCGCAGCTGATCGTCGCGGTAGGCAAGGATCCCGCGCACGCGCTGCGCGACCTTCGGGTCGTTGTCGGGCGCGGCGTGCGGGGCGGCGCCGAACAGCGCCGCCAGCTCCTGGGTCAGCGCGGCTTGGGCGCTCAGCGCGTCGGTGACGTCGTCCCAGCGCCGCTCGACGATCGCGGCATCGGCTTCGAGGCACGAGCGTTCCAGCGCGACGATGGTGCGCGCGACGCCGTCGCGCGCCGTGTCAGCCGGCGAGGGCACCGAGCTGCGCCGATGCGGCGCCTTCCGTGCGGTAGCGCTTGATGACCTCGACCCACGTCTCGCGCATCCCGGCGATCAGCGGGAGCAGCTCGCGGACCTTTTCGGCATCGCCCTGCATGTTCGCGGCAACGAGCTGGTGGTGCCAGAACTCGTAGATGCGGAACAGGTTGCCGGGGATGTCGCTGTCGAGATCGAGCTTGAGTGAGCCCATCAGCAGGGCGCACGCCCGCTGCGCGCGGCGCAGCAGGTCGTGGCGCGCCTGAATATCGGCCGGCCGCGACTCCATCACGTCGATCGCCTGGCGCGCGAACAGCAGCAGCGCGTCGTAGACCTTGATGATGAGCTCTTCGGGGCTCGCTGAATTAATCGACGCTTCGAGATAGCGCAGTTTGGCGTTGGAGACGGTCACGTTATCCTTACTTGGACGATCCGGTGAGCGCGCTGAGCGATGATTGCTGCGACTGCAGCACCGCGATGGCGCCTTCGCTGCTCACGAACTCGGCGCGCAGCCGGTCCGCTTGCAAGTTCGCTTGATCGGTGACGAGCTTGATCTGTTGCTGCAACGAGCTGATCTGGTCGTTGGTCTGGTTCGACAGCGACGCGAACAGCGACGTCGGCGGAACTTTGCCGACCAGGCCGCCGGTGAGCTGCGTCGATAGCCCGGAGACGGTGGTGAGATACGACCCGAGCGTGCCGATGAGGCTCTTGGGCCCGGTGAACAGGCTCGCGACCGCGTTCGCATTGGCCGCGAGCGCCGTGCTGAGCTTCGTGACGTCCAGGTCTTGGAGCCGGCCGCTCGTGCCCGCGAACGTCTGCTGCGACACGGTGCTCTGCGTCGTCGTGTTCTGCGTGTTGCCTGCGGCGGCCGAGCTGACGGTGAACGATGCGTCCAACATCAGGCCCACCGACGCGAGCGAGTTGTACGACGACGAGCCGGTGCTGCCCATCGACGTGACGAGGTTGACCAGCCGGTCGCGCAGACCCGTGATGTCGGAGTTGTTGAACAGCACGCCGCCCGTGGTGAGCTGCGTCGCCGCCGTCTGCCCCGTGCTCGCATTCGCCGTCTTCCCGACGACCGGCGCCTGGGTGGCCTTGTTGATCTCGTCGATCACGCCGTTGTACGCGGTCACGAACGACTTGATCGCCGTCTGCAGCTTGCTGCTGTCCTGCGCGACCGAGACGGTCACCGGCGCGACGACGGTACCGTCGACGGCTTGCTGCAGTTTGAGGTCCACACCCGGCACGACGGTGGTGACGTCGTTCGAGTTGCTGTACACGTCGTGCGTGGTGCCGGCGTTGTCGACGTACTGCACGTGTGCGGCCTTGCCGACCGCGATCGTCGCGCCCGCGCTGAGCGCATTCGGCGTCGTCGCGTTCGCGAGGAAGCCAACGGCTTGCAGGAAGTTCGACGTGTCGGCGGAGGAGCCCAGGGTGATCCCTTGCGGCCCGCTCGACTTCGCGGTGAGGAGCACGCGGTCGTTCGCCGAGTCGTAGGTCGCGAAAACTCCCGCCGACGACGCGTTGATCTGCTGGAGCACGTTGTTGAGGTTATTGGCCGTCGGGTCGACGGTGAACGTGACGCCGTTGATCGAGAACTTGCCCGCCGTGACGGCGGTCGCGAAGCCGGCGTTGTTCGACGTGTTCAGCGTCGCGCCGACGTTGATGCCGCCGATCTTCGACGTGCTCGACGCGGTGTAGTTGCCGCCGGCGAACGTGATCTGCGCGGTGTCGAGCTTGAGCACTTGCAGCAGGTTGCCGCGGTCCGTCGCGCTGCCCAGGGTCAGCGGCTGCGTCGAGTTGACGGTCACCGTCTGGGTGGCGGCGTTGTAGTTCAGCGTCACGCCGACGGCGCTGAGCGCGGCGACGTTCGCGGCGTTGGTGACGAAGCTCTGCAGCGTCGTGGAGTTGACGTCGTAGCTCAGGACCGCGCCGTTGATCGTGAGCTGGCCCGGCTGCCTGGAGCCCGGCGGGCCGTTGTTCGGCGAGATCGACGCGCCCGCGTTGGCCAGCGCGGTGTTGTAGCTGAACGTGCCGTTGGCCGCGGGATCGTTGCTGAACTGCGTCGCGGTCGCCAGCGTCGCCGTCTTGATCACGTACGTGCCGGGCGTGGCCACGGCGCCGGGGACGGTCGAAGCAGCGATCGCGGAGCCGTTCGACGACGTCGGTGTCGTCGCGCTGAAGTTCGCCGGATCGCTCACGCTCAGAAACGAATCCTGGAACTTCGCGACGAGATCGTGGATCTTCAGCAGCTCGGCCTGCTGCGCGTTGAGCGCCGTGACCTTCGTCTCGAGCGGCTTCTCTTGCTGAAGCGTCAGGTCGGTGTACTTCTGGATGATCGAGTTGTAGTCGATCCCCGACGAGATGCCGGGAAACGACACTGTCGGAACGTTTGTCCCGTATTGCGTGGAGCTGCCCGCGGAGCCCGTCGAACCGATGCCGCTCACGTCAGGCGGTCCGGTCCACGACGGCGCCGGCGAGTTTGTTGAAGAACTGCGCGATCAGCACCATCGACGCGGCGGGAAACTCGGAGATCACCTCGCCGGTGTCCTTGTTGGTGAACACCGTCACGATCTCGTTGGGCGCGTGCGACACCTTGAACTGCACGGCCACGTTCGAACCGCCGCCGACCAGATGCGAGAGCGCGCTGTGAAGCGTCTCATCGGCGCTGTGCGGCGGTTTGAGATACGGTACATCCTGCGCTCGCGCGGGCGCTGCGGGCTGCGCGGCAGGCGCCGCGGGCAAGCCGGGCGTGACGGCTGCGACCGGTGCGGCAGCCTGGGTCTGATCGATCGTCTGAACGTCCATGTTCGGCGGGACCCTCCTCGTGATGGTATCGGACGCCCGGCGAGGGCGGTTTAGGCAGCGGCGCCTTCAGGGGACGCTCGTGGCGGCAATCCCAGCGTAGCCGCGCACGATCGCGCGCACGACGGTGCTCGGCGCGAGCGCGGAGACGGTCTCCGGGGCGGGGCGGCCCGGCGCGCGCAGCGCGTCGTCCCAGGCCTCGCCGAGTGCGCGCGTCAGCGCGACCGCGTCGGCCGGATCGAACCGCCGCGGCTCCACGCCCGGCGCGGCGAACGCGCGGCGGTCCGCAACCGCAAGGCGGGCACCTGCGAGCGCGGCGGCCGCGAGGCGCGACCCGCCGTCGCCGACCCAGCAAGCATCGACCACGACGCCGGCGGCGGCGCGCAGCCCGGCGGCGACGCCGGGCGCGGGCTCGCCGCGGAGCACGATGAGGCCGGGGCCGCCGAACTCGCGGACGAGCTCGAGGTACGACGCATCCGCGACGGGGCCGGCGACGACGAGCGGGATACCGGCCGTCGCGGCGCAGCGCGCGACGAGCAGCGCGTTGCCGAGCGGGCCGATCGGCGCGTGCAGCAGCGCAAAGGGGTCCGCGCCGGTGAGCGGCCCAAGCGGCTGCGACCCAAGCGGCTGCGGCGCGGCGGTTGCCGCAACGGGCGGGACGACGAGGATCGTGCCGCGGCGGCCCGTGCGGCGCCGGATCGCGCGCGCTTCTTCTTCCGTAGCGGCGAACACCACCGCCGCGTCGCGCAACGCGCTCGCGGCATCGTCGAGCGCGGCGCTCGGCGGCGCATATGGCGCATCCGCGCGCGCGTCGCCGACGCTGACCGCGCGCTTCGCCAACAATGCAAGGTAGCTCGCGACGTCGTGCTCGTCGGCGCCGTACTCGAAACAGTAGCGCGTGACTTCGGCGCCCCACCAGCCACCCTGCGCGGGGTCTTCGTCGTGCGCGTGGACCGCCGTCGGGACGCCGCGGCGCCGGGCGGCGTCGACGACGAGCCGTGCGCGGCGGCCGTCGCGCGTGCCGATCAGGTGCACGAGGTCGGCGCCGTCGAGTTCGTCGAGCGCCTCCGCAAGGATCGCGTCGAAGCCTTCCGCGGCCAAGGCGGCGACGAGCGCGCGCGCTTCGTCGGTGTCCGCGGAGGGATGCGTCAGCGCGTCGCCGCGTCCGAAGATCACCGCGATGCGGCCGGCCGAGCCGCCTGCGGCGCGATACGCGAGATCGGGAACCGTCCGCGGCGGGGGTTCCGGTGCGCGTTCGACGGCGAACCACCGGCGCGCGGGGCCGTCGGCGGGATCGAACGTGATCCCGACGTCGAGCGGCAGGGGGTCGACGACGTCGACGATGTATGCGCCGTTCGCAGCGTCGTCCCAATGCAGCGCGGGGTCGAGCCGCAGCACGCACGCGGCAGCGCCGGCGTCGCCGTCCGCCGCGACGATCGCGACATCGTCCCGCGCGTCGTGCGTGGGCGGCGCGTTGCCGTACCATGCGAGCGCCGCGGCGTCGCGGCGCGCGGCGGCGACGGACACGGTACCGGTTGCGCGCAGCATCGCCCAGCCGCCGATGGCGTCGGGCGCATCGATGCGCACGGTGCGCCCGCGCGCAAACCGGCGCGCGTAGCGATACGGTGCAAGCCGGGTCAGCGCGTCGCGCAGCGGCGCGGCGCCGAAGCACCCCGCCGCGCGCGCCGCGTCGAACCGCTCTGTCTCACCGAACGCGACGACGTGCTCGCCGACGCGCTCGCCCCGCAGCACGAGCCGTTCGAGATGCGGCAGGATGCGGTCGGCGAGCGCGCGCGCGAACGCCGCGTCGCCCGGCGTGCCGTGCGGAAAGATCAGCGGCTCGCGATCGCGTTCGATGATGACGGCCGGCTCGGCGAGCACGAGCGGGATCACGGTGATGCCGGCGTCATCGGCGAGGCAGAAGTCCAGCGCGAACGCGGGGCGCCGCCGGCGCAGCACGGGTTCGACGCGCACTGTTGACAGCCGGGCGGAATCCAGCACGGGGCACGCGGTGCTCCACGGCGCAAGAATCTCGTGCGTGCGGTGCGTTCTCATCGCAGCGCGGGCTCCAGCAGCTCGCGCAGCACCGCCGCCGGTATGGCGGTGAGGCCCGCGAGCGCGTCGCGCTCGTGACCGGCCGCGACGACGACGCGCACACCGGGATCGAGCGACGCGCGCCACGCCGCGAGGTCGGCGGCGCGCTCGACGCGCACGGCGACGGTCTCGTCCATCGGCTTGCCGCTCGCGGCAAGCGCGGGCCGGATGCGTGCGACCGCGTCGGCGGGCGCGACGTCGCCGTCAAGCAGTACGTGCAAACGCACGGGCGCCGCGGCGTCGAACGCGTGCGAAGCGGCAGACAGGAACGTCGCCGCACGTTCGAGCTCCGCCGCTCCCGCTACCGGCACAGCGATTGCGTGCGATGCGACGGCCGCGCGCGGAACGATGGTCAGCCGCACGAACGGCACGCGGCGCGCGGGATCGAAGCCACGCGCAAGCGCGGCGGGATCGGGTGCTGCGACGGTCTGGTGCGCGCTCGCGGTGGCCGCGGGATTGTGCGAGACCGCCGCGTCGAAGCGATGGGCCAGCGCGTCGTCGCAGCGGACGACGCCGTAGCCCGCCGTGCGCAGGCGCAGCACGAGATCCGCAATCCCTTGGCGCGTCGGTCCGTACGCCGGATCGAGCCCGCCGACCGCCTCGAACGCTTCGCGCGCGACGGCGACGGCGGGCGTCACGGCGAAGCCGATCGGTTCGAGCCGCCCGGAGAGCATGCCCGCGCGCTTTTGCGCGAGCGCGTGCAGCTGCGTCAAATCGGTGTATGTGACATCGTGAACGCCTTCATCGCCCGGCGCGCCCGCGACCGCTGGGAACGCGGCGCCGAGCGACGGCACGCGCGCGAACGCGTCGCGCAGGCGTTCGAGCGCGCCGGCGGGGAGCAGCACGTCGTCGGCGATCAGCACGATCAGCTCGCGCGCCGACGCCGCGATCGCGTGGTTCGCGGCGTCGCCAAGCAGCGGGTCGGACGGGTCGGTCGCGACGCGCAGCTGCGGGTACACCGCGAGGATGCGGCGCGTGGTGTCGGCGTTTGCGGCGCAGACGGCGACGATCTCGTCGTCGGCGCGCGCGGCCGGCACGACGGCGTCGAGCGTGATGCGCATGATCTCCGGCAGCGACGACGCGAGAAAGACGATCGACGCGCGGCGCACCACCGGCGGCGCAACGTCAGGCGGAACGAACCCGGGCGCGCGCACCGCGCGGCGCAGTGCGATGGCGCCGTTGACGAGCGACGCGATCGCGGCCGAGAGCGTCCCACCGGCCGCCTCGACGTGCTGTGGAAGGCGCGCAAGGGCGAGCAGTACGCAGCCGCCGTCGAGCGCTGCGGCATCGGGTGCGGCGAGCGCGACGAACGCCGCGGACTCGATGGCGCCGACCAGTGCGTCGAACCCATCGCGGTCCGGCAACCGTTCCGCCGAAGCGACGAGCACGTAGCGGTCGCCGCGCACGCGCAGCTCCGCGCGCAGCGCGGCGGCGGGATCGTCGACGGCCCGTGCGATCGCGCCCGGTGCGAATTCGCGCACGCGGCGCGCGGCGAGCTCCGCGCGCGCGCCGTGCACCAGCATCGTGAGCGGCGGCAGTGGGATGCGCACGTGCAAGCGGCGGCCGCCGTCGAGCCGCAGCTCGCGCTCGACCTGCGAACGGCGCGTCCCCGCCGGAAGACGGTGCAGGCCGGCGAGCTCGGGCCGACGCTCGGCCAGCACGCGCAATGCCGCGAGCCTTCCACGGTCGTCGGCGTGGAGCGGCGGCGCCTCGCACGCGAACGACGGCCGGCACACGACGTCGCGCCCAGCGTCACGCGCGCGCGCACACAGCTCGACGAGCGCCGCGACGGGATCGGCAGGCAGCGGCTCGAGCAACAACTCGCGCGCCGCGAGCACCATCCCCGGCGCGACCACGTCGACGGCACCGCGCACGCGCGCATCGGCGCCCGCTTCGGCGGACGGCGCGGCGATTGCGACCAGCTCGAACGGTAGCGGCCCGCACGGCGCGGGCGCGAGCATCCAGCCGAAGGCGCGCATCCCCGCGGCGTGCGAGGCGCCACCGATGACACCGGCGTTCGCGCCGAGCGACGAGCTCAGCCCGCCTAGCGCGCTCGACAGCGGACGCGCGCCCGGCGCGAGCAGCAGCACGTACGGCACCGCGGTGGCACGCGCGGCCGCGGCGATCTCGGCGGGGCCGTCCACGGCGGTGAACGACGCGCCGCGCGCGCGCGCGTCGCCGGGATCGCTGCCGGGTGAAGCGAGGATCGCGAAGCGCAACGCTAGTTCAGAACGAATGCGGCGAGCTTCCCGGCGTCGGCGACACGCCCGGCCTCGAGCAGCGCCGTCGCGAGCCCGAGCACCGCGTGGCGGAGCACCGGTTCGTTGGGCGCCGGCAGCGCGCGCACGCGTTCGAGCGCGCGCACCGCGGCATCGAGATCGCCGGAGCGGCGGTAAATCTCCGCTTGCAGCGCGAGCGCGGACGTCGCGTGCATGTCGGCGGGCGGGACCGCACCGAGGTGCGCGAGCGCTTCGTCGTCGCGGCGCAGCCGCGCGGCAGCGAGCCCCGCGTTGTACGCCAGCACCGCGTCGTTCGGCGCAATCTGCAGGCCTTCGCGCGCGACCGCCAGCGCGTCGTCGAGCCGCTGCTCTTCGAGCAGCCGGTGCGAGCGGCGCGAGAAGTCGGCAGGCTCGGTCAGCGCCGCCTCCATCTCCAGGGCGCGCAGACCGTCCTGCTTTGCCGTATCGCCGCGCGATGCGTACAGGGCGTCCAGCAGGCCCAGCGCCAGGCCGTTGCCCGGCTCGAGTTCGAGCGCGCGGATTGCGTACGGTTCGGGATCGCCGAGCCGCTCGTCGCGCGTGATCTGCGCCGCGGACGTCAGCAGCGCCGCATAACTGCGGTCGTCGATCGCGTCGCGCCGGTGCTCCACGCGGTCAAACGCCTCGAAAAAGCGGCGGCGGCGCATCAAGAAGTTCACGTAGGCAGTGAAGCCCGCGTCGCCGTCGCGCTCCGCGCCTTCGCGGAACGCGCGCTCGGCATCGTAGAAGCGGCCGACGCGCTCGTACGCGCTCGCGACGAGCCCGCGCAGCACCGGCGACTCCGGTTTGTTCGCCTGCGCGCGCTCGAACCACGGCACCGCTTCCTCGATGCGGCCTTCCTTCACGTAGGTCGTCGCCATGTTGAGCGGCGCTTTCCAGATCCAGATTTCGTCGTCGACCATCGAGTGCTGTTCGGCCTGGAACGCGCCGGCGATCGCCTTCTCGTACCACGCGCGCGACTCGTCGTAGCGCCCCGCCATCGACAGCAGGAAGCCGCGCATGAAAAGAATGTTCGGGTGGCCCGGGGTATGCACGAGGCCGTCGTCGAGGATCGCAATGCCACGGTCGACGTCGTGACGGCCTTCGGCGTACGCGTCGGCCAGCATGACGTAGCCGATCGGAAAGAACGCGCGCTGCGGGCCGGGCATGGCGAACATGCGCTCGAGCGCGGCGATGCCGCCGTCGAAGTCGCCCGCGACGATCGCGGAGATGCCGAAGTTGAACCACGAGAACGCGTCGTCGGCGGCTTCGCGGATCGCGCGCTCGAGCAGCGGTTGATTGCGCTCGGTCTTCGCGCGGCCATCCATCATCGCAGCGGTATAGCCCTTGTGGCGGATGACGACCGGCGACACGACGGACTGCAAGTGATCCTTGCCATCGACGACGATGCTCTCGTGGATGACGTTGCGGTAGCGCAGGCGCGGGTTGGTCGGGAACAGGCGCGGCAGGATGTGCGTCATCGTGGACGCTGCGCCCGACTGGTCGTCGACGAGGTTCTGGATGCGCACGTACACGCCGGTGACGTCCGCCGGCGTCTCGCGCAGCGCGCGCAGCAGCGCGAGCGACTCGGGCGCGATCTCTTCGTCCGCGTCGAGCACGAGCGTCCAGCGCCGCGTGGCGAGCGCAAGCGACTCGTTGCGCGCCCAGCCGAAATCGTTGCGCCACTCGCGGTGGATCACGTTCGCACCGAACTCGTGCGCGATCTCCAGCGTGCGATCGGTGGAACCCGTGTCGACGATGTTGATCTCGTCGACGACGTCGCACACGCTGCGCAGGCACTCAGCGAGGAAGCGCTCCTCGTTCTTCACGATCATGCACAAGCTGATGCCGGCGGGCAGTTGCTCGCGCTCGGGCGGCGGCACGGGGAGGTTGAAGAGCAGCCCGGTCTGGGCCTTCGCGAACGCGCTGTCGCGGTAGTCGTCGACGATCTCTAACGGCACCCTTGGGATATCGGACGCCGAGACCGCCCCCTTGAGGCTTCTACCTTCACGCCGTAGCGCGGCGGAGGAGTTGATAATAAGGAAAGGGCCCGCCTGAGCGAGCCCTTTCCCGTCCCTTCCGTCACGCCGTAGCGCAGCGGAGGCGTCGTTCGTTCCGCGTCAGCGGAACAGCGAG
>CAWBVR010000028.1:0-27795 GCA_963792235.1 Vulcanimicrobiota bacterium
CGCTCGCGGGCACCGTTGCGAACCGACAGCTCCCAACGATACCCGTCCGGATCGTGAAACCACAGACCCACGTGCGGCGAATCTGGCGCGGTGGGGCCGATCTCGTCGCCCGGATCTTCCAGTTCGACGCCGTTTTTCTTCAACGTCTCGAGCGCTTCGCGCAGCGCCCGCACGCTGTCGAGGTGGAACGATAGATGGTCGATCGTCTCCGGATGCGGCGTGCCTTTGAAGAACCCGATGATAATCGCGCCGTTCGTCAGTGCGATGG
This sequence comes from Vulcanimicrobiota bacterium, assembly GCA_963792235.1. Taxonomy (GTDB): domain Bacteria; phylum Vulcanimicrobiota; class Vulcanimicrobiia; order Vulcanimicrobiales; family Vulcanimicrobiaceae; genus Vulcanimicrobium. The sequence continues at coordinate 269 of CAWBVR010000028.1, forward strand.
CCTCATCGGACCGGAACATTTCTTGCAGATCGAAGTTCTCGGTCCAAAACCGTGCACTCGTTTCCGGATCTCTGACGGCGAAGCTGAAATGCCAGACGGCGCCAAGCTGTATTTTCACGTTCGTACCTCTTCGTGATGCACCAAGGCGTCGGTGGGTTGGAATGCGTAGAACCGTCCATGCTATGGCCGGCCCGCGGTCAGCGCAACGAGGCGCGGGTCCGGATCGAGCGCAATCGGCGCACCTAGCACGACAGTCGCAAAGCCGGCGTGTCCCGGGTTGAGAACGACGTTAAAATCGCCTTCGTCATATGCCTCGGGCAATACCGCACTGGGGACGATCAGGCCGACCGATGTCCCGCGCCACGCTGTGGCGAGCGCACGGCACTCCGTTCGGCCCGCCATCGTGCGCCAACGCGCGCTCAGTCGTGCGCGATCTAGCAGCACAACCTGCGCATCCGGTACGTCAACCGGATAGTACGCGTAACCGTCCAGGCTCGCCGTCCCGGACTGCACGACGACCTCGAGGAACCCCAGCGCCACGCGCGTTGAAAGGTACACCGCACGGTGACCGCGTTCGTTCCACCGTCCCGGAGATCGCGCAGCGCCGTTTCCGTCGATCGCCTCAGCGGCGATCGCCCGGAGGCGCGTCACCCGGTAGAGCCGCAATTATGCGAAGGCGCCTTCGTCGATCCGCCCAAGCGCGTCTTCGACCTCGCGAGCACTGACCTCGGTATCGAGCAAATCGAGCGGGCGCATATCATCGAGAGACCAATTTGGCGTAACCATCCAGCGCTCAGTCGTCGCGCGCGAGCCTAGCACGGCTTCGGCCAGCGCGTCAGTTTCGTGCCACGCGCGCGAGGCGATCGGACTCGTCGGGCCGTAGCCGCGCAGGCCGCCGCTGCACGGTACGCAGCGGGATACCCGCCGCAGCGGCCAGTTGCTGGCGGCTCAGGGCGGTGTACTCGGCCACCAACGTAAACGACTTGATAGGGAGGCCCAGTCGAACTGCATCGACTCGCCCCTCCGCCCCCGTCTTGAGCCCGAGAATCGCCTCTGCGCTCGACATGTGCCCAGTATACCATATTGGCGCAACGGCAGACGACATCTGGCGCTCGACAGCGTCCGCGCCAGGACCAGCTGACGGAACGCTACCGCGACCTGCCGCACGAACAACTAACGGTCCGCGGCTGCCGACTGCATCGCTGCGATGCGATCACGGAAGCGATCGGTCTTGATGACCGCGCGGCGGTGCTTCGCAGTACCGACTGGGCCGTTGTCGTCGACGGCTTCGACATCGAAGTCGATCTGACGGCCATCGACCGCGCGGATCGTCGCCGTTGCGCGGACGCGTACGCCGATCGGTGTCGGCGCCGTGTGCGTCATGTCGACGACGATGCCGAGGCTGCGTTCATCGTCGTCCAGGAACGGCTTCAGCCTTCGAGCGCGGCCCATTCCATGCATGCGACGAGCATCGCGGTTGCGAGCACCGGGGGCATCTCGGCCCAGCTCGGCACCTCCGGCAAGAGGCCCGGTACCTGACGCGCTCGTCGACCGTCATTTCGACCGTGTGTGAGCTTCCGACTATGGGCGTGCGCACCGTGGGCACCTCGTCTTCGGGAACAAGTCGCTGACCCGGGTACGTCGAACGGTGTCCCTACCATGCTGATGTCATCCGCCGAGTACCGTGACTCGCTGCGCCGCTACTCGCCGACCGTGTACGTCAACGGATGCCTCGTCGAGTCGGTCGCCGACGAACCGCTGCTCGCGCCCGGCGTGCGCGCGATCGGGCTCACGTACGATTTTGCGCTCGACGAACGCTATCGGCCGCTGATGACCGCGACGCAGCAGCGCACCGGGCGCGTCGTGAACCGCATGCTGCACGTCAACGACGCGGTGGACGATCTCCTCCAGAAGCTCGAAGCCGTGCGGCTCGTGTGAAGTACACCGGGTGCGCGCAGCGCTATCTCGCGCACGATGCGCTCAACGCGATCTTCCAGGCCACGTACGGCTTGGACGCCGATCACCGCACCGAATACACGGACGGCTGCTGCACTATCTCGAACACGTCCAGGACGAAGACCTCACGCTGGGCATCGCGATGACGGATGCCAAGGGGGATCGCTCGCTGCGGCCGCACGATCAGGCGAATCGGACGTGTACGTCCGCATCGTCGAACGGCGTCCGGACGGCATCGTGATCCGCGGGACGAAAGCGATCGTGACCGCCGCGCCGTACGTGCATGAGTTCTTGGTCATGCCGTGCCGTACGATGACCGCCGACGATGCGGACTACGCCGTGTGCTGCGCCGTGCCGGTCGATGCGCCCGGGGTGACGATCATCGCGCGGCCCGCGGGGCGGCCCGGCGAAGCGGGCGCGACGTTCAGCGCGAAGTACGGCCAGTCGACCGGCGTCGTCGTGTTCGACGACGTGTTCGTGCCGCACGACCGCGTATTCTTGGCCGGCGAGTGGGGGCATACCGGCCATCTCACGACGACGTACGCGACGCACCATCGGCACAGCTGCATCGGCGCGCGGGCGGGCTTCGGCGATCTGCTGATCGGCGCGGGCGTGCTGATGATCGAGTCCAACGGGCTCGACATGGAGCGGCACGGCCACATCCGCGAAGCGATGGTCGAGCTGATCAAGATCGTCGAGGGCTTCTTCGCCTGCGGCGTTGCGTCGTCGGTGTACGGCCAGCTCGATCCCGCCGGGAACGCGCAGCCCGACGGCGTGTTCAGCAACATCGGAAAGCTGCTGCTCGCGACGCAGATCTACGACATGCACCGGCTCGCGAACTACGTTTCAGGTGGGCTCGTCGTCGCGCTGCCCGGGCCTGAAGAAGACCACAACCCCGCCACGCAGGCGAGCCTCGCGGCGGTGCTGCAAGCGCGCGCCGACATCCCCGGCGAGCACCGCCTGCAGGTCGCGCGCCTCATGGAAGATTTGACGGCATCCTACACCGCGGGCTGGTACTCGATCATCAGCCTGCACGGCGGTGGTTCGCCCGAAGCGATGAAGCGCGAGATCTTCCGCCAGTACCCGCTCGAAGAGAAAGCTGCGCTGGTGGAAGACTTGCTCGAGCGCGGCGTCGGCGGGCGCCGCATCACGAAGACCGACGCGCAGCCGGGACGGTGCTGCGCCGCCGGCTGCCACGTGCCGGAGCCGCAACCGGCGCTGGCAGCGCCGTAGGTCGCAGCGCCTCGCTCAGCGTCCTTCTTCGGCGTCTTGCTCGTCGAGGTGGGACTTCATGTCGTCGAGCACGTAGCGGTTCGCCGCTTCGCGCTGCGCGTCGGGAACATGCTCGTCGAAATATTTCGTGAGGTCGGCGTCGGTGGCGCCCTCGGTGATCAGCTTGTCGAAGTCATCGACCGGCACGCCCGCGCGGTCGAGGAAGCCGGTCGACAAGCCGCAGTAGGCGATGTACTCGCCTTCGGTCCCCGCGTGATCGGCGCGGACTTTGTCCGCGAGCCGCGCCAACCATGCATAGCGGCCGAGCATGTCGCGCCCACTGCGAGGCGGCGTGGTGGCGAGGTTGGGTGCGGTGACGTTCATGCGGCACTTGTACCCGCATACATCGCTACGATCGAGGCGAACACGCCGAGCAGTTGTATGCGGCCCACGACGAGCGCGTTCATCGGGCGGCGGTTGCGGTGAGGCGGATCTCCGCTTGCTGCGACGGGATCGTAATGTCGTGCACGACGTACGTCGCCGGATCGTACCAGGAGATGAAACGGATGCCGGCGACTTCGAGCGCGAGCTCGACGTCGGTGCCTGGAACGGTTGCGGGACGCGCCGGCAGCGGATCGCTCACGACCTTGCAGACGACGGCCGACCCGGTCGTAAGCGCTGCGAGCGTGAACGACTTCGCGCCCGTCGCGTGCAGGATCGCCGGAAGCATCACGCCGCTGCCGACGAGGTTGTCGCCGATGAGCTGCAGCGGCGCGGACGGATTCGTCGGGATATCGATTGCGCCGGGTTGGCCGGACACAACCTCGGTCACCGCGTTCGGCTTCACCGTCGCGTCGGTGCGCTGCGTGCCGTTGGGCAACGTGAAGTCGCCGTGGTAGTCGATTTCGTGCAGCGTCGCCGCGTCGTACCGCGCCGTCGTCGTCGCGCTGTACGCCGCCGGAACCAGCATGCTCGCGCTCTCCTTGACGACGATCGTGCCGTGCGTGCTGCCGTCGATGACGACGGTGCTGGTGCCCAGCGTGAGGCCGCCCGCCTGGAGCGCGTAGGAGTATGTCGCATCCGGCGGGCGCGGGGGCGCGGCGGTTGCGCCGGCCGTCGTCGCCGCCATCAGGAACGCTGCATGGATCATACGGGACACCCTTCCGAGGCAAGACGTGGCTGTCTTTCCTCTACTGTGCGAAACCGCGCGCGTCTCGGCGACGTCTCAACCGAACGATGTCCACGCTGTTCTCCCCCTTGCGCCTGCGCGACGTGACGCTGCGCAACCGCGTCGCCGTGTCGCCGATGTGCGAGTACTCCTCCGCCGACGGGTTCGCAAACGACTGGCACGTCGTCCACCTTGGCAGCCGCGCGGTCGGCGGCGCGTCGCTCGTGCTCACCGAGGCGATCGCGGTGACCGCCGGCGGGCGCATCTCGCCGGAGGACCTCGGCATCTGGCAGGACGCGCACGTCGAGCAGCTCGCGCGCATCGCGCGCTTCTGCAACGGCCAAGGCGCCGCGTGGGGGACGCAGCTCGCGCACGCCGGCCGCAAAGCCTCGACCAAGCGGCCCTGGGACGGGCAGGGCGCGGTGCCGCTCGATCAGGGCGGCTGGACGCCCGTGGGGCCGACGGCGGAGCCGTTCGACCCGACGTTTCCCGTGCCGGCGGCGCTCGACGAGGCAGGCATCGCCGCGATCGTGCGCGCCTTCGCGGACGGCGCGCGGCGCACGCTGGATGCGGGCGGCTCGGTGATCGAGCTCCACGGCGCGCACGGCTACCTCGTGCACGAGTTCCTCTCGCCGCTGGTGAACCGGCGGACCGACCGCTGGGGCGGCTCGTTCGAGAACCGCACCCGGTTCGCGCTCGAGATCGTGCGGGCGGTGCGCGGCGTGTGGCCCGAGCGGTTGCCGCTCTTCATGCGGCTCTCGGCGACCGACTGGGTCGAGGGCGGCTGGGACATCGAGCAGACCGTCGAGCTGTCGAAGTTGCTGCGGGGCGAAGGGGTGGACCTGATCGACTTGAGCTCTGGCGGCGCCGTGCCGGTGCCGTCCGGAACGATCCCGGTCGGGCCGATGTACCAGACGCCGTTCGCCGAGCGCGTGCGGCGCGAGGCCGGGATTTCAACCGGCGCGGTCGGGATGATCACGGAGCCGGCGGATGCGGAAGCGATCGTCGCCGACGGGCGGGCCGACCTCGTGTTCCTCGCGCGCGAGCTGTTGCGCGATCCGTACTGGCCGCTGTTCGCGGCGCGGGCGCTCGGCGCCGAGATCACTTGGCCGCCGCAGTACCAGCGGGCGATTGGGGACCGCGCGGCCATGCGGGTGCCCGCAAGGGTGTAGGGCCGATAGGCGAACTGGGTGGCGCACCCTCCGAGAAGCTCAGGGTGACATGGGCGCCAGGGTGACCTAACGGGCGCGTCTACCCGGTTTTGTGTATGGGGGTCTTTACACCGGATCGATAGGCTCATAGGCGAGAGGAGTTCGCCTGATGAGAAGAGTCGCGGTTTTGGCGGTCATCACCGGTGTGCTGACGGCCTCCTGTTCGGGGGGCCATAGCGCGAGCACCATCCCGGCCGTGGGCGGCGCGGGTTCACAGCAGAGCCCCATGAGCCTGAGCGGTGCGCACACCACGCGGGCGAAGTCGGGCACCACGGCGCCGCCCGGCTGGGTCGCGACCGGCACCGGCGCCCTCGCGCTGGCGAACGCCGCTGATCTCGGCGAGCTCGCGGCGGCCAAGCCCGTGACCGTGACGCTCGGCCTGCAGATGCGCAACGTCGACGCCGTCAAGGCCGCCATCGCGGCCGGCCAGCGGATGTCGCGCGACGCGTTCGTGAGCCAGTACGCGCCGTCGAGCGATCAAGTTGCCGCGGCGACGTCGTACTTGAGCAGCCAGGGCTTCACCAACGTCAAGGCCGCGCCGAACAACATGCTCGTGACTGCGACCGGCTCGGCGGCGACCGTCGAAAAGGCGTTCAACACGACGCTGCACGGCTTTTCCGTGAGCGGCGCGACGTACTTCGCGAACACGCAGCCGGCGTTCGTGCCGACCGCACTCGGCGGCAACGTCGTGGCCGTGCTCGGTTTGACGAACTTTCCGGGACTCAAGGCGAATCCGGCGCGGCAGCCCGTCGCAGGCGCACAGCCCGGCGTCTTCAACGCCAACGGCTCGCCCAGCCCGACCGGGTGCCTCAAGAACGTCAACGGTACGACCGGCGCGCCGGTGTGCCCGCGCTGGTACGATCCGGCGACGTTCAACATCACGTACGACGCCGGCTCGACGCCGGCCGCGACGAACACCGAAGTCGCCGTGTTCGCGGTCGGTAATCCCGCCGTCGCGATCAGCGACTTCCGCTACGGCGAGACGCAGTTCGGCATGCCGCAGGTGCCGGTCAACGAGATCCACGTGCAGCCGCAGAGCGCTGACGTCACCGGCAACGGCGAGTGGACGCTCGACATGACGTACGTGCAGGGCATGGCGTACAACCTGGCCGCGATCGATCTCTACGAAGTGGCGTCGTTCACCTTCACCGACATGACCGTCGCGATGAACAAGTGGGCCAGCGACGATCGCGCGCCGATCATGAACGCGTCGGTCGGCGGGTGCGAAGTGTTCCCGTACCAGTCGGGCGACATGCTCGTCGGCGACATGATCCTGGTCGAAGCCGCCGCGCAAGGGCAGACGCTGTTCGCGTCGACCGGCGATACCGGCGGGTACTGCGGCGCCGCGGGCGTTCCGCCCAACGGCGGCGTGGGCGGCGTGCCGATGGTCGAGTATCCCGCGTCCTCGCCGTATGCCGTCGCGGTCGGCGGAACGGACGTGTTCAGCAACGTCGATGGCACGTATCTGGGCGAACAGGCGTGGCAGTCGGGCGGCGGCGGGCTGAGTCAGTTCGAGTACTCACCAACATGGGAGTCGCCCGCGCAGCCCGTCGGAACGACACCGGCCGGCATCAGCTTCCGCGGCCTGCCCGACGTCGCGTACGACGCCGGCATCGAGACCGGTGCGATCACCTGGAACGGCGGCGTGTCGTACGTCAACGGCGGCACGAGCCTCGCCTCGCCGATGGCCGCGGGCGTGTACGCGCGCATGCAAAGCGCGCATGGGAACGCGCTCGGGTTCGCGCCGCCACTGCTGTACAAAGTGTACGCGCGCAGCACGCCGCAGCAGATCGCCGGCCCGCCGGAGACCGAGCTGATCGGCCCGTTCCACGACATCCTGCAAGGCACCAACGGCCTTTACACCTCGCTGCCGCACTACGATTACACGACGGGTCTGGGCAGCCTCGACATCGCCAAACTCTACGCGGCGATCGGACAGTAGGAGCACGACGATGAACAAACTCCTTGGTCTCGCCGCCGTCGGCACCGGTTTGCTTACCGCGTCGTGCGGAAGCGGCGGCGTGATGAGCCATCTCTTGCCGCCGGCTTCGGGCGGCGCGACCGCGGCACACGGGCGCGCGGCGCAAGACGCGATCGTCGCACCGGCCGGCTGGTCGGCGACCGCGACGCGCGGCGCCACGATCGCCGGCGCGACCGACGCCGGCGCGCTGGACCCGTCGGCGCCGCTCACCGTGCGTCTCGGGCTCAATTTGCACAACGCCGATCAGCTCGCAGCGCTGATCGCGGCGCGGCAGCGCATCTCGCAGGGACAGTTCGCGGCCCAGTTCGGGCCGACGGCGAGCGAGGTGCAATCTGTCGTGTCGTACCTGCAAGCGCAGGGCTTCACCAACGTGCACGCCGACACGCAGCTCGTCAGCGCGGACGGCACCGCCGCGCAAGCTGCCAAAGCGTTCAACACCTCGCTGCACGCGTTCTCGCTCGGCGGCGCGAAGCTGTACGTCAACACGACGCCGGCGCTGGTGCCGTCGTCGCTGGGCGGCGTCGTGAGCGCGGTGCTCGGCCTTTCCAACGCCGCGAAGATGTCGGTGACGCCGGTCAATTGCCTCAAGGGCGCGGTTGCGCCGACCGGGCAGTGCGTGCCGCGCTTCGAAGCGGCGACCGTGCAGAACTACTACGATGCGGGCGGCACGCCGACCGGATCGACGACGACCGTCGCCGTGATGGCCGAAGGCGACGTGTCGCAGACCGTCAGCGACCTCGCGTTTGCCGAGGACAAGCAAGGCTTGCCGCACGTGCCCGTCACCGTGGTGAAGGTGGGCTATCCCAGCTCCGACACCGCGGGCGTGGCCGAATGGGATCTCGACACGCAGAGTTCGACCGGCATGGCGCAAACCGTGCAGCAGCTCTACATTTACGCGACGACGTCACTGTCGGACTCGGACATTGCGAACGAGTACAGCAAGTGGGTGTCGCAGAACGTCGCGCAGCTCGGCAACTCGTCGTTCGGCGAGTGCGAGTATCAAGCGTGGCTCGACGGCGCGATGAAGGTGGACGACAACTTGTTCATGCAAGCCGCGGCGCAGGGCCAGACGATGTTCGTGTCCACCGGCGACACCGGCGCGTCCTGTGCGCTGGCGCCGACGAACGGCGTGCCGATGTCGGGCCCGCCGATGGTCGAATATCCGGCGGCGTCGCCGTACGCGGTGGGCGTCGGCGGCACGTCGGCCGTCGCCAACGCGGCCGACGGCAGCTACGCCGGTGAAGCCGCGTGGAACGCGGGCGGCGGCGGGCTGAGCCAGTTCGAAAACGCGACCGAGTGGCAGAAGCGCTCGCAGATCGTCCCGAGCGGTCCGGCCGTGACCAACCTGCGCGGGCTGCCCGACATCGCAATGGCGGCCGACGCGGTCGCGGGCGCGTACCGCGTATACGGCCCGAACATTCCCGGCGTGGGCAACTGCACGGCAGGCTGCGCGATCGGCGGCACCAGCGAAGCGTCCCCGCTCGCGATGGGCTCGTACGCGCGCCTGATGTCGGGGCACGCCAACACGCTCGGCTTTGCGGCGACGCAGTTCTACCGGAACTATGTCGAACACCAGAGCGGCGCGACGACCGTCAACGGGCCGCCGCCGACGCAGGCGCTTGGCGGGTTCCACGACATCATCACGGGCGGCAACGGCGCGTACACCGCGGCGCCGGGCTACGATTACACGACGGGGCTGGGCACGCTCGACATCACGGTGATGAACGGCCAAATCGGCCAGTAGCACCACGCGCTGCACGTCAGCCCGCGCCGTCCCGCGCGGCGAGGCGTTCGCGCAGTTCTTCGACCGTCATGCCGTGCAGCAGCGCGCGGCCGACGCACTCGAGCACTTCACCCGCGGTCGCGCCGGCGCGCGCGCCGCGGTGCTCGAACAGGTCGCGGACTTCACGGCTCACGCGCGCGCCGATCATCGCCGGGCGCGACGGCCCGTTCTTCTGCAGCATATGTCTCCGTGCTCGGCTTACGACGCGAAACCGCGCATGCGCGCGATCAGCGTTTCGCGCTCAGGCGCGGACAGGTGCGCCAGCGCGCGCGTGCGGCCGTGGCTGACGCTCTCGACGATGTCGGTGAGCTGGTCGCCGTCGTAGCGCGCGCTCGTGGCGAGCGCGTCGACGTGCTTGCGCGCTCCGTCGCGGTTCTTGCACGGAACCGCGGCGTCGCAGCGCGGACGGCGCGCGCGGCGTGCAACGCGGCGCGCCGGCGCGAACCGCACGACGTCAGGCGTGCCGCTCGGTCCGCTGCGCAGCGTCACGTCGAGCTCGCGGCCTTCGAGCACGCGCTCGTCGACGGTCTGCTGCGCGTCGTCGCCGCACTCCACGCCCGTCGCGGCAGCGACGAAGCGCGCGAACGCCGGATACGCGTGGGTCGCCGGCGGCCGCTCCAGCGCGGTGCGCGTGATGTACGGAAAGCGCGCGCCGCGGTGTGAGCCGGCGACGATCTCGAGCACGACCTGCACGTCGCTGCGCGCGGCCGCGAGCTCCACCGAGACGACCGCGACGCGGTACGTGCCGCTAGGAATGTCGAGCATGCGTGCGGCTCACCCTAGCCGCCGCGGCGGCGCCGCGTGATCTACCGTACGACAGGGATTTCATGCGTTTCATTATATACGGATTTCGATTGGAGTCAACCTATTTTGCATATGCAAGCCTGCATGAAAGGGACCGCCGCGCTCGCGGTGTGACTGTGCGCTAACGTGGCGAAGATCGGCGAACGGATCCGCGCGGCGCGCGCTGCGGCCAACCTCTCCCAGGCCGACTTGGCCCAGCGGGTGGGCGTCGCACAAGCCGCGATCTCGCGCATCGAGCGGGACGAGACGCAGGACCCGGGGGTCCTGATCGTGGCCGGCATCGCGAAGGCGCTGGGGATGTCGCTCGACCAGCTCGTCGAGGGCAACGCTACGCGGCGCGCCCCCCGGCGATCACTCGAAGATCGGGTCGCGCTGCTGGAGGACGAAGTGGTAACGGCGCTTCGGACGGCGCGGGACGCCCTCGCCCTCGCACAGCAGCTTCAGCACTCAGGATCGCGCGGTCGCACTCGAGCAAGCGCATCGTAACCGGATCGAACAGGGACAGCTCTCCCTTCATGTGACCAGAATATCGAACATATGTTCGATCCGGCAAGCGGGAATCCGGGCCCGTGCCAGGCAGTTGGCACGGCACGGCCGTCTTCGGCGAGCGGTTGTCTGGCGCGCTGTGGCGTCCTCGATCCCGCGGAACCCGGGGCTGGGTTCCTGCGCCTGCGGATTTATTGGAGCCGACGGCCGGACTCGAACCGGCGACCTGCGGTTTACGAAACCGCTGCTCTACCAACTGAGCTACGTCGGCATGGTGCCGCGGGTGGTGCGACCGACCAGGGTTCGCCCAGCGGGTCGGCCCCCCTTCCGCGCGCAGAGCCTCCGTTTCGCCATCGAACGAACGCTTCGCGTCCTTTCGGCCGAAATAGAATGTGTGACCCGCCGCGCTGACGTTCTCGACGCGCTCGCTGCTCCACGTTCGCCGGTCCCCGCACCCGCGCCGGGCCACCGCGCGCCGGAGTGCCGGTCGTGCTGACCGCGCTTGCCGCCCGCCGCGTCGCCAACGTCCTGCGCAGCCCGCAGCCGCTCGCCGACGCGCTCGCATCCGCCGCAGCCGAGCTGCGCGACGACCTCGGTGCGGACGGTGTCGCGCTGGTCGTCTACCGCGACGGCCGCGCGATGCGCGGCCAGTCCGGCGTCCTCGGCGAGCAGTCGACCGAGATCGAGCTGGCGGACATCGACGTCGACGGCGCGCTACTGGTCTCGGGCGACGTCCAGGTCCACGACGACCTCGCGCTCATCGTCACGCTCGCGCTCGCCGCGCGCTTCCTCGCCGAATCCGCGCAGACCGACGGCCTCACCGGCGTTGCGAACCGCCGCACGTTCGACGCGCGCTTGCGCGAAGAGTGGAAGCGCGCGGCGCGCGACCGCACCTCGCTCGTCGTCGCGATCCTGGACATCGATTATTTCAAAGTGTACAACGACCGCTACGGCCACCTTGCGGGCGACGACGCGCTGCGCCGCGTCGCGCACGCGGCGTCGGCGACGCTGCAGCGCGCGGGCGACCGCTTCGCGCGCTACGGCGGCGAAGAGTTCGCCGCAATCCTGCCCGCGACGTCGCTGGAAGGCGGGATCGCCGCAGCCGAACGCATCCGGGCGGCCGTCGCGGCGCTGGCGATCCAGCATCCCGTCGGCAAAGCCGGGCGCCTGACGGTAAGCGTCGGCGTCGCGTGCACCGAGCCCGCGTTCGCCGGCAACGTGCAAGAATTGTTCGCCGCCGCCGATCGCGAATTGTACCGCGCCAAAGCCGAAGGCCGCGACCGCGTCGCCGCCGACGGCTACGCACGCGAGCATGCGGCCGACGACGCGCTGCCGCAACCGTTCTCCGCGCTGATCGGCCGCGATGAGGACGTCACGTCGGTGAGCCGCGCGATCGAAGCGCACCGCGTCGTCACGGTCACCGGCAAGGCCGGTGTGGGCAAAACGCGCCTCGCGCTGGCGGTCGCGCACGAAGCCGCCGCGCGCTTCGTGCACGTGCGCTTCGTCGACGCGCTCGGTGCGACCAACCGCGACGAGATCTTCGCCCGCATCGGCGCGGCGCTCGGCGTCGCGGGCGCGGGTGACGTCGCGCACGCCGTCGCAACCGCCGTCACCGACCCGACGCTCGTCGTGCTCGACGGCTGCGAGCGCGGCGCCGACGCGTGCCGCGACGTGCTCGACGAACTCGCGGGCGCACCGATTCGCTTCCTCACCACCAGCCGCGTTGCGCTCGACGCCTTCGACGAGTCCGTCATTCGCATCCACGCGCTCGGCGAGGAAGCGTCGCGCGCGCTGTTCGCGAACCGCGCCGCCGCGACGGGCGTCGCCGCCGAGGCCGACGATCCGGACGTCGCCGCGCTGCTGCACCGCCTGGCGGGCTCGCCGCTCGCGATCGAGCTCGCCGTCGGCCGGCTTGCCGGCACCACGGCCGCGGCGCTGCTGCACGCGTTCGCGCGCGACGCGCACGACGACGATCGCGTGGCAGGCGAATCAGGCGACCGCGCCACGCTGGGCTCGCTGCTCGCGAGCGCCGTCGGCGCACTCGATCCCGACGAAGCGATCGTGTTCGGCGCCGTCGCCGCGTTCCGCGGCAGCTTCTCGGCGTCTGACGCGGCCGCGGTAATTCCGGTTGACCGCATCGATGCGCGGCACGCCGACGTGCTGTTGCGCGCGATGGCGAGCCGCTCGCTGCTCGACGCGGCGTCGCACGACGGCATCACGCGCTGGCGCATGATCGATCCCGTGCGCGACGCGGCCGAATCGCTCCCGGCGGCCGCCGAGCACCGCCGCGCCGCGCACGCCGCGCACGTTCGCTGGTGCCGCGAGCGGCTCGACGCGATCGCCGCGCGCTCGGGCACCGGCACCAACCGCGCCGCGCTCATGGAAAGCGAAACCGTGATCGACGAAGTGCGCGCCGCGCTCGACCGCGCGCTGCGTGACGACGATCTGATCGCCGTCGGCGCCGAGCTGTGCATCGCCGCGGTGCGCCAGTGGTTTGCCGTGCGCCACCCGCACGAAGGCCGCGTGCGCTGCGAGATGTTCGTGGAGCGCAGCGAGCCGCTCGTGCCACTGCTGCGCGCGCGCCTGCACGCCGCCACGGCGCGCATCGCGTTCGAGCAAGGCGATCTGATCGGCACGGAGACGCACGCGCGCGCAGCCGACGCGCTGCTGGGCGACCGCGACCTGTTCGACCGCTCGCCGGTGCTGAACTTTTTGGGGATCGTCGCGAAGTTCCGCGGCGAGTACGACGAAGCGGAGCGCCTTTTCAAGCTCGGCCGCGAGATGAACGCGCGCATCAAGAACCGCCGCGGCGAAGCGATCGCGATCGGCGCGCTGGGCACGGTGGCGTTTGACTTCCGGCTCGACCACGACGAAGCGGTGGAGCGCTTCCACGACGCCGCGACGATCTTCCGCGAGCTGGGGGACGACCTCAACGCGCTAGTGATGCAGGGTAATCTCGCGGAGTCGCTGTGCGCGCGCGGCGACGTCGACGCCGCCGCACCGATCATCGAATCCGCGATCGACGAGAGCCGCGCGTTCGGCAACCGCGCGACGACCGCGCACCTGCTGTGCGTCGGCGCGCTGGTGCACGAGATCAACGACGACCTGGGCCGCGCGGCGCGCGCAATGCGCCAAGTGCTCGCGAGCGTCGACGGCACGCCCGGCTCACTCGGCCTGATGGCACTCGATTTCGCAGCGCGCATCGTGCAGCGCGCGGGTGACGACGCGCTCGCCGCAGCGCTCATCGGCGCGGCCGAACGCCGCGCGCAAGCCGAAGGGACGCCGTTCCTGCCGATCCAGTGCTTCTGGCGCGACCCGGTGATCGACGTGCTGCGCGCGCGCCTGTGGCCCGACTACGACGACTTCGTCGCACACGGCCGCATCATCCACGAAGCAGAACTGCTCGTGATGGCAGACGCGTTCCTCGCACTCATCGAGGCGACCGACGCGAACTAAAGCGCGCTCCGCGCCCTAACGGCCCGCAAAAATGCCAACCTGAGCTTGTCGGTGAACGCCACGCTTACGCGGCGTCGCGCCACACCGGAATCGCCGACAGCACCGCGCCGCGTTCGCCAAACCCACGCACCGCGGCCTCGAGCGCATCCAGCGCCACGGCATCGCTCGTCACGACACTGCCGCCGGCGAACCGCACGAGCAGCGGCGCGTGCAGCGCGCGCGCGACGAGATCGTCGCCGCCGTGCACCGCGACGCGCTCGCGCGCATCGAGCGCCGCAAGCACGTCGGCAACCACGGCCGAGGCAGTCGCATCCCCGCCCGCACCAAACCCGGAGAACACCAACGGCCCGCACCCGCGCCCCAGCACGCGCACGACGTTCTCCGCCCCGCGCGCCCGCGCGAAGGGATGATCTTCGGGCACGTACGCGGGCGTGACGCCGGCCTCCACCACGTCGATCGCGCCGCCGTCAGGCAGCGCCGGCGCCACACGCCGCGCCACCGCAACCAGCTTCAGCCGCAAGCCGCGCTCCTTGCCCGCGCGCACGTCGTCGCGGGAAATCCCGCCGATGCCGCGCCGCGCGAGCGACGTCGAAACCGCCGGCCGCCGGAACGCGAGCCCCGCGAGGATCGCGAGCTTGTGCGCCGCGTCGTGGCCGTCGACGTCGCTGCGCGGATCCTGCTCCGCAAAGCCGAGCCGCTGCGCTTCGGCGAGCGCTTCGCCGTACTCGGCGCCCGACTCCATCGCGTCGAGCACGAAGTTGGTCGTGCCGTTGAGCACGCCGCCGATCTCGAGCACGTCTTCATCGGACAGCGAGCCGCCCAGCGCGCGCACGATCGGGATCGCACCGCCCACCGCGGCTTCGTAGCGCAGCGACGCGCCGGTGCGCGCCGCGAACGCCGCCAGCCACGGCCCTTCGGTCGCGATGAGGTCTTTGTTCGCCGTGACCACGTCCTTGCCGCGCGCGATCGCGCGCAGCACGAGCTCGCGCGCGAGCCCCAGCCCGCCGATGCACTCGACGACGACGCGCACGCTGGGATCGTCCACCACGTCGAACGCGTCGTCCGCGAAATCGCTCCACGCGACGTCGCGCGGCTTGAGCGGATCGCGCACCGCGATGTGCTGGATCAGGCCGGGATGCGACGCCAGCAGCCGCCGCGCCACGCCCGAACCGACCGTGCCGCACCCGAGCAGCCCAACGCCGCGCACGCGCGTCGTCATCGACGTCGTCGCAAGCGACGAAGTCATGTCAGACGAGCACAGGACGCGCGGTACGGAAAGCACGGGAACCTCCAGGGAAACAAAAAACCCTCGCCGCTCGGCGAGGGTCGGTGCTGTTTCGGTTGCGGCTGCGGTTAGGCCGACATCGATCCAGACCAGCCCTCACCGAGGGTAGTCGTCATGATCGTCGTCGTGCACATGGCCGCGAAGCCGGACGGGGACATGCAGCGACCCTACCATAGGCGAGCGCCCCGCGCAAGCGGTTAACCGAGCCTTGGAACTGCGTCAACGGTAAGACAACGGCGACGCCGCGCACGCGCGAAACACGAGCCGAGCCGTTCCCCGAAGTTGCCACGTGCCGTCCCCCCGCCCGAACACGGACCCGCCGATGTGGACATCCAGTATACGCCAGGTTTATGCGGCGACGCAAGCGTTTTCGGCCCCAGCCCTAAACTCGGCTTGAACGGGGCTGTGCACGGACCGGCCGGTTTCACGGGGTCCGTAGGCCGTCGAGCAGAACCGAGCCGAGCATGAAGAATGCGACACTCGCGCTCATCGCCGGCGCGCTGCTCTTCACCGGCTGCGCGCACCACGACGACGCGTCCTCGACGAGCACCACGACGACGACGGAAACCCGCGACGCGAGCGCGGCCACGTCACACGACCCGTGCGGCCTGCTGACGAAAGCCGACGTGGAAGCCGTCACGCACAAGCCGGTCGCGGAGATGGCCAAGGTCGACGACACGCACTGCAGCTACGGCCCCAAGAGCGGCGGCATCGACACGATCACCGTCGAGGCGGCCTGGAGCGGCGCGGACACGCAATTCAAAGCGGGCGGGATGGCGAACACGCTGATGCACGATTCGGAGAAAGCGCCGAAGATCGGCGACGCATCGTACTCCACCGCGATGGGCAACGTGTTCTACGCGCGCAAGGGCGACGCATACGTCGGCATCGACATGCGCGCCGCAACGGTCCCAGTCAACACGGTAGGCCCGGAACTAGCCCGCCGCGCCCTCGCCAAGATGTAGCGGGCGTTAGAGCGCGCGCGAAGCGTTCCGATGTCACTTCAGCTCCGCTTCGTACCCCGCCATGATTCTCGCAACGACCGTGCCGGCTTCCGCATCGGAACGCGCGGATGTTCTTGCGATGAAACGCGTCAAGTCGGCAAACAAGAGACCCCAAGCGGCCGGGTCTTTCCAGGTACCCGCCCGAACGAGAAAATGCTGGTTTCCGCCAACCATCCAAACCTTCATAATTTCGCCATCTGCGAGTCCGACTTCGTTTTCAGCGGTGCGCATGTGTCATTCCACCTTTCTGCAAGCCTTCGCGGGTTTCGCTATAGTGACGGCGATTGCGAAATGATGCGGTCAAACCCCGCTCGGCGATGACCGAGAGGTCCCCATCGGCGACGTTCGTCGACTCCGAGAAGTTGAGGGTGCGCAGTTGGTCGAGCGTACGAAGCGGCCGAAAAGAATCGATCATTCCCATATCGAGCAAATTGAGCGTTGTGAGGCCGTGGAGGGACGACAGCGCGCTCACATCGCTCACGTTTTTGCATCCGGATATCGTTAAGGATGTCAAGGATCGCAGTCCGGCGAGTGGCTGGAGATCATGAAGCGTCTTGAGCCGAGCGAGCCGCAGTTTCCGGAGCGCCGACAGCGGCTCGATCCCCGTTAGCGACGCAACATCACCACCAAGCACCTGAAGCGACTCGAGGCGTTCCAGCCGGGAAACGGCCCTGAGATCGGGGGCTGTAAACTTTTCTAGCACCAACGTCTGGAGATCTGTGAGATCAGCGAGACCGCTGGTTTGCGTGGTCCAATAAAGAGAAAGATCGCGAAGCTTTGGAAATCGTTCAAGAGCGAGCCGTCGCACACCGGCAATAAACAGACGCAGCGACAAGAGGTCCGGGTTGGCGTAAAGGCTGTCCGGGTCCAGCAAACGGACTCCGCGGATCTCGAGCGCCTGGAGGCCGGGAACAGCGGGGACGGAGCCGAGGTTGGTGCCCCGCCAACCCCGGCCCGAGTTTATCTCCAGTTCGACGACTCCCGCACGGCAAAGCTCCTCCGTCGTGTCGGGTCCCACCACCGATAGTACGGCTCTTTTTCCGTAGACGCCGTCTTCGTAGAGCACCCCGTGCGTTGCCATTGTATTACGGCCCCATAGCGTTCATGTGGAACCGCGATCCGTAGGCGTCATACCGCGCCGGCGACATCGCGTTCCGCTCGTTACGGAGGTTTCCGACGCCCCCAAAGGAGTTTATCTTCGTCTGTTCCGCAAATTCTCGCGCAGTCTTCCCACCGGCCACGGCTTGAGTCTCTACTGTGCCGACGTTAGCTGCAGGCAGTTTACCGGAGTCGAGATGCTGCCCCAAACGTTTCGCAATGTTACCCGACTGCCCAATATAATACTCGCCTGTATCAGAGATGAACCAGTAAATTCCTTCCCCGGCCACCTCCGCGCCGCGAGCCTCTGGTCCGCCCGGTATTATCATTCCCAAGGCGCCGATCATCCCGCTGGCGAGCGCATAATCACCGGAAAACGCCGCAGCCACGACAGGGTCCGGCTGCGGCGCGGGGTTTGCATACACAATACCGATGGTTTGGGGGCCGCTGCTCGCTTGTGGGCAACTGGAGGTCCCCGCGCAGAGGACGAGGCTCGGGTCGCTCACCGTCGTGACCTCCTCGGTAGCAGCGTCACCCGTATAGTCGTGGAATGCAAGGTAGTTGTTTCGGTTCCACGCATAGAGATGTTGGCTAATCGGATCGTTCATGGCACCCGCTAGCGCGTCGCGCGTTGCCCAAATCCCGGCGCGAGGATCATACACGTGGCTCCCGTGGAATACCGCGAAGCCGTCGGTCATGCCGTCGGCAGCAGGGGACAACCACGGCGAAAACGCCGAATTCAGGTACGTCGAAGCGTACGCCGCAGATGAGGCCTGCGGGCCAGCGCCGCACGACTGCCCGTACGGATTCGGCGGATGCCAGCCGCCGAATCCGTCGGCATTATGACTGGATACGGTCATCCCGGCGAAGTCACGATCCCAGACGATCATTTTTCCCGTTTGCGGGTTGTAATCGCCAATGCCCGGTATCTTGATGTCGTCAACGCCGGTCGCATTGCTGGTGAAAAGCACGCTCGTCCCGAGCCAGTGCAGTGTCTCGCCTCCCGCCAAGCGAAGCCGATTGGTCGTATCCCACGAGTAGGTCCGCGAGCCAGAGTACGTTGCGGCGTCGTTGTAGTTGCCGGCGCAGTCAGCGCCCGAGCTGGGGTTCGTGTAGGATGCCCAACCGGTGGAGACCATACGATGCCGCGCATCGTACGAGCGGGTCATCGAACCGGAAGCGCTCGGCGTGATCGCGAGCGATGCTCCCGTCTGCCGTCCCAACGCGTCGCGGCTATAGTTAACGGTCGACGTAGCCTGCGTAAGTGCCGACACCCATCCGCTGAGTGGGTCGAACGTGTCGGTGGGCGGGCAGGGAAGGCTCGTCTGGCACACCGGCGCCATCACTCCATTGGCGCTCGCACGTTTGAAATGCGGCCACGTCGAGTCGGGGGCGCTCGCGCCCAGCGCTCGGTAATTCAGGTTGGTCATTTCGCCGCGCGCGTTGTAGACGATCGCCCCCATCTTCGGACCGTAATTCGAATCCGTCGATCCAGGCACGCCGAAACCGGTCAGCGACGTCACGTTATCCTCCGGGTCGTAGCCGAAGGACGTGTATTGCCCGTTCATCGGCATCGTAAGCGACGCAGGGCGACCGTAGCTGTCATAGGTTTCCGACCGCGCGACGAGCGTGTACGTATGCCCCGTATTGTACGGTGCCTCGACGTTGGTGATCGTCGTCCCCGTATAGGGATCCGCCATCGACAGTGGGCGCCCGCCCGCGGTGTAGGTGAACCGGAACGGCGTCTGAGGACCGTACCCGAACGATTCGGTGCTGAGCTTGCCGTCGGCGCGATAGCTGTATGTGAGCAGGTTCGACTTCGTGCTCGCACCGGACGTCACGGACACCGCTCGCGGCACGCCGTTGGAGTAATAGCTATTCGTTATCGTGGCCGGCGACGTGACGCCCCCGCCCGCCCCTTCGGCGACCTGCGTCGTGCGACCGTCCGCATCGAAGGTATGGATCTCCGTACCAAACGTGGCCGACTGCGTGCTGTAGACGCGACCGTCTGGATCGTAGACGTACTGCTCCGCCGGCGTTACTCCGCCGTCACCAGAGAACGTCGTCGCGCTGACGCGGTTCAGTGAGTCGTACGCGTACGACGTGACCTCGCCCAGGGTATCCGTTCCGGAGCTTGTCAAGCCGTATGTGGCGGAGGTTGCATCGTACGCCGTGGTTTGCACCGGCCCATTAGGATTGACGGCGAGGTCGAATTTTGCCGTGGGCCTATTCAAGGCGTCCAGCGATTGGCCGGACACCGTCGTCCACTGCGGACTGCCGCTCGGGCTGGACCCCGTCTGCGTGCTGCTGGGAATGTATTCCTGGACCGCGAACAGCGCGCCGTACGAGGCGACGCCGCTGTTTGCGCCCACGCTGTTCGTGCCGCCCTGCGTGAGGTCATACAAGTAACGCCGCATCATAGGGAAAGGATAGAAATCTGAGGGGTCGTGCGGTTCCACCACCTGCACCAACCGGTCTCCACCGTCGTAATAGTTCGTCGTCGTCCCCGCCGTCCCGCCGAAATGGTGCGTGACGCTCAGTGGGTTACCGTCCTCATCGTACGTGTACGACACGCCTGTTCCGTTACTGTGCTGAAACGCCGTTTCAGCAGTCTGCAGTGCACCGTTGTAAAAGTATTGGCGGTAGTTCACTGTCGCGAACTGCCCGGTCGTTTTTCCGCATCCGGACAAAGCGTTGTCATCGGGGTCGCCCATGGCCGTGAGACGGCTCATCGAGTCATACTGCATGACCGACCAGCCGGTACCGCTATTGGCACACACTACGTCCCCCATCACGTCGTATTGATATTGCTGCGAATCTTGGTGGGTCGAGCCGTCAGCCTGGGTGAACTGCGCGCCCGTTACGGATGTTGGCAGGCCGAAGTCCGCCCCCCCTTGGGCCCCTGCGGCGTACGCGATCGTCGTCGCGTAGCCGAGCGGCGTGGTCTTCGATGTCAGCTCCCCAAAAGGTTCGTAACCACCGCTCGGTATGGTGTACGTGTAACGCGTCGTCCCCGACTGGGCGGGGCAGAGCGAGTCCGAGCTCGCTGGCGCTCCGGTGACGTTCCAGTCGCGCCCCGCCGAGTGGGAGAACACAGGGTCACACACCGCCGTGACGTTGTTGTTCACGTCGTATGAAACGAGCGTCGTCGGGCGAAATGTGCCGGCGGACGTCGTGGTGCTGGGCTGCCCGATTGCAACGACGTTATGGTTCGCGTCGTACACGTAATCCGTCTCGTTGCCGCGGACGTCCACGTGATAGGTCAGGTCGTTGTTATCGTCGCGGTTATTGACTTCGTAATAGCTCGTGGTCGCGTTCGGGTAGTAATGAATCGTGCGAACGCGCTCGTAGTAGACCTGGAGGTCGTAGACGATGTCGTGCCCGTCGGTATCCGTCACCTCCGTCTCCCCTTGAGAGGGCGGGTTGGGGTACCAGATATCACGCTGCCGCCAAACGACACGCCCCGTCGGCATCGACGGCTGCACCAGACCCGACGTCGTACCGTCGCTGATCGACGGGTTGATCGTGGCATGGTAATACACGCCGGTCACCTTTCCGGGCGCGGCCTCGAGTCCGCCGAACGAAACGGACAAACCGCCCGCGCCGGCGTTGACGCGCGGGCTGCCAACCACCAGTAATTGATGGCTGACGCCGGTGTAGTACTCGTACGTCTCCGCCAGCGTCTGTGTGGATGAATACCCCGGCTTATCCGCCTCAATCAGATCATTACTCGAGTCGTAGTAATAATAGACGGTGGTTCCGTCGGGGCGCTGCAGGTTGTTCAGGACACGGTGACCGCTGCAGCCGCAGAACGTCAGCGTCGCGACGCGGCCGTCCTGCGTCGTCGCGGTGATCTTGTTCAATTTTGTGTACGTAGACGCGTCTCCGCCGTCGAAGAAGTACGCGAAAGTGACGTAGTTATTGTGATTGCGCGCCCAGATCTGCTTTAGTCGCCCGTTCAAGCCGGCGTTGCTCGCGGACTGGTTCGGGCCGTAGAAGTAAAGCGTCGTGCCGTCTTTCTGCGTCCAGTAGTAACCGTTCGCTCCATCCGATGTGAGCGTTGCCGCGATGCCGTCCCAATTGCCCAAACCGCCGTATCCGTCGGGGTGGTAGTCGAACCGCGTGCCCGCCGCGTCGAAAACGCTGATTCCACCGTCATTGTCAGCCGCGAGGTGGGCATCGAACGTGTTCGTCCAGCCGTCGCCGTAGCTCGACGGCGTGCTGCCGTCCGTGCCGGCGTAGTCGTGCTGGCTGAAGGTATTGTACGTTCGCGTGAACACGAGATCCGCGCCCTTGTTGGGGAGCGCCATGTCTGTCGACTGGACGACGAGGTTCCCCGTGTTGACGTTGATCATATACCGCCCGACACCGGCGATCGTGTCCGAATTGAACGTCCACCAGCGCTGAATGCCAGTGAGTCCATCGGTTGACGTGTCAATGGACGTCGTCGACCGCCGCGTCCCGGATGCCCCCCGCGCCATGCTCGGCAGTTGGGCTGGAGTTGAAAGGGTGCGCCGCGTGATCGAGGGCTGCCCGGACGTTTGCCCTCGAACGGGGCCAAGCGACGTGCTCGGTTCGGCAACACTGTTGGGGTTACGAATCTCGGCGAAGCGATGGGCCGACAAGCTGCGGCCACGGCGTGCGACGCTTCTCGTCTTGCCAAAGCCGGTTTCCGGCGGACCGGCCGCCATGCGAGGCCCGTCAACTTTGATGCCGGCCGGGATTGGAAGCTTCGCGACGCGGACTGCGCGCACGTGCGTTTCCGGTGGCGGCGCACGATGGATTCCAAAGTGTGCACGCGGCCGCGATGCCTGCGGTATGGGCAAGCGAATGGCGTGCGGAGAGGCGGCTGCGGGGACTGCAAGCATGCAGTTCGACGTCAACAGCACGCCAAGAGCGGCGCTCAAAGATCGACGCAACATAGTACACCCACAATTTTCTAGCGATTGCCGACGAGCGCACCGCCTTACGAAGGCAGACTCCTATGACGCAGCACAGAAAGTTCCGCCGCAATTGTCATCGCAACAGGGGCATCCTCATCGGCAAATCAATAAAGTAACGACGTTCGCCGCGGGCCTTGTAGAGCGTATGACCAACCATTCGCCAGTCTCACAAACCCGGAGAGACGCTGTCGTGCTTCATGGTACCACCTTTTTGGGGGGCGAAAACGTGCGGCTAGCGATTTCGGTAGCTATGCGATCGCTGTGGCGACGTGTTCGGCCGCTAGTCAAAACAGCGTGCGGCCGTCCGCCAACCGATCCGACCGCGAAGCGAGCGCCAGGATCTACCACACGATGCCTCCGCGAGCCCACCGCTATGCCCTGACCAGGTCGATCGAAGTGATCTCGCACGGGCTCGCCCACGGTTTATTGCACAGCAACCGATGAAACTCCACGTACCTGACGAGCTCACGCCGGCCCCCTTCGATTTGATTACTTTGTACTCAGTTCTTACGCACATGACGCCCGATGCCGCTTCGATGCTGAAATTCGCACAAGAGGGCGGCTCCGTCCACTGGTAAGCTGTTCTTCAGCGCGTTCGTCGACGATAGCCGCCCGAATTGGAGAGATGACGATCCGAACAACCACCTGCTGAAATCGGTCTTTGGAGCGGAGCTGATGAAAGAGTTCATCGCGGACGCCGGATGTCGAATCGACTCGTGCGACGACGTCGAGGACCCGAATCGTTCGTAGTGCGCCACTATCTGTGCTCGCCGTGTTAGTTTGATCGGCTGGGAAGACAAGTTCGGAACGGGTGCGCGTCGAGCCCGGCAGGAGTCGCGGCGGCGTAAGGCTTACTGACCCGCTAACCTTCTTACGATGGGCGGGCGGGTCGCATGTCGTTTCAGTTTTCATGGCGTCGTAGCCGGTGACGCGGGGCGGTATCCTCCCGCCGCATATTCTCGCAGCATTGCGCCGGCACAAGGACCCCGCCGTGCGCGACGCCGCGACGCGAGCACTTTCCGCAACACGTACGCTGCGGGAACGACCTTCGCCGGCCCGGCCGCCGGCGTCCGCAGGGCGCATCGGCCGGCCGCACCCACTCGTGCGCCGCGTCTTCAGCTGCGCAGGGACGACGACGGTACCTGGCGTGCTGATGCGCGTCGAGGACCAGCCGCCGTGCGACGACGCCGATGCGAATCGCGCATTCGTCGCTGCGGGGTTGGTCCACGCGTTCTGGCGGGACGCGTTCGCCCGCGACTCCATCGACGGCCGCGGAATGCACCTGATCGCGTCAGTGCACTACGGCGAGCGAGTCGACAACGCGTGGTGGGACGGTGCGCAGATGGTGTACGGCGACGGCGACGGCGTCGTCATCGCCGGGTACACGACGTCGATCGAGGTGATCGCGCACGAGCTCGCGCACGGCCTGCTGCATAGCGAGTGGGACCTCGTGTACAAAGGCCAGTCAGGAGCGCTCGCGGAGTCGCTGGCCGACGTATTCGGTTCGCTGGTCAAGCAGCATGCAGCCCGGCAAAACGTCGATGACGCAGATTGGCTGATCGGGACAAAGATGTTCACGGCGAACGTCGCCGCAAAGGGCCTGCGTTCGCTGCGCCAGCCGGGCCACGCATACGACGATCCCGCGCTGGGCGGCCGCGATCCGCAGGTCGCGAACATGCGCGATTTCGTGCGGGGACGCGCGGACGATGGCGGTGTCCACCTCAACAGCGGCATCCCGAATCATGCATTCTATCGGTTCGCGCACGCGCTCGGCGGACGCGCGTGGGACGTCGCGGGCCACGTGTGGTACGAAGCCTTGCGCTCAGGGCTGCACCCGCGTTGCAATTTCGCCTCGTTCGCGAAGGCGACGGTTGCCGCGGCAGCCGAGCATGGTGACGACGTGGTCGCCGCCGTACGCGACGCCTGGGAAGCCGTCGGTGTCCCCGCCGCGTCTCCGCGACGGCCACGGCGCACGCCGAAGACTGCCCGCGATGCGAGCGAAGATGTCGAGGCCGTCGGCGTACGCGGGCACGTGATCACCGCCGCGATCGCCGTGCTGGCGGACGGCCTACCGCGCACGGCAGCGGAAATCTGCACGCAGGCGTTAGCGCACGGGCTCGTCCCCCCGCGAACCTCGAAGAAATACGTGTACACCGCGCTCATCGAGTACATCGCGCGCACGAAGGGCCACGAGCGCAAGCCCGCGATCGTGCAAGATTCCGACCGCCGCTTTCGCGCGAACCATCCGGCGGATCCATGGCCGGCCGCGGCGGCCGACGCAACGCCCGGACGGACACCCACGTCAGCCTCGCAAGCGGCGCTCGAACGCGTGCGCGCGACCGCGACGGGCCTCGATCCCGCGGAATTCGAGACCGCCGTGTGCGCGCTGTTCGCGACGCTCGGATTCGCCGCCACGCACGTCGGCGGCTACGACGCGCCCGACGGCTATCTCGACGCGCCGCTGGGCCCGCTCGCATACCGCGTGATGCTCGAGTGCAAGACCGGCAGCGCGAACGGCTTCGTGACGCAGCCCAACGTGGTGGAGGCGGCCAAGTACCGAGACACGTACGGTGCGGCGTACTGCGCGCTGGTAGGCCCGGCGTTCGGAGCGCAAACCGCGTTCGCGAGCGAGCTGCGCACGCACGGCGTGTCGGCGTGGACGGTGGACGACCTCGCCGCCGTGGTCCAGGCGGGGTTCGATCCGGCGGAGCTGCGCGCGCTGTTCGCGCCCGGGCTCGTCGCGGACGTCGTCGACGACGCCGTGTGGAATGCGGCGCACGGCGCAGCCAAGCGCATCGGCGCGATCTGCGACGCGATCGAGGCGATCGCGGTCCGCGCGCAGCGCGTCGCAATCGGGACGGCGCCCGGGGACGCGCCGCTGCTCGACGTCGATGCCGCGATGATGCTGCTCGACGAACACTTCGCCGCGGCCGGGAGCGCGGCGCGCTGCAGCCGCGCCGACGTGGTGGCGGCGTTCGATGGCTCACGCACCCACGCGTGGGCCGTGCGGTGTGGACAGGCGATGACCGGCGCGCGATCGTCGTGACCGCCGCACTGCGGACGACGTCCGCGCAAGGAGCCGCATGATGTTCGACGACCTCGAAGAGTTGAGCGCGGAGCGGCTGGCCGCCCCGGAGACCGCGCTCGTGGTGGCGCACTATCAGCGCGCGGTACCGCTGCTGGCGAAAGATTTTCCGCACGTCCCGCTGGTGTCGTCGTACCATCTGGAGGGTCTGGGGAAGCCGGCCGTGTTCAAGGAGACGTGGAAGCCGGAGAAAGTACCGCATACGATGTCCACCGTGGACGTGCTCACGTCCCGCGGCGAGCATCATCTCTACCTTGCGCTGACGGAGAACGCGGTGCTGTGGCTCGCGCATCGCGGTGCCGTCGGGATGCTGTCGTGGACGCCGAGCCCGCGCGATCCGGGTTGCGTCGGGTACGCCCGAATCTTACTGCGGAGGTGCAATGCCGCCACCGAGGCGGACTTAAAGACGGCGCTCGAAGCACTGCGGGCGCTGCTTCGCGAGTCGCGACTTGAAGCGATTCCGGTGCTGGACGGTCACGACGGTGCGGCGCTTTTCGTCCCGTTCGGCGACATACCGCTGTACGACGCGGTCCGCGAGTGGCTGCACGCGTTTTGCAAGCGTGCGGTGGAGCAACATCCCGAGCTACTGACGGAGGCGCGGGACCCGGCCGAGCGCGGCAACCGCGTGCATCTCGCCGTAACGACGAACGCGGTGGGCCACTTCAGTTCGCTACCGTACTCGCTGGCGGGCAATCCGCAACTCTCTATGGTGACGCCGATTGAATGGGAAGAGCTCGCCCGAATCGACAACGGCACGTACACGGCGCAGAACAGCGCGGAGAGGCTCATCCGAGATGTCTTCGGCGATATGGCGGCGGCAATGGGGATGCAGCGGTTTTCATCAATCACGAGTTGACCAATCTTCGCACGCAGTCGCTTGATCTCGGCCTCGTACTTCGCGTTCTGATCTCTTCGATTTACTTTGAGCGCCTCGACGCCGGCGCGATGATATTCTTTCGCCCAGCGTCGATATTCGTTCTGCGTGAGGCCATATTTACGCGCCGCTTCGGGGACGGATATCTGCCCCTTCATCACCTCGATGATGATCGCGGCTTTTTCGCTGCGCGGTCCAACGCTCGATCGGTTCGGGTTCGGGGACTGCGGGCTTGGCGGCCATGTCACACCTCGCTGGCGAAAGATTCGCCAATAGAGTGTCCAGCTCCGGGTGGGGTCAGATCAGGGGCACGATTTTGCGCGATCTTCGCGAAGACGCTGCATCCCACGGAGCCTCTTGGCGCGCCAAGCGTATCCCCAGCTGCGACAAGACCTTTTTTCAAAGGACTATGGAACGGTATCCTCCGCCCCGGAGGCGAGTTCCCAGTCCCAAAAGCCGCGGTTGGCGCCTTCTTCGAGCGCCACTTCAAGAAGTCCGCGATCATCGCCGCTTCGGACGCTAAAGGCGAACTGTTCGTCACCGTATTGCGAGTTTAAATAGGCGTGCGACTTGGCTTCGTCAAGAAGACGTTGCGCATCGGAATCGCGCGACAAACCCTCATTAAAAGTTACCCGATAGGTGAACATCCCGCCATGCGAAATAACGTGATCGAACACCAAGCCATTCTCCCTAGGCTGAGCTGTGAACTCGTCGCCGTAAGAGATTCCGTAAGCGAATAGTGGTACGTTGTCAAGTCGAAACCGATTATTTCCCAAGTCGTCGGCCCACATACTTTCCGCACCAAATTCGAAGGGGAAGAGGACTTTACGCTGTGCCATTCTCTCTACCGTCTACTGAGCCTCGACGAAAGTGATGTGAGGGTGTAGGGCGCGGTATTCAGACCCGTTCATCGGCCCCTTTTGGAGGTTGCAATTATTGCAGGAAGGCGCCTCTCTTGCATCTCCGTTTGATCCGCCGTTCCGAACGGAGACATCGTGGTCGATGACAAGTGAGTTCTTGTTCTTGGGATCGTATTCAGGATCCGTTTCCATTACAATATACGCAGATAGTTCCCTGGTTCTCGATGATGCGTTTCCGTTGGGCCGGCGAAGTGCGGTCCGTGTTCCGTTGGCTGATTCCGTGTTCCCGATTATAGCCCGTAACTGTGTCGTCAGCGAGAG
>CAWBVR010000029.1:0-74308 GCA_963792235.1 Vulcanimicrobiota bacterium
GAGGTTGGCGGTGATCTTCAGCCGCAGCGCGGTGATCGTGCCGTCCTTGGTGGCGGCGACCTCGATGTCGTCGATCTGATCGCGGCCGTGGATCATCGCCTGGAAGCACTCCGAGCGCGTCTCGATGTACTTCACCGGCCGCCCGAGCTGCATCGCGATCCAGCTGATCAGCGCCTCTTCGGCGTACACGTTGAGCTTGGCGCCGAAGCCGCCGCCCACTTCAGGCGCGATAACGCGGATCTTGTTCTCGGGGATTTGCAGCACGACGGCGAGCTGCGTGCGCAGCAGATGCGGGATCTGCGTCGCCGAGTACAACGTGAGCTGCTGCCCGCCCGTGTCCCAGTTCGCCACCATCGAGCGCGGCTCGATCGGTACCGGCGCGACACGCTGATTGATGATGCGCTGCTTGACGGTGACGCCGGCGGCGGCGAACGCCGCGTCCGGATCGCCCGCCTTGAACGGCATCGTGAACGCGATGTTGGTGCCGAGCTCCTCGTGCACGAACGGCGCGCCGGCCTCCGCTTTGATCGGATCGACCACGACGCCGAGCTGCTCGTACTCCACGACGATCTTTTCGGCCGCGTCGCGCGCGGTATACGGCGAGTCGGCGATCACGACCGCGACGGCTTCGCCCACATACCGCACCTCGTCGAGCGCGAGGATGTAGTGCGGCGGCGTCTTCAGGCCGAGCGCGCCCATCTTGTGGGCGACCGGCAGCGACGATTTGAAGTTGTGCGCGTGGTGCAAATCTTCGCCGGTCCACACGCCGCACACGTGCGGGTCGGCTTTGGCTTCGGCGACGTCGATGCCGGTGATCTTCGCGTGGCCGTACGGGCTCCGCACGAACGCGGCGTAGCACGTGTTGACCTGGCGCACGTCGTCGACGTACGTGGCGCGGCCGGTGATGAGACGGGGATCCTCGCGGCGCCGGATGCGCGCGCCGACCATCGCGGTGAAAGCCATCAGGTGTGCGCCTCCTGGAGGAACGGCGGGATGATGCCCTCGCCCGACGGCGGCGGCTCCTCAGCGGGCGGATGCATCGGCATCAGGTCGTTCACGCTGTGCCGCTCGGTGTGGTCACGCATCGCCTTGCCGGCCGCGCGCACCGCTTTGACGATGTTCTCGTAGCCCGTGCAGCGGCACAGATTACCTTCAAGGCCCGCGCGAATTTCGTCGTCGGACGGATCGGCGTTGCGCTGCAGCAGGTCGACGGCGCTCACGATCATCCCGGTGGTGCAGTACCCGCACTGCAGGCCGTGCGCCGTCCAGAACGCTTCCTGCATCGGGTGCAGCGAATCGGCGGTGCCGATCCCTTCGATCGTCGTCACGTCATGGCCGCTCGCCTGCACGGCGAAGACGGTGCAGCTCTTCACGGAGACGCCGTCGAGCAGCACCGTGCACGCGCCGCAGCTCGACGTGTCGCAGCCAATGTGCGTCCCCGTCAAGTTGAGGTGGTCGCGCAGCGCGTGCGCGAGGAGCAGCCGCGGCTCCACGTCGAGGGACGCTGGTTTCCCGTTGACGGTGAGATCGATCTGCATAAGCGCGTCTCCGGATGAAAGCGTGGGGTCCGGAAGCTACCGATGCGACGCCGGAATCTCCTTGCCGGTTCCAGAACCGCCTCGCTCATGCCGCACCCGGTCGACGTGGACGATCTCGGGCAGCGCCTGATGGGCGCGGGCTACGTTGCGGACGCCGGCCTGGCGACCGCGCTGGCGTGCGCCGTCAGCCTCGAGCGCGCCGTGCTGCTCGAAGGCGACGCCGGGGTCGGCAAGACCGACGCAGCGCGGGCGCTGGCGAGCGTCTTCGGCGCGCGGCTGCTGCGCCTGCAATGCTATGAAGGGCTCGACCTCGCCGCCGCCGCGTACGACTGGAACTACGGCAAGCAGTTGCTGGCGATTCGCGCCGCCGAGGCTTCGCACGAGCGAACACCCGACCTGTACGGCGACGACTTTTTGATTCGGCGGCCGCTGCTCGCGGCGCTCGGCGCGGCGCACGAGCGCGGGATCGTGCTGTTGATCGACGAGATCGACCGCGCCGACGACGAGTTCGAAGCGTTCTTGCTGGAGTTTCTGGCCGACTTCGCGATCTCGATCCCCGAGCGGGGCACGATCGCGGCCGTTCACCGGCCGATCGTCGTGCTGACGTCGAACCGCACGCGCGACCTGCACGACGCGCTCAAGCGCCGCTGCTTCTACCACTGGATCGGGCACCCGACCGTCGAGCGCGAGATCGAAATCCTTCGCATGCACCTGCCGGACGTACCGGCGGCCCTCGCCGGGGACGTCGCGCGCGCCGCGGCGGCGCTGCGCGAGCGCGAGCTTCGCAAAGCGCCGGGGATCGCGGAGTCGCTCGACTGGGCGCAGACCTTGCAGCTGCTCGGCGCGGAGCGGCTGAACGCCGAGGTGTTCGAGCCGTCGCTGGGGAGCGTGCTGAAGTACCCGGAGGACATCGAGCTGGCGCGCGCATCGGCCGCAGCGATCGTCGCCGTGGCGCGCGACGGCACCGCGTGACCGGCCCTTCGACACGCTCAGGGTGACAGACGAAGCGGCGATCGCGGCGGGGTTCGACCGGGCGCTGCGGGCGCGCGGCGTCGCGGCGGGGACGCGCCGCGCGCGGACGTTCGCCGAGGTGCTGCGCACGCTGCCGCCGGATTCGACGCAAGCGACGTACTGGCGAGCGCGCGCTGCGATGCTGCCATCGATCGACGACGTCGACGCGTTCGATGCGGCGTTCGTGGAGTTCTTCGGCTCGCTGGGTGATGCCGACGCACTCGCGCGGCTCGTGCGCACGGTCGATGCGCCGCCGCGCCGCAGGCCGCGCGACCTGCCCAAGCGCGAGTCGGTCCCGCCGCGGCCGTCGGACCGGCCCGCGGACGAACGGCTCGCCGAGCGCGCCCCGACGCAGTGGATCGTCGCGTCCAGCGAGCACCGGCTGACCGACAAGGCGTTCGAAGACCTCGACGACGACGAGCGCGCCGCGATGCTGCGGCTGATCGCGCGCGTGCGCGTCGCGGGCGAGTACCGTTCGTCGCGGCGGCGGCGAGCGTACGTGCACGGCGACCGCTTCGACTTCCGCGCAACGCTGCGCGGCGCCGCGCGCACCGCGGGCGAAGTGATCCGCCGGCGCGCGACGCGTCGCCGGCAGCGGCTGCGCCCGCTCGTGTTCTTGCTCGATGTGTCGGGCTCGATGGCGCCGTTCGCGCGCGCCCTGCTGCAGTACGCGCGCGTCACCGCGATCGCGCGGCCCGGGGTACGCGCGTTCGCATTCGCGACGCAGCTCACCGATCTCACGCCGCTGCTAAAGAACGCCAGCGACGAGCGCGTGATGGCGGCGATCGCCGAAGCGGTGCGCGACTACGGCGGCGGCACGCGCATCGGCGCGGCGCTGCACGCGTTCAACAACCGCTACGCGCAGCGCGGCGCGGCGCGCGGCGGCACCGTCGTAATCCTCTCGGACGGCTGGGAGCGCGACGACCCGGTGCTCGTGGGCACCGAGATGGCGCGCCTGCGGCGGCTGACGCGGCGCATCGTGTGGGTGAACCCACACAAGCGCCATGCGGCGTACGAGCCGCTCGCGCGCGGGATGGCCGCGGCGCTGCCGTATCTCGACGCGTTTTTGTCGGGCCACAGCTTGCACACGCTGGATGCTGTCGCAGACGCCATCGCGGGGGAAGCTCGCGCGAGCTTCGGGAAACGGTCGTTCTTGCACCGATAAGCCTTGCAAACATTGGGGTCACGGCTATGTCCATACAAGCACGCGACGCGCTCGTCAACGGACCCAGTACGAAGTTTCAGCGCAGTACGCAGCGCATCGATCTCCTCAACGCGGACCTCACGCAGACGGACCTGATCGCACTGCTGACCGAGTTGACGATGAAGGGACACATCATTCTCTTCACCGCCGTCCGCACCGATCACCACGACGACAGCGGCCTCGGACGGCCGCCGGGGTACATCGGCACCCACGCGCACGGCTGGGCCGCCGACGTGTGGCCGCTCGACTCGCCGGACCCGACCGACTTCATCGATGCCGCCGATCCGCGGTTTGCGCAGTTCCTCAAAGACGCGGCCGCGAGCTCGTGGCTGCATCAGATCGGGCTCGCCGGCAGCGCCGACACGCCGGCCAATCGCGCTGCTGCCGGCGCGACGGTCTTTCCGGACGACGGCGCGGACCACGTGCACCTCGGCGCGCAGTAGATCGTCGATCGACCGGCGCTCGCCGCGCCGGCCCGGGCGCGAGCTGATCTGCATGTCGCCGATCTCGTCGACCGGCGTGGACAGCGTGAAGAACCGTAAGAACTCCGGATCGCGGACGAGCTCCGTGTACGAGCGCTGCGCCGCCGAGGCGAGCCGGTCGAGCAGGTCGTACCACGCCTGCGGAACGGCGCGCGGCGGTTGCACGAGGCCGCCGGCCACGGACGTCACGGCGAGCTCGAGGTTGCGGCGCGCCAGCGACGGCAAGCCGTAGCGCGCGCCGATCACCTCGCCTTGCTCGGTGACTTTGAAGCGGCCCGTACGCGTCTGCGGCGGTTCGGCGGCGACCGCGTCGCGCGCGTCGGCGGCCCCGCGACCCGCCGATCCGCCGCGCCCGTGAAACACGCGCAGCGCGACACCGTGCCGCGCGCCCACTTCGGCGAGGCTCGCCTGCGCGCGATAGATCGCCCACGTGCTCGACACGATCCCCGCGACCTTCGTGGAGTCGGAGTAGCCCAGCATCACTTCCCAGACGTCGCCGCAGCGCGCGACGTGCGCGCGGAACGGCGCGGCCCGCAGGCACCGGTCCGCGATCGCGGCGGCATTCGCGAGCGCCGTCGAGGATTCGAACAGCGGCACGATCTGTGCCGGCCCGGCGTCGAGCCCGCCGGACTCCTGCAGCACCGCCAGCAAGCGCAGAACGTCGGCCGCCGACTCCGTTCCCGCGAGGATGAACGAGCGAACCGCTTCGGGCCCGCGGCGGCCGCGCAGCGCGGTGACGGCCGCGAGCGATGCCTGCACGTCGGCGTCGAGCTCGCCCACGACGCGATCGCGATGCTGGCGCCACTCCAGCACGCAAAGATGAAAGCCGAAGATGCTCACCGCGCGTATGAGCCGGCGAACCGGCCGCGCGACGTCCTCGCCGCTGTGCGCGGCGACGCTCGCGGCGATCGGTTCCAGCTCCGCGAGCAGCGCCGCCGGACCGGCGTATCCGCCGTCGGCGTCCGCGAGCGTAAGCCGCAGGCGGCGGTGCACGAACGCGAGCTTGCGCCGGTACGGCTCCGCTGCTTGGCGCGGGCCGATCGTGTAGCGCACGTCGGGCAGCGCGGCGGCGTCGCGTTCGACCGACGCGAGCAGCTCCGCGGAGGGATGCGATGGGGTCTCCTCGCGCGTCGTCGAAGGTAGGTCGTATGATCGAAGTCCTCGAGAGCATCGAACGCTGGCGGGCCGAAGGGCAGCGCATCGCGGTAGCAACCGTCGTCGGCGTCGAGCAATCGGCGCCGCGCGATCCGGGCGCGGTGATGACGGTCAACGAGCGCGGCGACGTCGCGGGCTCGGTCAGCGGCGGCTGCGTGGAGTCTGCGGTGTACGAGGAAGCGCAGGACGCGATCGCCAGCGGCCGCCCGCGCTTGGTGACGTATGGGATCAGCGACGCCGATGCGATCTCCGTCGGCCTGACGTGCGGCGGCACGATCCACGTGTTCGTCGAGCGGCTAGACTGGTGATCTTCGACAAGCTGGCCGACGCGCTGCGCACCGACCGGCCCGTCGCGCTGGTGACGCGCCTCGACGGCGCGCACGCCGGCGCGAAGCTGCTGGTGTTCGAGGACGAGACGTACGGCGACCTCGGCACGCCGGGCTTGAACTTTGCCGGTGCACGCGAGGCGCGCGCGCTGCTCGCCGTGGGCGAGACGGCGATACGCACGTTCGGCGAGGACGGCGAACCGGTGGGCGTCGAGGTACGGCTGTTCATCAACGCGCACGCGCCCAAGCCGATGATGTACGTGTTCGGCGCGATCGACTTCTCGCGCGCGATGGCGCGCATTGGCAAGTATCTCGGCTACATGGTGACGGTCGTCGACGCGCGCCCCATCTTTGCCACCACGGCGCGCGTCCCGGACGCCGACGCGGTGGTCGTCGCGTGGCCCGACGAGTTCTTGGAAAAGGCGCCCGTCGACAAGCGCACGGCGCTGGTCATTCTGACGCACGACGTGAAGTTCGACATCCCACTGCTGCGCGTCGCGCTGCGCACGGATGCCGGCTTCATCGGCGCGATGGGCAGCCGCCGCACGCACGCGAACCGCGTCGAAGAGTTGCGCCGGATCGGGATATCGGAGAGCGAACTCGCGCGTATCAGCGCCCCCGTCGGGCTCGACATCGGCGCGCGCACCCCGGAGGAGACTGCGATCTCGATCGCCGCAGAGATCATCGCGGTACGCGAGAACCGCCGCGGCGGCCGCTTGAACGAAGGGACGCTGCCGGTGCACAACGACCGCACGCCGGTGACGCCGTGATCATCGACGACGGCTTCGACATCGACGCGCCGGTCGAGCGCGTCTGGACGCTGCTCGAGGACATCCCGAAGGTGGCGACGTGCATCCCGCGCGCGGAGATCACCGAAGTCGTCGACGAAAAGACGTACCGCGCAAAGGTGTCGGTGAAAGTCGGCCCGGTGGAGGTGAGCTACCGCGCGGTGATCACCGTCGAATCGCTCGACGACGCGGCGCACACCGCGAAGTTCCACGTCAAAGGTGACGAAGCGCGCGGCCGCGGCGGCGTCACGGCGGACGTCGTCTCGACGGCCACGGAGTCGAACGGCAAGACGCACGTGGCCCTGCACACCGACGCCCAGATCAGCGGCATCATCGCGACGGTGGGCGGCCGCCTGATCGAAGGGGTCGCCCAGAAAACGGTCGCCGCGTTCGCGAGCAATCTGGCCAAGCTGGTCTGAGATCGTCCGGCCCGCGTCAGCGCGGGTCTCTCGGCGGGGGTTGGAGCGCGGCGCGCAGGCGGTGGAGGCCGGTGCGGATTCGCGTCTTCACCGTGCCGAGCGGGACGCCGAGCTCGCTCGCGACGCTGCGGTAGGTCATGCCGCCGTAGAATCCCATCTCGATCGGAATCCGCTCGGTGACCGGAAGCAGATCGAGCGCGCTGCGCACGCGCTGTGCCTCGAGGTTCGCGAAAACCGCGTCTTCGAGCCCGCCGTCGAGAAGGACGTCCCCGGGGATCTCGCTCGCGGCGCGCGTCGACCGCTGCCGCATCGCATCGAGCGAAGCGTTGCGCGCGACGCGCGCCAGCCATGCGTTGAGTGAGCCTCCCTTGAATCGCTCCGGGTTCGTCCAGATTTTGAGAAACACGCCCTGCGTGACGTCCTCGGCCGCTGCCGCGTCGCCAAGCAGACGAAGACCGATTGCGAACACCATCCGGTGGTTCGCATCGTAGAGCGCCTCGAACGCAGCGATGTCGCCCGTTGCAAGTCGGCGCATGAGCCGGTCCGCTTCGGACGCTGCGAGAGCACCCGGCCGAAGGAATCCGCCGATCGCGGACGCGGGCGACGCGCTGCTAGATCGAAGGATGCAGAGCCTCTTACCGTCACCGACGCGCTACGACAAGAGCATGTCGCCCGCCCGTTCGGTACGCTATCGTACCAACAAACGCGCCAACCCAAAACTAGGCGAGGCATCGGTCGGCTAGTGGGACGTCACGTTCCACGCTCGCTGGCACTAGGATCGGCCAAGTTTTCGTACGCAAACGTACAAATGGCGCCATTCCGTGCTACACTTCCAGACCCGAACCAGGCGCTCATAGCAACGGGTGTCTTAAGGAGCCGCCATGAGGGCACAGCCCTCGCCCGATGCCGCCGACGTCGGCCAGCGTGCCGGCCACGGCGGGCTGGGCCCGATACCGGCAGCGTTCGCTTCCGGGAACAGCGTCCTGGATGCGCTACCACCGATTGACCTCGCAGGCATCGAGCAGGACCTCGAGATCGTCACCTTGGCAGCGCACCAGTTCACGCATTCGCTGGGCGGCACGATGCACCACGTCGACTTTCCGATCGATGCGGTGCTATCAGTCGTTGCTACGCTGTTGAACGGCGACTCCGTGGAAGTCGGCACCGTTGGGCGCGAGAGCTTTGTCGAGGCCGATGCCGCGCTCGACTCGACCGTCTCTTCGCGCACCGCATTCTGCCAAGTGCGCGGGCGGGTGGGGCGCATGTCGATCGAACGCTTCGACCACCGCATGACGACGAGCGCTCCGTTCGCCCGGTTGATTCGCCACAACGTCCGCGCCACGCTGTTCAGCACGCAGCAGTTCGCGGCGTGCAACGCGAAGCATTCGGTGCTCCAGCGCTGCGCCCGCTGGCTGTGCATGACCGCGGATCGGGTCGGCAGTAGCCAGTTCACCCTGACGCACGACTTCTTGGCGATCATGCTCGGCGTCCGCCGAGCAGGCGTGTCCGAAGCAGCGGACGCGCTCGCGCGCGTCGGCGCGATCCAGTACGGGCGCGGCGTCGTCACGGTGCTCGACAAAGACATCCTCGAAAACGCGTCGTGCGAGTGCTACCTCGCTTGCCGGCAGGCGTACAGCGCATCATTGCCCGCATGAAGGTCTTGCTGCCGCCGAACCACCGTGTGCGCTCCGGCGACAACCCGCTTCAGGCGGAGATGCGCCGCATCGTCGAGAGCATCTATGGGCCGGCCGTTCAGCGGCTGCCGGGGCTCGAGATCGGGCGCGCGTACTTGAACGCGAGGGATGAGGAGTTTCGCTACGGCGGTGACCTCGTCGACGTGTTTCACTACGGCAAAGGCCTCACGTCCTTCGCGATGGTCGACATCACGGGGCACGGCATCCATGCTGCCATGCACGCGGGCCTTGCCAAGCACGCGCTGCGCGCGTACGCGTCGCGCGGCTTTAGCGCGCAAAGCGCGGTTCGGGCCCTCAACCGGCTGTGCATCGAGAACAGCGTCTTCGAATCGGACGACGAGTTCTTCGCCACGGTCTTCTTCGGCATCGTCGACGCGGAGCGCCGGACCATGCAGTATGTTTCGGCCGGGCACGAAGCGGCCTACCTCCTGGACGCCGGCGGCGCAACCATGCTCTCGGCCACCGGCCCGATCATCGGCATGATGGACGATGACGACGCCTTCCACCACGCCGTCGTGCGGTTGTCGAACGGCAGCATCCTCGCCGCTGTCACCGACGGCTTCTCCGAGGCGCGCAATGCGAGCTTGGAGTTTCTCGGCCCCGAGGCACTCGTCGGCGTCATCGAGCGCACGCGAGCGTGGGAAGCCGAGCAGCAAGCCCGGGCGCTCACCCGGCACGCGTACGAGTTTGCGAACAGGAAGCTCCACGACGACGTCGCCGCGCTGGTCGTCAAAGTGCAGACCGAGAAAGCCGCTTGACGACCGCGTGAAACGCCCGAAAGAGCCTATCTCCCACCGAGCCGAGAGCATCGCCCGCGGCATCGAAACGCCGCCGACTCGTGGCAATACCGACGGCAAATCGCTCGGGGATTCCTCGGTTCAGATCGGTACGAACGGGCCGCCGACGAAACAGAATGCAGCGGAGATCCTGATCGAGCATCTGTTCGCGAACACCGATGCGCGGATTCCCGGCATCACGTATGCCGTCGCGTACCGGCTCGCGGAGGAGTTCATCGGCGGCGACATCGTCGACGTGTATCACTTCGACAACAACTCTGTCGCCTTCTCCATCGCCGACATCTCGGGCAAAGGTGCTCGCGCCGCAGTCCATGCGGCGCTCATCAAATATGGGCTGCGCGCGTTCTCGAGCCACGGTTTGGCGCCGGAGCGCGCGCTGCGCTCGCTGGACCGGCTGTATCTCGAGAATAACAACTTCGAGCGGAACGAGTCGTTCGCGACCGTCTTCTTCGGCTTAGTCGATCCGAAGCGCAAGGTCATGACGTATGCCTCCGCCGGGCATGAGCCCGTCATCGTGGTTCACCCGGACCGCACGGTCGAGGTACTTGCGCCCACGGCGCCGCTCATCGGCGTGTTCGACGATCAGCACCATCTGTTCACGCAAGATGTCGTCACGATCGCGCCGGGCGCCCTCTTCGTCGCGACGACGGACGGTGTCACCGAAGCGCGCAACGCCGGCGGCGAGATGTTCGGGATGGAGCGCTTCATCGAGATCGTCAAAGCGAACTTCGACCGCGATCTCAAACAGCTCATCAAGCTCGTGACCGACGAAGCGCAAGCATTTAGTTCGGGCCGCCTCGTCGACGACATGGCCATCGTCGCCGCCCGATTTCTCTAGCGCCGGTACCCGACGTGCGTCTGCCGCGTAGCGACCGGCCGCGGCGGCACCGCGAGCAGAATGCGCTTGAGTTCGCCGAGCAGCTCCGACGCCGTTCCCTGCGCGATACGGTGACCGATGGCGGCATCGAACGCCGCGCCCGCGATTCCGAAGGGCGGGCTGTAGGTGCGATCGATTTCGATCCGGCTCCAACTGGCCGCGTCTTCGGCGACGCTGATCGTGCCCCGAAACGTCGGGTAGGGACCGCCGTCCTTCGGCGCCCACGACACGTCGAGCAGCTTGTAGCCGGGGTAGGCGGGCTTGCTCGCGAGATGGAACTCGACGTCGCGTTCGATCTTCAGCTCGCCGAGCTTGACGCGCAGCGGTAAAACCGCGGTGCCGCCGTCGAAGTGCGCGGTCAGACGCTCCGGCACCTGATCGAACGGGCACGCGACCGTGGTGAAGTCGTGAATGGTGCTCATCATGCTAGTGCCTCACTTTGGTCAGCGGCATCGTCCACCAGACGAACACCCGCCATGCCGGGCTCGACCGCGGTTTCTTCGAGGGTTTAGCCGCGTGCTGATGTCGCTCTTCGACTGAAGTATGGAGATGCGCAACGACTTAGCTATCGGAAGACCGCTTACGAGCGGTCGCCGAAATAATTCGGATAAGCCGGCATGGGACGCCGGGGAGACCGCGCACGGCATCCCGACGCCCGGGTTCACGGGAACGCTCACGCTGAGCGCCGGCGAAGATTACAGCGAAACCGAGCTGGAACTCGATGGCCGGTACGATCCGCCCGGCGGAGTCGCAGGCCGAGCCTTCGACGAACTGCTCGGCCGACGTATCGCGCACGCGACGCTGAGCGCGCTGCTCAGCGGCGTGGGAGACGATCTGCGGACATCGCACGAGCTCGTCGAAGCGGCGAAGCACACGCGCTGATCGCTCATGACCGACATTACGATCGATACCGCCGTCCTGGTTCCCGGCCTTTCAAGGCGAGGTCCGCAGCGAAGGTGTCGGGCCGCTGGATTCCATCCTTCGCCTCACCGGGGCGTACGACACGCCACTCGGCGTTCTCGGCAGTGTCGTGGATCGCACGTTGCTCGCACATGCGGCCAAGAAAGGGCTCGGGTCGTTTCTCGAGCGGCTTCGCTCCGACGTGATCGAGGAAGTCCAACGGGCAGAGTTGGCCATCCGATGGCACGAGGGCCGGCACACGTGACCAAGCGACGGCATGATGCGCTCCGTACGGAATCGCACCGTTGCGTGCCCTTTTCGGTTTGACACCCCATCGCTAGGGCACACGCCTCAAGAAGGCAGGACGGAGGCGGGATTTTATGTCGAGCGCTCGCAGCTCGATCGAATGGCAATTTCGCGCTGACGACGCGCTTGACGCGCTTCGAATGCGCGCCGCAGTCCATGCATTTCTCGATGCGGAGGCCGACGAGGCGTCCGACATCTCCGGCGCCGTGCTCGTCTTCGGCGAGCTGGTCGCCAACGTGGTTCGGCACGCGCCCGGCGCGATCTCGGTACGCATCGAGTGGCCCGCGGCCGGCCCGGCGATGCTGTACGTCGACGACTGGGGACCGGGTGTGCGCTCGGCGACGAAGTCCGACGATCCGATGCGTGAAAGCGGCCGCGGCATGCAAATCGTGCGCGCTATCGCGCGGGAGGTTCGCATCGTGAGCGCGCCGATCGGCGGCACGCACGTCACTGCCGAGCTGCCGGTCGACCGCCGGCGGCACTGCGCGGCGTAAGCCCCCGGGAGAGCCGCGGCCCGGCGCGAACCGTCGGCCGGTGCGAATTCAAATCGGCGTGATGGGCTCGGCCGGCGGCCTCATCACCGACGACCAGTTGGCATTGGCGGGGCGCCTCGGCCGGCGCATCGCGGAGTGCGACGCCGTGATCGTGACCGGGGCGTGCCCGGGGCTGCCGCACGCCGCCGTGCTCGGTGCGCACGACGCCGGCGGCCAGAGCCTCGGTGTGTCGCCCGCGCGCTCGCGCGAGGAGCACCTCGAGGTGTATGAGTCGCCGCTCGAGCCGTACTCGGCGATGGTGTTCACCGGCTCGGGGCTGATGGGTCGCGAGACACAGAACATCCACAGCTCCGACTTCGTGTTGTTCGTCGGCGGCCGCAGCGGCACTCTGGGCGAGTTCGCGATCGCGTACGACGAGGGCAAGCTGATTGGCGTGCTGCGCGATTCGGGCGGCATCTCGAACGATTTCGTGAGCATCGCGAAGCTCGTGCAGAAAGCCACCGGCGCGGACCTGATCGAGGATGCCGATCCCGAACGGCTCGTGGACTCGTGCTTGGAGCGATATCAGCGCGACCAGCGGCCAAGCAGCGTGGCGATGGCGACGCAAGTCGCGGCAACCAAAGTCGTCACGCAAGAAACTCGTGGCTGAGCTCACGTTCGTCGGCGCGGCCGGCACCGTCACCGGCAGCAAGCATCTGCTCACGCTCGCCAACGGCAAGCACGTGTACGTCGACTGCGGCTTGTTCCAAGGCACGCACGCGACGGAAGCGCTCAACGACGCCCCGCTGCCGGTGCCGCCCGCGCAAACCGATGCGATCGCGATCACGCACGGCCACATCGACCACGTCGGTTACCTGCCCAAGATCGTGAAGGACGGCTACCGCGGGCCGATCTATTGCACCACGGCAACGGCCGGCTTGATCGACATCGTGCTCGGCGACGCGGCGCATTTGCAGCAGCACCTCCACAAGCGCGGGTTCCAGCACCAACCCGGCGCGCCGCCGCCGTTCTACGACGAAGACGACGTCGCCAAGACGCTGACGCTGCTGAAAACCGTCGAGCTCGAAACGGCCTTCGACGTGTGCGGCATGACGCTGCGCTACCGCAACGCCGCGCACATCCTCGGCTCGGCGTTCATCGACGCGCACGTCGACGGCAAGCGCGTGATCTTCTCCGGCGACCTCGGCCGCTACGGGCGGCCGCTGCTGTACGATCCCGCGCCGCTCGACACCGCGGACGTCGTCGTGTGCGAGACGACGTACGGCGACCGTAACCACCCACCCGACGCGCTTGGCGAGTTCGAGCAGACGCTGCTGGCGGGCATCGCGCGCGGCGGGCCGATCGTGATCCCCGCGTTTGCGGTGGAGCGCACGCAAGACATCCTCTACTCGATCGGGCTCTTGCAGGCGAAGCACGCCGAGATCGCGCGCACGCCGGTGCACGTCGACAGCCCGATGGCGATCAAGGTCGACGCGCTGTTCGCGCGCTTCCCCGACGCGCACAAACCGTTCGTCGACACGCCGGACCGGCCGTTCGGCTGCGCCAACGTCACGCTGCACGTGACCACCGACGAATCCAAGGCGCTCAACGCGCTGACGGGCCCGGCGATCATCATCTCGTCGAGTGGGATGGCCAGCGGCGGGCGCATCCTGCACCATCTGCACAACCACATCCCCGACCCGACCGCGACGATCGTGTTCGTCGGCTTCCAAGGCCCGGGCACGCTCGGAAACCTCATGGTGCACGGCGCGCAGAGCGTGCGCATCTACGGCGACTCGCTCCTCGTCCGCGCAAACGTGGTGAACTTGAGCGGCTACAGTGCGCACGCCGATCAGACGGAGTTGCTGCGGTGGCTCGGCACGCTGAAAACCAAACCGCGTCTGTACGCGGTGCACGGCGAACCAGCATCAGCCGAAGCGTTCGCGAAGGTCGCGAACCTGAAGCTCGGCTTCGACGCTGCCGTCGCCGCGCGCGGCA
This sequence comes from Vulcanimicrobiota bacterium, assembly GCA_963792235.1. GTDB lineage: Bacteria > Vulcanimicrobiota > Vulcanimicrobiia > Vulcanimicrobiales > Vulcanimicrobiaceae > Vulcanimicrobium. The sequence continues at coordinate 13,969 of CAWBVR010000029.1, forward strand.
CGACGGTGAGGCTGTAAAGCGCGCCACCGCGCGCCGCGGCTATTCGATGCGGAGGCGTCTCATCATCTGCGGGTTCGGCAGCTTGAGATCGGTTGCGAGCCGGAAGAACGCGAGGACCTTGACCATCAGCCAAGTGACGTCGAGTTCATACCAGCGCAAGCCATGGCGCACCGAGAACGGGAATGCGTGGTGGTTGTTGTGCCAGCCCTCGCCCCAGCCCAGCAGCGCCACCCACCAGCAGTTCGTGGAGCGGTCGGGCGTGCGGAACGAGCGGTAACCCACGGTGTGCGCCGCGCTGTTCACCAGCCACGTGAACTGGTAAACGAGCACCAGCCGCACGAACACGCCCCAGACCACCCACGAAATGCCGCCGAGCGCGAACAACCCGATTCCCAGCAGCACGGTGAGCCAGTTGTGGTACCGGTTGAGAAACACGTAGAACGGATCGTCAACGAGATCCGGCGCGTAGCGCCGGGTCTCCGCGCCGTGGACGACGTTCGGGTTCGGCATCACCAGCCACAGAAAATGCGACCAGCGGAAGCCCGCGTTCGCATCGTGCGGATCGCCGTCGGTGTCGGTGTGCGCGTGGTGCGCGCGGTGAGTTGCGACCCAGTCGATCGGCGAGCCCTGCAGCGCGAGGCACCCGCATAGCGTCGTGGCGTACTCGAGCGGCTTCCACAGCTTGAGACTGCGGTGCGTGAGCGTGCGGTGAAAGCCGAGCGCGATGCCGATGCCGCCCGTGACGTAGATCATCACCGCCATCACGATCACCGCGGACCAGCTGAAGAATCCGGGCCAGAACGCCGCCAGCGCGGCGACGTGGATGAGGACGAGCACTACTCCGGTAGCCCAATTTCCGCGCTGCGAACCCATGTCGACTCCTACCTGTCCCCGTACGTGCGCCAGCGTACGCCAGAGGATCGAATCCACCCCCTTCGGTACGAAGGCGTACCGACACACAGGCGCGGTCGCAGGTAGCATTTTTCACGAATGGGCGTCACAGACGGTGCGAACCGCGAACCCGAGGAATCGCCCACCACCGCTTTGCCCGACCGCTTGGAAACCGCCTGCTGGCCGAGCTGCCCGACGAGGTCTGGGCGCGCGTGAGCGACCGCGTCACGGTCACCGCCCTGGTGCGGCAGCAGTACACGAACCTCTACGATGCACCGATGCGCACCGTCGACTTTCCGATCGACGCGGTGATGTCGGTAGTCGCGACGCTGGCGAACGGTTCGACCTGCGAGGTCGCCACCGTGGGCCGTGAAGGCTTCGTCGAGGTCGACGCCGCGCTAGCGTCCACCATCGCGCACCGCTCGTCCTTCTGCCAGATTCCGGGCCATGTCGCACGAATGCCGATCGACGTGTTTCAGGCAGAGCACAACGCGACGCGCGAATTCAGGACGCTCGTGCACCGCGCAGTCCGCGCACGCGTGTGCATGACGGAGCAACTCGCGACGTGCAATCTGAAGCACACGGTCATCGAGCGTTTTGCCCGCTGGCTGCTCATGACGCGGGACCGGCTTGGCCGAAGCGAGTTCAAGGTAACCCATGAGTTCCTGGCGATGATGCTCGGCGCGCGGCGCGCGGGCGTCTCGCAAGCCGCGGCGACCCTGCAGACCGGGGGTTCCATCGCCTACCGGCGCGGCGTCATCATCATCCTCGACAACCACCTTCTGACGGCCCGTGCGTGTGAATGTTATGCGGCGGAACGGGAAGCGATCGAGATTTCCTTCCGAAAGGACCGCTGATGCACGAGCGCACCAACGAACGCTACGCAGGCGGCAACCGCCTGATCGACGATCTGCCGGCAGCCGAGCGCGACGAGGTCGTCCGCCACCTGACGGTTTTGACTGCCGACGAAACAAGCGGCGGAATCTCGCGCGGCGAGCGCATCACCGCAGTGTACTTTCCGATCGACGCCGTATTTTCGGTGCTAGTCGAGGTGTCGCGCGGCGAATGTTACGAGGTGGATTCCGTCGGCCGTGACGGGCTCATCGGCGGCGAGGTGATCTTTGGCGTCGAGGTCGCGTCACGGTCCGTCATCTGCCAGATCGGCGGCCGCTTCGCGCAGATGCCGATCGACGCGTTCGAACAATGCCTCGCGAAGCAGCCGGCGTTCGCGGCTGCGTCCCAGCGCGCGCTGCTGCTCCAGTGGTACCGCGCGCAGCAGACGATCGCGTGCAACTTCGCGCATACGCCGGTCGAACGGTGCGCTCGCTGGACGGCGCTGTCGATGGACGCGGTCGGGCGCACCGAGTTCCCGTTCCGGGCCGAGTACCTGGCGATGATGCTGGGCACGCAGACGCATCTCGTGGCCGAGCCGATGTCGACGCTCGAAGCGATCGGCGCACTCCGGTACGCCGAGGACCGCGTGCACGTGGTCTCCGAGCGCCGGCTGCGTGAAGCGGCCTGCGAGTGCTACACAGCGCCGGTCGAATACGCGCAGCAACTCGCGGCGCCCCGAGCCGGACGGCGCACGAGGCGCTAGCCGAGCGGCGCCGGCGTTCGCTGTGGCGTGGTCTGCGCCAGCGTTTCGAGGTATTGGTGAACGTACGCGACGACCATGCTTCCTTCGCCGACGCCCGACGCCACGCGCTTGACCGAGGTGCTGCGGACGTCGCCTGCCGCAAAGATGCCCGGCATGCTCGTCTCCAGCGGGAACGGGGGCCGGGCCGGTGCCCAACGCTCGATGTCGCGGCCCGTGCGCAAATAGCCGCGTTCGTCGCGCTCGAGCGCAGCCGGTAGCCAGCCCGTCTCGGCGTCGGCGCCGATGAACGCGAACAGCGCATCGGCATCCCGCTCGCGCATGTCTCCACCGGGTTCCACGCGGGTGGTGATCGCCTCCAGATGCGCGCCGCCGGCGACCCGAACGACCGACGTGCGCGTCTCCACGACGATGTTGGCTTTGGTGCGCAGCTGGGCGATGAGGTAGTGCGACATGCTGCGGTCCAAGCCGTCACCGCGCACGAGCAGCGTCACGCTGCGCGCGTAGTTCGAGAAGAACATCGCCGCCTGGCCCGCCGAGTTGCCCGCGCCGACGAGGAAGATGTCTTTACCGCGCACGGCCGTCGCTTCCGTGCGCGCGGCGCCATAGTAGATGCCGCGCCCGACGAACGCATCGGCGCCTTCGGCCGGAAGTTCGCGCCAGTTCACGCCCATCGCAAGCACGATGGCGCGCGCCGCGACGACGTCGTCGCCGTCGAGCGTCACCGCGTACCCGTCGCCGGCCGCCGCGATCGCGCGAACCCACCGCGTCACGAGAATCTCCGTGTCGAAGCGCTTCGCCTGCTGGAGCGCGCGGCTCGCGAGATCGCCGCCGGAGATCCCGATCGGAAAGCCGAGATAGTTTTCGATGCGCGACGACGTGCCCGCTTGGCCGCCCGGCGCCTGGCCCTCGACCATCACGGTCCGCAGGCCCTCGGAGCCGCCGTATACCGCCGCGGCGAGCCCGGCCGGCCCACCGCCGACGATGACGAGATCGTACGACGCGGCGCGCGGCGCGGTCTGCAGGTTCAGCGCGCGCGCGAGCTCGCGGCTGTCCGGTGCTTCGAGCACCCGGTCGCTGTCGAGCAGCACCAGCGGATAACGCGCCGCGTTACGCGCGGGCGCGGGGATGAACTGGGCATCGGCGGGGTCTCCCGGATCGAGCCACTCGAATGCGATCTGATTGCGCGAGAGGAAATCGCGCACGTCGTGGCACGCGAAGTCCAGGCGGTCGCCCACGATCGTGGCCTGCGTCGGTTTCTGCGCCGTCCACGCGTCGCCGATGAAGGTGACGCGCCGGCTCAGCGTGCGCGCGATCATCGCCGCCGCTTCCGCCGACTCGGTGAGCAACAGGTGGAAATCCGCACCGTCGGTGCGCATCAGCCGTGACGGGCACAGCGCGCGCGTCGTGGCGAACGACGGCGTGCTCAGCATGAGCGGGACCTCGCCGAAATACTCGCCGGGATCGAACGTCGTCACCTGCACTTCTTCGCCCGCGACGACGCGCACGCGCTCGACTTCGCCTTCGAGCAGCGTCCAGAAGTACGCCACGTCACCTTCGTACGAGATCCACTCGCCGGTGTTGACGCGAATATCGGCGGAGCGCGCAGCGATGCGCGCACGCAGCGCGTGCGGGACCGCGGCGAACAGTGGCACGTCGGCGAGTTCGGCGGGTGTGATCATCGTTGTGTCCTATGCGTGGGTGAAAAACGGCGTCCCCGCGAGGCCGTTGATGACGAACTGCACGGCCAGCGCGGCTAGGATGATCCCGAGCAGCCGCGTGACGACGTGGATGCCGGTCTTGCCGATGATGCGCTGCAGGTACGGCGCGGCACTCATGCACAGCCATGTGACGACCAGCGCCGTGGCGTAGGCGAGGAACACGATGACGATGCGCATCTGGTCACCGTGCGTGAGGCCGCTGAGCAGCAGCACCGTCGCGATGGTGCCGGGACCGGCGATCATCGGGATGGCGAGCGGGAACACGGCGGGGTTGTCGGCGTCGCGCGCCTCACGCGTCTCTTCCTTCGTCTGCTTGGCGCCGGTCGGGCGCGCGAACAGCATGTCGATCGCGATCAGGAACAGCAGGATGCCGCCGGCGATCGTGAACGCCGGCAGCGTGATCCCCAAGTACCCAAGCAGCGGCCGCCCGATCAGCCCCATCGCGAGGATGACGCCGCCCGCGACCAGCACCGCTTCGTTGATGATGCGCCGGCGGCGAAGCGGCGAAGTGGCCGTCGCGACGAGCGTCAGCGGGATCATCCCGACCGGGTCGATGATCGTGATCGCCGTGGCAAACGCCGTCGCCGCGAATTGAACGTCCACTGAGGCCGACAACACAGTCCGGCCGCTGTTTGGTGCAGCGAGACTGGGCGCGAGCAGGCGGCGGTTGATAACGCCGCCGGCGGGTATGAGTCGCGGTATGTTCGACGGACTCGAAGGTATGTTGCAGAAGGTTACCGGCGGGAATGCCGATCCTCAAGCGGTCGGAGACGCCGCGGATCAGCACGTCGCCGGCATGGATGCAAACGACCTGACCGACCACCTGCAGACCGCAGCAGGCAACTTGCGCCAGAGCGGTGATGAGGGCTTGGCGCAGCAGATCGAGGGCATGATCGAGCGCAAACAAGCCGATCCCGAGGCGCTGAAGGGTGCGGCGGTCACGTTCATCCGCGAGAACCCGCAGGTGCTCGCGCGCTTCGCACCCTCGTTCGCGCAAGGCATTCTGAGCAAAATCGGACTCTAGCTGGCCCTCGGGCGAGCGCGTTAGATCGGCGTCGTGATCGTTCGCGCGCGCGCCGGCGTGAGCGCCGTCGTGCTTGCGCGATGACCGTTCGCCTTGAGTAAGAACGCCATGAGCGCCGCGTACTGCGCAGGCTTGAGGCTGCCGGGGCGCGTGAGCGGCATTTGGGTCGTCATGGCGTCGTACAGCTCGGCGCCCGTGCGCATGGCGACGATCGCCCCCCCACGCAGGGCAGGAGCCGTGATGCCTTCCAAGTGCGCGCCGTGGCACATGCTGCATTTTGCCTGATAGAGCTTCGCTCCGGCGGCGGCTTGGGCGGCGGTGTAGGACGCGGGAGCGACGCGCGCGGCCGCGCTCGCCGCGCATGTCAGCAAGAGCACACCGGCGAGCACGATCTTTCGCACGGCGCCTGCCTTTCCGCCGCGCCCGCCGGGCGCCCTTCGCGCCAGGACCGCCGGGCAGGTCGTCAAAGCGAACGAGGGGCTACCTGAGGGAGGACGATGTGGCTACTCCGACGCGTGTTCTGATTTCCGCCTTGACGGCGGCGCTGCTCGTGATGCCGATGACGGCCACCGCGGATCCGCCGCCTACGATCGGCGCGGCCGATATCGAAAACGCCGACCAGGATGCGAAATCGTGGCTCGTCTACGGGCGCAATCTCGCCGCACATCGCTACAGCCCGCTCACGCAGATCAGCACGACCAACGTCAAAGCGCTGACGGCGGCGTGGAGCAAGAAGCTCGGCCTGCCGGCATCGATGGAGGGGACGCCGATCGTTGCCAACGGCGTCATGTACGTGACCACCGGCAAGTCGGCGGTATACGCCGTCGACGCGAAGACCGGCAAGACGATCTGGAGCTACATCTATCCGCTGCCGGCCGCGGCCGCGCCGAAGGCGTGCTGCAACGTCAACAACCGCGGCGTGACGCTCGCCGGCGACCTCGTCGTAACGGGGACGCTCGACGCGCACCTCATCGCGCTCGACGCGGCGACCGGCAACGTTCGGTGGAACACGACCGTCGCCGACTACAAAGAGGCGTACACGATCACCAGCCCGCCGCTGCCGGTCAAGAACATGCTGATCCAAGGCGTCGGCGGCGGCGAATACCCGACGCGCGGTTTCATCGCCGCGTACGACGCAGCGACCGGCAAGCAGTTGTGGCGCACGTACACCATCCCGGCAAAGGGCGAGCCTGGCTACGACAGCTGGGGCGTGCGCGGCACCGCGGAACGCGGCGGCGGCCCGACGTGGCTGCCCGGCGCATACGACCCGAAGCTCAACACGCTGTACTGGGGCACGGGAAATCCGAATCCCGATTGGGATGCCAACGCGACGACGGGCGCGCTGCTCTACACGAGCGCGATGATCGCGGTCGATCCCGACACCGGCAAGATCAAGTGGTACTACCAGTACACGCCGCACAACATCTGGGACTACGACGGCGTCAACCAGCCGGTGCTCGTGGACGTGCCGGTCAACGGCGCAACCGTCGCGGCGGTGGCGCACGCGGACCGCAACGGTTATCTCTACGTGATCGACCGCACGAACGGCAAGCTCATCTATGCCGTGCCGTTCTTGGACAAGATCACGTGGGGCACGGTCGACCGCACCACGGGGAAGATCACGTTCAACGCGGCGATGCAGGCAAAGGCGAAAGCCGCCAAACCATACCTCGTGTTTCCGTCGGTCATCGGCGGTGCGAATTGGGAACCGCCGTCGTATGACCCGCAGCATCACGTGATGTTCATCTCGGCGATCGAGAGCTCGCTCACGATCGCCCCTGCAAAGAAGACGATCACGAACCCGAAGAAAGGCACCCTGAACTTCGGCGGGCTGCCGGCGGCGCCCGGATCGTTCGCGGGCAGCGTATCGGCCTGGGACCTCACGCGCGGAACGATGCTCTGGAAGCGTCACTACAAGTCGCCAGCGTTCGGCGGCGCGCTCTCCACGGCCGGCGGGCTCGTGTTCGTCGGCCAGATGGAAGGAAACCTCGACGCGCTCGACGCGCGCACCGGCAAAACCCTGTGGTCGGCTAAGACGCCCAGCGGAATCAACGCGCCGCCGATGAGTTACGCGGTGGACGGCCGCCAGTACGTCGCCGTGGAAAGCGGCATCGGCGGCGTGTTCCCGCTCTACTTCATGCCGTTCACGCCGTGGCTCAAAGCGGTGAAGCCCGGCGCGTTGGTGACGACGTACGCGCTGCCCGCATCGACGTCGATGAAGTAGCCGCGCGCTTCCGCACTAGCAAAAAACATCCGGGCGAATCGTGTTCGCCCGGATGTTTTCACAGTGGTGGAGCTGCCGGGGAGCCGCCCCCCGGGTCCGAAAAGCCGGACCGCCGCTTTCTTCAGGCTTAGCACCGATTTTGTCTTGAGCGCGTCAGCTTCTCGGTACAGGAATCAGACGCGCCGCAGTTCCGGTTGAGTTTCGGGCGCTTCTCGGAACGTTCTCCGCACCCTAGCCGAACTTGTTGACCGCTTGGAGGACGGCAACGGCGACCTCCTCCGAACGGTGACTGTTAGCCTAAATTAGGTCTAGGCAGCCATTGCGTAGTTGTTGTTCGCGTATAAACGCTTGTGATCGTTTTAGGAGGGCTCACAACTCCGCCTGCTTACGTCGGCCTCGGATCTCCCCGTCGAGACTACTCAGCCCCTCGAGCGAGTCCATCCTGGACCAGCAAGTACTATAACACGCCGGCCAAGGGCGGGGTTCCGCCCCAATGGGTCAGGGGATGAGCGTCTGCCGGACCGCGGGCGTCCAATGGTCGCCGTCGACGCCTTGTGCGACCGCCTCGAACTCGCGGTACAATTTCACGGGGTCGCGCATCTCGCTTATGGTCCCGGTCCAGCTGGCGGCCGGCGGCAGCGCGAGGTTGCCGTAGCCGAGCATGCGCCCGAACAACCCTTGCCACATCGTCGTGCCCGCGAGCGCGGTGTTGCTGAGCGGCGTCACCCGGCGCCCGAATAGCCCTTCGACGACGAACACGCGCCGGTTCGTCGTGACGACGCGGAAGCCGAAGTAGCGCATCAGCCGCCCGAGCACCGAGAACGCTTCGCGCAGCAGCAACAGCGCCGCGAAAACGAGCGCCGCGGTGCGCGCGACGCCGGTCAGCAGCGGCACGGTGACGTGGTGCCCGCGCACGATCGGGTGCAGCTGCCAGCCGAGCACCGTCCCGAACAAGATCAAGATGACGAGCACCTGCACCGCGGGGCGCACGAAGATGATCCAATGCGGCGAGCTCGCGAACGTAACCGCTTCGCTGGGCAACAACATCCCGGCCAGCTCCGGCGGCGTCCCGGCCGGCGGCGCAAGCACGGCGGTCGCGATCGGCGCCTGCACGTTCACGCGCGGCATTCCCTTCGTGTCGTCGTCGAAGACGCCCGGCGCGACGGCGCGCGACGGCGACGGCGCCGGGAGGTCGGAGGCCTGATCGTCAGGTCGCATGCACTATCCTCGCTCGGAAGGTGTGCTTTTCACCGCGCCAGGGCGCCGTTCCGCCGCAGCAGTTCCGCGAGCTCGCGCTTGATCTTCGTCACCAGCGCGGTCCCGTTGTAGATCAGACCGGTATAGAGCTGCACCACGGTCGCGCCCGCGCGCAGCTTTGCGTACGCGTCGGCACCACTCGCGATCCCGCCCGCGCCGATCAGGGGCACGCTGCCGCCGGTGAGCTCGCGCACGCGCGCGAGTAGCGCGGTCGACGGCCCAAACAGCGGCCGCCCCGACAAGCCGCCGGCTTCGTTCACGTGCGGGCCGTGCAGGCCGGCCGCCCGCGCGCGCGTCGTGTTCGACACCATGATGCCGTCGATGCCGCCGTCGAGCAGCGTCGCCACGAGCCGCTGCAGCAGCGCGTCGTCGACGTCGGGCGACAGCTTCGCAACCATTTTCGGCCGCGCGCGCCACTCCGTCGCGTTCAGCCCCGCCATCAACTCGGCGAGCCGCGGCGGTTCGAGCAGCACGAGACCGTTCGCCGTATTCGGGCACGAGATGTCCAGCGTGAGATAGTCCGCGTACGGCGCGAACTGCACCGCGAGCTCGATCAAGTCCGCCGCCGGATCGGCGCTGTCGGCGTTCGACGCGAGGTTGATGCCGAACCCGATCTCCGGCCGGCCTTTGCGTTTCAAGCGCGCTTCGAGCGCAGCCGCGCCGTCGTTCGGAAATCCCATGCGGTTGATCACCGCGCCGTCGTCGGGCAGCCGGAACACGCGCGGGCGCAGGTTGCCGCGCTGCGGCCGCGGCGTCACGCCGCCGATCTCGACGAAACCGAACCCGTGCGCGCCCATGCGCTCGTAGACGCGCCCGTTCTTGTCGAAGCCGGCGGCGACGCCGATCGGGTTCGTCAGCTTGCGCCCGAATAGCGTGGTCGCGAGCGCCGGATCGTCGCAGCGCGGCTGCCCCGGTACGACGTTGAGCTCCAGCGCCTGCATCGTAAGCTCGTGCGCGTCCTCCGGATCGAGCATGTGCAGGAGCGGCTTGGCGTAGGTGAATGGGTCGAACACTGCGCTACGCAACCCCCACCGGCGCGAAATGGCTCCACGAATCGGTGACCGCCCCGCCGATTCGCATCCCGATCGCGCTCGGCTGCCCGGCGACGACGAAGCACGTCGTCAGCTCCTCGCCGTCGATCTCGGTGCCGTCGGCGCGGCGCACGCGCCGCCGCGGCGCGCGTACGTAGCGCTGGTACACCACAGCCTGCCGCGCGATGGAATCCACCGCGCGCTCGCCGCGCGCCACCTCGCCGCCCGCCGCATCGAGGATCGCCACGCCGATCCCCTCGCGCCCGAGCACCGGCTTGCGCACGTACGCCGCGCCGTCGTCCGGCCGGTCGAGGTACGTCGGCAAGAACACGCGCGCGATCGCGTCGCGCTCCGCAGCATCGAAGAACTCGCCGCGCTCGTGCAAGCCCCAGATCAAAGCCTGCGCGGCCTTCGATTGCAGCAGCAGCGCCGACGGCGGGTTCAGCAGCCGGCACGCACCGTCCAGCACGGCCTCGAAGAGCGCGGCGCCACCGGGGTCCGCCGCGAAGTGCTCGAGCGGATAGCAGCGGTACAGCACGTCGAGCCGCCCGTGCGCGTCGAATACCTCGCCGCCCGCGACCTCGAGCTCGTGCACCGGCACGAACACGACCTTCGCGCCGATGCGCGGCGCGAGCACGTCGCGCAGCATGTACGCGGTGCCGACGTCTTCGCGATACACATTCGTCGCCACGACGCCGACGCGCGCACCGGAGCGGAGCGGCTGCAGCGCGGCGGCGATCGCGTCGCCGAGCCGGTCGTACGCGCCCGCGTTCGGATCCCGCAGCCCCGCCGCGCGCGCGCGAATACCGCTCTCCACGAAGGACTCCACGATGAAGAACGGCGTCTCGGCGTTCAGCTCGACGACGCGGTACGCATCGCCCTCGCGTAAGAAATCGAAGCGCGCGACCAGCGTGTCGCCCGCGCGCTCGTCGCGCAAACGCACCACGTCGTACGCCGCCGCGGGGATGCCGAGCGCGTCCAGGCCGTCATCGGGCAGCGCGCGCAGAAGCGGCGCGACGCGCGCGTAGATCGCCCATGCGTCGCGCGCCGCGAGACGGATCGCATCGACGTCCGCCGCCGAAAGCACGACGGGATCGGGCAGCGCGTAGGGATGGCCTTCGAAGGCCTCCCAGAACGCGACGTGTTCAGCCGCCGCCGCCGTGCGCTCCCGCCCCACCGAAGCCGCCGCGGCCGCCGCCGCTCTTTCCACCGCGCCCGCTCTTGCCGTTGTGCCTCGACTTCGCCGCCGCCGCGGCGGCCGCCGCACCCATCACCGTGCCGCCGTGCAGCAGCGTGCTGCTATGGCTACCGTGGTGGAATCCGCCGGAGTGCGACGTGCTGCGCGACGACGAATGCGGCGTCGGTGAGGGCACCGGCCCATCGGGGGCTGCCGAAACCGCGCCCCAACCGTCGAGGGCGAGCACCGTCAGCGCGATGCTCAGCAGCTTCTGCGTGTTCTCCATCACCGGCGCGCGGTGGATGGCGACGACTCCAAGCCGCGCGTGAGGAACGACAAAATCCACGACACGATCGACATCACGATCGCACCCCAGAACGCGGGCCAGAACCCGGCGACGTTGAGGCCGACGTGCAGCGCGCCGACCAGCCAAAACAGCAGCGCGTTGATCACCAGCGTGAAAAGCCCGAGCGTGAGCAGCTCCAGCGGCAGGCTGAGCACCACCAGGATCGGCCGCAAGATCGCGTTGACGACGCCTAGGATCAGCGCCGCGATGATGAGCCCGGTGGGCCCCGTGGTGGTGATGCCCGGAACGACAAGGGTCACGACCCACAGCGCGACCGCGTTGACGACGAGCCGAATCAGTAATGCCATGCCGGACGCCTTCGCCGCGCGCCGCAAGGACCTTGCGCGCCGGGCCGCGAGAAGTCTCCGCTACGGAGGATCTCGCATGAATCGTCGGCGCTTCGTAACCTGCGCGGCCGCGTCGTTCGCGGTCACCGCCCTCACCGCACCCGCCCGCGCGGCCGACCCCGGCACGGGACGGTTCCCGGTGACCGGCGGTACGCTCGGCTACCGCCGCTTCGGCGACCGTGGCCCGATCCACGTGCTGCTCAGCGGCGGACCGGGCCTCGAATCGGTCTACGTCGACCCGGTCGCGATCGAGCTCGCGCGCGAACGAACCATCGTCGTGCTCGATCAGCGCGGCACCGGGACGTCACGCGACGCGTTCGGCGACGGCTCGCAGCTCACCATCGCGGGCGCCGTGGCGGACCTCGACGCGCTGCGCAGCGCGCTGGGACAGACGCGCCTGTCGCTGCTCGGACACTCATGGGGCGCGATGCTGTCGATGGCGTACGCCGCCGCTCATCGCGACCGCGTCGCATCGCTGGCGCTGCTGGACCCGGGCGGGCCCGATCCGGCATTCTTCAAGGGGTTCGGCGAGCGCATCAACGCGCGCCTGACCGATGCCGACAGAGCCGCCGCCGACGCCGCGCGAAAAGCCGGCCAAGACCCGCTGCGCGCGATCGCGCCGGGGTACTTCCACGACCACGCGAAAGGCGTCGCGTTCGCCGCCGCGGTTCCCCCGAACTTCGCGAACTCCGCCGTGAACCGCGCGATCTTCAGCGACATCGCGAAGAATTACGACGTCAAGGACGCGCTGCGCGACACGCCGATCCCGACGCTGGTGGTTTACGGCACGGACGATCCGGCACGCGCCGCCGAAGCACAGCTCGACGCGCTGTTCCCGCACGCGACCAAAGTGATCGTCGCCGACGCCGGTCACTTCCCGTGGGTGGAGAACCCGGCGCCGTTCTACGCCGCGCTGCGCACGTTCCTCGACAAGGCGCTGCCGAGGGGCTAGGCGCCCAGCGCCGCCTTCACCTGCGACGCCAGGGCCGGGGTCATGCCCCGGACCGCGGCGATCTCGTCGACCGACGCGCGCTTGATCGCGCCCACCGAACCGAATGCAGTCATCAGCCGCTTCTTGCGTACGGGACCCACGCCGTCGAGGGTGTCGAGGACCGACTTCGTCATCGCCTTGCCGCGCTTGTTGCGGTGGTGCGTGATCGCGAAACGGTGTGCCTCGTCGCGGATGCGCATCACCAAGTGCAGGCCCGGCGAGTTGGGCGCCAGCACGATCGGCTCGCCGTTGCCCGGCACGAACAGCCATTCGTGCTCCTTCGCGAGCCCGGCGACGGGGATGCCCCACATGTCCATCTCGCGCATCACCTCGACCACCGCGCTGAGCTGGCCTTTGCCGCCGTCGATCAGCAGCAGGTCGGGCTTCTCGTGGAACCGCTCGCGCTTGCGCGCCTGCCGCTCGATCGCTGCCGTCGCGACGTCACTCTCGGCGACCGGTGGGCGGTCCGCGTCCTGGCGCAGGTAGCGCAGCCGCCGCCGCAACGTCTCCTGCATCGAGGCGAAGTCGTCGGGGCCTTGCACCGCTTGGATGTTGAAGTGCCGGTAGTCGCTTTTCTTTGGCCGGCCTTCCACGAACACGACCATCGAGGCGACGGAGTTGGTGCCTTGGATGTTCGAGATGTCGTAGCACTCGATGCGGTGCGGCGGCTCGGGCAGATCGAGCGCGGCGGCGAGTTCGGTGAGCGCGCTGGCCGATGCCGTCTCCGTCGCTTCCTGGTGCACCAAGAACGAGCGCAGGTTCTGCTCCGCGTTCTTCTTCACCAGCCTGAGGTAGTCGACGCGCTCGCCGCGCTGCGGCTCCAGCACCCGTACGCGCACGCCTTTGATCTCGGTCAGCCACGCTTCGATGACGCTGGCGTCGTCAGGCCGCGTCTCGACGAGGATTTCTTTGGGCACGGCGGCTTCGTATGCGCGGCGGCGGCGCGCGTGCACTTTTTCGGCGACGGGCACCTGCTGGTCGCGCGCGGCGCGCAGCGCGAGCGGCGAGCCCGTGAGCTCGGCTTCGTGCGACGCGTCCATGCCGAAGTTGCCCGTGCGCGCGGTGTAGAACTGCTTGATGAAATCGGAGACGATCTCCGCGTCGCTGCGCTCGCTGGTGCCTTCGAGGATGAAGTATTCCTGGTTGAGCAGCTTGCCGTCGCGCACGAGGAACACTTGCACGCACGCCTGGCCTTGCGCGCGCGCGAGCGCCATCAAGTCGACGTCGATGCGCGAGCGCCCGACCACCTTCTGCGCTTCGATCGTGCGCCGCACCGCGATGATACGGTCGCGCAACCGCGCTGCGGCCTCGAAGTTGAAGTGCGCGGCGGCATCGGTCATCTCGCCCTGCAGCCGGTGGATCAGCGGGTCGTAGTGGCCTTCGAGAAAGAGCACGACCTCATCGACGAGCCGGTCGTAGTCGTCTTCGGACTGATACCCGACGCACGGCGCCAGGCAGCGCTTGATGTGATATTGCAGGCACGGCCGCTTGCGCTTGCCGTCGATGGGCTCGCGGCAGGTGCGCAGCGGGAACACGATGCGCACGAGGTCGATGAGCTCGCGCAGGCCGTGCGCGTTGGTGTACGGTCCGAAATAGCGCGCGCCGTCGTCCTTCACGACGCGGGTGAACACCACGCGCGGAAACGGCTCGTTGGTCACCTTGAGGTACGGAAACCGCTTGTCGTCGCGCAGCCGCACGTTGAACGGCGGCTGGTGGCGCTTGATGAGGTTCGCCTCGAGGATGAGCGCCTCGACCTCGTTGGTCACCACGATCGTCCGCACGTCGGCCACGCGCTCGACCAGCTTGACCGTGCGGTACATGTGCGCCGCCGAGTCTTGGAAATACGAACGCACCCGGTTGCGGAGCGAGACGGCCTTCCCGATGTAGAGGATGCGGCCGTCCGCCCCGATCATCTGATAGACGCCGGGCAGGTCGGGAAGCTGGGCTAGGGTGCGATCGAGGCGACTCGGCTCGGAAGCCATCCTCGACATGATACGCCGCAACCGAGCAAGGTTCCATGCGGCGGGCCGCAACCTGGACGGAATATCCATGAGCAATTGCCGTGGCGATACCGCCGGCGGGAAACCCTCCGAAAGTTTTGCTGCAATCAAGATTGTGTGTTGCAGCCGATCGATAGAGCCCAGAATGCCGCCCGACTATCAATATCGAACCCGTCTAGGGCGAGAATCCGAGAGAGGTGATGTGAATGAAGAAGGCCCCGGTTCTACTGGCATTAACGATGCTTGTCCTCGCGTGGCCGATGCCTGCCCGCTTCAGCGCTCCGGCTGACGCAGCGCCTCGCCGTTACAGCGATGCTGGCAACAATTACATCGATTCGCTCAATGCCGAGGGTGAAAAGGCATCGGACGCCGGCCGGCACCTGGCAGCAATGAGAATCTACGAACGGCTAGGCGATTACAATCAACAGTGCATTGAACCTGGGGTAGCGGGGCCGGCTGCGATGCGTCTCCCTTTACTGTTGAGGACAACATTCCCGAGGCAAACGGAGTGTTCGGGTCCATCACCGACATCAATTCGCTTTGGAATGGGAACAAGAATATCGGTTGGATGTACAAGGGGTCTGATGGAAAGCGCTACGTCGTCATGAACTTCTCGAATGCGGCAGGCGTGCAGTGGGCAGTCGACATCAAGGTGATCGCCGTGGGTGGATCGACGCCTGGTGGCTACAGCGCGGTGACGCCTTGGAACGGACGGCTCCCACCCGGGACTCGCGTCGTGAAGTGCTTCAGCCGCGGGCAGATGTTGGTTCCATGACGACAGCCTACACGGCCGCCGCCGCTCGACAAGCAATTCCGGTCGTACCGCATGTTGCTGGGCAGTGCGCCTCGTCGCCGCAGGAAATTCCGGATGACGTACCGGTCGGCAGCGGACGGTTGGGAACGATCGTCGCAATCGCAAAAATGATCCTCCCGAACGGCGCGCTCACGGGATATGTGTACCGCACGGCCGACAACGCACTGCTGATCCAGCGTATTAACCCGCCGATGGCGCCGGCGCGTTACCAGCACAATTGGCGTGGATTCCGGGAAACTGGACTCCTCCCATTTCCACACGTGCTCAGTGGTGTACGGTTGGTTCCTTGCGGCCGCAGTGATTTCAAACGCGCGCTCACGAACCACGCAAAACCTAAATCGATTCGCTGAATCGCGTGCCCCGGAAGAGTTCATCAAAAGGCTCTTCCGGGGCGACTTACGCGATTCTGACCCATGAAATCGCGGCTCGCGTCAAATGGGCTGCGATCTGGAAACGTGATGTCTTCGGCCGCCGCCTCTCCGATCAGGTCAGCGACGTGTACCAGCGCGCGAGCTCGCGCGCTTCGGCGAGCGGGATCTCGTGCGCCGCGCGGTATGCGCGGATCTCGGCGTTGGCGCCGCTGTCGTCGCGCAACCACGCCGCGGAGTCGCTCGATGAGGCCAACCGGGATTATGTCGTCGGCGGTGCCGTAGCCGTAGAACACCTCGCCGTGCGCGAGCCGGCCGGGCACGATCGGCAACCCCGCGTCGAAGGGCAGCGCGCCGTGCAGCATCGCAACCCCCGCGTACCGGTGCGGCGCGTGCAGCGCGAGTGCACCGGCCATCAGCGCGCCGCCGGAGAATCCGACCAGCCACACGCCGTTCGCCGCCGCGGCTTCCGCATCGAGCCAGCCTTCGAGCCGCGCGATGCCGTCAGCGAGCGATTCCGCATCGGGCCGTTGCACGGCATGCGCGGCGAACCAACGGAAACCCGCGTCTTGAACGATCGCACCGCGCGGCGCGGCGATCGTCGCGTCCGGCGGAAACAGATCGCCCAGCGCAAAGATGTCGCGCTCGTCGGCGCCGTGACCGTGCAGCAGCACGATCAGCGGCCCGCGGCGCTTGGCACCCGGCGCGCGCCGCCACAACACGTCAGGCAGCGAGATCGTCGGGCGCCTTCTTCTTGCTGCGCGCCCGAATCACGACCACCGCCGCGATGACGAGCACGACGATGACGATGACGATCAGCAGCGCCGCCTTATGCAGCACGGCCGTGATCGCGTCGAGATGGTTTCCGGCAGCTTGGCCGAGATACGCCAGCCCGAAGCAGAAGATCGCGGAGCCGATCAAGGTGGAGATCAAGAACAGCGGCAGCGGCATGCGCGACAACCCGGCCGGCAGCGACGCGACGCCGCGCACGAACGGCACGAAACGCGCCAAGAACACGGCCCAGTGCCCGAACTTTCCGTAGAACCGCTGGACGTGGCCCAGCTCGCGCTCCTTGAAGCCGACGTACTTGCCGTAACGGTGCACGAACGGCAGCCCGCCGTGATAACCAACTTCGTAGAGCGTGGTCGCGCCGCAGAGCTCGCCGACGGTCCCGACGAGCGCGACGACGATCCACGCCGGCAGCGCGAGGAGCGACGGGAAGTGGCCCTGCGCGGCCAGGGCGCCGGCGGTCGGCATCACGACCTCGGTCCCGACCGGCGTGCCGATGTTCCCCAGGAACATCACGATGAACAGGCCGGGATAGCCGAGGTGGACGACGAGGTCGTGAAAGATTTGGCTCAGGTGTTCCATGCGCGCCTCAAGATGTCGGCCGCGAGCCCGCCGCCTTCGGCGCGGATCGCGTTGAAGAGGTCGACCGGCTCGATCTCCCGGTCGCCGGCGAGTCTCTCGGCGATCTCTACGATCTTGCGGACCCGAGGTGTCACGAGAATCCCTTCCCAGGTGCGGCCTTCACCGGTGCCGAGCGCCCGCTTGACGTCAGCGTGGACCTGCGCCGGCTCGACGCGGTCCGCCGCCAGGAGCTCGTCGACCGTGCCGTCGTGCTCTTCCAGCAGCGCGTAGAGCATGTGCTCGGCCCCAACGTAGTAGTGGTTGTGGTTCCGGCACTCTTGCTCGGCCGCGCGAAGCACGCGGCGGGCGGCTGGACTGAATCGTGAAAACAAACGGCGGCCCGCGTTAGCCTCCGCTGGTCACCGGACCTCCCGAAGCGGGCCGCCAGACGGCGAGCACAGGCGTTCTCGCCTGGGAAGCCAAGGTGAGCCGAGACATCGCTCACGGGTGTGACCGCTTGAGGAAACACTCGATGCGCTTCACCGTGCTCTTCGGGCTCGTCTTGCTCGCCGCGCTGCCCGTCGCCGCCCAATCGGAGCCGCGCGCCACGCCGGCGCCCGGGCCGTACAAGACGATGACGGGGACGCCGGCCCCGCGCGAGAGCCCGCCCCGTACCGGGCCGTGCTGCGTGTTCAAAGTCTGGGACGCCCACGGGCACGAGATCGGCGACGTGGTCAACAACGCGGTCTCGCCGCCTCAGCCATGGGGAGCGGCCGTCGCATACCGCACCGAGGGCGGGGACGCCGTCATGCTCCTGGTGACGCCCGACTCGTTCAACGGCGTGTCCAACGCGGGCAGCAGCAGCCTGCTTTTCACCACGCCCGACTGCAGCGGCAACTCCATGTTTGCGATGATCTATCAGGTGCCGCTCGCGAAGCGCTATGCGACGGTGCTCAATTCCGGCTGGCCGCAAGGCCCCGGCACGATCCACGCCTGGCTTTGGATCACGAACGCCCTACCGGTTCGCGCGTTTCCGCCACCCGGGACCGTGTTTCACTCGCAGTGGGACAACAACCAATGCTCGCCCTATCCAGCGCCCGGTTTCACCGTGAATACCGGCTCCGGCGTCGGCGGCTTTCCGATGCACCGCGTCGAGGACTTGCTCGCGAAGTACACCCGGCCGTTCTCCATCAACTACTGAGCGCAAGCAGGCAAAAAAAACGAAGCCGGCCCAGCGAGGACCGGCTTCGGACGTGGTCGGGGCGGCAGGATTTGAACCTGTGACCTCTGCGTCCCGAACGCAGCGCTCTACCAAGCTGAGCTACGCCCCGTAGGATTCGGCTCGCTTCGCTTGCCGAATCTCCGGCATGACCCGCGTACCACGCGGGTCAGCCTTTTCGCAACCTTAGCAGACCGATCCCCGGCATTCTGATAGCGGATAGGCTCTCCTCCCCACGCGGGAACGCTGGTCGTGGCACCGAATCGGAGGTGTCGCCCCATGAGATACCTCATCGTCGGCTGCGGGCGCGTTGGCTCCACCCTCGCCAAGCTGCTCGTCGCCGACAAACACGACGTCGTCGTGGTCGACGACAACCCCGCGGCGTTCAAACGGCTCGGCAACCGCTTCGGCGGCGAAGTGGAAGTCGGCACCGGGATCGACTACGACGTGCTCAAGCGCGCGCGCGCCGAGCGCACCGACGGCTTCGTCGCCGTCACCGACGGCGACAACCGCAACGTGATGGCCGCGCTCATCGCGCAGCGCATGTTCCGCATCCCCAAGATCGTCGCGCGCATCTACGACCCGCCGCGCGGCCAGCTCTACCGCGAGCTGGGCATCGAGACGTTCTGCCCCACCACGATCGGCGCGCAGCTGATCCGCGACCGCTTGCAAGACGTCGCGTATGCCTCCGTGCCGTCGTTCGACTTCGGCAAGCTGTCGTCGCTAGTCGCGACGGTGACGCCCGAGGTGGCCGGGCGGCGCGTGGCTGACGTGGAGATCGACGGAAAGATCCGCATCGCCGCGATCCGCCGGCTCGGCAGCGTCAGCGTCGCGGCCCCCGGCGACGCGCTGACGGAAGGTGACGAGCTCAACGCGATCGTCGCGCCCGACGCGCTGTCGGACTTCGCAAAAGCGTTCTCGTCGGCGCGCCCGCAGACGCGGCTGAGCGCATAGCATGTTCGTCGTGATCGTCGGCGGCGGGAAGGTCGGCACGTACCTCGCGCGCGGCTTGATCAAGCAAGAGCACGAGGTCGTGGTCATCGAGAAGGACGCGCGCAAAGCGCAGATGATGACGAACCTGCTCGAGAGCGACATCGCGATCGTGGGCGACGGCTGCGACCCCAACGTGCTGATGCAGGCCGGCGTCGCGCGCGCGGACGTGGTTGTCGCCGACACCGGCGACGACGAGGACAACCTCGTGGTGTGCATCATCACCAAGAAGCATTCCACCGCGCGCTGCATCGCGCGCGTGAACAACCCGAAGAACAAACTGATCTTCGAGTCGCTGGACTCCGACCGCCCGGTCACCGTGATCTCGTCGACGGAGATCATCCTGGAGATGATCGACGAGCGCGTGAACGCGGCGCACCTGGAACCGCTGGCCAAGGTGGGACACAGCGACTTGGAGCTGGTGCAGTTGCGGATCGCGGACGATTCGCCGTCGAAAGGCCGCCGCATCGCCGACATCCTGCTCCCGCGCGGCAGCGTGATCGTGGCGGTGGACCGCGGCGGCGGCGACGTGGTGGTCCCCAACGGCGACACGACGCTACAGCGCGGCGACGACGTGATCGCGATGATCAAGCGCGAAACGCGCGACGACGTGTGCTCGGCGCTGGTGGGCTAGGGCGGCTGCGATGCGCGTGGTGACGCTGGTGCTGCTCGCGTTCATGGCGCTGGAGCACGTGTATTTTCTGTACCTGGAGATGTTCCGGTGGACCGCGCCGCGGACGCTCAAGGCGTTCGGCACGACAGCTTCGTTCGCAGCCGAGTCCAAGGCGATGGCGGCGAACCAGGGGCTGTACAACGGCTTCCTGGCGGCCGGGTTAGTGTGGGCAATCCTTGCACCGCCGCCGCTGCGGCAGCCGGTGGCGATCTTCTTCGTGAACTGCGTGCTCATCGCGGGCTTGTTCGGCTGCGCGACGGTGACGCCGCGGATCCTCGTGATTCAGGCGCTGCCCGCGGCATTGGCACTGGTCTCGGTTTTTGTGTTTGGAACGTAGCGCCGGCCCGAGCGAGACACCGCGATCGTCCGGGACCCCAACCTCCGAAGACGGGGATCCCGTTTGTTGGCTGCACTTAGTCTGCGAGTCGTGCGGCGCGCTGCTGGAGCACGAAACCGATCGGCACCGTCCCGGCTGCGAAGTAATCAAGAAGGATGAAGCACCGGCATCAAGTTGACCCGCCGACATTGAGACGGCGCCGACGCGCCGCTATCGAGGATCGCGCTGCATCGGTCGCATTCTACTCCACGAAATTTGTTCGGCGCACCGAGCCTCTACGTCTCGCTGACCGACTACATCACGCGCATCGTCGCGCGCGGCCAGCGGCCGGAGATCGTCGAAGACCCGATCACCAAGGCGTTCCACGTCAACCATCCAGTCGACGACTGGCCCGACGTCGCGCTGCCGCCGCGGCCGCGGAACATCTCCCCGGCGACGCTGGCCACGATATCG
Organism: Vulcanimicrobiota bacterium; assembly: GCA_963792235.1. GTDB lineage: Bacteria > Vulcanimicrobiota > Vulcanimicrobiia > Vulcanimicrobiales > Vulcanimicrobiaceae > Vulcanimicrobium. Next base: position 34,776 of record CAWBVR010000029.1, read on the forward strand.
GAGCTCTTGCGATCCACGGCGACCGGCGACGACCCCGCCGCCTTCGAGAACGCGGTCTGCGACGCGTTCACGCTCATGGGCTTCATCACGACGCACATCGGAGGCGGCGGCAAGCCGGACGGCACGCTCGACGCCCCGCTGGGCCCGCTCGGATACCGGGCGATCCTCGAGTGCAAGACCGCGCAGTCCGGCGTGGCGAAAACCGTCGCTCCGTCCGAGCCGGCGAAGTTTCGCGAACCGTACCGCGCGACCGCCGCGCTCATCGTCGCGCCGAACATCAAGCGCGAAGTGACCTTCCTCGCGGAGCTGCAGACCCACGAGATCGCGCTGTGGACCATCGACGATCTGATCGAAGCACTCCGCAACGACGTCGATCCGTACGAATGCCGCGAGCTCTTCAAGGCCGGACCGGTCCACGACCGCTTGCACGATCTGATCTGGAACCGCACGCACGGTCCCGAAAAGCGCGCCCACGTCATCCGCACGCTGCTGCAGCGCGACGGTTTCGCCGCTCAGCGCGATCTCGTCGGCCGCGCTTCCCTGGAACGAGATGCCGGCGATCACGCTCGACATCGCGATGGTCGTGGTCGAAGGCGCGCTGCGCATCGCCGGCGTTTCCGGCGGCGCGTCACGCGAGGAGATTCGCGCAGCGATGGACCACCTCGTCCACTCGTTCGACGCGGTCGCCGTCTCCGAGCACGACGGCATCGTCATCCGCAGCGCCGGCCGCCCGAAATAACCTCATGTGGGCTAGTGCCCCAGCGGCACCACTTGCAATAGCTCCGACGGGTTCGTCGGATTGTGCCACCCACCGAGCACTTGATCGAAGTTGCGGGAGCTCCCGTGATACGTCTTCCCCGTTGACGGATCGATGAGCGGATATTCGTCGCGGGTGGTCCTGGATCTCTGGTCGGACATGCGATCCATTGCTGCTTGATTGCTGTATGGGGTGAATGTATTCGGGTGGTTGAACCCGCCCGCGCTGCCGGGGCCGACCGCGATACCGCTACGGATCAGTTGGTCGCGCTGGAATGCCTGCTCAGGGTTGATCACTTTGATCAGCCGCGCTGCGCCCACGAGGAATTGCGCATCGCGCGGCCACACGCTCCCCGTTGCCCACGCGATCTCGCTATACGTGTTGTTTCGGGAATACGCGTTATTGAGGACAGTCCAGACCCAGCCTCGGCAAGCCCGCCCCTTTTCATCGGTGAATGTGAATAAGAATTCGGTGGTGTCGAAGCCATTTTGGAACGGACGGCGCCGCTCGTCGGTCACCACCACGTTGCGCATCTTCGACAACGATAGCAGCAGCTCGAATTGCTGTCGGGGCGAGGAGCTCCCGGGCGTCCCCTCCAGTCCGGCGAAAGCAAGCGCCTCCGTGCTGTCGGGATTGACGAGAAGGACGCTATTCGCGTTTTCCGTGATTTGCCAACCCGCGGGGTGGGTCACTCCACTGTCTCGCAAACATGAGCTGCTGCTCACGACGCCGACGGAGGGTCGAGATCGCCGTACAATTGTTTGATATATGGATCGCGATCGAGGAGAATCAAAATTCGCTTTGCGACATCACTGCCCACGAGGCTCATCTCTCGGAGATATCGAAGCGCGGCGAATTCCTCCGGCGAACCAAGCCCAGTTCGCGTTTGATAGTGTAGCACTATCGCGTCCGCCTCATATCCTATTCGCTTTCCGTACTGAGTTAAGGCCATGAGCGCAGCACTTCGATTGTCGACGTCGGTTGATCCGAGAAATCGTTCGAACACTGGAATGCTGTCTGCTGAAACCACGAATTTGTCGAGAAAAATCTCTATGATTCCGCCGACTGGCGAGTCGATGTCGCGAGCGGCGATTTCAGAAAGCATCTCGTCGGCACTGTCAGTCATGGAATAAGCGGCGGCTCGATCTTAATCGGAGTTCCTATTGGTATCTCCTCAGGCAACCGAACGACCGGTGTATTGCTGCCACCTTTTGGTCCGGTCAACGTCCGCTGGAGATCGGCTCCTTTCACACCCTGGGCCTTTAAATTGGCTATGGCGTCATTGTACGCTTGTGCAGCTCGCGCCATAACGCTTTGTGCTCCTTGTTCGAGCGCGCGGTTAAATTGACTAATCGCCCCCTGTGCAGTCTCGCGAAACTTAGTCATATGACCGCTCCCTGGGAGCTCCCCGCGTACTTCCTTGCCGACAGCCTCAATATTTCGTTCGTTAAACCCGCCGGACTGCCCTCCGGAAGGACCGCCAGGCCGAGTTACATTTCGGTACCATTGCTCAAAACCGCGCTCGAAATCTTCAAGTGGGTTGTAACCACTTGGATCGCTATACTCATATGGATTATTTCGGTTCCACATGTACCGCTGCTGGGACGCGGGGTCGTGGATGTCGCCCTCATAGACGTCTGGCGTTGTCCAGCTTCCTAGTGCAGGGTCGTAAGCGCGCGGCCCACTAATGCGTATCGGGCCGATGTTAATCCCGTCATCTCGGATGTACGGAAAGTCGCCAATCGTTCCGTCGACGTAACCAGGCGTCCCCTGGAAGCTAGGGCCGTTGGCGTAACTGGGGTCGAGTGGCGTGATCGCGCTGTGGCCGGACGAATTTGAAGACATGAGGGCCACGCCCGCCGTATCACGGTCGAAGACCGTCATGCCTCGCGGACCCGTTACGGCGTCGTGGCCAACATTAAAGTTGAGAACGTTCCCGGCGGGATCGGTACAGAACAGCAGAATGTTGCCGTCCCAATGTAAGGTTTCGGATGTCGGGGTGACGAGGCGCGCAGACTTGTAGTTGCTAAGATGGACCGGATGGCCGTTGGGGCCCCAGCCGATTGTGGTCGTGCCGTAATCAACCGGAGTGCCAGAAATGCTGGTAATCCGATCCCAGGCTACGCTTACGACGTGGTATGCTTGCGTGTGATTCTCTGCATCATGGGTCTGTGACGTTTCGTCATCGTTATGCGGCGCTCTAGCCAACGTGTTGCCACTGCCGTTCTCGTACTCCACGAACGTATCGGTTATGGCCGAGCTAAGCGTCTCGCGGCCCGATGCGTCGAACGTAAACGCGCTGCTGCTCCCGGTCGTATAGGTAACACCGTTGTAGGGATCGCTGGGCTGGCCAGTGCTGCCATGGCTCGACCGAATCAAGTTCACATAGTCAATAGTGTCGTTGTTGTCTGGCGCAGTCGAGCCATCCGTCGGTATCGTGATCGTGTCGCGATAACCTGCGTTGAAGGTCGAGATCGTGTGTGCGAATTGATTGGACACGTTCGGCGAGTAGGATTGCTCAGCAAGTTCCCCCCGCACGTTGAGCCGGTTGGTCAGCGTCTCCGTGTGAGGCTGACTCGTTCCGGGACTCATCATATTCGGCACGGATAGTGTCCCCACGCTGCCCTCGGGATCGTGCGTATAGCTGAGCGTCGATCCGCCCAATGAATACGTCGCGAGCTGACCTGTGGAATCATACGTGCGTGCTTGCGTATCGACGCCGCTAATTGATTGTAGCCTTCCGGCGTCCGTGTAAGTCTTATTCCAAGTGCCGCTTTGGAAGGCGTTGGTCGATTGCGTTTGCAGTGCGCCGTCAATACGATAGCTGTACGTGATCGCATTTGCCTGCGTGAATGTCTGTGAGTAAATCGAGACTGCCGCTTTCGAGCCGTTGCCGTAGTATGTATAGTTGATGCGAGCAGGGTCGGTCAGGCCGCCGCCGGTCGGCTCGATCACGTCGGTAAGGCGGCCGTCGTAGTCGTACACGTACTGCTCGATTCCGAATTGCGACGACGTCACACTGACGTTCTTGCCATCCAGATCGTATTGATAAGTCTCCGCCGGCGTAAGCCCGTGGTCGCCGGAATACTGCACGCCGGCGATATTCCCGCCCGCGTCATACGCGTACGTTGCCTGCTCAAGATTGGGATTCGTCTTGCTCGTTAATTTTCCAAGTGTCGCGGTCGTCGCATCATATTGCTGCGTTGTCGTCTCGAGACGATGGTCCGGAATGCTGTACGCAAACTTCCGCACTTCCCGGTCGAGCGCGTCGAACGCCGATCCTCGGACGTCTGTCCACGCGCCGAGCCAGGTTTGCGTCTTGTACAGATTCCCGTATGCTGGCAAAGCTGTTGCACCGGTGAGCGACACTGTTCCACCGGAGCTCAAGTCGTAAATGTAACGGGTCATCCACGCCGCCTGGTCGGATCCCGAAACGGCGAACGGTTGAGCTACCTCCACCAAGCGGTCTGCACCGTCGTACCACTTGCTCGTCGTTCCGGCGGTACAGGCTTGATTCACAACGCATCCATGATGGAGTTGTCTCCGTCTTCACGTTTCCGTCGAGGTCGTACGTGTATGGATTGATCGGTCTGTGGAGAGTTTTGATTGGACATCAAGCGTCGCATTCATGCGGCGCTCGTAGTTGGAGGAAAAGAAGGAGAAGATAGAAGAGGAGATATTGTGAAAAGGGGGGGGGTGGTGGGCTGGGGAGAGGGATGGGATTGGGAAGAAGGGTTGGGATTGGTAAGAGAGGATGAGGGGGTGTATGGGATGAGGACGGGATGGGGTGTGATGGAGGTGTGTGGGAGGGGGTATGTATGAGTGTAAGAAGGGTGGTGAATGGAAGGATGAAGAAGAGGAAGTGATAGGGGGGTGATAGTATGGGAGTGAATGGAGGGGAGATGGGGGTGGAGATAAGGGGGAGGGGGGGTTGAGGCGGAACTTCGTGCGGATAGAGATCGCAATCGGGGCCAAGCGGGTGAGCGCGTTCTGATGAGTGAAATAAGGCTTGCAGGGCGCGAGATAGCCGCGAAAAGAATGCGGTACGACGGTGCGCGATCGCGACGCGCGGCCGGCGCGCGACTTGGTCGAGCGCGATTTCACCGCCGATTGCTCCGGACGAGCTCTGGGTCGCCGACATCACGTATATGGCGACGCTGGGGGGGATTTTTTGTTATCTCGCAGTAGTGATCGATGTGTTGAGTAGTCGCGTCATCGGTTGGGTGATCGGTGAATCGTCTGTGAACAGAAGTCGTGCTGGATGGCGTTCGATATGGCAATATTAAAACGAAGATAGAGAGAAGTTATTCACTATTCGGATCAAGGAAGTGATATATAAGTCGTTAGCGTTCGGTAAACGGTTCGCGAGGCGGGAGTTAGATAGTCTATTGGCTCGTTAGTTGACTTTTAAGACAACGCAATGTGAGAGAGCTTTTTCGTAACGCTTGAATGCGAACTGCTCGAAGGAAATAGTTTCAAGAAGCAACACGACGCGGCGCTGGCGATATTCGACTTTCTCGAGGGATGGTACAACCCGCACAGGCGTCACTCGGCACTTGGCTATCTCTCACGCTACGTCTTTGAGTAGCGTATGATATCTGCGGCTTGATAGTTATAACACTAAAATCTCTTTAACGAAGGAGGGTGAGCTGAAATAAACCAAGCGGTCTGCACCGTCGTACCACTTGCTCGTCGTTCCGGCGGTACAGGCTTGATTCACAACGCATCCATGATGAGTTGTCTCCGTCTTCACGTTTCCGTCGAGGTCGTACGTGTAGGACGTACTCACGCCGAAGGCGCGTTCGGACGGGGACTGGACGCTCTGCTTCGAACCATCGGAATAGTACGTGTACGCCGTCTGCGTGTTCCAGCCTGGAATGCCGCTGGACTTGCCACAGACCGAACCGCCGTTGGCCGAGGTGTCGTCGGGATCCGCGACTGAAACGAGCCGCGACAGCGCATCGTAGCTCAGCACCGTCGTCCCGTTCCCTTTGCTGTAGCAACGGAGATTGCCGGCCGCGTCGTACCAAAATGATTGTGCCGGCGTCCACGTCGTGCCGTCGAGCTGAGGAATCGCGTCACCGGTCACGGCGGTGGGTAAGCCGAAATCGTTCCCCGCTTGCTGTCCCGGTGAGTACGAAAACGTGTGCGTATATCCCAACGGCGTTGTCATCGATGCCAATTCGCCGAACGGCTCGTACCACGGATATGAATACGTCGCGCGCCAGTTCGACCATCCCTGCGCCGGGCACGATCCAGCGCCCACGGGGATCGGCGGAACCGGACGCGATGTCCACTCCGCCTGCAACCTATGCGTCTCGTTCGGATCGCAATACGCCACGAGATTGTCGTACGCACCGTAGGTGTACAGACTCGTCGGCCGCGAACCGCCGCCATCGGGCGCCGGCTGCGCCACCGCCACGGTGTTCCCGTCGACGTCGTACGCGTAGTCCGTTACGTTGCCGCGGGCATCGGTTTGGCTGATGAGGTTGTTGTCGGTATCCCAGGACTCGTTGGTGATCAGGATCGGTGCGTTCGCGTTGCACGCCTGGTTCACCGCCGACGTGCACTCTTGGGTCTGCGTCGGGCGGCCTTGCGCATCGAGCACCCAATTCATCGCGTGACCGTCCGTGTCGCGAAACGTCGCGGTCGGCCCGCCGGTCGCGAAAAACTCGTCGTAGTATTCGTAGGCCGCGGTCGGGTAACCGGGTTGAAGCGCAGCGGAATTCGTGCCGTCGGACACTACAGGATTGACGTTCGCTAGGCGCGACATCGCGTTGAGCGTTGCGGTCTGCGGGCTACTGCCCGTGAAGGCGAACGAGGTCACGTCGCCGTCGCCGCCACCCTTGGCCCAGCGCGGGCTATCGGCCCAGCCGATGATCGAACCACCGCTGCCCTGCTGAACGTAACCGTATGAGTGGAACACCCGCTCCCCCGACGCGTTGTTCGATGGCCTCATGACGTTGTTGAGGTTGCCCTGCGCGTCGTAGCCGTACGCGACGTACGTCGAGCCGTCGGGGAACCAGAGCCCGCCGAGCAGCCGGTGTCCGGCGACGTCGGCAAAGTTCAGGTTCACCGTCATCCCCGATTCGGTTTGCACGGTAATCTGGCTGACTTTCCCCGTGGCCAGCGATGCGTCAGGGGTGTCAAACGAATAGCTGAACGTCAGGTAGTTGTTATAATTACGGCCGATGATCTGGTAAAGCCGACCGGAGAAGGCCCCTAGCGTCCCGAGCGCGGGGCAATTGATGCCTGGTTCGGTCAGGTAGAAGTAATAAATCGTCCCCGACTTTTTGATCCAGTACCAGCCGCACTGGCCGTCGTATTGCACGTAGTCGTGGTTGCCGGGGGTCGCGGGATGCAAGATCATCCCGGAAGTCCAGCTGGGATTCGCCGGCATGGCGTAGTCGTAGCGCGCGCCGTCGATGTCGTACACGCTGCGGATCGTGGACGACAGCTTCACCATATGCGCGTCGAACGTATTGGTCCAGCCGTTCCCGTACATCCCCGCCGTCGTCGAGTTGTTGCCATTGTCTTCGGCGCTGCCGCCCGCGACGGTGTGCAGGCTCTGCGAGTTGTACGTGCGCCGGAAGGTCAGCGACATGCCTTTGTGCGGTATCACCATGTCGTCGTCCTGAATGAGCACGTTGCCCGTACCGACATTGACCATCACACGGCCGCCGCCCGGAATATTCTCTTCCTGATAGCGCCACCAGTGATTGATCCCCGTGCCGGACGACGTCTGAATGCTGTGCGTGGTGCGGACTTGCCCTTTTCCGGGCGCTGCGACCCCCCGGGATCGACCTGGCGAGACGCTTTGCGAAAGCGGCTGCGGTTGCGGCGCCGGCGGTGCTTCGGTCTGGCGTAAAGACCGTTGTCGCGCCTGGATTCGACCGGCTGCCATGATGCGACCGAGATCGACCGGGCGCAGCATCGCCGGGCCAATCACCCGTCTGCCGGACGCAGGATGAACGTCCTTGCTGACCAGCGCGTGAAACGAAGCGGCCGCAGCCATTGGGTGCGGCGTGCGCTTGGGAGGTTCCGGTACCGATATGCGTTGAGGCGGTGGATGCATGACTGCGAGCGCGGGCGAGACCGCGACCGTCGCATGCGCCGATTGGGGATGCGCCCCGAGCGATCTCGCATCGGAGGGCATCCAAAGCTGAGGGATGACAAGAACCACGCCCAGCGTAAACGCGGCGCAGCGCACAAAGAAACGGTTCACCGAAACACCCTCCCGCACGACCCGACGGGTCTCAAAGGCGGCGTATCTCACAATTCGCGCATTTCCCTGCTTCGCTTACATCATGTTTCGCTAAACGGTGGAGCTCAATTATAAGATGGGAATCGCTGGCAAAGAACGAGGCCAGTCGAGCCGGATAATCGTCCGAGGACGACTAAGGAACGATCCCAATGTTAACTGATCCCGAAGTGGGGGCATGCGCGCCGCGTCGGAACTTCACCGCGGATGGGACGGTGAAGATTCTGGTCGAATACGATGCGGCGTGGTCGGCGCTTGAGCGAACAGCACTCGCACGCCGAACTGGCGTGCATAGCTCGTGGTCGCTCACTCGAACGCGCCCGAATACGGCCCGCCGGAAACGAGAGAACTTCGCCTACGAACTGAACGGTAACGCCGTTGCCCTAGCTACGTCGTCCACCGCTCGCTGAGCTTGATTTCTTCACGGTACCCAAAATGCCCATAGACTGGAGACGACACGCTGAACGACCTCTTCCGGCCGGCGTCGACGTTGCCGGGCGGCGCGGGGGACACTCCGCTGGAAACCAAAACCGGCGTCCGGTTTGGCTTTGCGACCGGGTACTTGACGAAAGCCATGCAAATGATTTCAAGACTGAGGACATCTTGAAGAACGAAAACCTCACGGCACAGGAGCAAGAACTCACGAACCTCGAGCCCGACGACCTCGAGCTTCGCGTTCTCTACTTCATCGCGACGAGCGTGTTGCCCGTGATTGAGGAGGACTGGGCGGTGCACGGCGTGGACGGACGCGTGCTGGGAACGGCGTTCTATAGTGCGTTAGGCACTCTGATCGTCAACGCGGTCGAGCGAAAGGAATCGCTCGACCGCGTGCTTCGGACCATCGGCGCAATCGTCGAATATGCCGCCGTCGCCTTGGATAAGGATTGGATCCACTGGGCATCGTACCTCCACGAGTTCTTCGAGTCGCTTGAGCAGTCGCCCGCGGCAAACTCGCTCTTCGCGCAGTTCGCCTCCGAGCGTATTCGCGCCGGCGCCGCCCGCATTGGCTACACGTGGGCGCCGGAAGGCTGAAGGCGGACGTATCTTCCGTGTAGACGTTGGGGCCGCGGCGAATGTATCGCCATCGTGCCAACAGCGGTGCTTTTCTTGTAGCTCCAGCAGCGGCGCCGACACATCCGTCTTTCAGACAATGCGCGGCAAGCGCGACAGGATTGCACGCGTAGTCGGCAGGGCGCGCTAGACACCGGCCTGACGAGCTCATTTCGAGCCGGCGAAGAATTTTCACCCGGTGACCCTAGCGGCGTCGTTTCGCTGCGTGATCGGAGGGCGACCACTCTTTTAGGAGACGACGCCCGATGATGCAGACTCAATGGCCCGGGCTCGGGCCCAGCCTCGATTTTTCCGCGCTCGACACGTCGCTCGGCACCGGCGACGGCGATCTCATCGCGCCGCGCGGACTCATGCGCGCGCAGCCGGAAGACGGCATCGCGCGCTCGTGGTGGGCGCCCTCCATGGGCACGACCGCCGGCGCGAACAGCGGCATATTCGGCGGATCGTTCCGCGGGGTCGGCGCTTCCAACGGTTCGATCGCGGGAATCCTGACGGGCCTGGTGAGCCTATTGCAGCAGCTCGTCGGTTCGTTCCTCCGCCAGAACCACGTGCAGCCACAGCAGCAACAACCCTGCACCCGCCCGGGCTCTGGCCAACCGCGATTCGAAAACCTCGACATCAGCTCGACTGGCGACCCGCATCTCGCCGCAACCGGCACGCGGGAAGGCGGCGGCGGCGAACGCGCGGTCGACGCGCACTGGGACAGCATGACCTCCGAGAACGATCTCGTGCACAGCACGCAGATCGACGGCGGCTATCGCGTTTCCACCACCGTGACGCAGCCGGGCACCAACGGCGCGTCGTGGAACCAGTCGGCGACGGTGCACGCCAACTTCGACCAGGATGCGGTAACGCTCAACCGTGACGGCTCGTTCGCAATCTTCGACAACGGCAGCGAAGTGCGGTTGGGCAAAGGCGAGTCGGCCGTGCTCTCGGGCGGCGAGACCGTGTCCGAGAATCAGGACGGCTCGCTGATCGTGAGCGCGCGCAGCGCCACCGGCGGCACGATCGCGACGACGATGCGCGTCAACGGCAACGGCGTCGACGTCACGACGCACGCGCACGAGATCGCATTGGGCGGCGAAGCCATCGAGCATGCCGCTCCGTTCGCGCCGTCGCACCGCGCCGCGCGCTGACGCCGCGCGCACGTCAGTGCGTGTGGGTGAAGTTCCCTAGGCCGACGCCGAGCCGCTCGATCCGCAGCAGCGCCTCGCGCATGCCGAGCGGGTCGGCCGGCCGGCCGACTTGCGCGAAGTAGCGTTCGGGATCGATGTTCAGCGTGCGCGTCTGCACCATCGCGACGCGGTGCGCGCCGAGGAATCGCTCCAGCGTCTCCACCTCGGCGCGCTCGTCGGTCACCCCGGGATGCGTGAGGAGGTTCAGCGACACGCGCAGCCCGCGGTCCACGGCGAGCGCGATCGATTCCAGCACGTCGTCGAGGTCGTAGCCCGTCGGGCGGTAGTACGCCGCATAGACGTCGTTGCGGAACGAGTTCAGGCTGATGCGCACGGCCTGTAGACCGGCGTCGACCAGCCGCCCGAGGCTCTTGGGCAGCGAGCCGTTCGTGTTGAGGTTGATCGTGCCGTTGCTTCGCGCGGCGCGAACCTTCTCGATCGTGCGCTCGAGCGTGGTCACGCGGAGCAGCGGCTCGCCTTCGCAGCCCTGGCCGAACGACACGATGCCGTCGGGCACACGCTCGAGGTGGCGGATTGCGATGCGCGCGAGATCGTCCACGTCGGCCTCGAACGCGACGCGTGTCTGCGGCGACGGCATCCCCGCGTCGGGCGCGAGCTCTGAGATGCAGCCCACACACGCGGCGTTGCATTTCGGCGAGACCGGCAGCGCCGCTTCGCCGCGTTCGAGAAACACGTTCTGCGCCGTGAAGCAGCCGTAGTCGCGCGAGCACACCGCCAGCTGCGCGAGCGTGCGGTTGCGCGGATCGTCCGCCTGCCGCGCGCGCAACAGCGTTTCGAGCTCGCCTTCGCCGAAGTAGCGCGGCGTCCAGTCTTCGCTTTCGTCGGTGCGCATTGCCGCAACGTGCAGCTCGTCGTCGACCACGCACGCGAACGTGTAGCCGAACAGCGGCAGCGCGGGTGCGCCGGGCTGCGCGCGGTACGCCGGCAGCAATAAACGCGTGTAGCCCGCCGGCAGCAGCGCGGCGAGCGCGGTGCGGCGCGCCGCGACGCCGCCGCCGACCAACAGCGGCATGCGGCCGGGCAGCATCGTCGTGACGGTACCGGGCGGCGCGGGGATCAGCTCCTCGCGGCGCGGCGGGCGCTCGAACCCGCCGTCGGCGAGCGGCGAGCGCGTCTCGTCGAAGTAGATGCGGCCGCGCGTATCGGTGTACGCGAGCCCGGTCATTCCAAAACGGCGTCGCCGGCGAGCGTCGCGCGCTCGCCCGGCTGCCACGTCACGTCCAGCACGCCGCCCGGGACCCGCAGCGCCACCGGCGAGGTTGCGTCGCCGCTCGCAATCAGCACCGCGGCGACCGCCACCGCCCCGGTTCCGCACGCTTGCGTCGCGCCCGCGCCGCGCTCCCAGTGCCGCACGCGCCAGCCGTCGCCGTCGCGCGAGACGAAGTGCACGTTCGTGCGGTTGGGATAGCGCGTGTCGCGCTCGATGCGCGGGCCGTCGACAGCCACGTTTACCGCACTCACGTCATCGACGCGGATCACCACGTGCGGGTTGCCGAGATCGACCGGCGTCGCGCGATAGCCCGCGACGTCGTGCGGCTCGCCGATCCGCGGCTCGCCCATCTCGACCGCGATGCGGTACGGCGCGCGCGCCAGCACGCGCGTGCCGATCGGGCCCGCGAGGGTCTCCACCGTCGCAGCTTCGCGACCGTCGTGCTCGTCGAGGTAGCGGCCCACGCAGCGCATGCCGTTGCCGCACATCTCCGCGTCGCTGCCGTCGGCATTGACGATGCGCAAGCGCGCGTCGAATCGCTCCGACTGCTGCAGCAGCAGCAACCCGTCGGCATGCTCGCGTTCGCACGCCTCGCGCGCGAATGCCACCGGGTCGGCGAGCGGCGCGACGCGCTCATCGACGAGCACGAACGCGTTGCCGGTCCCGTTCGTCTTCACGAACGAAACGCCGGTGGTCACGGCGCGACCGCCTCGCTCTCGTCGGGCACCAGCGACGTGGTGACCGGCCCGTTGGGCGAGATGGTCGAGACGGCGTGCTTGTAGATCAGGTGCGCCTTCTTTTCGTACTCGAGCACGATGGTGAACGGGTCGAAGCCCTTCACGATGCCCTTGAGCTGGAAGCCGTTGACGAGGTAGATCGTGACGGGGACGGCCTGGCGCTTCACCTCGGCAAGGTACGCGTCTTGGAGCGGCTGCGGGCGAGGGGTGGCCATGCTCGTTGGCTTAGGCCCAGCCCGGAAGTGCTCCCGCCTGAGCGACCGCGAACGCGAGCGCGCCGTCCGCAGGAATCCGAACGAGCCCCGGCTCGGTTCGGAACCACGTCGCTTGCCGCTTCGCGTACCGGCGCGTGTTGCGGATCAAGTGTGCGCGCAGCTCGTCGCGCGTCGCGAACCCCGCCAGAAACGCCAGCGCCTCGCGATAGCCGACCGCGTCCGCAGCGACCGCATCCGCCCCAACGCGTTCCGCCTCCTCGACGAACCCGTTCGCGAGCATCGCGTCGACACGCGCGCGCGATGCGCCGTTCGAGCTCGTCCCGCGGAACGTCCAAAGCCAGCTTGCGATAGACGATGCCGCGCCTGCGCAGGTTCGCGCCGGAATGCGGCGCCGCGTCGCGCGACGACGACGGCGTCCGCTCGACGAGCGCGATCTCGAGCGCGCGCAGGACGCGGTACGGATCGTTCGACCCGATCGCTGCGGCACGCGCGGGCGCGAGCGCGCACAGCCACTCCGCGAGCACGTCAGGGGGATGCACGCGCGCCTCCCGCGCGAGCCGCTCGCGCACCTCGGCGTCGTACGCCGGCGAGAGCGTCACGTCGCCGGCGAGCGCGCGCACGTAGAACCCGGTGCCGCCCACGACGATCGCGCGCTTCCCGCGCGCATGCGCGCCGTCGATGGCGGCGAGCGCGTCGGCGACGAAGCGCGCCGCCGAGTACCGCTCGTGCGGATCGAGAAAACCCACCAGATGGTGCGGCACGCGCGCGCGTTCGGCGTCGCTCGGCGCGGCGGTGCCGACCGGCATGCCGCGATAGATTTGCCGCGAGTCCGCCCCGACGATCTCCGCACAGAACTGCTCGGCGAGCGCGAGCGCGAGCTCGCTCTTGCCGGATGCGGTCTGCCCGGTGAGAATCAGGACTCCGGGCGTCACACCCGTTTGAACAGCCGCGCGATCGCGCCGGCTTCGAGCCGCACGATCGTCGGGCGGCCGTGCGGGCAGTGCATCGGGTTCTCGCAGCGCTGCAGCCGCTGCACGAGTGCCGTCATCTCGGGGTAGCCCAGCGTTTCGTGCGCCGTCACCACGGAGTGGCACGCGAGCGACGCCCACACGCGCTGATCGGCGTCGAGCCCGCGCACGTCGTCGCTCAAGCACTCGATGAACTCCGCGACGTCGAACGGCCGCGTGCGGCCCGCGTGAACCAGCCGCGCGGGCGTCGCCGTGACGCGGTAGGCGCGCTCGCCGAAGTGCTCGACGTGCAGGCCGCCGGCGGCGAGCGCGTCGAGCGTCGCGTCAAGCCGCTCCGCCTCCTCGGGTCGCACCTCGAACGTGTACGGGATCAGCAACGGCTCGGCGGCGGCGTGTGCGCGCGCGTTCGCGGACAATTGCTCGAACACGATGCGCTCGTGCGCCGCGTGCTGATCGATCAGCACGACGGCGTCGCCGTCGCTGGCAAGGATGAACGTGCGGTCGACCTGCGCGAGCACGCGCAGCGTCTTCTTCTCCGCATCCGAATCGGTCGCCGCGGGCGCGAACGAGTCCGCCCATTCGATCTGCGCCGCAGCACCGGCGAACGCGCGCTCCGGCGGCGCGAACGAGATCGCGCGCTGCAGCCGCTCCGACGCGCCGCGCCGCAACGCCGTGCCGATCGCATCCTTCACCGCCGCGAGCACGCGGTCGCCGTGCCGCAACCGGACGTCGCTTTTCGTCGGGTGCACGTTCTGATCGACTTGGTCCGGTGGGATGCTCAGATAGAGCACGCCGTACGGGTGGCGCCCCACCATCGCGAACGTGCGGTACGCCGCCGACCATGCCCCGCTCACCAGCGTGCTGCGCAGCAGCCGCCCGTTGACGAACAGAATCTGGCTGCGGCGGTCGGGCCGGTCGTCACCCGGCGAACTCACCCAGCCGCTTACGCCGGCGTTTGCATCACCCGCGCGGATCGCCACCATCGCTGACGACGGCGTGCCGAACACGTGGCGCAGCCGCGGCGCCAGATCGTCCCCCGGGGCGAACGCGAACGCCGCTTTACCGTCGTGCTCCAGCGTGAAGCCGACGTGCGGGTACGCGAGCGCCAGCGTCGATAGCCACGCCGCGATGCGCGCGAACTCCGCCGACGTCGAGCGCAGGTACTCGCGCCGCACCGGCACGTTGCCGAACAGCTCGCGCACGACCACGCGCGTCCCCGGCGGCCCCGCGGCGGCGCGCGGCTCGCCCAGTTCGTCGGCGTGCGCATCGAGCGCCGTCGCGACTTCGGCGTCCGTGGTGCGCGACACGACCGTCACCCGCGCGACCGCGGCAATCGACGCGAGCCCTTCGCCGCGAAAGCCCAGCGTGTCGACGCGCGTCAGCCCCGCGGCGTCGGCGAGCTTCGACGTCGCGTGGCGCGTCACGGCCAGCGGCAGGTCGTCCGGCGCAATCCCCACGCCGTCGTCGGCGACTTCGATCTCGGCGAGCCCGCCGCCGCGCACGCGCACCGCGATGCGCGTCGCGCCCGCGTCCAGCGCGTTCTCGACGAGCTCTTTGACGACGGAGAGGGGCCGCTCGATCACCTCGCCGGCGGCGATCTGCCCGATCGTCTCGGAGTCCAGGAGCCGAATCACCCCGGACGGTTCAGAGGTCGGGGACGGGCCACCCGCCGCATATCGCTCATTCCGCGATCAGCTCGATCCGGTTGCCGAAGGGATCGCTGACGAACGCACGCCGCGTCCCCGGCACGGCATCGTCCTCGCGCACGTCGTGACCTGCGGTGCGCAAGCGCCCGAGCAGCGCGTCGAGATCGGCGCAGCGCAGCGCGGGATGCGCCTTCTCCGATGCGCGGAAATCCGGTTCGACGCCCAGATGCAGCTGGACGCTGCCGCTGGCGAACCACGCGCCGCCGCGCTTCGCAAGCTCAGCGGGTTTTGGGAGCTCGGTCATACCGCACGTCGCGACGTAGAACGCGCGCGCGTCGTCCTCACGGCCCGGCGGCATGGCGAGCTGCACGTGATCGTAGGCGAGAAACGGCGCGCTCATGGTCCCGTCTTCGACGCCGGCGCCCGAAGCGACTCCGTTTCGGCCGCGTGATCTGCCGCGAGGCGCAGCCGCGGCAGCGCGTCGGGCTGCGACTCGCGCAAGTACGCGATGAGCTTTTCGCGCACGAAGCAGCGCAGGTCCCACAGCGTGCCGCTGTCGCGGGCGCTCACCAGCGCGCGGATTTGCACCGCGTGGTCCGTCGCGTCGGTCACCTGGACGTTCTGCGTCTGACCGTCCCACAACGCCGTGCCCTCGAGGATGCGCGGCAGCTGCGCGCGCACCGCTTCGACGTCCACCGTGTAGTCGGCGAACAGGTACACCTCGCCGATCAAGTTCGCGGTGCGACGCGTCCAGTTTTCGAAGGGCGTCGAAATGAAGTACGTCAGCGGCAGCACCATGCGCCGCAAGTCCCACAGGCGCACCACGACGTAGGTGCTGTGGATCTCCTCGATTCGGCCGAATTGCTTCTCGACGATCACGACGTCGTCGATGCGGATCGGCTGCGTCAGCGCGAGCTGGACGCCCGCGATGAGGTTCTCGAACAGCGGCCGCGCCGCGATGCCCGCGACGAGCCCGATCACGCCCGCCGACGCCAGCAGCGTGGTGCCGAGCGTACGGATCGTCGGGAACGTCATCGCCATCGCGCCGAGCGCGACGACGATCACGAGCGTCACCACGACGCGGGTCAGGATGTCGACGCGCGTGCCGAGCTGGCGGGCGAGCAGGTTGTCCTCGACGTCGACGCGGTGGCGCGCGATGATGATGTCGCCGAACAGCCGGATCGTCGCGATGATCGTCCATGCGACCGCAGCGATCGTCAGCAGCCCGGTGAGGTGGAGCGCCGGGCTCGTCCAGTTCGGCGGAAGATCGAGCTGCGGCGCCGCGAGGAGGATCGCGACGAGCGGGACGATGTACGCCGCCGGGCGGCAGGTCCGGTGCACCACGGCGGCCGCCAGCGTGCTGTGGCGGTGCTCGGCCCAGCGGGCGAGCAGCCAGTAGAGCACGCGATGGGCGACGATGCCGATGACGACGGCGATCACCACCCACGCGACGCCGGTGATCGCGTCGAGCTGGTTGTGCGTGAGCCAGACGGGCTTCATCCGCTACCGTGTACCCTTGCCGAGGCCTGCGGCGCGGCCCTATGATCACGGCGTGATCGCAATCAGCTCGCTCGTCACCGCCGATTGCGAAGCGCTCGTGCCCGCCCTCGTGCGGCTGACGGTCGAGGTCGTCGACGCCGGAGCGTCGCTGGGCTGGGACCCGCCGCTCGATCCCGACGACGCCGCTCGCTACTGGGAGCAGCGGATACCACGGTTCGACGGCGACGACTGCGCGCTGTTCGCAGCGTTCGCCGGCGACGATCTGGTCGGTGCGGTCCAGCGCGAGCGCGGGGAGCTGCCGGCGATCCGCCACCGGGCGGAGATCACGAAGCTCATGGTGCTCCGCACGTGGCGGCGCCACGGCATCGCCACGGCGCTGATGGACGAGCTCGAAGACGACGCCTTCGTGCGCGGGATCGACACGCTGGTGCTGGAGTCGCCGCCCATCGAGCCCGTCGAAGCGCTCTGCGGCGATCTGCACTACGAGCGCACGGGGTTCGTGCCGAACGCGGTCAAGCACGCAGACGGGACGTTCGAGGCCGCCGCGCTCTATTGCAAGCTGCTACGCTGACGGCGCGCGCTCACATGTCGAACAGTAGCGGCTGCTCGACCACGTCGGGCTTTGCGAGCTTGCCGCGCAGCGGCACCGCCGTTTCCAGCGTCGGGCGGCCTTGCAGCACTTCGGCGATCTCTCTCGCGCGCGCGACGACCGCCGGCGGCAGGCCCGCCATGCGCGCGACCTCGATGCCGAACGACTTCGATGACGAGCCCGGCAGCACGCGGTGCGAGAAGACCGGCGCTCCGCCCTTCGTGCTCTCGACCGCGGTGATGTGGAAGTTCTCCACGAGCGGCCAATTCTCGGCCAGGTCGACGAGCTCGTGGAAATGCGTTGCAAACAGCGCCATCGGCGCGCGCGACTCGCGCTCGAGCAGGTACTCGCAGATCGCCTGCGCGATCGCGAGGCCGTCGACGGTGCCCGTGCCGCGGCCGATCTCGTCGATGAGCAGCAAGCTGCGGTCGGTCGCACGGCGCAGGATGTTCGCCGCCTCCGCCATCTCGATGTAGAACGTCGACTGGCCCGACGCCAGGTCGTCGCCCGCACCGATGCGCGTGAAGATGCGGTCGACGATCCCAAGTTTCGCCGCGCGCGCGGGGACGAACGAGCCGATTTGCGCGAGCACCACCAGCAGCGCGGTCTGGCGCAGGTACGTCGACTTGCCGCCCATATTCGGCCCGGTGAGCAAGATGAAGCGCCCGCGCTCGGTGCCCACGCGCAAGTCGTTGGGGACGAACGACGAGCCGAGCAGCGATTCCATCACCGGATGACGGCCGTCGACGATCTCCACGACGCTGTCCTCGGCGAACGACGGCCGCACGTAGCCGCGCTCGCCGGCGACTTGCGCGAGCGAGCAGTATGCGTCCAGCTCGGCAAGCGCGTCGGCCGTTGCGAGCAGATCGTCGACGCGTTCGGCGATCCGCTCGACGAGGTTCTCGTACAGCGCCTGCTCCAGCCGCAGCTGGCGCGACTCGGCCGACGCGATCGCCACGTCGAGCTCGCGCAGCTCCGGCGTCACGTAGCGCTCGCCGTTCGCCAGCGTTTGCTTGCGCGTGTAGTCGGCGGGCACGTTCGCGATCTGCGCCTTGGGCACTTCGATCGCATAGCCGAACGCTGAAGCGTACTTCACCTTGAGCGACTTGATGCCGCTGCGCTCGCGCTCGCGCTCTTCCAGCGCGGCGATGCGCGCGCGCGCGTCGCCGCGGAGTGCGACGCACTCCGCGAGATCGGCGCTGGCTTCGCCCCGAATCACGCCGCCGTCGGCTAACGTCGCGGGCGGCTCGTCCACGAGCGCGGCGGACAGGTCGGCGCGCATCTCGTCGTACTGGCCCACGCGCCCGGCGATTGCGTGCATACCACTCGGCAGCGACGGCTCGCGCAGCGCGTCGGCGATCGGGTCGAGCAGCGCCAGCGTGCGGCGCAGCGACGCGAGGTCGCGCGGCAGCACGCGCCGGAAGCGCACCTTCTGCGCGATCCGCTCGAGGTCGAAGCAGCCGTGAAGCACGTCCTGCAGCGCGAGCCTGCGCGCGGCGTCCCGCATCAGCGCCTCGACGCAGTCCGCGCGCGCGCCGATCGCCGTCGCGTTCACCAGCGGCGCGAGCACCCAGCGGCACAGCAGCCGCGAGCCCATGGCCGTACGCGTGCGATCGATCGTCGCGAGCAGCGTCGCCCGCGGGTTGGCGCCAAGCGCCTTGGTCAGCTCGAGGTTCTTGCGCGTGTTCGGGTCGAGCGCGAGGAACGTCGCCTGGCGGTAGAACGTCGCATCGCGCAGTGCGGTCGCGCCGCTGTGCTGCACGCTGACGCGGCGCACGAAGGCGCCCAAAGCGTCGAGCGCTCGGTGCATCGCCAGCGACGCGTCGAGTGAGAAGCCGTCGATCGGGTCGCGCGCGCGTTCGCCCACGGCCGCGAGCGCGGGCACCGCGATACGCGTCTGCGCGCTCTCCAGCGCGGCGTCGAGCGCCCCGCGCACGTCGCCGGGGACGTCGGCGACCAGCTCTGCCGGCTCCAGCCGCGCGATCTCGGCGAGCACGTCTTCGAGCGCGGACTCACCGTCGAACGCCGTCGCCGATACGTGGCCGGTGGAGATGTCGGCATGCGCGAGCGCGATCACGTCATCGTACGCAGTGATCGCGGCGAGATAGTTGTGCGCGGACCGTTCGAGGATGTGCTCCTCGAGCAGCGTTCCCGGCGTCACGACGCGCACGACGTCGCGCCGCACGAGCTTGTTAGGGATCGGGGCTTCGAGCTGCTCCGCGAGCGCGACGACGCGTCGCTGCGCGACGAGCTTCGCGAGATAGCCGTCGAGCGCATGGTGCGGGACGCCGGCCATGGCGACACGGCGCCCACCGCCGGCTTCTTTGGACGTCAGCGCGATCGACAGCGCGCGCGCGATCGTCTCGGCGTCTTCACCATAGGCTTCGTAGAAGTCGCCGACGCGCGAGAGCAAGATCGCCTCGGGATAGCGATGCTTCATCCCGAAGTATTGCTCGAGCATCGGCGACCACGTCAGGGTCGTCGTCATCCGAGCCGTAACCGCATCCGCCGCCCGTTCCCGTCGTACGGCACTCCCTCCCTGTGGAGAATGTGGATGGCAGGGCTTTCGCTCGCACGCCGAGGAGCCACCGCGCGTGCGGCGCCGCCTGATCGTCACGGTCGACGACTTCGGACTTGCGATCCCGGTGAACGAGGCGGTCGAGCGCGGCCACCGCGAGGGCATCGTCACCGCGGCGAGTCTGATGGTGGCCGAAGCAGCGGCGGACGACGCGGTCGCCCGCGCGCGCGCCAACCCGACACTGGCCGTCGGGCTGCACGTCGTGGTCGTCGCCGGCCGGCCGGTGCTGCCGCCGGAGCGGATCCCTGATCTGGTCGGGAGCGACGGGCAGTTTTCGAGCGCGCTCGCACGCGCCGGCGTGAAATACTTCTTCCGCCGCTCCGCCCAGCGGCAACTCGAAGCGGAGATTCGCGCACAGTTCGCAGCGTTCGCAGCGACCGGGCTAGCGTTCGACCACGTCAACGCACAGTGCCATTACCATCTCCACCCGACGGTGCTCGGGCTGATCCTGAAGGTCGCTCGCGACTACGGCCGCCCGCCGGTCCGCGTCCCCGACGAGCCGTTCCGCGCGTCGTGGCGCGCGACGCGCGAGAACCTAACCGGCCGGTTCGCGCACGCGCTGCTGCTGTCGCCGTTCACGCAACTAATGAAAACGCGCATGCGCGCCCGCGGCGTCGCGCACAACGACCACGTCTTCGGCTTCAACGACACCGGTCGCATGACGCAAGACCGCGTGCTGGGATTTTTGGGCAACCTTCCCGACGGTGCGACCGAGATGTACTTTCACGCCGCAACCCGGCGGTGGACGGGGATCGCGGCCGACCTGGCCTCATACCGGCTCGAAGACGAGTTCGCCGCGCTCGTGAGCCCGCGCACCGGCGACGCGATGCGCGCCGCCGGCGTTGAATCGATCGCCTTCCGCGATCTCGGCGATGCGCCCTAGTCTCCGCGGCATCGCTGAGAAGGTCACGGTCGGCGCGGCGCTGGCGAGCGTCGGCTACACCGCCTTCGCGTTGCGGCGGCTCCGTGTATTCGAGCGGCGCAAACGCAACATACGCCCGCGCGCGACGGACGCAGCGTGTCCATCGGTGACGATCTTCAAGCCCGCGCACGGTAACGAGCCGCGCCTGGAGGAGAATCTCGCATCGTTCTGCGCGCAAGACTATCCGGATTTCGACGTCGTCTTCGGCGCTCTCGATCCGAGGGATCCGGCGCTGGCGGTGATGCGCCGCGTCGCGGCACGCTATCCTGCGCGCACCTCAGTCGTCAGCGGCGACGGCGTTGCGCACCATCGCAATCCGAAGATGGCGACGCTGCAGCCGATGATCGCGAGCGCGCGCGGCGACATCCTAGTAATCGCCGACAGCGACATGCGCGTCCGTCCGGACTATCTCCGCGCGATCGTTGCACCGTTCGGCGACCCGCGGATCGGCGCGCTGACGTGTGTCTTCCGGGGCGAGCCGGCCGACGACGCCCTTGCATCGACGCTCTCGGCGATGGCGATCACGGAGCAATTCATGCCCGCGGCCCTGGTGGCGAACGCCGTGGAGCCGATGACGTATTGTTTCGGTTCCACGATGGCCGTACGCCGTGACGTCTTGGAGCAAATCGGGGGCATCGCCGCGCTCGGCGAACGTCTCGCGGACGACTACGCGCTCGGCAGCCTCGTCGTCGCGCACGGTTATCGCATCCAGCTTTCGCCTTACGTCGTGACGAACGTCGTCAGCGAGCAGGGTCTGCGCGAGCTCGCCGAGCACGAGCTGCGCTGGGGGCGCACCATCCGCGGCGTACGGTTAGCAAGTTACACGGGGTTGATTCTGACCTTTCCGCTGCCGCTCGCGCTCGTCCATCTCGCCGTCGCGCGCAAGCGAATGCCGGCGCTCGCGCTCGTTGCCGTCGCCGCGAGCATGCGCCTCGCACTGCACGCGCACGCGCATCAGGCGTTCGGAACGAGCCGCCGCCCCAGCCCCTGGCTGATCCCGCTGCGCGATGCGCTCGGCGTCACGATCTGGGCGCTGGGGCTGTTCGGGGGACGCGTGCGCTGGCGCGGCACCGAATATCGCATGAGCGGCCGCGGTCAGCTTGCGGCGAACGAAACGGGACGCTGACTCAGTGCATCCAAACGCTCATGCCGGTGCCATTGACGACATCGCTGCCGGTCACGAGGATCTGTGCGTTGCGCCGGGGGTCCCTTGCCGCGCAGCCGGCAGCATCAACACGCGGTTGACGCCGGAGTCCGCAACGTACAGGTTGCCGTTCACGTCGAAGCCCAGCGCGTAGGGCGCGCTCATCCCGGCGGAGGCGCCGCCGAGGGTTCGTGACGGCGGCACGTTGCCGTTCGCATTGGTGGGGAACGCACGCACGTCGGCGCCGCCGGTGTTCGCGACGTAGACGGAACTGCCGTCGACGGTGATTCCGCGCGGTGCGGACAAGCCCGTCGCCGCCCCCGACACGAGGGTGCCCGGAGCGACGTTGCCGCTCGCCGACAAGGGGAACGTCTCGATGCTGTTCGCGGTCTGGTTCACGACGTAGATGCCCGACGCATCCACGGCGATCGAGCTCGCGCCCGAGAGCATCGTGTTGCCGCCGGAGATCGTCGTGACGAGGGTGCCGTCCGTGCCGGACAGGATTTCGATCGCATTCGCGCTCAGCACGTAGATGCGCGTCGCGTCGGCCGCGATTGCCGTCGGCACGCCGCTGCCGGGCGGGAGCGTGAACGTCTTGCTCGGCCCCTCCGTGATCCGCGTGCCGGGCGCGTGCACGGTAACCGACATCGACCCCGCATTTGCCACGTCGACGTTGCCCGCCGGATCGAACGCGACGCCCTCGATCTTGCTGGTGCCGTTGTAGAACTGCTTAGGGACCACCACCATGGGCTGACCCGCGCGATCGATCGGCGTCGAGATGTCGATCGCGCCGTACTGATTGCCGCCCGAGCTGTACGTGTTGCTCAGCGCGAACGTGCCGCTTTGGATCAGGCCGGTGACCGGCGCCGTGCGCGTCACGGTCGAGCCGCCGTTCGTCACCGTCGCCGTCACGGTCCCCGACCCGATGGTCCCGCCGAACGCGGAAACCAGGCCGGGGATTTGCGATGAATCGGTGAGCGACGTGGGCGCGTACGGGTCGAGGACGACGCTGTTGCTGCCGCTGTACGTCACGACGATCGGCCCGGCATAGGCGCCGGCTATCGTGTAGCCGTCGGGATCCTTGGCCGTCACCGCGACCTTTACGGTCGAATAATTCCAGAACGTCAGGGGTGGGACGGAGACGGAAAGGCCCGCAACGATGCCGCCGAGCACGACGTTGAGCGCGTTCGCGCGGCCTTCGAAGATCACGAGCTGCGTCGTGATCGTCGACAGGATCTTGCCTTGCGCGGCGCCGCCCGCGACGGGCTGGTCGTACGCGGCGACCGTCACCGTCTGCTGCGACAGCGGAAGGATCAGCGTGAACGTGCAGGTCGTGGAGCCGGCCGTTGACGCGCAACCCGGCGCCGTGGCGCTCACGTCGAACGCGACGGTCGGGACACCCTCGTCGGCGACCGAGATTGATTGTGTCCCCGCGGAGAGGTACCGCGGCGCACGCGCGCCATGCGATGCCGTGACCACGCCCGGAACACGCACCGTGAGCGTCAGCGTACCGCGCGCCTGATTGGCCACATGCGGCGCGACCGACTGCGAACCGCCGCAGCCTGCCGCCGCGAGCAGCGCCGCGACGGCGCCCGCGCGTACCCGAATCATCAGCTCACCCCCAGCGAGATCGACGTGACGGTCACGTAGGCGTCCGTCGTGATTCCGCGCGAGTCCGTAAGGTGGATCGCCGTGCTGCCGACGGCAACCGCGGTGACGGTGAAGGTGTTGTTTGCGTTCGACGTCACCGTCACGACGGACGGGTCCGCCGACACGGCCGTGAACGACCCGGAATACTGCGGCTCCGACGCCGTGACCACGGCGGTCGTGCCGATGCCGACGAGCCGCGTTTGCGAAGGAGTCGCGGTGATCTGCGCTAGCGCGAGGAACGCGCACACGACCGGCCTCGCGACGACGAACGAAAAGGGCACCGGCGCGGCAAAGAAGTCGAAGACGTTGGAGCCGACGGCGTTTGCGGGCTGCGGCGCGATGTTCCACGTCACGGGAGTCTCCGACGTGTTCGCGATCTCGAGCTGGAGCCGGTAGCCGGCGATGTTCGCGCCGGCGGGGATGGTGAGCTCGAAGACCGGTCCAGCGGGCAGCGAGAACGTCGCGGACGGCGTCAGCATCACGTATGCCAGGGCGATCGGCGTCACCGCCGTGTTCTGCACGGTTGGGAACGGCGGCAACGGGATGGGCGCGGCCACGCTCGTCAACTCCGTGAAGGTGCTGCCGGCCGGAACCGTACCGGGCCGCGAAATGATCTGCTGGAAGTTCACCTGTCCGGTGTAGCCGCCGAATGGCGCGAGACTCTGCAAAGCCAGGAGCGTCGGATCGAGCGTCGTGAACGCGCCGATCGGCGCGGGCGACGGTGACGGCGTCGCCGGCGGAGGCGGCGCGACGCTCGGCCCGCTGCCTCCACCGCCTCCGCACGCAACGAAAAACGACGCAATGAGAACGGGCGCGACCATGACGAGCCGCGCCGCTTTGAAGCACCGCACCAGCGATAACCCTTTCGCAACCAGTGTCGATCGCACGTTCGCGGGTTGCAAGGGCCACCCTGTGAACAATGATCGGTACTGGTCAAGATTCCGGTAACAACCGGGCCACGCGCTACACCGCCAAGAGGTCGATCATCGGCGCAGCAACGGCCTCCGCGACGCCCTCATAACTCGCCGCGCGGCCGATGCACGTCCCGCGCACGCCCCACACCGACGCGCTGTCAACGCGAACGTCGGCCCATGGGCGCGACGGATCGGGCGCCGATTCCGTCAGCGGAAAGTTTACCGTGACGTTGTCGATCGTCTTGGCGCTCAGCTTCGTCGCGTCTTTGCGCGACACGCCGTGGATCAGTGCGCGCACCGTCATGCCGACTTTGCGGTCGTGGTACGCGCGCACGGCATCGTCCTGCACCGCCTTGAGCCGCATGAACCGATCCTGCGCGACGTCCTTCGGCACGGCGTTTGCTGCGTGCCACACCGCGGCCGGCGTCCCGCGGCGCGGCGAGTACACGAACATGAACGCCTGCGAGAAGATGCCGGTCTTGCACACGTCGATGGTCTGCTGGAAATCGTCCTCGGTCTCGCCGGGGAAGCCGACGATCAGGTCGGTGGTGATCGCCCAGGACGGGTTGTGCGCCTTGAACGTGGCGATGCGCTCCAGGAACTGTTCGATGGTGTACTTGCGGTTCATCCGGCGCAGCATCGGGTTCGAGCCGGACTGCAGCGCGAGGTGGAAGCGCGGGTTCATCTTGGGCAGCGTGGCGCACACGCGCGCGAGCTTCTCATTGAGGTCTTTCGGATGCGAGCTGACGAAGCTGACGCGCTCCACCGACTCCATCGCGCACACCTCTTCGATCAGGTCGGCGAAGTCGGCACCGGTCGCGGGCTCCTTGTACGCGTTCACCGTCTGGCCGACCAGCGTGATCTCGCGCGCGCCGCCGGCTGCCTTGATGCGCACGTCCTCGAGAATGTCGCGCATCGGCCGGTGGTCGAACCGCCCGCGCACGTGCGGCACGATGCAGAACGTGCAATAGTACGAGCACCCGCGCTGCACCGTCACGAAGCCGCGCAGCCCGTCGTACGGCCCCGCGATCCCCTCGCCGGCGCCCCCCATCACGGTCTCGATCTCGCGGTCGACGCTGAAGTCGTCGTCCGGATAGTCCATCCGCCAAACGGCGAGCGCATCGCCCAACGCGCCGAGTTCGCTCGTCCCGAACACGCCGTCGATGTGCGGCATGGTCTGCTGCATGCGACCCTTGTCCTGTTCGGCCAGGCACCCGGTGACGATTACTTTCACGGACTTGTCCGCGTTCTTGATCGCCTTCCAGTGCCCGATGCGCCCGTACGCGCGCTTCTCCGCGTTATCGCGCACCGTACACGTGTTGAGCACGAGCACCGCGGCGTCTTCGGGCCGCTCCGCCAGCGTGAAGCCGGCGGAGATCGCGCGGCGCTGGATGTCCTGCGAATCGGCCTCGTTCATCTGGCAGCCGTGCGTCTCGATGTAGATTTGCGCCATTATCGTGCGGTCTCGATGGTGATTTGCGCCATCAGCGATTGTCCGCCGAAAGCGTGGTAAGCAAGTCGAGCGGGAGGTAGAGGCGCGAGCCGATCATGGTGGGTGCTTCGCCGTAGTCGACCAGCTTGCCGTCCACGCGGTACGACGTGGATCCGATGTGCCCGACCACTTCGTGGCCGCCGTACCGCACGACGACCTTCTCGCCGACCAGTTGGATCGCGCCGTGCGGGACGTAGTCTTCGGCCGGCGCGACGACGCTCGGCCGCACGACGTCGGCGTCGGGCTGGAGCACGACATCCGTCCGCGTGCCCGGCCAGACCATCACCGACCGAGTGATCTTGCCGCGCGGCGTGCGGGCCGTCAGCTCGTGCGCCCCGGCCGTCACCGGGATCGTGCCGTCCTTGCCGGGGACCGCCGCGCGCCCGTCCACGTACGCGGTTCGCACCGTGCCGTGGATCGCGATCCAGCCCGGGAGTGCGTGCAGGCTGCCGGTTCGAACGGGCTCGAGGCGGGTCGAGCTCAGCGTCGTCTGCCCGGCGACCACGCTCGCGTCGAGCTGGAGCGGCTCCCAGCCGGTCTTCGTCAGGCCGACCGTGTGCCGGCCGCCCGCCAGTGCGCCCAGGACGAGCGGGCTGCGGCCCACGTAGGTGCCGTCGAGCCAGACGTCTGCCGCGGTCGGGAGGGTCGTCACATAGAGCGAGCCGGTCGGGACGGCGGCCAGGAGAAGCACGCTCGCCACGACCGTCGCGAGGCGACGGAGCATATCGTTGGGAACCTTGGTCGGTCATGTCCGAAGCCCTCGCACCCTCCCTGCGCGTGCGACCTGCGACCGTTGCGGTCGTGGGGCGCCCCAACGTGGGGAAGAGCGCGCTGTTCAACCGCCTCATCGGGCAGCGCCTCGCGATCGTCGAGGACACGCCCGGCGTCACGCGCGACCGCCTCTACGCACTCGCCGAATGGAACGGCCGCACGTTCACGCTCGTCGACACGGGCGGCATCGACACCGAAGTCGATCCCGACGACACGATCGCGCAGGGCACGCAGGCGCAGGCCGAATCCGCCGCGCGCGACGCCGACGTGATCGTGTTCGTCGTCGACGCGCAAGACGGTCTCACGCCCGTCGACCAGGACGTCGCGAACATCTTGCGCCGCAATCGCCGCAAGGTGATCCTCGCCGCGAACAAGATCGAGTCGCCCAAGCACGCCGCGTCGGTGCACGCGGAGTTCGGCGGAATCGGATTCGGCGAGGTGTACGGCGTGTCGGCGCTGCACGGCGAAGGCACCGGCGATTTGCTCGACGCGATCGTCGACGCCCTGCCGCCGGAGGATCCCAGCAACGTCGGCGAAGCGGAACTGTCGCTCGCGCTCATCGGGCGGCCCAACGTCGGCAAATCGTCGCTCCTCAACGCGCTGCTCAACGAAGAACGCGCGATCGTCTCCGACGTGCCCGGCACGACGCGCGACGCGATCGACACGCTGTTCACCTGGAGCGGCCGCACGTTCCGCCTGATCGACACTGCCGGCGTGCGCAAACAGCCGGGCCACCACGGGTCCATCGAATACTATTCATCGCTACGCTCGCTGAAGGCCATCGCGCGCTGCGACGTCGCGATCCTGCTGATCGACGCGCTCGCGGGCCCGACCAATCAAGACCGCCGCTTGGCCGGCATCGCGCTGGAAGAACGCAAAGCGCTCGTGATCGTCGGCAACAAGTACGACCTCGTGCGCGAGCTGGGCGAGTACAGCCAAGGCGAGCTCGCGAACGAGATCCACGCGCAGCTGCCGTTCGCGTCGTTCGCGCCGGTGACGTTCTTGTCGGCGCTCACGAAGCGCCGGCTGCAGAGCCTGATGCCGCTGGTCGAAAAGGTCGCGGTGAACCTCGACCGCCGCATCCCGACGGCGAAGCTCAACGCCGTCGTGCGCGACGCGGTGCTCGCGCACCCGCCGCCGATCCACTCGGGCAAGCCACTCAAGGTGCTGTACGTGTCGCAGCCGCAGACGCACCCGCCGCTGTTCGTGTTCCACGTCAACGATCCCGATCTGGTGCCCGCGTCGTACAAGCGATTCATCGAGAACACGCTGCGCGCGGAGTTCGACTTCGAAGGCGTGCCGCTCACGTTCGAGTTTCGCTCGCGGCGCGACGAGGGTGATCGCGGGGAGCATTCGCGGTGAACCCGGTTGCATTGTCCGTCGCAGCCGTGGTCGCCGGCTTCTTCGCGGGCGCGATCCCGTTCGGGGTGCTCGTGTCGCGCGCGTTCTACAAGACCGACATCCGCAAGTCCGGCAGCGGCAACATCGGCGCGGCGAACGCACTGCGCACGCTCGGAAAGCGCGGCGCGATCGCGGTGCTCGCGCTCGACGCGCTCAAGGGCTTCGCACCGACGCTCGCGGCCGGCGCGATCGGCGGTCTGCTCCCCGCCACGCTCGCGGCGGTCGCGTCGGTGGTGGGCCACTGCTGGTCGCCCTTTCTCGGCGGCAAAGGCGGGAAAGGGGTCGCCACCTATTTCGGCGCGCTGTTCGCGCTATGGTGGCCCGCCGGGCTCGCGTTCATGCTGCTCTGGGTCGCGGTCGTGGTGGCGTGCGGCTACGCGTCGGTCGCTTCGATGCTCGCCTCGATCGCGATGGGCTTCGTGCTGTGGTACGGCCTGGGCAGGGAGGGCCTCGTCAGCGGCATCGTGCTGGCATTGGTCGTCATCTATCGCCACCGCGAAAACCTCGAGCGCCTGCGGAACGGGACGGAAAACCGTCTCTCGTTGCTGAAGGCGGGCCCTCAGCAATGAAGGCTGCATGCGCTTCGCGCATACAGCGTGAACCGAGCGCCACACGTGGCGCCTTCGCAGCCGGCATCATTTTCCTCGGAGAATTCCTCTAAAGTTCATGATTAGTTCGAATGATTTTCGCAACGGGGTCACCATCGTCATCGACGGCCAGCTCTGGACGGTGATCGAGTTTCTGCACGTCAAACCGGGCAAGGGCTCTGCGTTCGTGCGCACCCGGCTCAAGAACGTCAAGAGCGGCGCGACCGTCGAACGCACGTTCCGCGCCGGCGAAAAGCTGGAGCGCGCCACGGTCGACAACCGCGACATGCAGATGCTCTACAACGACGGCGACGGCTACCACTTCATGGACAGCGAGACGTACGAGAACTTCACGCTGCAGAAGGACGTCATCGGCGATCCGGCCGACTTCCTCAAAGACGGCATGCGCATCGCCGTGCAGTTCCACGACGGCACGCCGATCGGCGCCGACCTGCCGGCGCACGTGGAGCTGAAGGTTGAAGAGACCGATCCCGGATTCAAGGGCGATACCGCCACCGGCACCACGAAGCCGGCGAAGCTCGAGACCGGCGCGACGGTCAACGTCCCGCTGTTCGTCAACCCCGGCGACGTCATCCGCATCGACACGCGCGACCGCCGCTACATCGGGCGCGTCCAGAGCTGAACCGCCGCGCGGTGACGCGGTGATGCGATGAACCCGCTCGGCGCGCTCGAACTCTTCGCCGTCGGCGTCGTAGCGAGCATCTTCGGCTCCATCGTCGGGCTGGGTGGCGGATTCGTGATCATCCCCGTGCTGCGCATCGCGTTCGGCGTCCCGCCCGCGCAAGTCGCCGGGACGTCGCTGCTGATGGTATTCGCGAACACCGGTGCGTCGACGTTCGGCTACTTGCGCAACCGCGTCGTCGACCTGCGGCTCGCGTTGCCCTTCACGCTGGGCGCAGTCCCCGGCAGCATCGCCGGCGTCTTCGCGGTGAAGCGATTCACGCCGAGCGGTTTCGACATTGCATACGGGTGCGTGCTGATCGTGCTCGCGGTGCTCGTCATACGCCGCCGTTCGGTCACGTCACGCCCGGCCGGCGAGCGAACGTTCGCGCACGATCCGCGCGTGGGCGTCGTCGCGGGCATCGGGATCGGCTTCTTCTCGTCGCTGTTCGGGATCGGCGGCGGCGTGGTGCTGATCCCCCTGCTGCTGATCGCGGCGCGCATGCCGCCGCACGTCGTCACGGCAACGAGCGCATTCGTCATCACGATGACCGCGCCGGTCGGCATCGTCACGCACGCGCTCGCCGGCGACGTGGACTGGCCGTTCACGACGCCGCTGGTGGCGGGCGGACTCGTCGGCGGCAGCATCGGCCCGCTGATCCAAAAGCGCGTATCGTCGCCGACGCTGATCACGCTGCTCGCCACGGCGCTGATCGTAGCGGCGCTTGGGTTGGCGCTCAGGCATCTTGTCTGAGAAAGCGGCGAGCACCGCGCCTTGCGACGCGGTGCTCGTTCGATGGTGCGACTTCGGCTTCGAGACCCTACGGCATCCTAGCACACCATCACCGGTCGGTAAACCTCCCGGGCTGGAGCGGGCGGGAATCGAACCCGCAGCACATGGGGTCTCGACGCATCAATCCGGTTCGGCGAGGGTGCACATTGCGAAAGTCAGGTACGCGCCCAAAAAAGCAGGGTCGATTCTTAGCACATCGTGCGTAAGGCAACCGTCGTGTGTGGGTATCGTGGCCTCATGACGAAACGGGGCGAGTTCCTGACTGCCGGAGCGGTCGCGGCGTTGGCGGCCGGCACGGTCGCCGCGCCCGCGAGCGCCGCGGACAACGCTGATTCTCGAAGAGTCCGCGTTCGTCGCGCGCATCCGCAGCAGCGCCAAGCACCGTCAGCTGATCGCCGCACCGCGAGTCGGCGACGGCGCGCCGCTGCAGTTCGTCATCAACACGCTCAACGGCTTCGAGACGGTCTGGCACGAGCCGCATGCGAACGTGCAAATCGCGCTGGTGCTGTACGGCTCCGCGGTGACGATCGGCCTCGACGACGAAGCGTGGCGCACGTACAAGCTCGCGGAGATCGTCAAGAAGGTCCAGCAAGAGTTCCTCACCGTGGACGCATCGCAAGGCAATCCGTGGTCGCACAGCACGCCCGGCCGCGGCGGCGACCGTTCCGTCCCCGCGCTGATCGGCCGCGGCGTGCGCATCATCCTCTGCAACACGGCGCTGGGCGACGTCGCAAACCGCATCGTCGCGGCAGGCTACAACGGCAGCGACGACGCGTTCGCGGTCCAGACGAAGCTGCGCGCCCGCGCACTGCCCGGCACGGACATCGTCCCCGCCGGAATCAGCTCCGTCGCCGTCCTCCAGGAAAACGGCTACAGCTTCTTCAGCGCGGCCCTTTAGACGCGGCGCGGCCGAGCTCCACTGGCCGCATCTCCACCACCTCGAACACCACGAGCGGCTTGCGGCAGCGCGCGCACACGACGTTCGGTGACGGCTTGCGCTTGCGCAGCAGCTCCATCGTGCACTTCTCGCAGCGGATGATGTAGCGTTTCGTCGACTCGTTCAGCGGCGCGGCTTTGCCGAGGTCGTGATAGATCGAGCGCAGGCCCAGTTCGCGCATCTTCTTCTTGAACGTCGCCGTGTGGCCCGGCGGCTTGCCCAGCGCGTGCAGCCACGCGTGGATCATCTCGTGCAGCAGCGTCTCGCGCAACTCGCCCTCCTTGCCGACCAAATGCTTCGGCGACAGCTCGATCAGCGGCGGCTTGTACGTCACGCGACCGGCGCTGTTGGAGAACCGCATGTTGTACGCGATCCGGTAGGTGGGGATCTCGCCGCGGAAATGCATCCAGTTGTACTGTGCGAACAGGAGCTGGAGCTCGGCGACGTCGGGAAGACCGGGGAGCACGCGATAGCATTCGCCAAGTGACCCGCGTGGGCTTGCCGGCGCGTATCGCGATTCCGATCCTCGTAGTCTTTGCCGTCGTCTTCCTCGGAATTTTAGGCTGGTTTCTGCGCATCGGCTTCGGCACCACCGGATCGGCCTTCGGACCCAGCGGCCAACCCGCTCAGCAGGGCGACGCGCGCATCGCGGCGACGCCGGTGCCGCTAGCGACCGATCCGCCGGGGACGTTCACCGTGCCGCAGACCGGTACCGGCTCTACGCGCGGCGACACGAACACGCTGCCCGGCGCATCCACGGGCGGCGGCAATGCAGCGGGACCGCCGGCGCCCGTGATGCAGCAGCTTGTGGAACTGCGCGACCGCATCGCCCGCAACCCCAAGGACCGCGCCGCGCTGATACAGCTCGGCGACATGGAATTCGCTGCGCAGAAGTTCGACAAGGCGGCGGACTACTACCACCGCGCGCTCGCGCTGAACCCCGCCGACGCCGACGTCAAAGCACGCTACGCCGCCGCGCAAAGGCAAGCCGCTCGATGAGGCGCTCCATCTCCGCCGGCACCAACAGCGCCGTCTGACGATCACGTGCCGACGGTCGCGTATCAGGGCCACGCGGGTGCGTTCAGCGACGTCGCGGCGCGCGCGCTGGTGCCCGGCGCCCAGACGCGCGGCTACGCTTCGTTCGATGCGGCGGCGGCGGCGCTCGACGCGGGCGAAGCCGACTACGCCGTGCTACCGGTGGAGAACGCGATCGCAGGCCCCGTCCCACGCAACTACGAGTTGCTGTGGGAACGTCCGGCGCTGCGCATCCGCGGCGAAACGACGCTCGCGATCGAGCTATGTCTGATCGGCACGCACGGCGCGAGCGAAGCGACGATCGCCGAGGTCCGCTCGCACCCGGTCGCGCTCGAGCAAGTTCGCAGCTACCTCGCCGCGCACGGCTGGCGGCAGGCCGCGACGACGGACACCGCGGGCGCCGTTCGCGAAGTCGTCACGTTGGGCGATCCGGCGATCGCTGCCGTCGGGCCGGCGCTCGCCGCAGAAATCCACGGCGGAACGATCCTCGCGCGCGCCGTGCAGGACGAAGCCGAGAACTACACCCGCTTCTTTTTGCTGGGTCGCGCGCAGGGTGACGCAGCGCCGGGCGACCGGGCGTGCATCGGGATCGCGGTCGAAGACCGCCCCGGCTCGCTGCGCGACGCGCTCAGCGCGTTCGCCGACCGGGCGATCGACCTACGTTTCCTCATCGCGCGGCCCGATCGCCGCGTGCCGTTCCGCTACCGGTTTTTCGTCGAGCTCGCGAACGTGGACGATGCGCGGCTGCACGCTGCACTCGGCGCGATCGGCGGCGAGCAGCGCATCCTGGGCCGCTATTAACCCGGCCGCCCCGGCGGTAAGCGACCAAACGAGCCGGCCCTCAATTTGTAGCAAGGTGCAGTTGCGTTGCGGCGAGCACGCGTTTATCATGGCGGCAACGTGTGTGGCGACCGCCGCTCGGGTGGTCTGAGGCAGGAGGGTCTGTGTTCGAGATCAGCGACGAACGGTTCCAGATCGGCGACGAGCAGGTCCGGCAGTTCGACCGGGACGGCTTTCTGATCGTCGACCGCCTGTTCGGGCCCGAAGAGGTCGAGATCGCTCGCGCCGGGATGGACCGCGTGCTCGCCGGTGAGTACACCGGCGACCGGAGACCGCCGGCGCTGCGGTCGACGCCGCACCGGACCTTCGGAAAGGCCAACACCACCCAGTGGGTGCTCAACAGCCGCCTCGTCGACGCCGACGTGTGGTCGCTGGTAACGCGGCGCGAGCCGGCCCAGGCGGCGGCCCAGCTGCTGCACACGGAATCCGTGTCGGTGGTCGAGGACCAGCTGCTCGACAAGCCCGGCGGCGGCTCCCCGATCGCCACGCACCAGGACTATCGCTACTGGCAGTTCTCGACGAGCCCGCAGATGCTCACGTGCTGGATCGCGCTCGACGACATGTCACCCGAGATCGGCCCCGTGGAGCTGATCCCCGGATCGCACCGCTGGGGCGAGTTTGCCTCCAAGCGCAGTTTGGCTGACGACTTTCAAGAGCAGGTCGACGGCGGCAACGTGTACACCGACGTGGCCGACTCGCTCCGCCCGCCCGATGCCGATATGCGATTCGTTCCGGTGCTGGTGCCGCGAGGCGGCGCCGTGTTCTTCCACAGCCTCATGGTCCACTCCAGCGGCGTCAACCGCACCGGCCGCCGGCGCCGTGCGCTCTCGATTCACTACGCGTCGGCGGAGTGCCGCATCGATCTGACGCGAACGGTGGACCAAACGTTTCCGTACTGCTTCGCGCGCCTCAAAAACGGCGACCGGCTGGTCAACGCCTACTTCCCGCAAGTCTTTCCCTGATCACGGGCTCGCTGCGGCAAGGCCGCTGAGGTCTTGCACGGCGGCCAGCGACGGCGCGCGCAGCGTGCACGATGCGGCGTGGTCCGGCAGCGCTTCCCGCGCGAACGCCGCGCGTACGCGCGCGATCCATGGTTCGCCCAGATACGTCGCGAGGCTCCCAAGCACGATCACGTCGAGCACGAGCAGATCGGCCAGCAGCGCGCACGCGGCGCCGACCGCTGCGGCGTTGTCGTCGAGCGCGGCCTGCGCGATCGGATCGCCGCGCGCCGCGCGCTCCGCGACGTCCGCACCCGTTGTCGCATCGAACGACGGATCGCGCATGCGTGCGAGCTTCGGCAGCGCGCTCGCGGCACCGTAGGACTCGAAGCAGCCCGGTTTGCCGAACACGTCGGGACCGTCGTCGCGGTAGCGCACGTGGCCGAGCTCCGGTGAAAAGCCGCGCGAGCCGTAGCGCGCGCGGCCGCCGATCACGATGCCCGCGCCGAAGCCCGTTCCGCACGTGAGGTATGCGAGCCCGGCGACGGCGCGGTCCGCGCCCCAGCGCACTTCCGCGAGCGCGCAAGCGGCCGCGTCGTGATGCACCGCGACGGCTTTATTCGTGTCCGCGCGCAGCCGCGCGCCCAGCGC
This sequence comes from Vulcanimicrobiota bacterium, assembly GCA_963792235.1. Lineage (GTDB taxonomy): Bacteria > Vulcanimicrobiota > Vulcanimicrobiia > Vulcanimicrobiales > Vulcanimicrobiaceae > Vulcanimicrobium. Next base: position 69,260 of record CAWBVR010000029.1, read on the forward strand.
GAACCCGTGCATCCCAGGCAAATGAGGCGCCGAGATCACCGTGCCCGTGCGCGCGTCCATCGGCCCGCCGACGGCGACGCCGATCGCCTGCGCGTCCGCCGCGACGTCGCGCAACGCGCCGAGCACCGCCGCGTACAGCGCCTCGCCGTCACGCGCCTGCGTGGGCCACGCGCGTTTTTCCACGATCGTGCCGTCCGCGGTGCCGAGCACGACGCTGGTCGTCGTGCCGCCGATGTTGACGCCCGCCAGCAATCCGCCGTTCATAGGCGCGATCGCGTCAAACCTGGCTTCGTCAGGTCCCAGCGCCTTCCAAAACGGTCCCTTTGATGCGGTAGCACACGCCGCGGAACAGCGCGACGAGCTCGCCGTCGCCGCGCGTGACGGTGATGTCGTACACGCCGGTGCGTCCCTTCGACGACTGCTCCTGCGCCTCGGCGACGAGCCGGTCGCCCAGCCGCACCGCGTTGACGTACGAGATCGACGCCTGCAGCGCGACGTTGGGCTCGTTGCGCGAGTTGCACGCGAACGCGAACGCCGAGTCGGCCAGCGTGAACGTCACGCCGCCGTGCGCGATCGCGTGCCCGTTCACCATCGTCTCGGTGATGGTGAGCGATGCGCGCGCGTACCCCGGCCGCGCGTCCTCGAGCACGATCCCGAGCGCCTGCGACGCGCGGTCGCGCGAAAGCATCGCCTCGGCGCACGCGCGCGCGAGCGCGTCGCCGGTCAGCGGAGCAACGCTCACGCGAGCGGCGTGCGGGTTTCGATGATGCGGAAGCGGTTGGCCACGAACGCCGCGTCGGTCAGCGACGCATTGCCCGCCGGGTTGCCGCCCGTTACGTGATAATCGCTGAACGCCGCCGACTGGTTCACCAGCAGCGTGCCGGTGAGGTTCACCGCGAGGTTCACGCGACCGTCCTGCGCCCAGCGCTGCGCTTTCGCGAGCACCGCATCGTCGGTGGTGTACACGATCGCGGTGATGGCGCCGCGGCGCTGCGCCGCGCTCGTTGCCAGCCGCAGCGACTCGTCGGTGTCCGCCGTGCGCACGACGAACGCAATGGGCCCGAACGCTTCGCGGTCGTAGCGCTCGCGGTCCGCGGCGTCGACCACCGCGACCAGCGGCGTGCGCACGCGCGCGCCCGGGAACTCCGGGTTCGCGAACGGCTCGCTCTTGCGCACGACGCCGGGCTTCGCGTTCTCCTCGTCGATGCGTTTGAGCGTGCCGTCGGTGGCGATCGCGCCGAGCGTCGCCGCGCCGCGCGCGGGATCGCCGAGCAGACCGTCGATCCCCTTCACGATCGCCGCGACGACGTCGTCGAACGACACCTTTTCACCGGCCGCAACGATACCGTCGCGCGGGACGAACAGGTTCTGCGGGGTCGTGCACATCTGACCGGAGTACAGCGAAAGCGACATCGCAAGATTGCGCGTCATCCCTTTGAGGTCGTCGATGGAGTCGATCACGACGCTGTTCACACCGGCTTTTTCGGTGTACACCAGCGCGCGCGAGTTCTGCTCCAGCCAGTCGCCGAACTCCGTCGAGCCGGTGTAATCCATGAGCGCCACCTCCGGGCGCTGCGCGAGCACTTTCGCCAGCGGGCGCTCCGGCGTGTCGACGGCGAGTTGCACGGCGTGCGGATCGAAACCCGCCTCGCGCAGTACGCCCTGCAGGATCTCGACCGTGATCGCGAGCGGCAGCACCGCCTGCGGATGCGGCTTCACGATGACGGCGTTGCCGGTGACGAGGCTCGCGAACAGCCCGGGATACGCGTTCCACGTCGGAAACGTCGAGCAGCCGATGGTGACATCGACGCCGCGCGGCACGATACGATACGTTTTCTCAACGCGAATCGGTTCGGGTTTGCCGGGCTTTTCCCAGACGACGCGCCCGGGGATGCGCGACATTTCTTCGTACGCGTACGCGATCGCTTCCAGCGCGCGGTCCTGCGCGTGCGGTCCGCCGGCCTGGAACGCCATCATGAAGCCTTGCCCGCTCGTATGCGACACGGCGTGCGCCATCTCGAACGACCGTTTGTTCAGCCGCGCAAGCGCTTCGAGCGCGACGCCGGCGCGCTCGTCGATCGACGCCGCGCCCCACGTCTCCACCGCACGGCTCGCGGCCGCCAGCAGCGCGTCCACGTCGGCGACGGGATACTGCACGTCCAGCGCGATCCCGTACGGCGAGCGCTCGGTGGAAACGGTCTCGCCCGTCGCGGGCTGATCGAGCTCGAACGCGTTGCCGAGCCGCGCTTCGAACGCCGTCTTCCCTTCGGCCGCGGCAGTCTCGCCGTAGATTTTCCCGCTCGCGCTTTCGGGATAGGCGCTGAAGTACGCGCGCGTCCGGATCGCTTCGCGCGCTTTTTCGAGCGTGTCGCGGTGGCGTGCGAAGAGGTCGGCGCCGGAGGCCAGGGTCGTCGTCATACGGGCCGCTTCGGCGATGCTCACCGGCGCCCCCGGCGCCCTCCTCCCGCGCTTCGAAGGATGATGGTCGAAGACGTAAGCGCGCCGTAAGTGCACGGCGGTAACGTCGAGCGGCGTGATGCTTTTCCCGGAGCCCTCGTCTGCCGCGAAGGCATATCGCTTTGTGGCTCGGGTTAGCGGGAGCGGGTTACCCGCCGTCGACAAGGCCCTTCGGCTACGTTGCACGCTGAGCGCAGCCGACCACACGGTCGTCGGGGTGAGCGCCGTGGTGCTGAACCTCGGGACCGCTGCCGACTGCGATCACGTCGTCGAGCTGGTTCACGAGCCGGCCGCCGGCGACGGCATGCCGCCGCGCTACTTCGAGCTCGTCGCCTCGCTCGCGCCCACGGCCGAGCCCGCGACTCGGCTGCGCGGCGCGTTCGCGATCGGCGCGTCCAGCGACGGCACGGAGTACCGCATCGCCGGGATGATGGACCCGCGCCAGCGCCGCATCGTCCTGCCCGACATCGCGCTGCTCGGGCAGCAGCCGCTCGGGCAGCAGCCGCTCGGGCAGCAGCCGCTCGGGCAGCCGCCGCTTGGGCAGCCGCCGCTTGGGCAGCAGCCGCTCGGGACCTAACCGCCTAGCGCAGCGGTGAGCGACGCGCCCGCCGCGTCGGAGAACGGGCCCGATCCGCGCCAGGTGATGCGGCCATCGGGCTCCACCAGCAGCAGGGTAAGGTGCGTGCGGTCGCTGATGCCGAGCGAGCGCGCGAACGCTTCGACGTTCACGAACAGCGGGATCGTCGACGCGCGCAGCTCCGGCGCCTGGACAGCCGCTTTCATCGCGGTCAGGATCCCGCGGCGCAGCCACTTCGGCGTGCCGAGGCCGATGAACAGTCGCGCGCGCACGTCCGAGCGCGAACGCACGAGCGCATCGATGAAGGGCACCCACGACTCCAGCTCGGTCCTGTGCTCGAGCACAAACCCGATCATCGCGACCGTCCGCCCGGCGGTGAGATCGCGAGGCGCCGCAAACTGCGTACCGTCGAGTGCCTCGCCGGCCACCGCCGGAAAGCGTGGGACGTCCATGAGCGAACCGTACCCGAATGGTACGATCGATCACGCTGTCGACGTTCTTGCACGCACCGGCGGCAGCAAGCGCATGACAATCGGCGAGGTCATCGATCCGGTCGCGCTACCGATTGCGCTCGCGGTCGCGGTGCTGTCGGTGCTTTGGCTGGTATGGCACGTCGCGCGGCGCTATCGAAGCGCGCCAAAGCGCATCCCGATGGGGATCCGCATCGACGGGCGACCCCGGCGTTTCGGGCCGAAAGCGATGGTGTGGGCGGCGCCGGCCGCCGTCGCAATCGCGCTGGGCGTTGCAGGCGCCAGCATGCTGATGCACCCGCCTCGATCGGATCAGCGGTTCTTGGTCGCGCTGGTCGTGCTGCTGATCGCCGAGCTCGCGTGGTTCGCGGGCTGGATCATCGACCGCCAGATCGAGCTTGCGCGCAAGATGACATACCGCGTCGCGCCGAGCCGCACGCTGCGTGCGCTGCTGCCTGTCATCCTGACGGTCATCATGATCGTGGTGGTGAGCGTCCACCCGTAAATCAGAAGACCGGGATGATGTCCTCGGGGCCGATGTGGCCGACGTCGACGCCGTCGAGGTCGAGTTCCGGGATCGCGGGGAACTCGATTCCCCACTCGCCGACGATCGCGCGCACGCGCGCCAGCGCCGTGCGCCAGTTCTCGGCCTGCTCGTCGAACGTCAGCACGCCCAAGCCGGCGTCGCGCGCGTGCTGCACGAGCACGCGGTGGTTCGGCAGAAAATAGTCCGGGATGTCCCAGAACTGGTTGGGCGGCTCCCACAAGATCATGCTCAGGAACACGAAGCCCGCGCGCAGCTGCTTCGTGATCATAGTCTTGTACTCGTCGGTCAGACCGGGCCAGTCGCGCTCGAGCACGGTGAGGCAGATGGCGAGGTGGCGCGCCTCGTCCTGACCGACCTTCTTGAAGATCTCTTTGAACAGCGGGTGCGTCGCCTTCTTCGACATGCCGAAGAACAGCGTCGACGACGCGACCTCGCCCATCATGAACGAGGTGAACAGCACGCTCAGCGGATACTTCGCGAGCGACGCGCTGTAGCCCGACCAGTAGCGCCCGCCGTTGTGGTAGAGCCAGCCGATGTTGTTCTGCGCCGCTTTGGCGAGATCGCTCGTCGCTTCGAAATCCATCGGGCCGCCCGGCACGAGCGCTTGAATCGCGCGCTGGCAGACTTCCTCGTGGTTCATCTCGTCGTGCGTGATCGAGAAGAAGCACTTGCGGATCGGGTCTTCTTGATGCGTCTCGAACGCGTGGATCGTCGCTTTCGCGAACACAGCCGGCCCGGAGCCGTCGAAGTTCGCAAGCACCGCGTACCAGTACATGATCCCCAGGCGCTGCTCTTCGGTGAAGTCTTCGGCGCGCAGCGTGTCCCACGGAAAATCGGACGGGTTCCACACGTGCCGCTTCGCGCGCTCGTAGAGGTCCGCAAGCTTGGGCGTCTCGACGCGCCACTCCATCGGGAAGATGTTGGGCTGCGGCACCTCCGGATACGGCGTGAAGCCGCCTGCCGGGACGACGAGGTCGTTCGTCTGCGCGATCAAGGCC